>NZ_JBEZFP010000135.1:0-25426 GCF_040649515.1 Streptodolium elevatio
GAGGCAAGCAAGGGGTCCGGGGGTTGTCCCCCGGGCGGGCACAGCCACGTGGAACACGAGACAGCGGGTGAGGCAAGCAAGGGGTCCGACGGCCGCCCTCAGGACGCGCACGGCTCCGGCAAGGGCGAGACGCCGGGTGAGGCCGGCCGGGAGGCCGGCGGGCCGTCCTCCGGCGAGCACGGCCACGTGGAGGACGAGACGTCCCCGGGCGGGCGGCCGAAGCGTGGTGCCGGGGAGCCCGCCGAGCGGGCCCCCGAGGCGCCGGACGCGGCGGCGCGCCTGTTCGGTGACAACCTCGGCCTCGCGGTGCGCTACGCCGACATCCTGGCCGACATAGGGGTGCGTCGTGGGCTGATCGGCCCCCGGGAGGTCTCGCGCCTGTGGGAGCGCCATCTGCTCAACTGCGGCGTGCTCGCCGAGCTGGTGCCCGAAGGTGCCGTGGTGCACGACGTGGGGTCCGGTGGCGGGCTTCCCGGCATTCCGCTGGCACTCGTGCGCCCGGACCTGCGGATCACGCTGGTGGAGCCGTTGCTGCGGCGTACCACCTTCCTCGACGAGGTGGTACGCGAGTTGGGCCTCGACCACGTCGAGGTGCTGCGTGGTCGTGCCGAGGAGGTACGCGGCAGCATCGCCTCCGATGTGGTGACCGCCCGGGCCGTCGCACCGCTGTCCCGACTCGCGGGCTGGGGCCTGCCGTTGCTGCGCTCCGGGGGCGAAATGCTGGCGTTGAAGGGGGACACCGCGGCTGCGGAGCTGCAGGAGTCCGAGGCGGATCTGCGCAAGCTCGGTGCGGTCGGCTGGGACGTCGTCCAGGTGGGGGAGGGCATCGTGGACCCGCTGACCACCGTTGTACGCGTCCGGATGGGTGAAGTCGTACGTCCCCCCGCCCGGGGAGCCCGCAAGGCCGCGAGGAACGGCCGTACCGGCGCCAAGGGTTCGACCCGCGGCGGCCGTTCGGGGCGGCGTGGCTGAGCCCACCGCACTCCGATCGGAGTTCTACCGATTGTTCGGAGATTGATCCGATCCGTCGGATATGTGACTCATGTTGTAAGTGCCCGGTGTGTCGCGAAGCCTCTTCGTGATCGCGCCGGGCATCGTGTTTCACGTGAAACGACTTCCGTGGAAGCGCAAATGGGCCGCGCAGCTCGGCGTCCCGGAGGCTTCAAAGATCCAGCAGGTTCGCTCCCCTCGCCCGCAACGACCGCCGAACATGGCAGTCTCTGAGAATGCCGACGGGGCGCGTGGCTCCGCCGGGGTTCTGGCAGCAGAGGAGAGTGGACCGTTGTCGTCCGACGTCACCGCCCCCGGGCAGGGCGGGCCGGCAGGGGGAACTGCCCTGCCCACTCAGCCGCACGGGGGATTCCACGACTCGCCGACGGACCCCGTGCCGGGGCCTCGCGATCCCTATCCGCCGGGTGGTCCCGGCACCGCCCCCGGCGACGTTTCACGTGAAACCGAACCGGAGTTGGTGGACGACACCCCTATCGCGCGGGCCGCACGCCAGGCCGTCGAAACCAGCCGGGCGGCCGCCGAGGGACTGCCTAGGCCCGCGGAGACGCGGGTCATGGTCGTCGCGAACCAGAAGGGCGGCGTCGGCAAGACCACGTCGACCGTGAACCTCGCGGCCGCACTCGCCCTGCACGGCGCCCGCGTCCTGGTGGTCGACCTCGACCCGCAGGGCAACGCGTCCACCGCGTTGGGGATAGACCATCACGCGAGCGTGCCGTCGATCTACGACGTCCTGGTCGAGGGTAAGGACCTCGCCGAGGTCGTGCAGCCGGTGGTGGACGTCGAGGGGCTGTTCTGCGCCCCCGCGACGATCGACCTCGCCGGCGCGGAGATCGAACTGGTGTCGCTGGTGGCCCGGGAGAGCCGGTTGCAGCGGGCCATCGAGGCGTACGAACAGCCCCTGGACTACATCCTGATCGACTGCCCGCCGTCGCTCGGTCTGCTGACCGTGAACGCGCTGGTGGCCGGTCGCGAGGTGGTCATCCCGATCCAGTGCGAGTACTACGCGCTGGAGGGGCTGGGCCAGTTGCTGCGCAACGTCGAACTGGTACGCGGCCACCTGAACCCGCAACTCCACGTCTCGACCATCCTGTTGACCATGTACGACGCCCGGACCCGGTTGGCCTCACAGGTCGCCCAGGAGGTGCGTGACCACTTCGCCGCCGAGGTGTTGAACACATCGATCCCGCGTTCCGTGCGGATCTCCGAGGCGCCCAGTTACGGGCAGACGGTGATGACCTACGATCCGGGATCCAGCGGTGCCTTGTCGTATCTTGAGGCGGCGCGCGAGATCGCGCTTCGTGGGATCGCCGCAGAAACGAAGGGGGCACAGTGAACGAGAAGCGCAGGGGTCTGGGCCGGGGGCTCGCATCGCTGATCCCCTCGTCCGAGCAGCCCGCGGCGGTCGAAACGGCACTCGCCACGACGCTCCCCGAGCCCAAGACGTCGCCCACGTCCTGGCCCGTGGTCATCCCGGATCCGGCGGCTCCGGCGGTCATCGAGCCCGTGCGGCCGGTGGTGCCCGGAAGCGTGGTGCCGGGGAGTGTGGTGCCGGCCGAGCCGACCCCGGTGTCGCGCGACGAGCCCGACGAGCCCGCGGCGCCGGCCGAACCCGCCACCGTGCACGGGGCGTTCTTCGCCGAGCTGCCGGTCGACGCGATCATGCCGAACCCGCGTCAGCCGCGTGACGACTTCAAAGAAGAGCCGATGGGTGAGCTGGTCCACTCCATCCGGGAAGTGGGCCTGCTCCAACCGATCGTGGTCCGGCAGACGGGCGCCGACGCGTACGAGCTCATCATGGGCGAGCGCAGGCTGCGCGCCTCGAAGGCCGCCGGGCTCACCACCATCCCGGCGATCGTGCGGGCCACCGACGACAACAAGATGCTCCTCGACGCGCTGCTGGAGAACCTGCACCGCTCGGAACTCAACGCGATCGAGGAGGCCGCCGCCTACGACCAGTTGCTCAAGGACTTCGACTGCACGCAGGAGGAACTGGCCGCCCGCATCGGCCGGTCGCGGCCTCAGGTGACCAACACGCTGCGGCTGCTCCGGCTGCCGCCGGAGGTGCAGTCCAAGCTGCAGGCCGGCACGTTGTCCGCCAGCCATGCGCGGTCGCTGCTCGGGCTGTCGGACCCCGAGGCGCAGATCGCGCTCGCCAAACGCATCATCGCCGAGGAGCTGTCGGTGCGTTCGGTCGAGGAGATCGTGTATCTCCAACAGGCCGAGGAGGAGCGCAACGGCCCGGCGAAGCCGAAGAAGCAGAACCGGGCGCGGGCGGGCACGCGGCGGGCCGCGGAGATCGACCACCTGGAGACCCGCCTCAAGGACCGGTTCGAGACCAGCGTGAGCATCGCCGTCGGTCAGAAGAAGGGCAAGGTCATCGTCGAGTTCGCGACGGTGGAGGACCTGGAGCGCATCCTCTCGGTCATGGCGCCGGGGGAGGAGCGGGTGCTCGCGCGCCTGCGCAGCCGTACGTCGGACGATGCGGAGTCGGCTGCGGGATAGCCGGAGCGCGAACCGACGCCGGGCGGACCGGGTCGGGAATGCCCAGGGCCCCACGGACATCGTCCGTGGGGCCCTGGGCATTGTCACCGTGCATCCGAGACCCGACGTTTCACGTGGAACACGTCACGGGTGTCGCGCCGCGCGCTCCTCGTGACCCGGGTGCCCGGGCCACGAGGCACTGTTCGGTACCCCTCGGTGCGCCGATGTTTCACGTGGAACCGAGCCCCCCGACGCCTCGGCACATTCGTACCTCGGCGCTTCGGCGCATCCGCGTTTCACGTGGAACGCGACACCGCCCGGTGCAGCAACTCCCGGTAGAGGACGCCCGCGTCGAGGCCGGCCGCGGCGACCGCCTGGGGCAGCAGGCTCGTCTCGGTCATCCCCGGAGCGACGTTGGACTCCAGGAACCACGCGGTGCCCGCGGCGTCGACGATGAGGTCCGTACGCGAGACGTCGCGCAGCCGCAGGACCTGGTGGGCCGTCAGAGCCGTCTGTGCGGCCGCCTGAGCGGCTTCCGGATCGAGTCGGGAGGGGACGAAGAACTCCGTCGTTCCGGCCGTGTAGCGGGCCGTGTAGTCGTACACCCCGGAGTCCGGCACGATCTCGACGATCGGCAGTGCCTCCGGACCCGATCCGGTGTCCACGACCGACACCGCGACCTCGGTTCCTTCGAGGTAGGTCTCGACCAGTGCCACGTCGCCGTACGAGAACGCCCCCACCATCGCCGAGGACAGCTCCTCGACGGTACGTGCGACCGAGGCGCCGAGCGCCGAGCCGCCGCGAGCGGGCTTCACGAACAGCGGGAGTCCGAACCGCGCGACGATCGCCTCCAGGACGGCGGACGCGCCCAGGTCCCGGAAGGTGTCGTGGGGGAGGGCCACCGAGTCGGGGGTCCGCACCCCGGCGGCGCGCAGCACCGCCTTCGCCATCGGCTTGTCGAAGGCGGTCCGCGAAGCGTCCGGACCGGAGCCCACGTACGGGATGCCGAGCAGGTCCAGCACATCGCGCACCGCGCCGTCCTCCCCGTAGGACCCGTGCAGCGCCGGGAAGACGACGTCCGGCCGGTCGGCGGCCAGTGCGGACAGCAGCCGTCCGTCGACGTCCAGGACCTCGACGTCCACATCGATCGCCCGGAGGGCGTCGGCGATCCGGCGGCCGGAGCGCAGCGACACGTCGCGCTCGTGCGACAGCCCGCCGGCGAGTACGACGACGCGGCCGAGGTCGCTCATCCGTGGTGGTCCTTTCGGGAGGGAGTTCGGGGGCATGGTGGTCGGATACCCCTTGGGGAGACGGGGAGAGACGGGGGAGGCGGAGACGGACACGGAGGCGACGGCGAGCCGAGAGCGGGAGCCGTCGCGCGGCCGCCGGTGCAGCCGTGGCGGTGCGGGCCGGTGCCCGCGCGTTTCACGTGAAACGCGCGCGACGCGGTAACGGACCGCCCCGACCCGAGCATCGTTCCACGTGAAACACCGCCGATCCGCCGACGCTCGTCCGAGCGTCGCTCACGCGAGGTCCGGTCCCGGCGCCTGGGTGGTCGGAGACGGCGAGGCGCCGCCCCGCAGTGCGGGGCCGGCGCCCGGGCCGCCGAACATCGACCGCAGTTCCAGCTCCTGCGAGATGACGCCCGCGAGGCGGCGTACCCCCTCGCGGATCCGGTCCGGGGTCGGATAGCAGAACGACAGGCGCATCGAGGACGCCCCGAAGCCGTCGGCGTAGAAGGCGGTGCCGGGCACGTACGCGACCCGGGCGGTGACCGCGCGCGGCAGCATCGCCTTGGCGTCGAGGCCCTCCGGCAGGGTCACCCAGACGAAGAAGCCGCCGGCCGGGTTCGTCCACGTGGCGCCGGGCGGCATGTAGGTGCGCAGCGCGTCGAGCATCGCGTCGCGGCGCTCGCGGTACATCTCGCGGTACGTCTTGATCTGCGCCCGCCACGGCTGCGTCTCCAGATACGCGGACACCGTCATCTGGGAGAAGACCGGCGGGCTGAGTACGGAGGCCTCGGCCGCCAGCACCAGCTTCTCGCGGACCGCGTGCGGGGCGACCGCCCACCCGACGCGCAGACCCGGCGCGAAGGTCTTGGAGAACGAGCCAAGGTAGACGACCCCGTCGGCGTCGTCGGCGCGCAGCGCACGCATCGGGTCGCCGTCGAAGCCCAGCAATCCGTACGGGTTGTCCTCGACGATCAGCAGATCCGCGGCGCGGCAGATCTCCAGGATCCGGGCCCGCCGTTCCGGCGACAGGCAGACGCCCATCGGGTTGTGGAAGTTCGGGATCGTGTAGAGGAACTTGGCGCGCTTGCCGGAGGCGCGCACCGCGGCGATCGCGTTCTCCAGGTGCTCGGGGATGAGCCCGTCGTCGTCCATGCCGACGTGCACGACGTTCGCCTGGTACGACGCGAAGGTCGACAGCGCGCCCACGTAGCTGGGGGCCTCGGCCAGGATGACGTCCCCGGGGTCGATGAAGATGCGGGTCACCAGATCGAGGGCCTGCTGCGAGCCGACGGTCACGGTGATGTCGTCGGGATGCGCGTCGATGCCTTCGAGGCGCATGACGTCGCAGATCTGCCCGCGCAGGGTCTCGTCGCCCTGACCCGAGCCGTACTGCAGCGCCACGGTGCCGCGCTCGGCGACCAGGCGGGCGACGGTGTCGGCGACCGCGTCGAGCGGGAGCGCGTTGATGTTGGGCATGCCGCCGGCGAGTGAGACGACCTCGGGCCGTGATGCCACGGCGAACAGAGCTCGTACCTCGGAGGCCGTCATGCCGGCCGTACGGGCGGCGTAGCGGTCGACATAGTTGTCGAGACGGGATCCGGGGGAGCTCTGCGGGACGTTCACGTACCGGCCTCCTTGAGGCGATGCGGGTGGTCGAACCTGCTGCTGTTCCACCGAGTATGCGAAATCGCACGACTCGGCGCGCTGTGATTGCCGCCATAGGAGTGGTCTTCGGCGGACAAACCGTCTGCGTCGTACAGCCGCATTGGGTCGGGTGGGCGGCGGGCGATTACCATGCGTCTTGGCGTAACCACCCATTCTGGAGGGCCCCATGCGCTCGGTGCGATGGGTTATCACCGGCCTCGGAGTCGGCGTCGTCGGCGGCTTCGTGGGCGGCTTCCTCACCTCGTCCCGTCCGGAGACGCGCGATCAGCGCGCGTGGTTGCCGGACGGCCCGGCGGTCCCGGTGCGCGAACTCCCCGCCGAGGACCGTGTCCTGCCGGGCAACCCGCAGCTGGTGCTGGTGGGGGAGCCCGCCCCGGAGTTCGGCGACGAAGCGATGGCGCACGTTTCACGTGAAACCTGAGCCGTGAAACCTGAGCCGTGCGTCATGGACTCGGAGCCGTGAACCCTGGTCGACCGAACCGGTTGTGAAACCGGGCAGGCCGTGAAACCCGAGCCGCGGCACCGCAGTCACCGCAGGCACCGCGCGAACCGCAAGAACCGCAAGAACCGCAAGAACGCCGAGGGCGGTCCGGAGAGTCTCCGGACCGCCCTCGGCGTTCTCTTCTCACCTGCCGCTCACCCGGCGACCGCAGGCCGCCGTCGGATTCGCCGGGCCACCCTCAGATGAAGGCCGGCAGCCGCAGCATGCCCGTCGGCTCGTCCTGGTCCGGCGGCAGGTACAGCCGCTGCAACGCGACCACGATCGACTCGGCCGCCATGTCGCGGAACGCCGCCTGGGTCAGCAGCGCGGCGTCCTCGGGGTTCGTCAGGTAGCCGAGTTCGACCCGCACCGCGGGCATCCGGGTGCTGCGCAGGAGCGGCCACGCCTTGCCGTGCGTACGGCAGTCGACCATGCCGGTGCGTGCCACCAGCTCGCGCTGCACGAGCCCGGCGAAGCGTTCCCCGGTGGGGGAGCGCAGCCCGTGCGCGTCGCCGCCGCTCCCGTAGTAGAACGTCGCGACGCCGCGTGCCTGCGCGTTGTCGTTGCGGTCCGCGTGCAGCGAGATGACGAGGTCCGCGTCGGTCGCGTTGGCGAACGCCGCGCGCTGCTCCTCGGCCACCACGACGCCGTCGCCGTCCAGTCCCCGGGTCAGGTACGCCTGCACGCCGAGCGCCGACAGGCGGCCCTCCAGGCGGCGGGCGAGGTCCCACATCACGTCGGCCTCGCTCAGCCCGTGCGCGACCACGCCGGGGTCGGTGCCGCCGTGTCCGGGGTCGATCACCAGGACCTTGCCGGAGAGTGCCGGACCCGACCGGTGGATCAGCTCCGACTCGCGCATCGCGTGCGGCTGCCCGCCGACCACCGTGCGCGCGAGCCGGTCCAGCGCGCGGAACGTCGCCGGGCCGCAGGTTCCGTCGGCGCGCAGCCCGTAGTTGCGCTGGAAGTCGCGCAGCGCGCGCTCGGTGCCGGGGCCGAGGAGGCCGTCGACGCGCCCGCAGTCGAAGCCCATGTCGAGCAGGCGCTGTTGGAGGGTGGCGACGTCGTCGCCGACCATCATGTGGCTCACCGAGTAGGAGAGGACGCGGTCCCCGAGCCGCCAGCGGGCCTCGTCGAGCTGGCGGTAGGTCTCGGGGCCCACGATGCCGTCGACAGTGAGGGCCCGCTGCTGCTGGAAGTGCCGCACCGCGCGGTCCACCGCGTCGTCGAAGAGCGCGTCGTCGCCGCGGTCCGGGTCCTGGTCGACCCGGGCGTCGGCGGCGAGCAGGCCCAGCAGCACCAATTTGGATCTGATCTCGGCCACGGCAGGGCCGGTGTCTCCGCGTCGGTACTGCCGCTGCAAGGTCATGGAACGGAATCCTCCCGAGATGGACGCGACACTCGATCGTACGCGCGCCGGACCGCACGCGAACCTGCCCGCGCCGCGTGCTCCGGGCCTCAACACGCGCGGAAGGCGCCCCCCGGTTCCGGGAGGCGCCTTCCCTCGCGCGACCCCGCCGGACGGTGCTCGGCGGGTCGGTCGGACGTCGCTCAGATGAAGTCCGCAAGCTCCTTCAGGAGCAGCGACTTCGGCTTGGCGCCGACGATGGTCTTGACGATCTCGCCGCCCTGGTAGACGTGCAGGGTCGGGATCGACATGACGCCGTACCGGGTGGTGATCTCCGGGTTCTCGTCGATGTTCAGCTTGGCGATGCCGAGCTTGTCGCCGTGCTCCGCCGCGATCTGCTCCAGCGCCGGGGCGATCTGGCGGCACGGCCCGCACCACTCGGCCCAGAAGTCGACCAGCACGGGCTTGTCGCTCTGGAGCACTTCGGCGTCGAAGGTCTTGTCGGTCGTCTTGATGATGCCCTCGGCCATGGTGGCTCCTTTGGTGGTAGGGCTCGGTCGGCGGATGCCCGGCTCGGTGCTCGCCGCCGTCGGCGACGAGAAGCTGCGGTAGGAGAAGCTGCGGTACGCGGGGGTCGTGCGGGTCAGACGGAGACTTCTTCGCGGTGCTTGAGGTCCTCCAGGTACCGCTCGGCGTCCAGGGCCGCGGCGCAGCCGCTGCCGGCCGCGGTGATGGCCTGGCGGTAGATGTGGTCCACGACGTCGCCGCACGCGAAGACGCCGGTGAGGTTCGTGTGCTGGGTCGGGTGCGTGACCTTCACGTACCCTTCCTCGTCCAGGTCGATCTGGTCCTTGAGCAGCTCGGTGCGCGGCTCGTGGCCGATCGCGATGAACAGGCCGGTGACGTCCAGGTCGCGCAGTTCGCCGGTGACGGTGTCGCGCAGCTTCACGCCGGTCAGCTTGCCGTCGCCGACGACCTCCGCGACCTCGCTGTTCCACGCGAACTTGATCTTGTCGTTGGCGAACGCCCGGTCCTGCATGATCTTCGAGGCGCGCAGCTCCTCGCGGCGGTGGATGACCGTCACCGTCGTCGCGAAGCGGGACAGGAAGGTCGCCTCCTCGATCGCCGAGTCGCCGCCGCCGACCACCGCGATGTGCTGGTTGCGGAAGAAGAAGCCGTCGCACGTGGCGCACCACGAGACGCCGTGTCCGGACAGTTCCTTCTCGTTCGGCAGGCCCAGCTCGCGGTAGGCGGAACCGGTCGCGAGGATCACGGCCTTGGCGCGGTGCACGTTGCCCGAGCCGTCCTTGACCACCTTGATGTCGCCCTCGAGCTCGGCCTCGACGATGTCGTCGGCGACCAGCTCGGCGCCGAAGCGCTCGGCCTGCTTGCGCAGGTTGTCCATCAGATCCGGGCCCATGATGCCCTCGGGCCAGCCGGGGAAGTTCTCGACCTCGGTGGTGTTCATGAGGGCGCCGCCCGCCGTGACCGCGCCCTCGAAGACGAGCGGCGTCAGGTCGGCGCGTGCGGCGTAGACGGCGGCCGTGTATCCGGCCGGGCCGGAACCGATGATGATCACGTTACGGACGTCGCTCACGCTGGGCCCATCCCTGCTTCTCGTCGAGCCGGCCGGGTACGTCGGACGGCTATGCCGGTGGTTGCGGGGCCACCCCCGTACTGCGGGGTGCGGCACTGTCCGCTCAACCGATCCTAGGTCCGCGCCATTCCCGTCTCTACCACGCCTGCGCCCGGTCCTCAGCGCGTGGGGACGATGCGGCTGAGGAGCACCCACGAGGCCGCCGGTGACCTGCTCGCGGACACCGTCGCGGGCTCGTCGCACGCGGCGGAGACGACGACCACGTCGACGCTCGCGCTGTCCCGGGTGTACACGAGGACGTACGCGACCTGATCCAGGTAGCGGGCCCGCTCGGACGCGATGAGGCTGCGGCCCGCGGCCTCGTCCTCGGCTGCTTCGGTGACGCAACGCGGAACGCCTGCCGCCGCGCCCTTCACGCCGGGGGCGTCCGGGACCGCCGGGCGGTTCGTCGTGGTCTCGGCGGAGTCGCTGCCGAGCCCGGGCCGACCCTGCCGTCCCAGCAGGGCGGCGACCTGGGAGCGCAGGTTGTCCTCGCGGTACTCCGGCAGTGCCGCCGCCGAGGACGCGGACGGCGCCGCGGCAACAGGCGGACCGGCGCCCGTCGGGCCGCCGGGCCTCCCGGCGGTTCCCTGCTCCTGTAGCGGCGCACTGGCCGCGCCTTGACTGTCCGAGTTGCTGTCGGAATCAGAGCCGCCCAGGCCGCCGCTGACGACCACTCCGACCAGGAGCAGTACGGCGGCGACCGCTGCCGCCGCGCCGAGCAGCCCGGGGGCGAGCCGCCTGCGGCGTACCTCGCCCAGATCGACGACCCTCGCCGACGCCTCGCCGACGCCGCGCGGGCGGGGCGGGGGCAGGGACCCGAGGTCGGGGCCCGTCGAAGGACGGGGTGCGGGGACCTCGGCGTCGACGCCCGCCGCACCCGCGGCTCCGCCGGACGCACCCGACGCCTCGGCGAGGGCGGACTCGATCCGGGCGTAGACGTCGTCGGGCATCGGCTCGGCCGGCTGCGCGGCGAGGAGTTCGCGTACCTCGGCAAGGGCGTCGACGGTGTCACGGCACTCGGCGCACTCGGCGACGTGGACTCGGACCTCGGCGGCCTCCGGGTCGGAGAGCAGCCCCTCGACGAGGTCGGAGAGGACGTCGACGTCCACGTGCCCGTCCGGGCCGACCATGCGGTTCTGCGCGGTCATCGCGTCACACCTCCGTCCCGATGCCCGTCCGTTCCTCCACCGTTCACATGCGGTCGGGGACGCACGGCCGCGGTGCCGTCGTCCGACGGTCTGACGGATGCCCCGGCCGCCTGGTTCCCTTCGCGTAGATGCCGGACGAGCGGGAGCAGCCGGGCGCGGCCGCGCGCACAGCGGCTCTTGATCGTTCCGGGCGCGACATCGAGGACCCGTGCGGCCTCGTCGACGGGGTAGCCCTCCATGTCCACCAGGACGAGTGCCGCGCGCTGTTCGGGCGGCAGCGTCGCCAGCGCCGACAACAGGGCGTCCCGCGTCTCGCCGCGCACCGCGGGATCCTCCCCGGCCGGCGCCGGGATGCGCTGGTCGAGGTCCTCGGGCAGCGGTACGGCCGGCCGTGCGGCCTTGCGCCGCGCGCGGTCGAGGCACGCGTTGACCACAATGCGGTGCAGCCACGTCGTGACCGCCGCACGGCCCTCGAAGCGCCCCGCCGCCCGGTAGGCGGATACCAGGGCGTCCTGGAGGGCGTCAGCGGCCTCTTCGCGGTCGCCGAGGGTGCGGAGCGCGACGGCCCAGAGCCGGTCGCGGTGCCGGCGCACCAACTCGCCGAACGCGTCCGCGTCTCCGGAGGAGTGCAGCGCGAGCAGGTCGACGTCCGACACGTCGACGTACGCGGGCTCCGCGCTCAAGCTCACCCCCCGGCGGCTGGAAAGTTCCGGGGGTCATCCTGGCACGGATCAGCTGGTGAAGCCGACCTCGGCGAAGCCGTTCTGGTAGCCGCTGCTGTAGAAGGGCTGGCCGTCGCCGCGCTGCATCGGCATCGCGGTCATCCAGACGAGGACGAAGCGCGTCCGCGCCTCGAACGTGAACGTGACCTCGTCGCCCTGGGTCGTCGCTTCCTTGATCGGGCTGAAACCGTCCAGCCGGGTCGGGAACGACGAAGCGCCGGGGTCGGCGGCGTAGATCGCGAGCGTGGTGTGGTCACCGTCGCCCGCGAGCTGGATCCGGGCGGTGCGCAGATCCTGTACGGACCCCAGGTCGTAGATGATGCCGATGCCCATCCGTATCTTCGCCTCCGGCCCGTCGACGTAGCTCTGCGGGCGCCAGGACGTGCCCGGCTTGCCGTCGAAGGAGAGGCCCACGTTCTCGGGGTAGTCGGAGGCGGCACCGCCGCTCGGGGTCAGGCTGAACTGCTTGGCGCCGCTGACGGCGATCGGCTGCCCGGTCTGCGGTGGAGCGGCCGCCGGAGCTGCCGAGGTCTGCGGGCTGCTGCTCGGGGTGGGCGTGGGGGCGGGCTGTTCGTCCCGGTCCTTGTTGACGTGTACGGCGATCTGCCAGGTGGCCAAGACGATCGCGACGAGCACGATGACGGCGACGATGCTCTTGACGAACCGGCCGAAGCCGCCGCCCAGCGCCGGCGGCGGTCCCGCCGGGGACCTGGTGGCAACCGCCCGCGGCGGACCGCCGTTGTAGCCGCTGCTGCCGCGCGACAGCAGCGCCGTCGGGGTGTACTCGTCGTCGAACTCCGCACCGGCCGCACTCACCGGCGGTTCCGGCTCCGGCGGCAGCACCGTGGGTATCGCCGCGAGGGCCGCGACGACGTCCTCGGGGGCCTCGAACGGCGCCTGGTGCTTGTACTCCTGCCCGAGCGCCCGCATCGCGATCGCTTCGAGGGGCATGTGCACGTGCGCCTTCACCTGGCCGGGGGTGCACAGCTTGTCGCCGTTGCGCGGGGCCTGCGGCAGCCCGTACGCCGCCGCGTCCGGCCAGCGCCGCGCCAGGCACGCGTACAGCAGCGAGCCGATGGCACGGGTGTCGTCACGTGCCGCATCGGTCGTGTCGTGGCCGTACAGCGCCGCCTCGACCGACAGGCCGACGATCTTGTACTGCCCGGTGTGCATGCGCAGCACGTTGTCGGGGTCGAGGCGCAGGTGCGACAGACCCGCGCGGTGTGCGACGGCCATGGCGTCGGAGACCGAACGCGCCATTTCGTACGCCTCGTGCGGCGGCAGCGGGTTGGTGGCCAGCAGCGACGCCAGGTTGTCCGCGTCCGGCAGCCACTCCTTCACCACGTAGACGAGGCCGTCCTCTTCGGCCGCGTCGAGCACCTGCACGAACCGGGGGTCACCGACCAGCGCCGCCGCCCGGGCCGCGGCCATCACGCTGCGCGCGTGCTCGCTCCCGGCCGCCACGAGGTGGATGCCCACGGCACGGCGCAGCTTCTCGTCGACGGCCCGCCATGTGGCGCTCTTGCCGTTCGAACTGAGCTTGTCCTCAAGCCGGTACCGCCCGGCGAAGCGCGTCCCGTGTGCGACGTCCGCGACCCGGCGCGGGGGTTCGGCCTCCTCGGACTCGAACTCCCGGGTCTCCGTGGCGACCTCGGCGGGTCGGTCGTGCTGCGGGGCGTCCTCGGCGGCTTCGGTGTCGGTGGTGCCCGGGGTGTCGTCCGTGTCGGTGGCGGGAACGACAGTCGTCTCCGCGGTGGCCTCTGCCGACTTGCCGTCCACCGAAGGGGCCTCCGGGACTTCGTGGTCCACGATCGTGTCCGCCACATCGGCGGCGGGGTCGAGTGCCACGGTCTCGGCCGTGACGTCGGCCGCCTTCGCGTCGTTGGTGTCGGTGACGCCGACACTCTCGGCAGTGCCGTTGACCGCGCTTATTTCCGTTCCGCTTTCGGTGCCGCCGTCCGCGCGGGTGGCCGCGCCGGTGCCGGAGTTGGAGTCAGTGCTGATGTCGGTGCCGGAGTTGCCGCCGGTGTCGGTGTCGGTGTTCGCATCGGTGTCGGAGCCGGTGGTATCGGTGTCGACGGTATCGGTCTTGCCGGAGTCGAGGGTGCTGGAGCCGGAAGGGCCGTCCGCCATCAGGTGGACGGAGCCTGCGGTTCGGTCCGTCACCGTATACTCACCCTCCTCGTAGCCCCGCCCCATCGTACGAGCGCGGCGGCACGGCGCGTCACCCGCCTGCTCTTTCGTACGACATCTTCGAGGGGCAAACAGGTTGCCCCGCGATCTTTCCGGCAAACCGACTTCGTCCCGGGCACTACTACCCCGAATCGCCTTGGGGCACCGCTTGTATGCCCCATCGTGATCCATCCCGCGCGAAATCGCTCGTCGGACACTGCTGTGACAGCCATCGTCTCATCCGACGCGTGGGGCGTGGGTGAGGTTCCGGCCGACGTCGGCCGCATCCCGGCCACGCCGGTCAGCGTCCCAGACGGCCCTTCACCATGCCTGTCATCGCCGAGAGTTCCTCGATGCGCATGCGGCTCGCCGCGACGAGGAACACCACGGCCATGGCCACGAGTCCGGCCAGCACCGCCGCGAGCGATCCGCCGAAGCCGACGCCCAGCGCGTTGGTGCACATGCGCGCTACGGCGAACGCGGCGACACCGCCGATCGCCGACGCGACGATCAAACGGGTGTACGTGCGTGCCACCCGCCGGCCGTCCAGGTCGGGGAGGTACGTCTTGAGCCGCCGCGCGGCGAGCATGACGCCGACGAGGTAGGCCGCCCCGTACGCCCCCGCCATGCCGACACCGGCCCACTTCGTGGGCAGCACCAGATAGGCGAGTCCGGACAGGGCGGCCGTAGTTGCCGCCACCCACACCGTGTTGAGGAACGGCGTACGCGTGTCCTCGTACGCGTAGAACCCGCGCAGCAGCACGTATTGCGCCGAGAAGGGGATGAGGCCGAGGCCGAGGGCCATCAGCATGTACCCGATCCAGTGGGCGCTGTTGACGCCGGTGGGCGCGAAGATCAGGCCGCCGATGTCGCGGCCGAGCGCGACGAACACGACCGCACACGGCACGATCGCGACCGCGGACATGCGCAGGCCGGCCGAGATGTCGTCGCGTACCGAGGTCTTGTCGTTGTCGGCGGCGGCGCGCGACATCCGCGGCAGCATCGCCGCCATGACCGAGACGGTGATGACCGCCTGCGGGAACTGCCAGACCAGCAGGGCGTTCGTGTAGGCCGAGAAGCCGACACCCCAGGTGATGCCGTCCGTCTGCGCGTCGCTGTCGATCGCGTTCGCGAGCTGCGTGGTCACCAGGTAGCCGAGCTGGTTCGCCAGCACGAACAGGAACGTCCACTTCGCGAGCCCGGCCGCCTTGCCGAGCCCGTGCCCGCGCCAGTCGAAGCGCGGCCGGAAGTGGAACCGGGCCGCACGCAGGTAGGGCACCATCGCGAGTGCCTGCACGACCATGCCGAGCAATGTGCCGATGCCGAGCAGCCGCGCCTCGTCGGGCGTGATGCGCGCCGCCGTCATGCCGCTGCTGTGCTGCGTTCCGGCGACCCAGATGTAGAGGCCGAACGTGGCGATGATGACGAGGTTGTTGAGGACCGGGGTCCACATCATCGGGCCGTAGCGCTCACGGGCGTTGAGGATCTGCCCGAACATCACGTGCAGGCCCATGAAGAAGATGATCGGCAGGCAGTAGCGCGCGAAGGTGGTGGCCAGCTCGAATTCGGCCTCCTGCTCGGCGAGCGAGTTGGCCATTATCCGGATCAGCCACGGTGCCGCGAAGACGGCGAGCGCGGTGAGCGCCAGCAGCAGCGTCATGACCAGCGTGAGCAGCCGGTTGGCGTACGCCTCGCCGCCGTCGTCGTCGTTGCGCATCGCGCGCACGAGCTGCGGCACGAAGACCGCGTTCAGCGCGCCGCCGCCGACGAGGATGTAGAGAAGGGTCGGCATCGTGTTCGCGACGTTGTACGTGTTCGCGAACACCGCGGTGCCGAGCGCGGCGGCGATGACGAGGCTGCGGATGAAGCCGGTGATGCGCGAGACGATGGTGCCCGACGCCATCAGCGCGCTGGACCGCATCATGCCGGAGAGCCGGCCGCCCACCTTGCCGCCGACCGGGATGCCGGCCATGCGCTCTTCGGCGCCGCTGCCGGGCAGGCGGTAGACGGGCGACTGGGACGGGCCAGGGAGCGGCTCGATGAGGTCCGGTTCGGTGACCGTGAGCGAGCCGGCCGCGGCCGCCTCGGCGCGCTGGCGCGTCTCATAGCGCTGGTACGCCTCGGTGTACGTCGGCATGCCGATCTCGCCGGTGAGGCCGAGGTGGATGCCGGTGAGCGTCTGGTCCATGAGCCAGCCGCCGGGGCGGTCGTAGTCGCCCCAGCCGCCGCCCGCGCCGTAGCCGCCGCCCGCGCCGCCGGAACCTCCCGAGCCGCCGCGCGGGCCGCCGGACGGCTCGTTCGCCGCCTGGGCCGCAGAGCGCCGCGAACGCCGCCGCTCGGGGGGAGGCTCGGGGGAGTACTGGCCGCCGTCCGGGCCGTAGCCGCCGCCTTGGTCGCCCTGGCCTTGGTCGCCCTGGGCTTGTCCCTGGCCGTAGCCGCCGTCCTGGCCCGGGCCGTACTGCTGTTGGTCGTACGGCTGCGGCGGGACCTGCGGGGCCCCGTACTGCTGGGCCGCGTAAGGGTCGTTGGCGTACTGCGGGTCCTGATACTGCTGCTCGGGATACGGCTGCTGCTCGGGGTACTGCGGCGGCTGACCGCCGTAGGCCGCGTCGTACGGCTGCTGCCCGTAGCCCTGGCCCTGGTCGTAGCCCGGCTGATAGCCGGGGGCCCCGCCCGGCGCCTGCGGCGTCGGGGCGAACACGTCGTCGAGCCCGCCGCTCTGACCGCCGGGGTCGTCGCGGAACCACCCGTCGCCGCTCTGCTGCGGCGGGGCGGACTGCCAGCTGCCGGGCTCCGGGGGCGGGGGATAAGGGGAGTACTCCTGGGCCGGGTCGGAGTACTGCTGGCCGTACTGGCCCAGGTAGGGGTCCACCGGGCGCCGTTCGCCACGACGCGGGGAATACGGGTCGTGCCCGTCGGCCGGGTCGTCCGTGCCGCCGTCGTACGGCTGCCGCTCGTCTCTCCGGTCACTCATGCGGGCAGGTCCTCGTCTTCCGCTTCAGATCGTCATGGTGGTCGGCTCCAGGTGCCTACTTTCTCATCCGGGGCCTGCTGAGGCGGTCCCCCGCGCCAAGTGTCCGCCGATATATCGACAAGAGGCGCAAATCGGTCAAGCCGGTGCGTGATGGTCCTCCGGCCTGTCCCGGCTCGCGTGCCGCCTGGTGCCCCCCTCGATCCTTGCGTGCGCCCCCGGGCCGCCCGCCACCGGGCCTTCCGGGTCGTGCGCCTCGCCCTCGCCCGCGTCGTCGGCACCTTCCGCCCCGGTCGGCGGCTCCTTGCGCCGCCGAATGTAGGCGCGGAGCGAGAACAGCGCGAGCAGCCCCGCGATCACCCCAATGATGCCCAACGTGATGCCGTCAATGCTGGTGGTGTTGACGTAGAACGTCTGCGTGGGCCCGAAGGCCTCCTTGCCGTCGGGGGTGAGCATCCGCACGTCGACGAGCACCTTGCCGTTGGCGGCCGACTGCGCGTCGACCGGGATGGCGATGGTGCGTCCACCGGGGATCTCGACCTCGTGCGGCTGCGTCAGGTTCAGCCGGTTCGGCTGTCTGGAGACCACGTCCAGGCGGACCGTGATGGTCTGCTGCAGCCCGTTGATGATGGTGATCGGGATCGTGCCGTTGTCGCCGGACAACGTCACCGCGGTCTTCGGCGCGATGCGGACCAGTTGCTCCAGCACCCGCAGGCTCCGCGTCACGTCCAGCCGGTACGCGTCCGCGTCCATCGTCTCGCCGCGCCACGTGACCGACAGCGTGCGCAGGACCGCCGGTTCGTACGGGTCGCGGATCCGGCTCTTGTCCTCCAGGATCGCCGCGAACGTGTCCACACTGCGCTGCAGATCCGGGATCGACCGCAGGTAGCTGTCGGAGAACTCGGTGCGCTTGAGCCCGGGCGGGTACGCCCGCATCGTCCGCTCCTCGCCCGGCGCCGTCTCGGCGAGCGCGTCGAGCGAGGCCGTCTCGGCCCACCCGCCGGTTCCGGCGGCGACCGACATCGCCGCCGCGATCGCCCGCCCGACCGCCGCGTCGAAGTGCCGGGGCGGCACGATCAACAGCGCGCGCTGCAGGGCCGGTTGCTCCATCGCGATGGTGAACAGCTCGGCGATCAGCGCCTGCTGCAACCGCAGCTGCCCGTCCGGCCCGTCCGCCCCCTCGTCCAGCAGCACGTCGATGCGCGGGTCGGTGACCAGCGCCGCGGTGCCCGGCCCGACCTGGGAGCGCGTCGAAGTCGTGTGGTCCAGCTTGCTGCTGCGCGGCGGCATGCTCGCCCCCGACGCCACCACGATCGAGGAGCCCGTCGCCTTCGCGGTCTCCAGGATCGGCGGGTCCACCGCCCCGGCGATCGGCCAGGTGACGTCGCTGCGGACGGTCTTGCCGTCGAGCGTCGCGGTGGCCGTGGCCCTGCCGCGATCGACGGCCGCGCGCAGCTCCGGGAGCAGATCCGTCTTCGACTTGGTCGACGAGGCGTGCGCGACGGTGGCCACATCGGTGTCCGCGTACGGCAGCGCGACCACCGTGTCGTCGGCGACCGCCGCACGCAGCTGCCGGAGCCAGTCCGCCGCGGCCGCGGTTCCCTTGCCCGGCTCGGTCTCCTCCTCGGTACGCGGCGTCGCGGCGGCGGGGTCCGATTCGCGCCCGGCGTCGTCGCCCTCTTCGGTGTTCTTGTCCGCCGGCGGGTCGGTCCTGGGCGGTGCGACGCGGTACGGGGTCTCCATCGCGCGCACGGTGTCCAGCAGATCGGGGTCGACCACCCAGGTGACCCCCGGGATCTGCTGCCCCGTCTGGAGCAGCTGGTTCAGGCGCCCTTCGCCGGCCAGCTCGGCGGTCAGACCGTCGTTGGTGAAGACCGGCGTCTGGACCCGGTCGCCGATCGTCGTGCCGTCCAGCCGGGGCTGGTCGATCAGCGGCCACAGCACGCCGACCTGGGTCTTCTTCAGGCTGTTGAGGCCGTCCTTCGGAACCCAGGGCACGAGCACCTGCGACGACCCGACCTCGGAGCCGCCGTCGAGTGCCTGCACGGTCAGCCCGTGGACGGCGGCGTCGCCACCGAGCGACATCTTGTCCACGGGGACGGTGAAGGTGTCGGGCTGCGTGGCGCCGGCGGCGATGTGCGCGATCTGCTTCGTCGCCGAGGCGTCCCGGACGTCCCGGTTCGACCAGGAGTCCGGGGCGGCGAGGTCGCCGCGCAGCGTGAGCGCCTGGCTGACCCGCAGCTTGACCGTCACCTGGTCCAGGTCGCGCCCCGAGTTGTTGACCACCTCGAACCTGACGGTCAGCGTGCCCTTCGGCTGCAGGACCGCCGGCGTCACGGCGGTCAGGACCACCTGGACGGGGGTACCGTCAGCGGCGTGCGCCGCACGCTGCAGCCCGGTCACGACGGCCGTCGCGGCCAGCACGAGGACGAGCACGAGGACGCCGACCGCGCGCCCGGCGCCGTCGCGGGTACGGGTCACGCGCTGTCCGCCAACAGCTCCGGCGCCCGTACGGCGAGCCGGCGCTCGTCCGGATACGCGAGCCTTGCCGACAGCGCACCCAACGGAACCCACGCGACCGCCTCGACCTCGATGTCTTCGTCGGACAAATCCCCGCCGGCCGCCTCCATCAGATAATGGTGGACGGTCTTGTGCACCCGGCGGTCCGGAGCCGTGAACCAGTAGTCGATGACGCCCAGCGGGGCGAGGACACGGCCCACGATGCCGGTCTCCTCCTCGACTTCGCGAAGCGCCGCCTGGACCGCGCTCTCACCGTCTTCGATATGCCCTTTGGGCAGGGACCACAACAGACGGCCGCGGCGATCGCGTCGGGCGATCAGCGCGGCACGCAGTGTGTCCCTGTCCACAACGAGGCCACCGGCCGAGTGTTCCTCGACCGCCTTGAGCCTCCGCCGCGGCGGGGTGGTCTCAGAGGGCATCCTGAAATCCTAGTGCGCCGCGCCGTGGAGTTGGGTGACAAGATCACCCCATCGCAGCCCCGGGCTCCGATAAAGGTGACGATCCGCCCGCACGGTCCACGTACCCTTGTACGTCGTGCCCAACGCGAAGAACTCACCGCACGCCGCCGAGCAGGACCTTCCCGCGGCGGACGCCGACGTGCCGACCGACCGGCTGAACCTCGTCCAGCGCAGCGCCGTCACCGAACTGCTGCGCGTCGCCCCGGTCGCGGACGACCTCGCCCGCAGATTCGCGGCGGCCGGGCACCGGCTGGCCCTCGTCGGCGGCTCGGTGCGCGACGCGCTCCTCGGCAGGCTCGGCAACGACCTCGACTTCACCACCGACGCCCGCCCCGAGCAGGTGCTCGCCATCGTGCGGCCCTGGGCGGAGGCGGTGTGGGAGGTCGGGATCGCCTTCGGCACGGTGGGCTGCCGCAAGCAGGCTCCCAACGGTCACGACTTCCTCATCGAGATCACCACGTACCGCTCGGAGGCGTACGACCGCACGTCGCGCAAGCCCGAGGTCAGCTACGGCGACTCGATCGAGGACGACCTGGTCCGCCGCGACTTCACGGTCAACGCGATGGCGGTCGACCTGCCCGCCGTCGACTTCGTCGACCCGTACGGCGGTCTGGAGGACCTCGCCGACCGCGTGCTGCGCACGCCCGGCACTCCCGAGGCGTCGTTCGGCGACGACCCGCTGCGCATGATGCGCGCCGCCCGGTTCGCCGCGCAGCTGGACTTCGACGTCGCGCCCGAGGTCGTCGCCGCGATGACCGCGATGGCCGACCGCATCGACATCGTGTCGGCCGAGCGCGTACGCGACGAGTTCAACAAGCTCGTGCTCTCGCCGCACCCGCGCAAGGGCCTGCTGCTGCTGGTCGAGACCGGCATCGCGGCCCGGGTGATGCCCGAACTGCCCATGCTGCGCCTCGAATTGGACGAGCACCACCGGCACAAGGACGTCTACGAGCACACCCTGACCGTGCTCGAACAGGCGATGGACCTGGAGGCCCCGGGCGAGCCGGACCTCGTGCTGCGCCTTGCCGCGCTGCTGCACGACATCGGCAAGCCGCGCACGCGGCGCTTCGAGGACGACGGGCGCGTGTCGTTCCACCACCACGAGGTGGTCGGCGCGCACATGACGAAGAAGCGCATGAAGGCGCTGAAGTACCCGAAGGACATCACCGACGACGTGACGCGCCTGGTCGAACTGCACCTGCGCTTCCACGGCTACGGCACGGGGGAGTGGACGGACTCGGCGGTGCGCCGCTACGTGCGGGACGCGGGTCCGCTGCTCGACCGCCTGCACAAGCTGACCCGCTCGGACTGCACGACGCGCAACCGCCGCCGCGCCGCCGCGCTCGCCCGCGCCTACGACTCGCTGGAGGAGCGCATCGCCAAGCTCCAGGAGCAGGAGCAGTTGGACGCGATCCGCCCGGACCTGGACGGCAACGAGATCATGCGCATCCTCGACGTGCCGCCGGGACCGCTGGTCGGGAAGGCGTACAAGCACATGCTCGAAATGCGCCTGGAGAACGGCCCGATGGACCACGACACAGCGGTCGCGGAGCTGCGCAAGTGGTGGGACCGGCAGACCGCCGGCTGACGCGACGTACAAATGGCGGTGGGGGCAGAACGGACATGGTCGTCCGTTCTGCCCCCAGCCGTCGTTCCAGCAGTACTTCCTAGCCCTCCGGGACCGCGAGCGGGTCAGGGGCGTTCTCGTTGGCGTTCAGGCACAGCAGCGTCTCGGAGCTGCCCTCGTCGAGATAGAAGTAGACGCCCTCGCCCGCGCCCGACTTCCAGGCCGGGATCTCCTGGCACTTTTCGCCCTTGGTCGTGCCGGAGAACTTGCCGACGACGGTGTACTGGCCGGCGGGCGTGCCGCACTCGGCCTTCTTGATGTCGTCGCCGCCGTCCTTCTTGACGTGCTCCATGCAGTCGCCGACCTTGGCGGACTTCGCGGCGCTGTCGTCCTTGGTGAAGTACACGGCGGCGGCGACGATGACGACCACGACAGGCACGCCGATGCGTATGTACTTCATCCACGGCTTGCGGCGCGGCTGCTGGGGCGGAGTCCCGTAGTAGTTCGGCGGCTGCTGCTGGCCGTAGGGCGGCTGCTGCGGCGGCATCTGCGCCGGGTACGGCTGCTGCTGTCCGTAGGGCTGGGGCTGCTGTCCGTAGGGCGACTGGTCCGAGGGACCCTGCGGGCCGTTCGCGAACGGGTTGGACACGGGAGCTCCGTTTGTGTGGGGGCTGCGGGGGGATGTCGAGCGCCCGAAACCCTAGGGGGTGAGACCGACGACCGCATCCCCATAGATCCGCTACCGGCTGATGTCCATCACGCAGAGAAGGTCCTTGCGGTCGACGACGATCGGGATGTTCGCGCCGGTGACCGAGCCGCACTGGGTGCCGTCAACCGTGTCCGGAATGATGGAAATGATCTGGTATTTCGCGCCGGGTGTTCCACACTCCGCAAGGTGCGGTGTACTGCCGGCCAGATCGTCGAGGCACGAACCCTCGCCGTACGCCCGCTTCTCGCCGCCCTGGAAGTAGAAGAACGCGCCCACGCCCACCACCGCGGTCAGCAGCAGTGTGAGCCCCATCACCAACGGGCTGAGCAGCACGCTGCGCTCGCGTGACGCCGCCTCGCGCCGCTCGCGCCGTCCGCCGTCCGTCACGGCCGGCGGGGCGGGGACCCGGGTGCCCTCCGGCGGCGTCGAATCCAGCCATGCGGGCACGTAGGGGACGCGGTCCGAATCAGACCCACTCGGGTAGTTGCTCATCTTCGGTCTCCGATGGGCATGAATGTGGCACAAGGCATGACTGAGCGATCGATCGCTGAGGCAGATTAGAGGGTCTTGCGCCGTTGCGCACTACTTGACGCTAAGTCGATACTTCGGAAGCCCGCAAGTAACGTTCTGCACACCGAAGATGGCGACTAAATGCCGGGAAAACCGGACGAATCAACCTTGTTGGTGGGTCGCAGTGGATGGTGGCGCACCGCGACGGCATACAACAGCCCTGTCACCGCGTAGCCCCCGGCGACCGCGATCAGCACGGCCGGGGACCTGCCGTCCGACGGCAGCGCGACCGCGGAGACCGCCGCGGCGCCCACGAAGGCGACGTTGAACAACACGTCGTACACCGAGAAGACCCGGCCCCGGTACGCGTCGTCGACCGTCGTCTGCACGATCGTGTCCACCCCGATCTTGGCGCCCTGCGACACCAGCCCCAACACGAAGCCGGCCGCCAGCATCGGCCCAAGCGCGAACGGCAGCCCGAGCCCCAGCTGCGCCGCGGCACCGACGAACGCGCACAGCACGATCCAGCGCGGCACCCCGATGCGCGGCGTGACGATCGGCGTGAGCACCGCCGCGAGGAAGAAGCCCGCCGCCGTGACCCCGACCGTGAGCCCGAGGGTCGCCAGCCCGGCGTCCGTGTCGTCGGGGTCGTTGAACAGGTTGCGGCACAGCAGCAGCGTCATGACCGTCAGCACGCCGAAGCAGAACCGCATCGCGGTGATCACCGCCAGCGCGTGCGCGGGCGCGCGCCGCCGCCACACGTGCGCGGCGCCTTCGCCGAGTCCGCGCGCGACACCGGCCAGCGCCTCGCGTACGCCCGGCACCACGCGGTCCGGGTCCGGCCCCAGCAGACCGACCGCCATCGTCGCCGCCACCGCCGCCGAACACAGGTACAGCGCACCGGAGATGAGGATCACCAGCGCCGTCGCCCCGGACCCCTCCTCGACGAACAGGTGCACCACGAACGCCGCGCCCGCACCCGCCGACGCCGCCACCGTGCCCGCCGTCGGCGACACGGCGTTGGCGATCACCAGCCGGTCCTCGGGTACGACGCGCGGCAGCGCGGCCGAAAGCCCCGCGAGCACGAACCGGTTGACCGAGAGCACGACCAGGCACGCGCCGTAGAAGACCGGGTCCGGCACGTCCGCCAGCACCAGCGCCGCGGTCAGCGCGGCCAGCAGCGAACGGAGCAGGTTGCAGCGCACCAGCACCTGGCGCCGCCGCCACCGGTCCAGCAGCACGCCGGTGAACGGCCCGACCAGCGAGTACGGCAGCAACAGCACCGCGAACGCCGCCGCGACGTCGCTCGCCGTCGTCTGCTTCTCCGGGGAGAAGAACACGTGCCCCGCCAGCGCGACCTGGAACACCCCGTCCGACAGCTGCGACGTCAACCGCGTCCCGAACAACCTGCGGAAGTCGCGCAGGCGCAGGAGGGACGCGAGATCGCGCAGCAGGGTCACGGACGCAAACGTACCGGTGCGCCCGGCGGGACCCCCGCCGGGCGCACCTGCCGCCCCCGTCACCGGGGGCGCGTCACGGCCGAACCCCGGCCGGGCGTGCTCAGAAGTCGTTCAGCCGCCAGACCTGGCCCGGTTCCCCGGTCATGCCGCTCTCCGGGTCCGAGAAGCCGTCCGCGTCCGAGATGCTCCACGCCGCCACGTAGACCGTGCCCGCCCGGTCCACCGCGAGGCCGGCCGGGAACGGGACGTCCAGGTACGTGCGGGCGCCGCTGTCCGCGTCGACCTTCACGACCCGGCCCGAGCCCTGCTCGCCGCCGAACAGCTCGCTGACGTACAGGTCCCCGTCGTGGTTGAAGGTGAGGCCGTGCACGCCCGTGAACCCGTCGATCGTGCCCTTGACCCCGCCGCCGGCCCCGATCCGGTACACCTTCGCGCCGCCCGGGCCGTCGCCCTCGGCCAGCACACCCACGTAGTAGTCGCCGTCCGGCCCACGCGTCACCGACGAAGGCACCTGCTGCGGGCCGTTCGCACCGCCTTCGCCGCCCGGCCCGCCCGGCAGCACCGCCAGGACCTTGATCCGGCCGTTGCGCACCTCGTACACCGTGTTGGCGCCCGCGTCCGCGACGATCTGCCGGTCGTTCAGCGCCAGCACCGCGTACGGATTGGAGTGCACGTCCTCGGGGTTGCCGCCCGGGTTGTGGTCCAGCTCGTACTTCTCGATGTCGGCGACGACCTTGGGCTTCGCTCCGTGCGTCTGCACGGAGAGCAGCTTTCCGGCCTCCTTGTACCCGCCGGGGATCTCCTGCTCCCCGCCCCCGACGACGGTCCACAGCTTGCCCTGGACCGCATCGACGCCGTTCGGCCCGACCGCGAACGCCCCGTCGGGCGAGGCGTTGGACGGCAGGCCGACCACGACGCGCTTGGGCGTCACACTGTTGGTGGTCTTCGCCGGCGACTTGATCCACGTGACCGAGCCGGTACGCCCGATGCAGCCGAACTCGCCGCACTGGTCCGGGCTTTCCGCCCCGCGACCGGCCTCGGCCACGTAGATCGACCAGTTGTGCCAGTCGGTGGAGAGCTGACGCGGATTGTTGAGCCCGGTGACCACGACGTCGACGGACGGCTCGACGCCGTCCTCGTGCGCGGTCGCCGGTATTGCGGACATGCCGAGTGCCAGGGCGGCAACTACCGCACCCAGCACAGGAGTACTCCTGCGCATGATGGCTTTCCCCCCAAGGAAAGTGAGGAGCCGGCCCCCCAGCCGGCTCATGCATCCCACAGTAAGTCCCCGACAACATCAGCGCACGACAAGAGGCCCGGCGACCCCAAATGGGG
>NZ_JBEZFP010000136.1:0-24499 GCF_040649515.1 Streptodolium elevatio
CCGCGGACTCCGTGTCGGAGTCCGCGGACCGGGGGCGGACTTTTGCCTGCCGTTCCGGCCCGGGGCGTCGTCACTCGAGCGGGGCGAAGTCCCTGAGCCGCCACGCGCCGTCGAACGCGGGCTGCTCAGGGCCGTGGATACGGAAGTACGCGAACCAGCCGCGCCCCGGGCCGGTTTGGATCCAACGGCGCCTCGGCGCCTTCCAGGGACACGGTCGGGCAGAAGAAGGGGTACGCCTCCAAGGCGCGCATTATGTCCTGCTCCGCGCACCGCGCGGGCGCTCTCCGCGCTGGGGAATCCGTTCTCGGACTCCACGACCGTGGTCATGCCACAACCCACTCCGCCGGGCGGCGTGCCATCCACTGAGCGCACCGAGGGCAGGCCACGGCGCTTCCTCGTTCTCGCCCAGCGGTCAGGGCGTCGCATCTCGGCGGCGTGCGTGCCAGCTCCGCCCCGACCCCCGGGGACCCTGTTCGGCGGGGAGGGTATTTGGTGGGGTGGAGCGTGTCGCCGTGCCCGCCCGGGACGCCCGCCGGGGCGCGGGCGACGTCGCCGAACGTGTCGGAATCCCTCTATCGAGTCAACACGCTTGACATCGGTGGCCCTTGGCTGGTTTCTCTCATGTGGGGGACTTTCGCCCGTTCGGGTCTACCGCCGTGCGGGCCTCGACGAACCAGGTACACTGTGTACTCGCCAAATCACATGCGGTGACGTACTGTCGTACGCGTAGGCGATGCGACGGTGGCCCTGCGGGTCGGGACGGGATGCCAGGGGAGAGCACGATCAACCTCCCTGGAAGAGTGGTGGCGGAGACGGGTCGGGGGTCCGCGCGGTAGCGTCAACGGGGTCCCCGTCATCGGTCGTGGTCACAGCCGTGGCCACCTACGCAGCACCTTGGAGGTGAGGGTGTCCCAGCGATCCGCACACACGGCGGACGAAGCCGGCGCCGGCCAGCAGGACTTCGTCGAGGTCCGGTTGCCCGCCGCGGGGGCGTACCTCTCGGTTCTTCGTACCGCGACGGCCGGCCTTGCCGCACGTCTCGACTTCACCCTGGACGAGATCGAGGATCTGCGCATCGCCGTGGACGAGGCGTGCGCGATGCTCCTCGGCCAGGCGGTGCCGGGGAGCGTGCTGTCCTGCGTCTTCCACCTCGTCGGCGACGCCCTCCAGATCACGGTGTCCGCACCGACCACCGACGGCCGCACTCCCGCGCGCGACACCTTCGCCTGGACCGTGCTGTCGGCGCTCGCGGGCGAGGTCGACGCGACCGTGGACGAGAACGACGTCGTGAGCATCAGCCTCCACAAGAAGCGCGGTGGCGGGCCGGGGGCGCCGTGAGCACCGAGCACGCGAGTGACCGCCGGGGCGAGGACCCCCCGGAGGACGGGGCCCGGGAGGCCGAGGACATGGTCAGTGACACGAGCGTGACAGCGGACGCGACCGCCACCCCGCGCGAGGACACTCCCGAGGCTTCCGTGCCCGGCCGCCGCCGCCAGGCCGGCTCGAGCCACTCGCACCACGATCGGGAGCTCGCGAAGGGCATGTTCGCCCAGTTGGCGAAACTGCCGGCCGACGACCCGGACCGCCGACTGATCCGCGACCGGCTGGTCGAGATGCACCTGCCGCTGGTCGAGCACCTGGCCAGGCGGTTCCGCAACCGCGGCGAGCCGCTCGACGACCTGGTGCAGGTCGCCACCATCGGGCTGATCAAGTCGGTGGACCGGTTCGACCCGGAGCGCGGCGTCGAGTTCTCGACGTATGCCACTCCGACCATCGTCGGCGAGATCAAGCGGCACTTCCGCGACAAGGGGTGGGCGGTCCGTGTGCCGCGCCGCCTCCAGGAGCTGCGGCTCGCCCTGACCGCCGCGACGGCCGAGCTGTCGCAGCGCAACGGGCGCTCGCCGACGGTCGGCGAGCTCGCGGTGCAGTTGGGCATCTCCGAGGAGGAGGTGCTGGAGGGCCTGGAGTCGGCGAACGCGTACAGCACGCTCTCGCTCGACGTGCCCGACACCGACGACGAGTCGCCGGCGGTCGCGGACACGCTCGGGTCGGAGGACGAGGCGCTCGAGGGTGTGGAGTATCGCGAGTCGCTGAAGCCGCTGCTCGAGCAACTGCCGCCCCGCGAGAAGCGCATCCTGCTGCTCCGGTTCTTCGGCAACATGACGCAGTCGCAGATCGCCCAGGAGGTGGGCATCTCCCAGATGCACGTCTCGCGGCTGCTGGCCCGGACCCTCGCCCAACTGCGCGAGCGCCTCCTCGTCGAGGAGTAGGCCGGGCGGCGTACGTACGAGGCACGGCGCCACACACTGCGGCACAGCACAGCACAACCCGACACGACGCCGAGGGCCCGGAGGAGATCGCTCCTCCGGGCCCTCGGCGTCGTGCTGCGGTCGTCGTTCGTGCGGGGGGCGTCGCGTGGGGTCGCGTACGCGCTCAGTCCCCGCGCGCCTGGTCCACGCGCTCTTCGTGCAGGCGCTCGAGCGCCTGGTAGAGGCTCGGCCGGACCAGGATCCCGATGGCCACCAGCCCCGCGGCCAGTATCAGTACGCCGTACGCCACCCGGCCGCTGCCGCTGACCATCCAGTAGCCGATACCGAGCACCACGAGGTTCATGGTGATCGCGGGCGACCGGCTCCAGCGCCGTCCGCGGAACATTCCGATCGTGGTGGCGAGCATGCCGAGGCCGAGCAGCAGCAGGTACAGGCCCTCGCTGATGCCCTTGTCCTGGTCCACCGGCTCACCGAAGACGCTCGCGAGGAGTATGTAGAGCGCGAAGCCGAGACCAATCGCGGTCTCCACCGCGACGATCCCGGTCGCGACCCGGAAACTCACGGGCAGGGACCGGAGGGGCCCGAACGCGCCGGGCGCGGGAGCGGCGTCAGTCATCACCCCATGAGGGTAAACCGGGGCCCGGTTCACGAGGGAACGCGGCCGGTCCCGGCGGTACGCGGCCGCCCGGCAGCCGCCGTGCGCGCGGGGCTACCCTGTCGTACATGCGTGCCCTTCTTGTCGTGAACCCCAAGGCCACGACCACAAGCGAACGGACCCGGGACGTTCTGGCGCACGCACTCGCGAGTGACCTCAAGCTCGACGTGGCCACCACGTCGCACCGCGGGCACGCCACCGAGCTGGCCAAGTCCGCGGTCGTGGAGGGCGTGGACCTGGTGATCGCCCTCGGCGGCGACGGCACGGTGAACGAGGTCGCCAACGGCATACTCGCCGACGGCCCCTCCCCTGATCTCCCGGCGGTGGCGGTCGTACCCGGCGGCAGTACCAACGTGTTCGCCCGCGCGCTCGGCCTGCCGAACGATCCGGTCGAGGCGACGGGGGCCCTGCTCGACGCGCTGCGGTCGGGCCGTTCGCGGCAGGTCGGGCTCGGCATGGCCGACCGGCGCTGGTTCCTCTTCTGTGCGGGGCTCGGCTTCGACGCCGACGTCGTCGCCAGGGTCGAGGACCGCCGGGCGGAGGGCAGCAGGTCGACACCGGGCCTGTATGTGCGGTCCGCTCTGCGCAGGTTTTACCGAAGTGGTGGCACGAGGCGGTCCGGTCCCCTCACACTGGAGGTACCGGGCCAGGATCCGGTGGAGGGACTGTGCCTCGGCATAGTCCAGAACACGAATCCGTGGACTTATCTGGGTGGTCGTCCCGTTAACGCGTGTCCGGACGCGTCGTTCGACCTGGACCTCGATCTTTTTGGTCTGACCAGGATGTCCACTCTGCCCACGTTGCGGCACCTCAGCCGCATGCTGGGCACGTCGGGAAAAGCACCGCACGGACGTCACGTGGTGTCGCTGCACGACTGCGCGACGTTCACTCTTGGGGCTGAGGAGGCTGTGTCGCTTCAGGTGGACGGAGACCACCTGGGGGAACATCGCAGTGTGACCTTTAGGGGCGTCCCGCGGGCACTGCGTGTGATTGTGTGAGTAGAAGGGCCTCTACGCCTTTCAGTCGAACGTAGAATCCCGTTCACCCCTTAGAAGTAGGGGTGTGACCTACCCGACACCGACGATTCAAAAAATCCTTCGTCAGAGGGGTTGTGTCTACGGCCCAGGTTTGTCAGGCTCTACGTGGCGGGCCGGACAAGCCCCAAAGGCCAATCCTCTCCGCCCGACTCCACCACCAAACCTGGGGACCGACTTTGTCGGCCCTTACGTTGTTGGAGGATTCGTGAAAGCGTTCACATTCACAAGCCGTCACTAGGCGAGGCCACAAGCTTCGCCCGCTTACGAGGAGTTGGACCGCATGGACTGGCGCCACCGTGCCGCCTGCCGTGACGAAGACCCGGAGCTGTTCTTCCCGATCGGTAACACCGGTCCGGCGCTGCTGCAGATCGAGGAGGCGAAGGCCGTGTGCCGTCGCTGCCCCGAGATGGAAGCGTGCCTGCAGTGGGCCCTCGAGTCCGGTCAGGACGCGGGCGTCTGGGGCGGGATGAGCGAAGACGAGCGCCGCGCGCTCAAGCGCCGTGCCGCGCGCAACCGCGCACGCGCGTCTGCCTGATCCCCGGTTTCCGGATCTCCACGGCACCAACAGAACCTCGGCAACGCCCCGGCCGGTCGAAAGACCGCAACCGGGGTGTTGCCGTTTTTTCTGCGTTCCACGAACGCGTCAGCCGCGGGCCACGCGCCGCACCGGGAAGTCGAGCGTGACCACGGTCCCGCCCTCCTCCCCCGCACCCATGTCGAACCGCCCGCCCAGTTCGCTGCCCACCAGCGTGCGGACGATCTGCAGCCCGAGGTTGCCGGACACCTGCGGGTCGAAGTCCGGCGGCAGGCCCGCCCCGTCGTCGACCACCGTGATCACCAGGCGCTCGCCGGTGCGGGTCGCGGTGATCTCCAGGCTGCCGGAGTGCGTGTCGAACGCGTGCTCAAGGGCGTTCTGCAGCAGCTCCGTCAGGACCATCGCCAGCGGCGTCGCGGTCTCCGCGATCAGTACGCCGAAGCTGCCGTGCCGTGCGGTGCGCACCCGCGGGGCCGAGGCCGCGACCTCGGTGACCATGCTGAGCACGCGGTCCGCGATCTCGTCGAAGTCCACGCGCTCGTCCAGGGTTTGGGACAGCGTCTCGTGCACGATCGCGATCGACCCGACCCGTCGGACCGCCTCCTCCAGCGCCGCCCGTGCCTGTGGAGAATCCATTCGCCTCGCCTGCAGCCGAAGCAGCGCGGCGACGGTCTGGAGGTTGTTCTTCACCCGGTGGTGGATCTCCCGGATGGTGGCGTCCTTGGTGATCAGCTCGCGTTCGCGGCGGCGTAGTTCGGTCACGTCGCGCAGCAGCACGATCGCACCGATGCGCGCGCCGCGGGGCTTGAGCGGGATCGCGCGTACCTGCACCACCGCCGCGGCGGTCTCGACCTCGGTCTCGCGCGGCGCCCAACCGCTCGCGACCGCCGAGATGGCCTCGTCGACCGGGCGTTCGGACGGGGCGAGTTCGGCGGTGGTGCGGCCGAGGTGGCAGCCGACGAGGTCGCTGGTCAGGCCGAGGCGGTGGTACGCGGACAGCGCGTTGGGGCTGGCGTACTGCACGAAGCCCTCGGAGTCGAGGCGGATGAGGCCGTCGCCGACGCGCGGCGAGGCGTCCATGTCGACCTGCTCGCCCTTGTACGGGAAGAAGCCGGACGCGATCATCTGCGCGAGGTCCGCGGCGCTCTGGAGGTAGGTGAGTTCGAGCCGACTCGGGGTGCGCGCGGTCAGCAGGTTGGTGTTGCGGGCGATGACGCCGATGACGCGGCCGTCGCGGCGCACCGGGATGGCCTCCACGCGGACCGGTACGTCGTCACGCCACTCCGGGTCGCCCTCGCGCACGATGCGGCCCTCGCTGTACGCCGCGTCGAGCATCGGGCGATCGCCGCGCGACACGAAGTCGCCCACCAGGTCGTCCTGGTGGGACGTCGCGCCGGTGTTCGGACGCATTTGGGCGACCGCGACATAACGGTCGTCGCTGGTCGGCACCCAGAGCACCAGGTCGGCGAACGACAGGTCCGCGAGCAGCTGCCACTCGGAGACCAGCAGATGCAGCCATTCCAGGTCGGCCGGCTGGAGGTCCCCGTAGTTGCGGACGAGGTTGTTCATGGAGCGCACAGCGAGAGAGTAACCCCGCGCGGCCGGATGCCGACGACGGCGGGTCGGTGAGCGGGCGTCCGCGCCCGTGTCGCCGGGGGGTGCGTACGCGGGTTCCGGAGCGGGTTCAGGGGCCGGATCGGGGGTGCGGTGGAGGCGGCGCGGTGGCGGCATGAAGGCGGAATGGAGGCGGGGTGAAGGTGGGGTCGGGGGTGGCGGATCAGGACCGGGTTGCGGCGGGCTCAGGCGGGGGCGGGTCCGGCATGGGCCGGGAGCCGGGCTGGACGGAGCAGGGCAGGGGCAGCGCTGGGTCGGGGCGAGTACGGGCGGGGTCGGGTGTGTCCGGGCGGAGGGCGAGTCCGGGCCGGGGTGTGTCCGGGCCGGGGCGAGTCCGCATTGGGCGTGTCCGGACCGAGTCGAAAGGCGGGGGCGTGGGCGGGTCGGGGGGTGGTTTTCCACAGGCTTTGGGCCGTTGGTGGGTTGTCCACAGGTCGTAGGCGGGTGGCGTCGGGTGCGCCGGGCGGGGTGAGAAGCTTCTCGGGAACCCCGGTCGCCCCCGACGGGGTTCCCCGGACCTCCTGCCGGCCCGGGATCACCGTCCGGAGGTCGATGTGTCCGAGAACCACCCCGCCGTGCCGTCCGGCGGGCATCCGCTGGACTGGCTGGACATCCGCGAGAAGGAGCGGGTCGCCGCCGGGCTGCGCCGCCGCCTGCGCCCGAGGCCCGCAGACGAGCCCGGCGTCCTCGATCTCGCCGGCAACGACTACCTGGGCCTGGCCCGCGATCCGCGCGTGCTGGCGGCGGCGTCCGCGGCCGTGCGCACGTGGGGCGCCGGTTCGACCGGTTCGCGTCTGGTCACCGGTTCCACCGAGCTGCACGCCGACCTGGAGGCGGAGCTCGCCGCGCACGTGGAGGCCGAGGCGGCGCTCGTCTTCTCGTCGGGTTACGTCGCCAACCTCGGGGCCGTCACCGCACTGGTGGGCCGCGGCGACCTGGTGGTCTCGGATGCGATCAACCACGCCTCGATCGTGGACGCGTGCCGCCTGTCGCGCGCCCGCGTCGCGATCACCCCGCACTGCGACGTCGACGCCATCGCCGAGGTCCTGGCGAACCGGTCCGAGGAACGCGCCCTGGTGGTCGTGGACGCGGTGTTCTCGGTGGACGGGGACCTGGCCCCGCTCGCCGATCTCGCCGCCGTCGTACGCCAACACGGCGCGGTGCTGCTCGTCGACGAGGCGCACGGCCTCGGAGTGGTCGGCGCGGGCGGACGCGGCGCGGTGCATGCCGCCGGTCTCGCGGGGGCGGACCACGTGCTGCAGACGGTGACGCTGTCCAAGGCCATGGGCTCGCAGGGCGGTGCGGTGGTCGGACCGCGCCGTGTGATCGACCACCTGGTGGACACCGCGCGCACGTTCATCTTCGACACCGGTCTCGCGCCGGTGAGCGTCGCGGCGGCACTGGAGAGCCTGCGCATCCTGCGCGAGCGCCCGTCGCTGGCCGACGAGGTCCGGATGAGGGCCCGTCAGCTGGCCGACGGAGCCCGGGCGCTGGGGCTGAACGCGACGGAGCCTTCGGGGGCCGTGGCGTCGGTGCTGATCGGTGCGCCGGAGGCGGCGTTCCAGGCGTCGGTGCGGTGTGCGGAGGCCGGCGTTCGGGTGGGCTGCTTCCGGCCGCCCTCGGTTCCGGACGGCGTTTCGCGGTTGCGCCTCGCGGCGCGCGCGGACCTCACCGACGCGGATGTGTCGCGCGCACTGGACGTCCTCGCGGAGGCGATACAGGGCATCTGACCTGGGACGTTCCCTCTTCGGCGCAACACGGCACACATTGGTCTAGACATTTGTGATTGGTCTGAACCACAATGGTCCGCGTTGCTCTGATCAGGCGCTACCCCGGCGGACGTCGCACCCGCCGGGGTAGCGCACCTTTGAGGGAAGGACCGCGCGCGTGGCCACCATCTCGGCACCCCGAGTGCTCGTCGGAGGCCGTCTGGTCGGTCCCGCCGCACTCGTGGTCGAGAACGGACGCGTGACGCGCGTCGAGGACTCCGTACCGCCCGCCGGGCCGGATCACCTCGCGTTGCCCGACGGCATCCTCACCCCTGGACTGATCGACCTTCAGGTCAACGGTGCCTTCGGTGCGGACTTCGTGGCCGCCGGTCCCGACGAGTGGCGCACGGTCGCGGGCCGCCTGGCGTCGACGGGTGTCACGTCCTTCCTGCCCACGTTCATCACCGGGGCGATGGACACGCTGGTCGCCGCGCTCACCCGGGCGCACACCACCCGGGCGGCGCTGGTCCGCGAACCGGTCGCGCGGGTGCTCGGCGTGCACCTGGAAGGGCCGTTCCTGGCCGCCGCCAAGGTCGGCACGCACCCCGAGGAACACCTGCGTGAGCCGAAGCCGGAGCTCGTGGACCGGCTGCTCGACGACGACGCGGTGCGGGACGTCCTGGCCCTGGTCACCCTCGCTCCGGAACTCCCCGGCGGGATCGAGGCCGTCCGGCGCTTCGCCGAGGCGGGGATCAGGGTCTCCATCGGCCACAGCGACGCCACCGCCGCCCAGGTGGCCGAGGCGGCCGATGCGGGCGCGACGCTGGTCACCCACCTGTTCAACGCGATGCGCGGTCTCGGCCACCGCGAGCCCGGCGTGGTCGGCGCGGCGCTCACCGACCCGCGGCTCACCGCCGGGCTGATCGCCGACCTGCACCACGTCGTGCCCGCGGTGTGCTCGCTGGTGCTGCGGATAGCGGGGACGCGTACCGCACTCGTCACCGACGCGATGGCCGCCGCCGGCATGCCGCCCGGGCGCTACCGGCTCGGCGACGTCGACGTGACGCTCGCGGAGGGCGACGTGCCGCGCAATCCGGACGGGACCATCGCCGGTTCCGCCCTGACCATGGACCAGGCGGTGCGCAACCTCACCGCGCTGGGCCACGACTTCGCCGAGGTGGTGTCCTGCGGCGCGACCGTGCCGGCGGACGCGCTCGGCCGCGAGGACCTCGGCCGCATCGCACCGGGGGCACTGGCCGACCTCGTGTGGTGGGACGACGAACTCAACGTGCGGCGTACCTGGGTCGCGGGAGAGACCGTGTACGAGTAACCGCACGCACAGACGTGGCGGGCGGCCGTCAGCCGCACTGTAGGCCGCCCGTCACCCTCCTTCCGCAGATGGCTGCCACCGTCCGGAGGGAACCCCACGGGCGGCGCCGAGTTGGTGGACCGGCGCCGCCCGGTACGTCGTCACCCGTCGCGCGCGGGGAGCGACCCGCTCCCGCGTTCCGACCGGTTCAGGCCCGTCCTCGGGTCGCCCGGCCTGCGCCACCATGCCCTGGGCGGCCGCGGCCAGTTTCCGCCGGTCGGGGTACTCCCCCGGCGGGATCGCCCGCAGCACCCGCGCCTCGGCGACGATGCCGCACACGCCGGCCACCCGCCACAACGAGGCCGCCAACGTGTCCTCGCCGACGAACGCCGCTTCGCGTGCCGGGCCGCCGTCCGGTCCCAGGTAGCGGAGCACGACCGGGCGTACGGTCGCCCCGGCGTCCAGCGCCGCCTGGAACACCGCGCGGCGGAAAGGCCCCTGGCGTGCGCCGCACCACGTGCTGCCCTCGGGGAACACACCGACCGAGGACCCCGTGCGGAGTGCCGCGGCGATCGCGGCCACGTCGCCCGGCAGCGAGCGCGGCCGGTCGCGCGCGACGAAGACCGTCCCGCCCCGGGCGACGAACCGCCCGAGCACCGGCCACTCCCCCACCTCGCGCTTGGCCACCATGCGGGCGGGGCGCACGATCGCGAGCAGGGCGATGTCCAGCCAGGAGATGTGGTTCGCCACCAGGAGTTCGCCGCGGACCGGATGCGCGGCCGGGGCCGGGGATGAGCTCGGGGATGAGGTCGGGGCGGGGATCAGGGCTGCCGTGGAGTGCGGGACGCCGCCGGGGGTGGCCGGCCGCGCAGTCGCCTCGTACTTCAGGACCCGGACACGTACGCCCAGCGTCCTCAGGACGGCGCGCGCCCACGCCCGGACGAGCGCGTGCCGGACCGGCGGGCGCATGCGCGCGACGGCCGACGAGAGCGCAACCCCCGCGACGACGACGGCCACGCACGCGACGCAGCGCATGACACGACGCGCGATCCCCGCGGCATGCGCCGGATCGCGCAGGCAGACCTCGGGCGTGCACGGCGACCCCGGCACCCACGAGGGGCTCGCTGCCGGGTGTGTCACGCCGATTCCAGCGCGAGGAATCTGCGGAGGTACCGGGGGTCGGTGCGACGCAGCGACAGCAGGATGTAGAAGTCCGCGACGCCGAAGTCCTCGTCGTACGCGGGTTCGCCGCACACCCACGCGCCGAGCCGCAGGTAGCCGCGCAGCAGCGGCGGCAGCGCGAGCCGCGAACGCCCGGCATCGTCCGCGGCGGCGGGCGGCGTCCAGGGCCGGTACGGCCGCACGCGGTACTCCTCCGGCGCCGCGTACTTGCGCCGCGCCGCATCGGCCACGTCCGCGGCCAACAGCCCGCCGTCGTCCAGCGGCACGGAACAGCAGCCGGCCAGCCAGTTGTGCCCGCTCGCGACGAGGTAGCGCGCGATCCCGGCCCACATGAGCCCGATCACCGCACCCTCGCGGTGGTCGGGGTGCACGCATGACCTGCCGACCTCGACGAGGTCCGCATGCAGTTCGGCGTGGTTGCCGAGCGCGAACTCACCGGCCGCGTACAGCCCTCCCGCGGCGCGGGCGCGGTCCGGCGGCAGCAGACGGTACGTGCCGACGACCGCGCCGCTGATCTCCTCGCGTACGACCAGGTGGTCGCAGTGGGCGTCGAACGCGTCGACGTCGAGGCCGGGTTCGAGGCTGTGCAGTTCCGCGCCCATCTCCTCGGCGAATACCAGGTGCCGCAACCGCTGCGCGGCCCGCACCTCGCCCACGTCGCGGGCCGGCCCGACGGTGTAGCGCGGGCCCGGCGTGCGGGACGGCGCCGGGCGCGTGGACGTGGGCGGCGATGCAGGCAAGGAGGCGGGCGCCGCGACGTAGCCCCCACCGGGCACGACCCGGGCGGCGGCCGCCGAGACCATCGCCGACGCCGAGGCGCGGGCGGCGAGAACCCGGGCGGCGCCGGGGTGTTCGGGGAGTTCATACGCCGTGCCCGGCGGCGCGTAGGCGGCGGCCGACGCGGCCGCCGGACCGGGGAGAACCCGGGTGCGGTGCTCGGTGTCGGCAGGCGGTTCGGGCGCGGTGGTGGCGGGGTCCTTCGTGGTTCCAGGGGCAGGCGCGGTCATGGCGGTCTCCCGAACCCGGCGGGCCGGCCGGGGCGTTGGCGGGGCGCGGTTGCGGCCCCGCACTTCCTTGATGGCGCTCCCACCTGGAATCGGCGTAGCCGCAGTGGTGCATGTGAGTGTGGGACGACTGAAGCCTTGCGCAAAAAGCCATCAAAAGCTGACAAACCATCGAGTACGCGACGGCCCGCGCCACGCCGCCGACAAGGGTCGGCAACGGCTGACAGCAGGCGAGGCCCGCGGGCAGAGGGAGCCGCGTCAGGCCGCGTTCGAAGGCGGGCGAAGGACCGACGGGCCGTACACCGGGCGGGTCGAGCCGCGTGGTCCGCACCTGGACGAGGGCCACTCGGCCGTGTCGGACCGCGCTCGCCGCGCACGCACGCATACGGCCGCCAGCCGGCAGGCAGCAGGCAGCAGGCAGCTGGCAGCTGGCAGGCAGCCGAGAGTCGGCAGGGTTGCCCAAGCCCGGGTTGCCCGGTGCAGGACATCCGGCGCCGGAGGTCGGTGCGGCTCGACGGCGTCTCGCCCCTGTCCCGTTCGCCGTAGGAGCTACGGGCCGACAAGGCGGCGACGTGCGGCCGGTTCGTCCGCTACCAGGGCAGGGGACGGCCGTCGCGGAAGAAGCCGCCGGTGGGGCCGTTGTCGGGCAGCGTGGCGGCCCAGACGATGCCCGCCGCGCCGTCGCGTACCGGCCGCCCTCCGGGGCCGCCCATGTCCGTGGCGACCCATCCCGGGCACACCGCGTTGACGAGGATCCGGTCCGGTCGCAGCTCTGCCGCGAGCATCCTGGTCAGCGCGTTCAGGGCGGCCTTGGACGCGGTGTAGGCCGGGGTCCCCCCGCCCATGTTCGTCAGGGACGCCACCTCGCTCGACACGTTGACGATGCGCGCGTGCCCGCTCTTGCGCAGCAGCGGCAGTACGGCCTGGACGAGGCGCCAAGGCCCGTACAGGTTCGTCTCCGCGGCCTCGTGCACCACCGCGAGGTCCGCGTCCACGGCCCGCTGCCAGGTGTCGTAGTGCACGGCCGCGTTGTTGACCAGGACGTCGAGGCGTCCGTGGCGGTCGCGGATCTCGTCGACGGCGCGGGCCACGGAGTCGCCGTCGACGACGTCCAGGACGAGCGGGTGGACGTCGCGGTCGGCGAGCCGCGCGGCTGCGTCCCGCGCGGCGTCCGCGGACCGCGCGGACAGCAGCACCGTGTGCCCCTGGTCGGCGAGTTGCCGTGCCACCTCGTTGCCGATCCCCCGGTTCGCCCCCGTCACCAGCGTCACCGGTGCCGCCGCGGTCATGACCACTCCTTCGCTGTCCTGTGTGCCCTGGTTCGCTGTTGCTCTGTTCTCCGCCGGTCCGGCTTCTCTGCCGGTCCGGCGTCTCTGCCCCTGGGGTTCCCTGCCGCTCCGCTTCTCTGCGCTGGTGCGCTGGTGCGCTCTGGTGCGCTGCCACGCTGCCCGGAGCGAGCCGGACGCCCGCCGCCCCTAGCCGCTCAGCCGCGGCCGTCCACGCGAGCCCCGGCCTCGCCGTACACGAACCGCCGCGTCGACTCGATGAAGTCCTGCGGGAACCCGAGCGTGAAGTCCACCGCGGCGTCGAGCCGTTCCACCGCCTCGCGCGGCAGGTCGAGGCCGGCCGCGCCGAGGTTGTCCTTGAGCTGTTCGGCGGTCCGCGCCCCGATGATCGGGTGTACGGCGCGCGAGCGGGCCCGCGTCCACGCGACGGCCACCTGCGACGGCGAGGCCCCGACCTCGTCCGCGACCTCCTGGACCGCACGGGCCGCCGCGTGGTCGCGTTCGCCGAGCGAGTCCGGGTTCACCCGGGTCGCCGCCGTCCCGGCCCCGCCCGGGCGCGTGAACTTGCCCGACAGCACGCCGCTCGCCAGCGGGCCCCACGCCGCGACGCTCATCCCGAACGCGTCGGCCATCGGCAGAAGTTCGCGTTCGACGTCGCGGTTGAGGAGGTTGTACGGCACCTGGAGCCCGGCGAACGGCGTCCAACCGCGCCACTCCGCCAGCGTGTTCGCCCGCGCGACGACCCAGGAGGGGGCGTCCGAGATCCCGACGTACAGGACCTTGCCGGCGCGTACCGCGTCGTCGAGGGCACGCATGGTCTCCTCGATCGGAGTGTCGCGGTCCCAGATGTGCACCCAGTACACGTCGATGTAGTCGGTGCCGAGGCGCCGCAGGCTCGTCTCCAGCGACAGCCGGAGGTTCTTGCGGTGGTTGCCGGCCGCGTTGGGGTCCCCGCCGTCGCGGCTGAGCGTGTACTTGGTGGCCAGGACGAAGCGGTCGCGGCGGCCCTTGAGTATCGGTCCGAGGATCGCCTCGCTCGCGCCGTCGCGGTAGTTGACCGCGGTGTCGATGACGTTGCCGCCGGCGTCCTCGTACGCGTCGACGATGCGGCGGCTCTCGTCGGCCGTCGTGCCGACCGTCTCCGGGTCGCCGAACGTCATGGCGCCGAGGAACAGCTCCGAGACCCGCAGGCCGGTGTTGCCGAACAGGCGGTAGCGCATTGTCGGTGCTCCTCGCGTCCTCGTGTACGTCGTCTCTGCGTGCGTCTCCGGTGATCCTCGCGGCAATCTCGGCTGCGCGTCCAAGACCGCTCGTGATAGCCATCGGTTATGGATGTGCACCTGCGCGATCTGCGCTACTTCGTGGCCACCGCCGAAGAGCTCAACTTCACGCGGGCCGCCGAGCGGCTGTTCGTGTCCCAGCCCGCGCTGAGCAAGCAGATACGCCAGCTCGAAGACCACCTGCGGGTACGCCTCTTCGAACGCGACAAGCGGGCCGTCGCCCTCACCGCCCCCGGAGCCGCCCTGCTTCCCGCCGCCCGGGCGCTCCTGAGGGACTGGGACGAGGCGCAGCGCGCGGTCGCGGACGCGGCCGCCGCGGCGGCGGCCGTCCTCACCGTGGGCCTGTCCACCAGCGTCGGCCGCGGTCTGCTGCAAGGCGCGCGCGAGCGCTTCACGGAGCGGCGGCCGGGATGGACGGTCAAGCTCCGCCAGATCAACTGGGACGACGCGACGGCCGGCCTCGCCGCGGGCGAGGTGGACGTGGCACTGCTGTGGCTGCCGGTGCCCGGTCAGGAGGAGATGAACCTGCACGTGCTGGCCACCGAGCCGCGCTGGGTGGCGATGCGCGACGACCATCCGCTCGCGGGGCGCGACAAGGTCGCCTTCGCCGAACTCCTCGACGAGCCGTTCCTGGCGCTTCCGGCCACCGCGGGTCCGCTGCGCGAGTACTGGCTCGCGGTCGACCGGCGCGACGGACGCGAGCCGCGCATCGGTGCGACCGTCTCCAACGCCGAGGAGACGTTCGCGGCCATCGAGGAGGGCAGCGGCATTGTCCTGCTGGCCGAGGGCAACGCGGCCATCTACCGGCGTCCGGGCGTCACCGCGGTACCCGTCGCGGACCTGTCCCCCTGCGAGCTGGCCCTCGCCTGGCGCACCGAGGACCACCGGCCGGTCATCCGCGACTTCATCGACGCGCTGGTCCGCGCCGGGTCGTGAAAGTCAGGTCCTGAACGACGGGCGGGAACCACAGGACCGGGACGGCAGGCCCCGAACCACCACCCCGAGCCACCACCCCGAGCCACCGGAACCACCGGAACCACCGGGACCGGAAACCGCGACGGCCCCGCCCTCGGGAGGCGAGGGCGGGGCCGTGATCGGCGTACTGGCCCGGCTGTCAGGCCGCCGGGCACTGCACAGCCCCGGCTACGCGGCGGCCAGGAGCACGACGCCTGGCCCGCGCACCCGGATCCGGGTGCCGGCACAGCATCCGGGTCAGTGCGTCTCGGTGACCTTGGCGAGCGCGCGGGGCGCGTCCGGGTCGAGGCCGCGGGCCATGGTGATCTCGTACGCCAGCAGTTGCAGCGGCAGGATCTCCAGGATCGGCTGGACCTCCTCCGGCACCCCGGCCGGCAGCGCGAAGCCCGCGCTCGCCCGGGCCACCTGGTCGGCCTGGCCGACGACCATCAGGTCGGCGCCCCGGCCGCGCAGCCGTTCCAGGACCGGCTGGAGCGCCTCGCCGCCGCGCCCGTCCGGCACCACCGCGATGACCGGGCTGACGTTGTCGACCATGGCCAGCGGACCGTGCAGCAGGTCCGCACCGGAGAACGGCTGGGCGGGGATGTAGCTGGTCTCCATGATCTTCAGGGCCGCCTCGCGGGCGGTCGGGTAGCCGTACCCGCGCGAGGTGATCACCAGGCGCTGCGCGAAGCGGTAGCGCTGCGCGAGCTCGGCGACCTCGGACCGCCGGGCGAGGATGTCCGCGGCGTACTCGGGCAGTCGGGCGGCGTCCGTCCCGTCACCGCCGCGCAGGCCCTCGACGAGGAGGTACAGCGCCAGCAGTTCGGCGGTGTACGTCTTCGTCGCCGGCAGCGCCTTCTCCGGTCCGGCCAGGACGTCGATGTGGAACTCGGACACCGCGGCGAGCGCCGAGTCGGCGTTGTTGGTGACGGCGAGGGTGATCGCGCCGGCCTTGCGGGCCGCCTCGGTGGAGGCGACCAGGTCCGGCGAGCCGCCCGACTGGCTGACCGTGACGACGAGGCAGTCGGTCAGGTCGGGCCGCGCGCCGTACGCGGTCGTCGTGGACATCGAGGTGAGCCCGGCGGGCCTGCCGAGCAGCACCTCGACCAGGTACTTCGCGTACAGCGCGGCGTTGTCGCTGGTGCCCCGCGCGGTGAGCAGCACGAACCTCGGGCTGCGGGCGGCGACGGCGTCCGCGACCTCGCGGATGCGCGGCGCGCCTTCGGTCAGGATCCGGCGCAGTACCTCCGGCTGCTCGGCCGTCTCGGCGGACATGATCCCGCCGCGCGGCGTTGCGGCTTCGGTGCTCGCAGACATCGTTGTGGTGCCTTCCGTTGGTTCCCGGTTGGACAGCTCGGGTGGCCTGCCTCGGTGCGTTGCCCTGGGCGGACACCCCGGCGCGGAGCGCCTGGGCGGACGACCCCGGGCGGACTACTCGGTGCCGACCGGGATCAGTCCGTCCAGGACCCGCCCGGTCAGTGTCTCCGCCGCGGCGATGCCGCACACCCGCGCGGCGCCGTGCGTGGCGATGCGGGTGAGGCCCTGCGCGTCGCCGTACGGGAGCCCCATCTCCACCACGACCGTGTCCGGCCGGACCGCGACGATGCCGGCCAGCATGTCGGCGGCGGCGACGTTGCGGTGCAGGTCGCGTACGACGACCACGAGCTGCCGCCCGTCCGCCGCGGCGAGCTGCGTGTCGACCAGGCCGAAGGTGGTCATGCCCGGCCGCGCGACGGTCGTGCCGGGGACCGCCTGGGCCAGGTACGCCCCGACGCCCCACGGCGTCTCGTCGCCCACCGCGATGTTGGTCTGCGACGTCAGCTCCAGCACGTGGGCGGGAGCCGTCACCGGGGTGAGCGGGCCCTCGACGCGGACCGCGCGTCGGGCGGCCGCCAGGCCGACGGCGTGGTCCCCGGGCTCGCCGCCGCGGTTGGCGTGCTCGCGGGTCCACGCCGCGAGTTCCGCGACGCGGGCGGCGGCGTCGGCGAGGCGCTCCTCGGACAGCCGGCCCTCGCGGACCGCCGTGACGATCGCGTCGCGCAGCAGCAGGACGGTGCCCTCGTCGCACAGTCCGCCGCCGACGCAGACCGCGTCGACGCCCGCGGCGAGCGCGCGCACCGTGCCGTCGGCGATGCCGTAGGTGTCGGCGATGGCGCCCATCTCGATGCCGTCGGTCACGATGAGGCCCTGGAAGCCCATCTCCTCGCGGAGCAGGCCGGTCAGGATCGGGCGGCTGAGCGTCGCGGGGTACTCGGCGTCGTAGGCCGGCAGCACGATGTGCGCGGACATGACGGCCTTGGCCCCGGCCGCGACCGCGGCACGGAACGGCACCAGGTCGCGGGCGGCGAGCAGTTCGCGCGACGCGTCGACGCGGGGCAGCCCGAGGTGGGAGTCGACGGCGGTGTCGCCGTGGCCCGGGAAGTGCTTGACGCAGGCGGCGACGCCGGTGGCCTGGAGGCCCTCGACGTACGCCACGGTGTGCCGGGCCACCAGCTCCGGGTCGGCGCCGAAGGAGCGCACGCCGATGACCGGGTTGTCGGGGTTGGCGTTGACGTCCGCGTCCGGCGCCCAGTCGAAGTTGACGCCGCAGCGGGCCAGGTCGCGGCCCAGCCCGGTGGCCACGGCCCGGGTGAGGTCGGTGTCGTCGACGGCTCCGAGGGCGAGGTTGCCGGGCCAGGAGCTGCCCTGGCGTACCTCGAGGCGGGTGACGTCGCCGCCTTCCTCGTCGATGGCGACGAGGATGTCGTCGCGTTCCTTGCGCAGCGTCGCGGTGAGTGCCGCGAGCTGCTCGGGCGACTGCACGTTGCGGCCGAACAGGCCGACGGAGCCGAGTCCGTCGGCGACGTGGCGGCGCAGCCAGTCGGGGGCGGTCAGGCCGGCGAAGCCGGGCTGCAGGACGGCCAGCGCGAGGCGGTCGAGCTCCTGGGACATCGTGCTCAGCCCTTCACCGCACCGGACGTGAGCCCGCCGGTGACTCTGCCTTGCAGGACCAGGAAAATGAGCAGGACGGGCAGCATGAACAGAGTCGCCGCCGCCATGGTGGCGCCCCAGTCGACGGTCAGGCCGTTGCTGAACTCGTTGAGCCACGCGGGCAGGGTGTCCTGCTTGGGGTCGCTGAACAGCAGCGTGTTGGCGAACGCGAACTCGTTCCACGCGGTGATGAAGCCGAACAGCGAGGTGGACAGCAGCCCCGGGGCGAGCAGCGGGAACACCACGCGGCGGAAGGCACCGAAGCGCGTACAGCCGTCCACGCGGGCGGCCTCCTCCAGCTCGACCGGGATGTTCGCGAGGAATCCGCGCAGCGTCACGATCGAGAACGGCAGCGTCATCACGAAGTAGATCGCGGTCAGGAACGGCAGCGAGTTGAGCATCTCCTGGTCGCGGCCGATCAGGAACATCGGGATGATCAGCGCCTCCCACGGCGCCATCTGCGCGATGAAGACCATGAGGATGAAGGGCGCGCGGCCCTTCCACTGCATGCGCGCGACGGCGAACGCGGAGAAGCACGCGACGATCAGCGCCAGGCCCACGCCGCCGACGGCGACCATCAGGCTGTTGCCCCAGAAGTTCCAGAAGTTCTCGATGTCGACGGCACTCTTGAAGTTGTCGAAGGTGACCGAGCTGGGCAGGAACTTCGGGGTGTCGGAGCCGATGTCCTTGGCCGGCCGGAAGGCGGTCAGGACCATCCAGTACACCGGGAAGATCATCACCACGAAGACGATGAGTGCGGCGATGTTGAGCGGGACCCGCTTGAGGACTCGCGACTTCAGGGGCGTCACTTGTCGGCCTCCCGCTCCTGCTTGAACAACTGACGGAAGTAGAAGACGAGCATCGCCGCGAGGATCAGGACGGTGACCGTCGAGATCGCGCCCGCGACGCCGTAGCGCTTGAGCTGCATGCCGGTCTGGTACGCGTACACCGGCAGCGTCGCGACGTCGGCGAGCGGGCCGTTCTGCCCGGCGATCGCCCAGATCTGCGCGAAGCACTTGAAGATCCAGATCACTTCGAGCGAGGTGACCAGCAGGAAGAGCGGGCGCAGCATCGGGAAGGTGATGGACGTGAAGATCCGCACCGGGCCCGCGCCGTCGAGGCGTGCCGACTCGTACACCTCGTCGGGGACCGTGGTCAGACCCGCGTAGATGGTCAGCGTCGCGAACGGGATCGACTGCCAGACGATCAGCAGGATGATCACGGTCATCGTCGACTTGCCGTCGGCGAACCACGTGTAGTTGTCGAACGAGTCGAAGCCGAGCTTGACCAGCAGGTAGTTGGCGACGCCGTTGTCCGAGCGGAACATCCACTTGAAGACCGTGGTGGCGGCGATGATCGGCATCGCCCACGCGCACACCAGGCTGGTGAGGACGACGATGCGCATGGCCTTGCCGAGCTTGGTCAGCATCAGCGCGATCAGCGTGGAGATCACCATGATGGAGACCACGGTGATGCCGGTGAACCAGAAGCTCCGCCAGGTGACCCGCCAGAACTCGCCGTCCTGGAGGATCTCCTTGAAGTTGTCCAGCCCGATCCACTTGCCGGACAGGCCGAGCGTGAAGTCGCGGCGGCCGTACTCCTTGAAGCCGAGGATCGCGTTCTTGATCACCGGGTAGAGCAGCAGGAAGAGGACGCCGAGGATCGCCGGGGCGACCATCAGGTACGGACTGACGAGCTGAAGTGGTCCGCGTCTGCGGCGTGGGCGCTTGTGAGAGCCGGTCCCACCCGCCGGGGGGTCTGTCATCCGCGGAGGCTGCGTGGGCGTCGCGACCACCGCGTCGGCCTTGGAGGCTGACACAGGTGCCTTCCCGTCGTTCGGTGTCGGTAATCGGGCCGGAGCCGGTCCCGACGGGACTTCCCGTCGGGACCGGCCACGTGGTGCTGGTGAGCCGATCGGATCGGCGGACGATCCGAGTCGGGATCAGCTCTTGGTGTTGAGCACCTTCGCGATGGCTTCGTCGGCCTTCTTGCCCTCGGAGTCGGGGTTGCCTCCGACCAGCACGGCGGTCAGGTACGCCTTGATCGGGTTCGACTCCTCGACCGCGGCCCAGTTGGTGGTGACCGTCGCGGGGATGACGAAGCCCTTCTGCGCGCCCAGGGCCTGGGCCTGCGCACCCGGGACACCCTCGAGCGCGGTCACCTGGGTGGTCTTGCTCGGCACGTACACCAGCGCCTTGGCGAGCTTGACCTGCATCTCGTCGCTGTTGAACAGCTTGACGGCGTCGTACGCCAGCTCCTTGTTCTTCGACTTCTCCGGTATGAAGAGGTCCGAGCCGCCGGTCAGGGTCGCACCCGGGGCCGACGCGTCCTTGCCCGGGATCGGGAAGTAGTCGTACTGGTCCTTGAGCGCCGGGTTGTTCTTGACGACCGTGTCGAGCTCACCCGGGACGGCGATGAACTGCGCGATCTTGCCGCCGGCCGCGGCGACGGTCTCGGGCTGGGTCTTCTCGTCCGAGTCCTTCGGGCCCTTGCCGTTGGCGGCGAGGTCCTTGTAGAAGTTCACGGCGGCGGCGCCCTGCGGCGTGCCGACGTTGGACTTCCACTTGTCGCCGTCCTTCGTGGTGAGGTCGATGCCCTCGTCCTTCAGGAGGCCGGCGTAGAAGTACCAGTTCTGACCCGGCAGGTAGATGCCCTGCTGGTCGCCGGTGTTGAGCTTCTTGCTGATCTCCAGCCACTCGGCCCGCGTCTTCGGCGGCTGGACGCCGGCGGCGGCGAACGCCGCCTTGTTGTAGATCACGACGCGGTTGGCGGCGTAGAACGGAACGCCGTACTGCTTGCCGTCGAGCTTGCCGGGGCCGGCCAGACCGGGGATCCAGTCCTTGCCGCCGAGCTCGTCGACCTTGTCGGTGAGGTCCATGACGCCGCCCGAGGCCGCGTAGCCCGCGATCTGGGTGTTGCCGGCCTCGACGATGTCGGGGGCGTCGTTGCTGGCGAGGGCGGCGGTGATCTTCTCACCGATGCCGTTCCACTGCTGGACCTGGATGTCGACGGTGGAGCCCGGGTGGTCCGCCTCGAACTTGGCCTTGAAGGCGGTGTTGAACTCGTCGTTCGTCGACCCCTTCATGACCCAGATGGTGACCTTCCCGGTCTTGCCCGCGGCCGCGGGGGCACTGCCCGACGCTGCCGGCTTGTCCTTGTCACCGCTGTCCGAGCTGCCGCAGGCGGCAACGCCGGTGAGCGCCGCCGCGACACCCGCCGCGACGAAGAGACGACGCTTCACACCATCCTCCTCAGGATGTTTGGTACCGCTGCCGTGGGTTTCGCGTTTCCCCGCTTCAGACCCGTCGTGAGGGACCGGGCCTTCAGGATCCGCCTGGGGGGAAGGTGCTTTGCGAACCTGGACGAGGGTTGCGCGGTGACCACCAATGGTTTAGACCATTCCGGAGGTTGGCATAGACCAATTGGGGTGTCAAGGTTCCGCAGAAGACCTGCGGGCAGCCGTTACCCGACCGACATCTGAGCCGTGGTCCGCGCTGATCCGTGCGGCCCGTCACCCGTGCCGGTCCGGTCGTGCCACGATGGGGACCGAACGTGTCAGGAGGGCACAGGTGACGGCGGAACAAGGGGCGACCGCGATGGCGGCGGCGCCGAACGAACAGGACGCCGGCAACCCGGAGAGCGTGACGGGCGGGGACCCGGCCGCCGAGGGGGCCGCGCGCGAGCCGAAGTACTACCGACTCAAGAAGCACCTGCAGGAGCTGACCCAGACGCAGCCCCCCGGCACGCCCGTGCCGCCGGAGCGCACGTTGGCCGGGGAGTTCGACATCTCGCGGACCACGGTCCGCCAGGCCCTCCAGGAACTGGTGATCGAAGGGCGCCTGGAACGCATCCAGGGGCGCGGCACTTTCGTCGCCAAGCCGAAGGTCGCACAAAGCCTCCAGCTCACCTCGTACACCGAGGACATGCGGGCCCAGGGTCTGGAGCCCACCTCCCGTCTGATCGACATCGGCTACGTCTCCGCCGACGACCAGTTGGCCGAACGGCTCGCCATCAAGCCCGGCAACCGGGTGCTGCGCATCGAGCGCCTGCGGCTGGCCAACGCCGAGCCCATGGCGATCGAGACGACGCACCTGTCCACCAAGCGCTTCCCGTCGCTGCGCCGCACGCTCGACCGGTACACGTCGCTGTACACGGCCCTCGGCGAGGCGTACGACGTACATCTGGCCGAGGCGGAGGAGACCATCGAGACCGCCCTCGCCAACCCTCGTGAGGCGGGGCTGCTCTCCACCGACGTCGGCATGCCGCTCCTGCTCCTGTCGCGGCACAGCTTCGACACGTCCGGGGAACCCGTGGAGTGGGTCCGCTCGGTCTACCGAGGCGACCGCTACAAGTTCGTCGCGCGCCTGCAGCGTCCCCAAGGATGACACGGGACCACCCCAAACGGACATAAACCCTGCTTAAGGGACGATCAAGCCGTGTGACACGTGTCACCGCGGCACTCATGCGGCACGTCATGCGGCACGTCCACGTCTACCTGTCCGCCGCAGCGGTGCCGCGGGGTGGCCGAAAAGTGCGGTGCCGGGAAGCCGCAAGCCCGGCGGCCACGGTGGCCGGAAAACACGGTCACCGGAAAACACGGCGGCCGGGACAGGCGGCTGCTTGCTTCCGCCGGTCCCGGCCGTGCCTCGGAGAAATTGCCGTTCACTCCGACGCCTGTGCGGAGGCCGCGGGTCGCGTGCTCGCACCGGACCCACCGCCGGTGCGGGCTCCACGCCCGCCCCCGATGCTCCCCCGCGACCCGCCCGCGGCACCCGGGCCGCTAGTCCGCACTGCACGGGACCTTGGTCCCGGAACGCGCCGTGGGACCTTGGTGCGGGGCACGGCCGCGCGGGACTTAGGCTCTCGACGTGAGCATTCTGGTCGTCTCCGGGACCGACACCGGTGTGGGCAAGACAGTCGTGACCGCGGCGGTCGCGGCGCTGGCCGCGACACGCGGCTCCTCGGTCGCCGTCGTCAAGGCCGCGCAGACCGGCGTCGCACCCGACGAGCCGGGCGACCTCGACGACATCGGGCGCCTCGCGGGCGTGACCGACCTGCACGAGTACGCGCGCTTCACCGACGCGCTCTCACCCGCCGCCGCCGCCCGCCTGAGCGGCCGACAGCCGGTCAACCTGTACGAGGTCGTGGCGACCGTACGCGAACTCGCCGAGACCCGCCGCCTCGTCGTCGTCGAGGGCGCGGGCGGGCTCCTGGTCCGCTTCGACGAGGAGGGCACCACCATCGCCGACCTCGCCCACACCCTCGGCGCCCCGGTCCTCGTGGTGGCCCGCCCCGACCTCGGGACGCTCGGCCACACCGCGCTGACCCTGGAGGCGATGGCGCACCGCGGCATCGACCTCGCGGGCGTGGTGATCGGTTCCTGGCCCGACACGCCCGACCTGGCCATGCGCAGCAACATCCGCGATCTGGAGACCCTGGCGGCCCGTCCGCTGGCCGGTGCCATCGGTGCCGGGGCGGGCGCGCTGCATCCCGCCGAGTTCCTGGGGGCGGCCCGCTCGGGTCTGGCTCCAGCGCTGGGCGGTACCTTCGACCCGGGCGCGTTCCGTGCCGCCCACGATCCAGCGCGAGGTGAACGGTGACGGAAACGCTCGATGTGACGAACCACGGCGCCCGGGACGACAGCCCGGCGGACGGCGACATCCTCGCCGTCGCGCGCGAGCAGGTGCTCGAGCAGGGCCGCGGACTCACCGCGGACCAGGTGCTCGAGGTGCTCGGCCTGCCCGACGAGCGCCTCGAGGAGCTGCTGCAGCTCGCCCACGAGGTCCGGATGCGGCACTGCGGCCCCGAGGTCGAGGTCGAGGGCATCGTGTCGGTCAAGACCGGCGGCTGTCCCGAGGACTGCCATTTCTGCTCGCAGTCCGGCCTGTTCCCGTCGCCGGTGCGCGCCGCGTGGCTCGACATCCCGTCGCTGGTCAAGGCCGCCGAGGAGACCGCGGCGACGGGTGCGACCGAGTTCTGCATCGTGGCCGCCGTACGCGGGCCCGACAAGCGCCTCATGGACCAGATGCGCGAGGGCGTCAAGGCCATCCGCGAGGCCGTCGACATCAACATCGCCGCGTCGCTCGGCATGCTGACGCAGGAGCAGGTCGACGAGCTCGCCGAGATGGGCATCCACCGCTACAACCACAACCTGGAGACCGCCCGCTCCTACTTCCCCAACGTCGTCACGACGCACTCGTGGGAAGAGCGCTGGGACACCCTGCGCATGGTGCGCGCGGCCGGCATGGAGGTCTGCTGCGGCGGCATCGTCGGCATGGGCGAGACCGCCGAGCAGCGCGCCGAGTTCGCCGGGCAACTGGCCGAGCTGGAGCCCGACGAGGTGCCCCTCAACTTCCTCAACCCGCGTCCCGGCACGCCCTTCGAGGAGCAGACGGTCATCGAGCCGCGCGAGGCGCTGAAGATCATCGGCGCGTTCCGGCTGGCCCTGCCGCGCACCATCCTGCGGTACGCGGGCGGGCGCGAGATCGCCCTCGGCGACCTGGGCACCGAGCAGGGGCTGCTGGGCGGCATCAACGCCGTCATCGTCGGCAACTACCTGACGACGCTCGGCCGCAAGCCGGAATCGGATTTGGAGCTGCTGGCCGACCTGCAGATGCCGGTGAAGGCGCTCAACCAGACGCTGTAGGTGCCGCGGCACGGCACCCGGAACGGGCGGGGCCGGTACGAGGGC
>NZ_JBEZFP010000137.1:0-24388 GCF_040649515.1 Streptodolium elevatio
CATCGCGTACCGCCAGCCGTTCTTCACCCGCAGCACGTTGGCGGTGACCTGGTAGAGCGCGACGAGCGGCGGCGTGGTGTCCGCCCGGGCGGACACCACCGCGTCGTAAAACTTGCGCGCGGCCCAAGCCGTCAGGGCGGCAACCAGGGCGTCCCGGGTCGCGAAGCGCCGGTGCACGGTCGTACGCGCGACGCCGGCGGCCGCGGCGATCTGCTCCATCGTGGCCGCCGGATTCGCCGACAGCACCCGCTCGGCGGCCTCCAGGATCGCGGCGATCGTGCGCTCGGTGTCCGCGCGCATCGGGCGGCGCACGGCCGCTTCGCCTCCGGCGTGCGATCCGGCTCCGGGCGCGTCGGCCCCCGCCGTACGGCTGCTCCCACCCATCCCGTGTCCACCTCTTCCGTCGTGCCCTCGGACGCGTCGCCACCGTGGTCGCGCGCACTCGCGGTCTCCGCCGAGACGGACCGCGAACGTAGCGGCTCAGGAGGCCAAGGCTACTTGCGGGCGCAATGTCTTCACTTACTTGCATCATCAATGTTGCATCTATTACGTTGATCGCATCGGACACGTCGCATGTGACGCGTTGCGGGTGGACGCGACGCGCAGACGACGCGAGACACGGGAGCACAGCCATGGACCTTCACCTGACCGGCAAGACCGCACTGGTCACCGGCGCGAGCCGGGGCATCGGACTCGCGGTCGCCACCGCGCTCGCCGACGAGGGCATGCGCGTCGTCGCGGCGGCACGCACCATCACCCCCGAACTCAAAGCCACCGGCGCGACCTGCATATCCGTCGACCTCACGGCTCCGGACGCCCCGGCCCGACTGGTCGCCGAAGCCGCGGCCGCACTCGGCCGCCCCGGACTGGACCTGCTCGTCAACAACGTCGGCGGCGGCGACGCGGGAGCCGACGCGGCAGGCGGGTTCCTGGCATCCACCGACGAGCAGTGGGCGCAGTCGTTCGAACTCAACTTCTTCGCGACGGTCCGCACCACGCGGGCCGCGCTGCCCGGACTCGTCGCGGCAGGCGGCGGCATCGTGAACATCTCCTCGATCGGTGCCCGCTTGCCGCACGGCGGTCCGGTCTTCTACACGACCGCCAAGGCCGCGCTCAGCGCGTTCGGCAAGGCCCTCGCCGAGGAGTTCGGCCCCCAAGGCGTCCGCGTCAACACCGTCTCCCCCGGCCCGGTGCGCACCGACATGTGGGAGAGCCCGGACGGGTACGGCGCCGGACTGGCCCGCACCCTCGGCGTGACCCAGCCGCAACTGCTCGCCCAACTCCCGTCCGCGGCAGGCATGGTCACCGGCCGCCTGGTCGAACCGGCCGAGGTCGCGGGGCTGGTCGCGTACCTCGCCGGACCGCTCGCGGCCAGCGTCACGGGAGCCGACCACACGGTCGACGGCGGCGCGGTCAAGACCGTGTGACACGTCAGGGGGCGCGACCGCCCCCGGCCCGTGCCAGGGCCCGGGCAATCTCGGGACAGGCAGGCCCCGGCGGCCCGATAGCATCGCAGTCCTATGAGCGCCACGATCGTCGTCAAGGACCTCTCCGCCGGGCACGGAGACCGCGTCCTGTTCTCCGCACTGGACCTCGTGGTCGGCCCCGGCGACGTCATCGGCCTCGTCGGGGCCAACGGGGCCGGGAAGTCCACACTGCTGCGCATGGTGGCCGGCCTCGCCGCGCCCGAGGGCGGCTCGATCCAGGTCAGCCCGCCCGGCGCCACCATCGGCCATCTGCCGCAGGAGCCGGACCGGCGTGCGGGCGAGACCGTACGGGAGTTCCTGGGTCGGCGTACCGGCGTGACCGCCGCGCAGGCCGCGCTCGACACCGCGACCGAAGGCCTGGTCGAGGGACGCGCGGGCGCGGACGACGAGTACGCCGCCGCCCTGGAGCGCTGGCTCGACCTCGGCGGCGCCGACCTGGAGGACCGCGCCGACGAAGTGGCCGCCGACCTGGGCCTGTCCGTCGACCTCGACCAGGCGATGACGTCGCTGTCCGGCGGCCAGGCCGCGCGCGCGGGCCTCGCCTCGCTGCTGCTCAGCCGCTACGACGTCTTCCTGCTCGACGAGCCGACCAACGACCTCGACCTGGACGGCCTGGACCGCCTGGAGAAGTTCGTCACCGGCCTGCGCGCGGGGACCGTGCTGATCAGCCACGACCGCGAGTTCCTGGCCCGCACGGTGACCCGCGTGGTGGAACTGGACCTGGCGCAGCAGCAGGTGCGGACGTACGGCGGCGGCTACGAGGCGTACCTGAACGAGCGCGAGGTGGCCCGGCGGCACGCCCGCGAGGAGTACGAGCAGTACGCCGACACCAAGGCGGCCCTGGAGGAGCGCGGCCGCACCCAGCGCTCCTGGATGGACAAGGGCGTCAAGAACGCCCGCCGCAAGGCGACCGACAACGACAAGCTCGGCCGCAAGTTCCGCTCCGAGGCGAGCGAGAAGCAGGCGGCCAAGGCCCGGCAGACCGAGCGCATGATCGAACGCCTCGACGTCGTCGAGGAGCCCCGCAAGGAGTGGGAACTGCGCATGGAGATCGCGGCGGCACCGCGCGCGGGCGCCGTGGTCGCGACGCTGCGCGGTGCGGTGGTGCGCCGCGGCGACTTCACCTTCGGACCGGCCGAGCTGCAGATCGACTGGGGCGACCGGGTGGCCATCACCGGCCCCAACGGCTCCGGCAAGACGACGCTGCTGGGTGCGCTGCTGGGCCGCGTCCCGCTGGACGAGGGCCAGGCGGCGCTGGGTCCGGGTGTCGTGGTCGGCGAGATCGACCAGGCCCGCGGGCTGTTCCTCGGCGAGGACACGCTGCTGGCCGCGTTCGGGGCGGCGGTCCCCGACCTGCTGCCCGAGGACGTCCGCACGCTGCTGGCCAAGTTCGGCCTCAAGTCCCACCACGTGCTGCGCACGGCCGCGACGCTCTCGCCCGGCGAACGTACGCGCGCGGCGCTGGCGCTGCTCCAGGCGCGCGGCGTGAACCTGCTCGTGCTCGACGAGCCGACGAACCACCTCGACCTGCCCGCGATCGAGCAGTTGGAGTCGGCGCTGTCGTCGTATAACGGAACGCTGCTGCTGGTCACGCACGACCGGCGCATGCTGGACGCGGTGGAGACCAACCGCCGCGTCACGGTCGACGCGGGCCGCATCACGGATCGCTGAGTCGTGTCCCCAAATATCCGCCGGGCCCGCGAACCGACGGGTATTTGAAGGCACTCCCTGGACCTGACAACACCCGCGGACACCCGCCCGTCCCAGATCACCGAGGCACATGAACCGCCGTATCGCGAAGAAGCTGTCCAACAAGCTCGTCCTGGCCGTGCACTGCGCGGACATCGAGTCCACCCGGCGCCTGCTGCGCGCCGGGGCCGACGCGGACCGCCCCGACGCCGAGGGCACCACCCCGCTCTACGCCGCGTCGGTGCGCGGCGACGCCGAGATCGCCGAGATCCTGATCGCGGCCGGCGCCGACCCGAACCGCGAGAGCGGGAACGGCGAGGAGGGCCTGCCGCTGTGCGCGGCGGCCTGCTGGGGGCACGACGACGCGGTCCGGGTCCTGCTCGCGGCCGGTGCCGACGTGAACCTGCGGGAGGACGGCGGCTTCGGGCGCACCGCGATCCAGTGGACCACGCAGGCCGGGTTCGAGCAGCCGTCGACGCGGCAGATCCTGCGGGACGCCGGGGCGTTCGTCCCGCTCACCCTGCTCTGACCGGTTCCGGCCTCGGACCGGATCCGGATCCGGATCCGCCCTGACTTGCTCCGGACCTGCTTCGGTGCGGGGCCGGGGCGCTCCCGGAGCTACTCGCCCAGCGCCGCCGCGTACACCCATGCACCGTCGACGCGGGTGAACGAGCTGTGCTCCTCGATCACGCCGTCGTGCCCGCTCTCGCGGTAGTGCGCCCGGAAGGTCACGGTGCCCTCGTTGTGGAACGGTCCGCCCTCTGTGGCGGCCACCACGTCGAGGCCGAGCCAGCGGGTGCGCGGGTCGAGGTCCAGGTGCGCGGGCCGGGTGTCCGGGTGCCAGGTGCGCAGCAGGTAGTCGGCGTCCCCGACAACGAAGGCGGCGTACCGCGACCGCATGAGCCGTTCCGCGGTGGGTGCGGGCGCGTCGCCGCGGTGGAACCGTCCGCAGCAGTCCTGGTACGGCTGCCCGTCCCGCCCGCAGGGGCACGCCGCCCCCGGGTCGAACGCGGGCCGGGTGGGGGCGGCTGCGCCGCGTGCCTTCGGGGAGCGCGCCTGGCCGGCCTTGCGTCGTGACATGCGCCCATTATCGCGGCATCGTGGCCCGGCAACACGCACCCCCCGGCCGGTCAGTGCGCGGTCCAGCCGCCGTCCACCGGGAGCACCGCCCCCGTCAGGTAGGACGCCGCGGGACCCGCCAACAGCAGTGCCGCGCCCGCGAGTTCCGTAGGGTCGGCCCACCTGCCCATCGGCACCTCGTGGGCGAGGAACGCCTTGACGTGCGGGTCGTCGTCGACGCCCGCGTTCAGCGGCGTGCGGAACGGTCCGGGCGCGAGCGCGTTGACGCTGATGCCCGTCCCGGCGAGTTCGACGGCGAGGCTGCGGGTGAACTGCACGACGGCGCCCTTGCTCGCCGCGTACCCGGTGCGCCCGGCCGCGCCGACCAGGCCCAGGGCGCTGGCCAGCGTGACGATGCGCCCGTATCCCGCGTCGCGCATGACCGGGACCGCCGCCTGGCAGGCCAGGAATGTGCCCACCACGTTGACGTCGAGGCAGCGGCGCAGGGTGGCCGCGTCCAGGACGCCGATCTCGCCGCGGGCCTGCACGCCGGCGCTGGTGACCAGGATGTCGAGGCGTCCGAAGTGCTCGGCGGCGCGGGCGACGAGGGCCTGCACGTCGGCCTCGTCGGTGACGTCGCAGCGTACGCCGAGGGCCTGGGCTCCGGACGTGGCGGCGATGTCCGCCGCCGCGGCCTCGCATGCGGCCACATCGCGGCTCCCGAGGACGACGGACGCGCCGGCCTCGGCGTACGCGCGCGCAATCGCCAGGCCCAGCCCCGCCGATCCCCCGGTGACCACCGCGACCTGACCGCTCAGGTCCGTGCCCGTGCCGGACGGCCCGCTGCCACCATTCCCGCTGCCACCATTCCCGCCGCCACTGCCACCACTACTGTTACCGCCACCGTCACCGTGACCGCCACCGCTGCCCACGACCCGCCCCTTCCGTCGGTACGCGGCAACTTGATCACGAGCCGGGGCGCGGTGGCACGTGGTTTTGTCACGCCTGGACGAGCATGATCAGGTTGCCGTCGGGGTCGGCGACGTAGCACATGCGCTCGCCCCACGGCTGGTCCACCGGCTCCAGGTGCACCGGCGTCCCGGCCGCGCGCAGGCGTGCCAGCTCGGCGTCCAGCGCGTCGGTGTAGAGGCACAGTTGGAAGGGCTTTCCGCCGCGCGGCGTCGGCCCGAACATCGCCTCGACGCCCGAGTAGTCGCCGATGCCGATGGTCGAATCGCCGACGCCGACCGTCAGGAACGCGGCGTCGCCTTCCCCCTCCGGCGGGAAGCGGTACGTGACCGGCAACCCCAGCAACTCGGTGTAGAACGCGACCAGCCTCGTGAAGTCGTCGCTGTGCAGGATGGGGAACGCCTGGGTGAACGCCACGGGCACCTCCGGTTCATGAGCGGCGAGCGGCTTCCAGCCTCTCCCGGTTCGTGCGGAGGTGCACGCACTAACGCGCCGCGAGCCGCCGGTCGTCCACAGGACGCTGTTGGATGCAGAACACCGTTGGCTACAGGACGCCGTTGGCTCGCAGGATGCCGTTGGCGCGCAGGATGCCGAGTGCGCGGACGGTGGCGTGGCCGCGCCACTCCATCGCTCCGGCGGGCGAGATGCGCGCGTACTCGACGGTCCAGCCGCCGTCGTCCTTCTGTCCGCGCTCAAGGCGGTCGAGTTCGCCGGGGACGTCGGCGGAGGCGAGGTGGCGGCGTGCGGGGGTGCCCGGCAGGGGCGCGAAATCCAGCGGGCGCATGTACTCGTTCTCGGTGCCGCCGTCGACGTGGACCATGCCGTCGGCCGGGATGTACGCGGCCAGCACGTCCAGCGCACTCGCCGCCTCCGGGTAGATGGTGCGTACCTGCTCCAGGTCCAGCAGCCTTACCGCGTACGCCAGTTCGAGCGCATGCGGTTTGCCGACCTCGGTGCCGGCGCCCTCCGCGGCGGCGATGCAGTACCGCGTCGCACGGTCGAGCCACGTGTGCGTGCGGATCGCCGGGTCGTGCGCGGCGGCACGGTGCGCGGCCGCCACCACCACCGAGGTGAGCTGCAACGACGACTCGGACGGGTCACTCATCCCCCACCACGGAGCCGAACCCGCCTGGTCGGTGATCGGCAGGGCGAACGGCAGGCCCCCGTCCGGGTGGGTGATCGAGGCCAGCCAGTCGCACAGCGCGGCACCTTGGTACGGCGTGGGGGCCGCGGCGTCCTCGAACACCTCGAACGCGTGCAGGGCAGCGCCCACCTGGCTCTCCGGCGAGCGCAGGTCGCATTCGAGGCCCCAGCCGTACCCGCCGTCCGGATTGCGGTACGCATCGACTGCGGCGAGCAGTTGCCCCGCGTCGACGGGGTCCCCCACCAGGACGCGGAACCGCAGCCGGTCGAGGATGCGGGCGTGGGTGGCCATGAAGTCGGATGCTGCCTGAAGGTCGACGTGGGTCATGCCCTCAGCCTCCCGCTCCCGGCTGCGGGGGTCTTGAACGTTTCGGACGTTCGGCGCGTCGCGCCGCGGTCCTTCCGGTGCGGCGGCGGCCACTTCGCGCCGAACCGCCGCCGCGGCGGCGTGCAATGGGTTGGATGGCGGCATGACCGATGAAGCTCTTGCCCGACTGCGCGACGCCGTCCGTCGGACCGCCGAACTGACCCGCGGGCGCGCGGCGTCCGGGTTGACGCACAACGACGCCGACGACACCGCCGGAACGCTCGCGACCGACAGCGCCCTCGGGTTCGACCCGCTGCCGTTCCTGACCGCGCTGCATACAGCTGGTGCGCGCGTGGTGGTGATCGGGCAGGTCGCCGGGATCCTGCACGGTTCGACCGAACTGACCGGCGATCTGGACCTGCTGTGGGACGGTTCCGCGGAGCAGGCGCAGGCCGTCGCGGCGGCGCTGGCGGCGGTCGGCGGGACGCTCGTCGAGGACGACGGCACCTCGACGGCGCCGACCCCGGACTCGGTGCGGCGCCGCAAGTGCGACTTCGCGACGGCGACCGCGAGCGGTGACCTGTGCACGCCCGAACTTCCGTGGGGCGACCAGGATGTCGCGGCGTACCTCGATCGGGCGGAGTCGGCGGCGGGCGCGGGCGTGACGGTGCACTACCTGCGGCGCGAGGACCTGATCGCGATGCGCCGGGCGGTGGGACGCCCCAAGGACCTGCGCCGGGCGGAGGAATTGGAGCAGTTGGCCTGAGGGTGCGGCGCACGCCTCGCCGGCGGCGGTCAGGCGGAGTCCGCGCCGCCCGCGAGGCCGTGTTCCCAGACCCACGCGGCGATGCCGACGCGGTTGCGAGCGGCCAGCTTCGCCTGGATGTTCGCGATATGGGTTTTTGCGGTGCCGGCGCTGATGAAGAGGGCCTCCGCGATCTCGGCGTTGGTGAGGCCGCGCGCCACCAGCCGGGCGATTTCGAGTTCGCGTTCGGTGAGCGGGTTCGCCGCGGCGGGTTCGGCGCCGGGTGCGGTGCGGGACGCGGCGGGCTCGGCCGGCGCCGGTGCCGGGACCGGCGTCGGCCGGCCGTCGGTCTCGGTGGCGGCCGGGCTCGGTACGGCGGACAGGCGGCTGAGCAGCCGTACCGTGATCTGCGGGCTGATGAGCGTGTCCCCGGCCATCGCGGCGCGCACCGCCTCGATGAGCAGGGTGGGCCCCGACCGCTTCAGCAGGAATCCGCAGGCGCCGTTGCGCAAGGCGGTGTGCACGTAGTCGTCGAGGTCGAACGTGGTGACCACGACGACGCGTGTCGTGGGCGCGAGTTGCCGGGTCACCTCCAGGCCGTCCATGCGGGGCATGCGGATGTCGGCGAGCACGACGTCCGGTTGCAGCTCGCGCGCGAGGGCGACGGCGGTCTCGCCGTCGGACGCCTCGCCGACGACGGTCATGTCGGGCTGTGAGTCGAGGATCAGGCGGAATCCGCTGCGGATGTCGTCCTGGTCGTCGGCGAGCAGTATGCGCGTGGTCATCGCGGCCATCATGCCTCCTCGGGGAACCGGGCCACGACGTGCCACCCGCCGGAGCCGTCCGGTCCGGCGTCGAGGCTCCCGCCGACCGCCGCGACGCGTTCGCGCAGGCCGACGAGACCGCGGCCGCCGCGTCGGCCCCGGCCCCAGGACGCCGCGCCGACGGAGGTCTCGTTGGTGACGGCAACCCGGACGACGGGTGTGTCGCGGCGTACGCTCACCTCCACCCGCGACGACGACGCGGCGTGCCGCCGGATGTTGGTCAGCGCCTCGACCACGACCCGGTACGCGACCGCGCCCGCCTCCCGCGAGAGCCGATCGGCGGCATCGTCGTGGACGCGGAGGTCGACGCGGCCGTCGGCCGCGCCGCGCTCGGCGGCGAAACGGCTTACCAAGTCCGGTAGTTCGCCGATACCCGGGGGCGCCGACGCACCGATCGGCGCGCCGTCGGCGTCGTGCAGCATCTGCACGGTGCGGTCCATCGACGCCAGCGCGCTCAGCCCCGCCTTCTCGATGCGCTCCAGCGCGAGGACGACTGCCTGCGGGTCGCTCGCCGCCACGAAACGTGCGGCCTGCGCCTGGACGACGATCCCGCTCACGTCGTGCGCCACGAAGTCGTGCAGGTCCCGGGCGAGTTCGAGCTGCTGCTCGCGGCGGGCGGCGACCACGGCGTCCCGCCCGCGACGGGCCTGGCTGCGCGGGTACGCCCCCACGCCCGCCGCGACGGCGGCCGCGACGCCCCAGAACACCGCGGCGCCCACCTGGTCCCGCCATGTGCCGTCGTCCACGAAGGGGATCGCCCACAGCGCGACGGCGGCGCTTGCGGCCCCGGCCCCGAGCAGGGCCTCCCGTCGCGGCGACCAGCACACGACGGCGCTGATGAGGGCCAGCAGCACGAAGACTTCGGCGATCTTCCAGGCCCCGGCCGACTGCGGGATCGGCTGCGGGCGCGCGAAGTCCGTGGCGATGGACAGGGCGGAGACGGCGGCCAGCGGCCACGCCAGTACGTACCGCGCGCGGCGCCGGCAGATCAGCCCCCAGAGCGCGAGCGCCAGGACGAGGACGGCCGGGACCGTGCCGTAGAGGCTGTGGCCGCGGATCAGGACGAGCGCGACGAGGGCCGCGGCGCCGAGGCAGGCGGCCGCGAGCCGGTCACGCACGGACAGGCTCCCGGGTGCGGGGCTGTCGTCGGCCCAGGCGTACCGGGCCACCCCGGGTATGAAGCGGCGGTCGGACGCGCCGGGCTCGCGGTCGCCTCGCGCGGCCGTCTCCTTGATCGTGGGCACGGACACGAGGCTATGCGAGCGCCCGCGGCACCGGGCATCTGCCGATCGGCAGACCCGCGCCGGAGCACGACACCGCAGGTGAGCGCCATGATCTGCCGATCGGCGGATGGTCGCGGACACCGGTGGCGGACGAGGCTTGTAGCCATCACCACAACGCCTCCTGACAAGGATTCAGCCGTGACCACGACGCTCCCCACCCCCACCGCTGCCGCTGCCGCCATTCCCGCGCCTGCACCCGCCGGGCACGGTGTCGCTGCCGGGCGGTCTGCCGCCGCCGCGCACCGTACGGCGGGGAAGAACGGCCCCGAGGTCTCCCGCGCGCTCCGCTGGACGGCGAAGGCCGCCGCGCTCACGCTGCTGCCGAGCGGTCTGTGGCGCATCGCGATCGCCTTCGGCTGGGACTCCGGCTTCGCGGCCGGCGATCCGCTGCACCACTCCAACTTCCCCGGGAACACGTCGTTCTACCTGATCGGCCTGAGCATCTTCGCCGAGTTGCTGGGTCTTCTGGCGCTGGGCCTCGTGCAGAGCTGGGGCGAGGTGCTGCCCCGCTGGGTGCCCTGGCTCGGCGGACGCCGCATCCCGACGGCGGCGGCCGTCGTACCCGCGTCGCTCGGTGCCCTCGCGGTCACGCTGATCACCGTCACCGGGGCGTTCGCGTGGAACGACGCCGGTGCGATGGGTTCCCCGGAGGCCCCGGACGGTACGAAGTACTGGATCATGACGGCCTGCTACGCCCCGCTGCTGCTGTGGGGCCCGCTGCTGGCGGTCGTCACCGTCGCCTACTACCTGCGCCGCAGGCGCAACGGGTGACACTGACGGCGACACCCACGGCGACGGCGTGTGGCGGGCCCCAGGCCGGGGTCCGCCACAAGCCGTGCGCGTCCGCATGCATCGATGTCTTCGCCCGTCAGGTGTATGAAGGATCGGTGACCTCGAACAAAACGCATGAGCAGCAGGGCGGGCCGCGGCCGGACGAGGCGGACGCACCGCCCGCCGAGATGTCCGCGGCGCTCTCCCGCTTCCAGGACGAGATCTACCTCAACGGTGCGCTCGGCGGCGGGGTGCCGCCCTACCCGACCGACCCGTCGACGCTGGAGGAAGCCGCCCGCCGCGTTCTGGAGCCGGGGCCGTTCGGCTACGTCGCGGGCGGGGCCGGGACCGGGGCGACCGTCCGGGCGAACCGCGAGGCCTTCGACCGCTGGGCGATCGTGCCGCGCATGCTGGCCGACGTCTCGGTACGCGACACCTCTCGGACCATCCTGGGCACGCCCATGCCGGCCCCGCTCCTGCTCGCGCCCATCGGCGTGCTGTCGATCGTCCACGAAGGCGCCGAGCCCGCCGCCGCCCGCGCGGCCGCCGCGCTCGGTCTGACGACCGTGCTGAGCACGGCGTCGTCGACCCCGATGGAGGAGGTCGCCGAGGCCGCCGGGGACGGGCCGCGCTGGTTCCAGCTCTACTGGTCGCGCGACCCCGACGTCGCGGCGAGCATGCTGGCCCGGGCCCAGGCTACGGGGTTCACACACCTGGTGGTCACCCTGGACACCGGCATGCTGGGCTGGCGGCCGAACGACCTGGACCAGGCGTACCTGCCGTTCCTCCAGTCGGTCGGCATCGCGAACTACCTGAGCGATCCGGCATTCCGGGCGAAGCTGGCAAAGCCCGCCGAGGAGGACCCGTTCGGCGCGGTCGCGCACTGGGCGGGCCTGTTCTCCAACCCGGCGCTCACCTGGGACGACCTGGCCTGGCTGCGCGAGCACTGGGACGGGCCCGTGGTGCTGAAGGGCATCCTGCACCCCGACGACGCGCGGCGGGCCCGGGACGCGGGCATGGACGGAATCGTCGTGTCGAACCACGGCGGCCGGCAGGTCGACGGCGCGATCGGCGCCCTGGACGCGCTGCCGACGGTGGCCGAGACGGTCGGCCACGACGTGGCGGTGCTGTTCGACAGCGGCGTGCGCTCGGGTGCGGACATCGTCAAGGCGCTGGCGCTCGGTGCGCAGGCGGTGTTGGTCGGGCGGCCGTACGCCTACGGGCTGGCCCTGGGCGGCGAGGAGGGCGTGCGCCACGTCCTGCGCTGCCTGCTCGCCGAACTGGACCTGACCCTCGCGCTGTCCGGGCACGCGCACGTGGACGAACTGAACCCGCGGGTGCTGGTCCGCCGCTGACGGCGCGTCATTGCGGAGGCGCGTCCATCCCGTTCGTCGCTTGGCGCGCGTCGTTCCCGGGGCGTGGGACGTCCCGGGGCACGAGGTCGTCCGGGAGCATCCGCAGGGTCTCGGCGAGTTGCGAGTGCACGGGCTCGGGGAGCCGGTCGGGGGCGAACCAGTCGAGGGCGTCGAACTTGTGCGGCTCGCCGATGGCGACCTCGCCCGGGTCCACGCGTACCGCGAACACGGCGGCCACCCAGTGCGATTCGACCGGGTCGCCGCGCAGGACGTTGCGGACGCCGAGGCTGCGGATCTCCGACGGCAGGGCGACGTACTCCTCGCGTACCTCGCGCGTGACCGCGGCCTCGAACGTCTCGCCGAACTCCAGTGCGCCCGCTCCGCAGTCCCAGGCGCCCGCCTCGTCGCGGGCGCCCGGGCCGCGTCGCGCGAGCAGGATGCGCCCGGCGCCGTCATGGCACACGAACACGCAGGAGACCGAGGGTTGCCGTGCCGTCATCGTTCCGTCCGAGAAGTAATGCGGGGGCGGGGCGGGGGGCTTGCGAACCAGGCCTGGAATTGGCCTAGGGGGTGTCTTCAAGTTCGCGGGCCCGGCGAGAACTTGAAGACACGACCTAGAAGTGGTCGAGGAGTTCGGTGAACGCGCGTATGTGCAGGACGCCCGCGTCGGTGCCGTCGACGACATCGTCCTCGAGGACCCAGGTGTGCTCGTGCGGGATGAAGACCGCGCGCATGCCGGCCTTGCGGGCCGGGAGGATGTCCGACTTCGGGGAGTTCCCGATCATCCAGCTGGTCGCGGGGTCGAGGCCCAGCTCGTCGATCAGCGCCACGTACGTGTCGGGGTTCTTCTCGGCGACGATGTGCACGCTGCGGAAGTGGTGGGCCAGCCCGGACGCGTCGACCTTCTCGCTCTGCTCGTCCTGCGCGCCCTTGGTCAGCAGGCGCAGGTCATGCCGCGTGCCGAGCACGGTGAGCGTCTCCGCGACGCCCGGGATCAGCTCGACGTGCCCGCGCTCGACCAGCGGTGCGGCGAGTTCGGAGATGCGCTCCAACTCGGCTCCCGTGGCCGGGCGTTCGCGCAGCCTGGCGAAGCACTCGGCGAGGCTTCGGAGGAACACCTTGCTGCCGTACCCGTGTGTCACCGCGTTGGCGCGCTCGATGTCGTCGAGGACCCCGCGCACCTCGGCGCGGGTCAGGATCGGGTGCACGAGCCAGTCGAGGTAGTCGTCGATGACCCTCTCGAACAGGATGTTGTTCTCCCACAGGGTGTCGTCGGCGTCGAAGACGAGCACCTGGCGCGGCAGCGGCACCGGGGGTGTGGCGGAGGGCAGTGGAGCGGTCGCGTCGTGGGTCACGCTGCACCCTAGGACGGGCCCGGCGAATCGATCAAACGCTTTCCGCGCCCGTCGGACCGGTTGTGGCTGAGGCGGCGGAAGCGGCGGACCTGACGGAGGTGGCGCGTGCCGCGGGCGCGGAGGGCTGGGCCGGGGCCCACGGCCCGAGGGTCGCGATGAGCAGCCGCAGCGCCTTGTCGACGGTACGCCGGTCCCCGGCGGTGAGCGGCGCCAGCAGTTCGTCGAGTGCCGCGAGCCGGGTGCGCATCGCGGTACGGGCCTTCTCGCGGCCATCCTCGGTGAGGCACACGAGGACCGACCGCCGGTCGGCCGGGTTCGGGCGGCGCTCGATCAGCTCCTTCTTCTCCAGCCGGTCGACGCAGTGGGTCATGCCGCCGGAGGAGTACATGACCAGCGGCTGGAGTTCGCGCAGGGTCAGCCCGACCTGGTCGGTGCGCACCGCGAGGACCGCGAGGACCATGTACTCGGGTGCGGTCAGGTCGAGGCCGCGGATGCTGCGCCGGTCGAACTCCTCCATCGCGATCATGGCCTGGTGCAGGCGTACGACGAAGCCCAGCGACGACGCGTCCTCGTCGGGCAGCACCTGCGACCAGGCGGCCACCACGCCGTCGGCGTAGTCGTCGGAGCGGGGGCCGGACCGGCCCGCCGCGTCGGCCTTACTCGTCACGTGCACTCCTGGGGGGAACGGGAATCGGCGGGACCGCGGGCCGCCCGGCACGCTGCCCGGTGCGGCTGTCGCTCCCGATTCTCCGTCATGCCCGGCGCCGCCACGCGGACCGGCGTCATGTGGGGCGCCGCGCCGTGATGCGGTAGTTCGCCTGGACGACGGTGCCGGAGACAAGAGCCGCGTCGTCGGACGCGAGCCACGCCACGACCGCGGCCACTTCCTCCGGGGTGCTCATCCGGCCCAGCATCGCGGTACGGCCGAACTCCTCGGGTCCGCCCGGGACATCCTCCAGCCAGCGCAGCATCGGCTCGGTCGCGGTGGGGCCGGGGGTGACGGCGTTGCAGCGGACCCCGTCGGCGGCGTATTCCATCGCCACGGTCTGGGTGAGGTTGATGACCGCGGCCTTGTGGGCGGCGTACGCACCGAGGCGGTACTCGCCGCCGACGCCGGCGCCGGAGGCCGTGGTGACGATGGATCCGCCGCCTTGCGCGGTCATGTGCGGGAGCGCGGCGCGGATGCCGTAGAACACGCTGTCGAGGACCACGCGCTGCTGGGTGCGCCAGTCCTCGTCGGTGATGTCGCCGACGCGGCCGGGGATCGAGAAGGCCGCGTTGTTGTGCAGAATGTCGATGCGTTCGTGGCGTTCGACGGCGGTGCCGATCAGCGCGCGCACGTACGCGTCGTCGGACACGTCGCCGTCGAAGGCAACCGCGTCTCCGCCGAGCGCGCGTATCTCGGCGACGGTCCCGGCCGTGCGCTCGGGGCGCACGTCGCCGAGGACCAGCAGGGCGCCTTCGGCGGCGAAGCGCAGCGCGGTGGCGCGGCCGATGCCGGAGCCCGCCCCGGTGATCACCGCGGATTTTCCGGCGAGCCGTCCGTCCATGTGTGCGCTCCTCTTCTTCGTGCCGCTTGTTCGTGCCGCCGAGTCGTCGTGCCGCTGTTTCGTCCTGGTGCCGAGTCGTCGTGCCGCCCTGCCGTCGTGATGCCGTGCCGTGGTACCGCCGTGCCGTGGTGCCGCCGTATCGCGGGTCCCCGCGCGCTCAGGCCCGCATCTGGCCGCCGCCGTCGACCATGAAGGTCTCCCCGGTGATGTACCGCGACGCGTCCGAGAGCAGGAACAGCACCGGCGGGGCGATGTCGGCGTCGGGGTCGCCGTCGCGGCCCATCGGGTGCTGGGCGTACATCGCGTCGAACACCGCGCGCCGGTCCGGGTCGTCGGCGGGCGGCCTGCGGTGCGCGGCGGACGCGGGGCACACGCAGTTGACGGTGATCCCGTGCCGGGCCCATTCGCGCGCGGCGGTCCGCGTGAGCGAGCGGACCGCCTCCTTCGAGGCGCTGTACGGGCCGTACCCCGCGCCGCCGGTCATGCCGACCGCCGAGCCCATGGTCACGATGCGGCCGCGCCCGGCGTCGCGGAAGTAGGGGAAGACCGCCTGCATCGCCCACAGTGTGCCCTTGGGGCCGGTGTCGAGCAGCAGGTCCATGTCGGAGGAGGTGACGTCCTCCAGCGCGGTCACCGGGCGGAAGGTCTGGGCGTTGGCGACCAGGCCGTCCAGGCGGCCGAAGCGCTCGTGGGTGCGGGCCGCGAGGGCGAACGTCGCGTCGCGGTCGGCGACGTCGCATTCGACGGCCAGGTGCTCGACGCCCAGTCCGTCGAGTTCGGCGGAGGTCTCGGCCAGGCGCTTCGGGTTGCGGCCGGTGATCGTGAGGCGGGCGCCGCGCGCGCCGAGGTGGCGGGCGATGCCGCGCCCGATGCCCCGTGTGGCGCCGGTGACGATCACCGCGTGGTCCCGGATGCCGTACTCCACCTGGTCCTCCTGACTGCGTCCGGATGTCGTCTGCCCTTGAAAATTATCTTCACATGAAGCTACTTTTCAAGAAGCAACCGCCGCGATCCCCGGGAGGCACGCGCATGCAGGCTCCGGCAGACCGGACGCGCCCCGAGTGGGTGCGCCTCGCCAACGAGGGCGCCCTCGGGCCCCTGCTGGAGGAATCCGCCGAACCATTCAGCCTGGACGGCGTGCTCGGCCGGGCCCAGGCGCTGACCGGCCTGGACGACTTCGGGTCGGACGACTTCCACGAACCGCTCGACCTGCTGCTGCGCGACCTGGAGGCGCACGCGCGGCTGACCGCGCTCGGACGCTGGCAGACGTACCGCTATCTGCTGCGCCTGCTGCGGGTACGGCTGCAGATCCGCGACTACGAGACGCGCGATCCCGGCGTCGCGGACGAACGGGTCGAGGCCCCGCTGTTCGTGGTGGGCGCGCCACGTACCGGCACCTCGATCCTGCACGCGCTGCTGGCCCGCGACCCGGCGCACCGGGTGCCGGAGGGCTGGGAACTGCTGATGCCGGTGCCGCCCCCCTCGCCCGACCCGTCCGCATTCGCCGCCGATCCGCGCATCCCGGCGGCCGAGGCGGAACTGCGGTTCTTCGACCAGGTGACCGGCACTCTCGACGCGATCCACGTATACGGTGCGCGCCTGCCCAAGGAGTGCCTGTCCGCGCAGTCCTTCGCCTTCCGCTCGCAGGAGTTCCCGGCGCGGTACCACGTGCCGAACTACACGGCGTGGCTGCTGGGTTGCGACATGGCGCCGGCGTACGACCTGCACCGCCGCGTCCTGCGCATCCTCCAGCGCGGCTTCCCGCGCGATCGCCGCTGGGTGCTCAAGAGCCCCGCCCACCTGCACTCGCTGCCGGAACTGCTGGACGCATACCCGGACGCCCGCCTCGCGGTCACCCACCGCGACCCGATCACGGTGCTCGGCTCGGTCACCAGCCTCATCGCCACGCTGCGCGGCGTGCACAGCGACGACGTCTCCTACCCGGCGATCGGCCGCTACCACGCCGACCTGTACGTGCACGACCTCGACCGGCTCGTGGAGCACGACACCGGCGGCGTCTTCGCCCCCGGCCGCGTGCACCACAGCCAGTACGCCGACTTCATGACCGCACCCCTGGACACCGTCCGCGCCCTGTACGAGGCGCTGGGCATGGAACTGACCGACGACGCGGAGGACCGCATGCGCACCTACCTCGACGCCCGGCCCAAGGACAAACACGGCGTGCACCGCTATGAGTTCGACGACCTCGGACTCGACCGGGCGCACGAGAGCTCCCGGTTCGGGCGCTACCGCACGCACTTCGGCGTTCCGGCGGCCGACCATGCCTGAGTCGTCCCCGCTCCCCGACCACGCCGCGTGGGCCGCCCTATGCGACACGATGAAGGCCGCCGGCGACCGCATCCTCGCCCCCGACTTCCCCGGCTCGCCCGAGGAACGCGCCGAGGGCTTCCGGCACTTGGCACAGCAGGCGGTGTGCTGGCTGGCCTGGGGCGTCGGCCACCTCGACCCGGCCGACCCGCGCTTCATGCGGCAGAACGACCTGCTGACGCGCTGGGGCGGGCCGAACGTCGACAACGTCTACAAGCACGCCCGCATCGACGCGGAGGGCACGTACCGCATCCGCGGACTGATGCACTCGTGCGAGGAGTTCCTACTCGCGGTCCGCATCGGCAACATGCACCAGGAGCGGTACGGGACGCTGCACGAGGTGACCGCGACCGACCTCGGGATCGCCCCGGGCGACTCCTTCGAGATCCTGCTCGGCGGGCCCGAGCCGGCCGACCCCGCCGTACGGTGGGTGCCGTTGCCGGAGGGCGCCCGCATGGTCGCCGTCCGCGAGTACTACTACGACTGGCAGGAGCACGAACCCGCCGTGCTCACCATCGAGCGCGTCGACCGCCCGACCGTCCCGCAACGCCTCACCCCCGGCCGCATCGCCGAGCAACTGGAGGAAGCGCGCTCGCAGTTCGAGCGGTCGATCACCTACTGGAACGACTACCAGCGGGCGGCCCGGACGCGCGGCGAGGACAACACGTTCATCCAGCCGCGCACCGAGCCCAAGGGACTCAAGGGGCTGGTGTACGGCTTCTGCTTCTACCGCCTCGCGCCGGGCGAGGCCCTGGTCGTCGAGTGCGAGGCGCCGGTGGCGCGCTACTGGTCGTACCAGCTGTACCAGCTCGGCTGGTTCGAGCCCGTCGAGTCGATCCACCGCACCGGCGGCCTGAACCACCGCCAGACCGCGGTCGACGCGGACGGGCTGGTGCGGGTCGTGGTCGCGCACGAGGACCCGGGAGTGGCGAACTGGCTGGACACGGAAGGGCGTTCCGAGGGCATGCTGACGTTCCGCTGCGCCTGGGCGGACAATCGGCCGGAGCCGAAGGCGCAGGTCGTCGCGTTCGCCGACCTGGAGACCCGGCTGGCGCCGGGGGCGGCAGGCGGGCCCACGACCCCGGAGGAGCGCCGGGCACATCTGGCGGCTCGGGCAGCCCATGCCGCCTGGCGGTTCCGCACCTGAGCGGAGGCCGTGCACGGAGGCCGTAAGCGGGAGCCGCACGCACGGTTCGACCCGACGGCGTTGGGCCCCGTCCGGGTGTCCACGGCCGGTCCGTGGCGGGTCGGCCGAGCGACTGCTCGGGTCGGTGGCGCGCCGGGTCGGTGGCGCGTCGGGTCAGCGGCGCGTCGCCCGCAGTACAACGAACTTGCGGTCGCTCGCCGCGACTTCGCAGTTGCCGAAGATGCGCTTGAGCTTGACGTGGTAGCCGAGATGGCGGTTGCCGACCACCCACAGCTCGCCGCCGCGGCGCAGCGCGGCGCGCGAACCGGTGAACATCCGCCACGCGATGCCGTCCGTGGTCGCCCGGTGGCTGTGGAACGGCGGGTTGTTGAGCACGAGGTCGGCGCTCGCGCCCGGGAGGCTTGCCAGGCCGTCGCCGACCGTGAACGCGGCCGGGCGGGCGTCCGCGTCGACGTTGGCGCGGTAGGTCTCCTCCGCCGACGCGACGGCCTGGAAGGACTCGTCGACGAAGGTCACGTGCGCGTCCGGGTTGGCGAGCGCCGCGGCGGTGCCCACGACGCCGTTGCCGCACCCGAGGTCGACCACGTGCTCGGGCCCTCGGCGCTCCGGCAGGTGGCCGAGCAGGAACCGGGTGCCGACGTCGAGTCGTTCGGCGCAGAACACGCCCGCGTGGTTGACGACCCGGCGGCCGGACATCACGCCGATGCCGTCGGGCAGCGCGTACGTGTGCGGCCACGGGTTGGCGGCTGCCGCGGGGCGGCCGTCCGGTGTGCAGAAGATGAGGCGCGCCTTCTTCTCCGCGAGGGAGGTGCGCGTCGGTCCGAGGATGCGCTCGAAGAGGGCGAGCGTCGACGTGTGGATCTCGGTCGTCATGCCGGTGCCGAGCACGACCGTGCCGGTGTGCACCGACGGCGCGAGGCGGTGGAGTTGGTCCTCCAGGAGCGCGAGGCCCTTGGGGACGCGCACCAGCAGGACGTCCACCCGGGCGGGCGGCTCGTCCCGGGTGGTGAGCAGCCGCACCGTCTCGGGGTCGACGCCATTGCGGGCGAGGTTGGCGCGCGTCGCCTCGCGGGCGAGGTACGAGTCGGTGATCTGGGTGGGCCGGTACGCCGCGAGGGCGGTGGTCAGCGCGCCCCACCGGTCCCCGACCACGACCAGCGCGCCGGGCGCCGCGGCGGCCGGATCGACGGGCCCGACGGGCGTCCCCTCGGGCCCCGGCTCCCCGGCCAGGCGCCGGAGCAGGTACGCGTCGGCGGCGTCCCAGGCACGCAGCGGGTCGCGGGGGTCCTCGGGGAAGCGGGTCAGGTCGACCTCGCCCCACGGTGTGCTGAAAGGCGTGCTGAGCATTGGCTCATTGTGCCTGGTACGTGGATGCCGCCCGGCCACACGTTGCCCGGCTGCGGATGTCGGACCGCGGGGCCCGACTGCGGGCACGACCGCAGGGGCCGCCCCGGGGCGGCGCTATGTCGCCCGCGCGAGCACGTACCCCCGCCGTGTCTCGGCCTCCTCCGGGTACGGCGCACGCTCCATGCGGGCTTCCACCGCGAACCCTGCGTCGGTCATCGCCGCGACCATCGGAGCGGACTCGCGGAAGTGGAACTCGACGTCCACCGCGTGCCCCCACCAGTCGGTCATGTGGCGGACCTCGTCGCCGAGATGGAACGCGACCAGCAGCAGCCCCCCGGGCCGCAGCACCCGCCGGGCTTCGGCGAACGCCGCGGGCAGTTCCCCGGCGGCCAGGTGGATGAGCGAGTAGAAGGCCACCGCGGCATCGAACTCCCGGTCGGCGGCCGGCAGTCGCAGCAGGTCGCCCTGCCGGAACTCGGCGGCCGGGTGTTCGCGGCGGCCGACCGCCACCATCCCGGGCGACAGGTCGACGCCCACAACCCGGGCACCGCGCGCGGCGAGCCATCCGGCCACGTGGCCCGGCCCGCAGCCCAGGTCCGCAATCGCCGCTCCGGGGCCGACGGACTCGCCCAGCGCTCCGAGCAACGCGCGGTCCAGCGGCTTGTGCGCAAGTTCGTCACCGATCCGGGCCTGGTACTCCTCGGCCACGGCGTCGTAGCTGTCCCGCACCCGTGCGTGGTCGGGGTCGGGGCCGGGCACCGGGGCCGCGTCGCGGTCAGCGGAAGCGTGCACTGCGCACCGGACCCGTCGAAGGGCACTGGTCCCGGGAGGTGCGGGCCGCCCAGGCGGACGCCACGCCGGCCGCGAAGGCGACCAGTTCGGCTCCGGTGTCGGGCGGCGCGTCCTCGTCGCCCGGATGGTCCGCGTCCGGCTGGGCGGCGACGACGTCCGCGGCGATCTCGGCCTCCGGCCGGCCGTCCGGCGCGCCGCCTTCGGGGTCGGCGGTGAGCCGCTTCTCCCACGGCGCGTTGCCCGCCTGACGCAGCAGCACGCTGATGTCGGCGGCGACGGGCGGCGGACTCGTCCAGCACGTCGCGTGCTCGAACAGCACCTGTCCGGGAGCGCGTTCGTGCAGCGACTCGACGACCCCTTCCGCCACGTCGTCCAGGCGGTACGCGACGACCACCGTGTCCGGGCGGCCCGGCTCGTACGGCACTGCGGGCAGCCCCAGCACGTCGGCGGCGGCCAGGCCCAGGATCCGGCTGCCCCGGTCATCCAGGAGCGACACCGACGCGGGCGCCGCACCCGTCGCCCCCAGCACGGCGGCGAGGCGGTCCAAACCCTGGCGGCAACTGCCCGGCGAGTCCTGGTGGAACGCGTGCCGGCCGACCATGCTCGTGCGGAAGCCGTACGGCGAGATCGTCGCCAGCACTCCCCCGGTGAGCACGAACTGCCAGCCGCGCAAGTCCTCGTGGTCCAGCGGGGCGACGGCCGCGGCGGCGTCCGCGCGGGACAGCATGGCGCCGAGGCGGCCGTACGCCCACTCCCAGTCCTCGTCCGCCGGTGCCGGCAGGCGGACGAACTGCGTTCGGGCGCGCGTCAGATCGCCCGCCAGCACGGCGTTGTAGACGAGCAGATACCGGTCGGGCCAGTCCCGCAGCGTCGCGTCGCGGGACTCCAGCAGGGCGACCGCCTCGCCGTGGCGCTCCTCGCGCTCGTACGCCGACGCCAGCTCCAGGAACACCCCGCGCGACTTCGGCGACCGGCGCAGCGACTCCACGAGGGCGGGTATCGCCGCGTAGGCCGCGCCGTGCTCGATGCAGGCGTATCCGAACTCGAAGAGTTTGTCGGCGCTGCGCGGTTTGGCGGCGAGTGCGCGCGACGCCTCGACGAGGTCGTCGAAGCCGACCATGCCCGCGGCTTTCTCCACGACGAGCGCCAGGTCGCGGATCTCCAGTCGTCCGGCGGTCCCGCGCAGGTGACGCATCACCGCGGATACGTCGCCGCCCTCCACCAGTTCCCAGGCCTTGTCCAGGTCAGAAATAGTCATCGCCTTCGAGGGTTCAGCACCCGACCACGGGGCCGCAACCGAGATTCCGCGTCGTCCTACCGTCCGTCGGACGACCATGCCACCGCCGCCCGGGCGACCCGCTCGGCTCCGCCGGACCACCGCCGCACCGCCGCCGGGGCGGCCTCGGAGCGGGCACCGGGCCGCGGCGACCGCCGCCACGGACTCGTACGGCGGACACGCGCACCGCCGCCAGTGCGACATTCGGGGCCCAACATCGGCAGAATGCCCGGGTACCCCAGTGTGAAGGTGGTTCAAGTTCCGTGGTGACGTCCACACCCTCTGTCAACAAGAGGATCGCCGACGAGCTCGGCGTACGCGAAGGACAGGTGCAGGCCGCAGTCGACCTGCTCGACGGCGGTGCGACCGTGCCGTTCATCGCGCGCTACCGCAAGGAGGTGACCGGGACCCTCGACGACACGCAGCTGCGCACGCTGGAGGAGCGCCTGCGCTACCTCCGTGAGTTGGAGGAGCGCCGGACGGCGGTACTCGAATCGATCGACGCGCAGGGCAAGCTCGACGACGCGCTGCGCGGGCAGATCATGGCCGCCGACTCGAAGGCACGGCTGGAGGACATCTACCTTCCGTACAAGCCCAAGCGCCGGACCAAGGCGCAGATCGCGCGCGAGGCGGGGCTCGAACCGCTCGCCGACGCACTGCTCGCGGACCCGTCGCTGGACCCGCAGGCCACCGCGGCCGACTACGTCGACACGGACAAGGGCGTCGCCGACCGCACCGCCGCGCTGGAGGGGGCCCGGGCGATCCTCGTCGAGCGCTTCTCCGAGGACGCCGACCTCGTCGGCGAGCTGCGCGAGCGGATGTGGACGCGCGGCCGCCTGGTGGCCAAGGTCCGCGAGGGCCGCGAGGAGGCGGGCGCGAAGTTCTCCGACTACTTCGACTTCGCCGAGCCGTTCACGCGGCTGCCCTCGCACCGCATCCTGGCGATGTTCCGGGGCGAGAAGGAGGAGATGCTCACGCTGACCCTCGAACCGGAGGAGGAGGCCGCGGACCCGGCGGCCGGGCCGACCGGCTTCGAGCAGAGCATCGCGCGGCGCTTCGGCATCGCCGACCGCGGGCGCCCGGCCGACAAGTGGCTCGGCGACACCGTGCGCTGGGCGTGGCGCACCCGGTTCCTGGTGCACCTGGGCATCGACCTGCGCGGGCGGCTGCGGCAGGCCGCGGAGGACGAGGCGGTGCGCGTCTTCGCGGCGAACCTGCGCGACCTGCTGCTCGCCGCCCCGGCCGGGACGCGCACGACGATGGGCCTGGACCCGGGTCTGCGTACCGGCGTCAAGGTCGCGGTCGTGGACGACACCGGCAAGGTCGTGGCGACCGACACCATCTACCCGCACGAGCCGCGGCGCCGCTGGGACGAGTCGATCGACACCCTCGCACGGCTCGCGAAGGCGCACGGCGTGGAGCTGATCGCGATCGGCAACGGCACCGCGTCGCGCGAGACGGACAAGCTGGCCGCGGACCTCATCAAGCGGCACGCCGAACTCCCGCTCACCAAGGTGGTCGTGTCGGAGGCGGGTGCGTCGGTGTACTCGGCGTCGGCGTACGCCTCGCAGGAACTCCCCGAGCTGGACGTGTCGCTGCGCGGCGCCGTCTCGATCGCCCGGCGCCTCCAGGACCCGCTGGCCGAACTCGTGAAGATCGACCCGAAGTCGATCGGCGTCGGCCAGTACCAGCACGACCTGTCCGAACTGCAGCTGTCGCGCTCGCTGGACGCGGTGGTCGAGGACTGCGTGAACGCCGTGGGCGTCGACGTGAACACCGCGTCGGTGCCGCTGCTGACCCGCGTGTCGGGCATCGGCGGCGGCCTCGCCGAGAACATCGTGCTGCACCGCGACGCGAACGGGCCGTTCAAGAACCGCAAGCAGCTCAAGGACGTGGCGCGGCTCGGCCCGAAGGCGTTCGAGCAGTGCGCGGGCTTCCTGCGCATCCCCGGCGGCGACGACCCGCTGGACTCGTCGAGCGTGCACCCCGAGGCCTATCCGGTGGTACGCCGCATCGTGGCGGCGGCGGGCGGCGACATCACCACCGTGTTGGGCAAGGGGGCGGTGCTGCGGGCGCTCAGCCCCAAGGACTTCGTGGACGAGCAGTTCGGTCTGCCGACCGTCAGCGACATCCTCGCGGAGTTGGAGAAGCCGGGCCGCGACCCGCGGCCGGCGTTCAAGACCGCCGCCTTCAAGGAGGGCGTCGAGCAGCTGACCGACCTCAAGCCGGGGATGCTGCTGGAGGGCGTGGTGACGAACGTCGCCGCGTTCGGTGCGTTCGTCGACGTCGGCGTGCACCAGGACGGTCTTGTGCACGTGTCGGCGATGTCCGCCACGTTCGTGAAGGACCCGCGTGACGTGGTCAAGCCCGGGGACATCGTGCGGGTGAAGGTGCTCGACGTCGACATTCCGCGCAAGCGCATCTCGCTGACGCTGCGTCTGGAGGACGAGGCGACCGCCGGGTCCGGCGGCGGGGGCGGCGCGGGCGGCGGGCGTACGGCTCCCGGACCGCGGCGTCCGCAGGGCGAGCAGGGCGGCCGGCGCGGTGACGGACGCGGTGACGGACGCGGTGACGGACGCGGCGGCGAGGGCCGTGGTGGCGAGGGTCAGCGCGGCGGCCGCGGCGGCAACAACCACGGCGGACAAGGCAACCAGGGCGGACAAGGCGGCCGCGGTCGCGGCGGGCGGGACGACCGCGGCGGCGGCAACCGGGGTGGCGGCGCGCCCGCGGGCGGCGGCGCACTGGCCGACGCGCTGCGCCGGGCCGGCCTGGTCGAGGGCGACGGCGGCCCGACGCGCGGCCGCCGCTAGCGCACGAGTGCAGGGCCCGTGATCCGGCTGCGGATCCGGGAGGCCCGGCCGCCCGCGATGCGCGGGCGGCCGGGACGGTGAGCAGGACGGCGGGGCGGGCGGATGCCCGCCCCCCCTCGTTCGTGTGACCCGAAATCCACCAGATAGGAAT
>NZ_JBEZFP010000138.1:0-24318 GCF_040649515.1 Streptodolium elevatio
CCTGGCACAGGCGAACCCCGATCGAGGAGACCCTCGAAGCGCTGCACGACGTCGTCAAGGCGGGCAAGGCCCGGTACATCGGCGCCTCGTCGATGTTCGCGTGGCAGTTCTCCAAGGCCCAGTACACCGCCGAGCGGCACGGCTGGACAAAGTTCGTCTCCATGCAGAACCACTACAACCTGCTGCACCGCGAGGAGGAGCGCGAGATGCTCCCGCTGTGCGCGGACCAGGGGGTGGGCGTACTGCCGTGGAGCCCGCTCGCCCGGGGCCGACTGGCCCGCCCGTGGGGCACCTCGACCGAGCGGAGCGGCACCGACGCCTTCGGCCGCACGCTGTACGCCGACGACGCGGCCCGGCCCATCGTCGAAGAGGTCGCCCGGGTGGCCGAGGAGCGCGGCGAGGCGCCGGCCCGGATCGCGCTCGCCTGGCTGCTGCGCAATCCCGTCGTCGCCGCACCGATCGTCGGCGTCGGCAAGCCGGACCACCTCGACGACGCACTGGCCGCGCTGTCCGTGGACCTCACGGACGACGAGGCGGCCCGCCTGGAAGCGCCGTACACGCCGCAACCGGTGGTCGGTTTCGGCTGAGTGGCCGAAGCCACGGGAGCGACGTGCCCGGCGAGCACCGCCGTCACCCGAACGCCATACCACATCCTCCCCATGCCGCACTGGGGCGGGTCCGGCGCGCGCGATGATCTCCACCCTCGTACGCTCCGTCCCATGGCCATCCCCACGCCTCCCGCCGCGCCGTCGCCCACCGAGACCCTTGAGCTGCTCCTCGCCGGCAACCGCCGTTTCGTGGACGGAGCGCCCAAGCACCCCAACCAGGACGCCGCCCGTCGCGCGCACCTGGCGCCCGCCCAGACGCCCTTCGCGGTGCTGCTGGGCTGTTCGGACTCCCGCCTGGCCGCCGAGATCATCTTCGACCAGGGCCTCGGGGACCTCTTCGTGGTCCGCACCGCGGGGCACGTCCTCGGCGCCGAGGTGCTGGGCAGCATCGAGTACGGCACGGGCGTGCTGGGCTGCCGCCTCGTCGTGGTCCTCGGCCACGACTCCTGCGGCGCCGTCGCCGCCGCCCGGCTCGCGGTCAAGGAGGGGCTGCCGACCTCCGGCTACGTCCGCGACGTCGTGGAGCGGGTGACGCCCAGCGTGCTCGCCGCCCGCGCGGCCGGGCTGGAGCGCGACGGCGACATCATCGACGAGCACGTCCGGCACACCGTCGACGTCCTGCTGGACCGATCGCGCGTGCTCGCGGACCTCGTCGAGGCGGAACATGCCGCCGTCGTCGGGATGTCGTACCAACTCGCCGAGGGCAGCGCCCGCATCGTCACGACGCGCGGCGTCACGCTGCCTGCCTGACGCCGCGTCACCCGGGCTCGGAATTCCCGGGCCCGGATGTCCCGGCCCCGGACGTACATCCATGAGTGCTGCTACAGGCTCACGTTCGGGTGGCGTACGCGCTTCAGGGCGCTGTAGTCCTCGCCCGGCAACTGGCGGAAGCTGCCCGGGGGGAGCGTCAGTTGCTCGTCCCAGGGGACGACTTCGCGGCCGTCGTCCGACCACCGGGGCAGCTCCACGACCGCGTACCAGCGCCCGTTGGCGCGTTGCTCCAGGCGCACGATGGGCAATTCGACGTCCTGGCGCGCGCCACGGAACCGCACCGCGACCCGCGGCCGGTGGTCAACGTGCTCACCAGACGTGCCCATGTGTCAATAGTGGCGCGGGAGTTGGCCTGATGTCACGGGGAAACGGAACGCTGTTCGCCGGGTGCGGAGCGGATTTGTCGATCTTGTTACGGTGTGCCCCGACCGGCGAGTCCGGTGCGTCGCCGCCGCGGGCCCGGACGGTCAGCCGTCGACGAGTGCCGGAAGCGACGCCAGTCCGCGTACGCGCGGCGAGGGCTGCCAACGCGGCGGACTGCCGGGATCCAGAAGGGCGTTCGGGAAGCGGTCGAGGAACACGCCGACGGCGATCCGCGCTTCCAAGCGGGCGAGCGGCGCCCCGATGCAGTAGTGGACGCTCTGGCCGAAGCTCAGGTGCCGGGCGAGATCCGGCCGCACCGGGTCGACCGCGTCCGGTGCGGTGAAGCGCCGCGGGTCGCGGTTGGCGGAGGCCAGCGACAGCAGTACGGTCTCCCCGGCGGGGATCACGACGCCGCCGACGTCGATGTCCTCGACGGGGAAGCGGCGGATGGCCAGCAGCGCGGGTGACTCGTGGCGCGCGACCTCCTCGACGAGTGCGGCGGTCGCGTCGGGGGAGGAGGCGGCGTCCCCCGGCGGGCGTACGCTCCGGCGCAGTTCCGGGTCGGTCAGTACCGCGTGCAGGCAACTCGCCATCAGATTCGCCGAGTTCTCGAATCCGGCGAACAGGAGCAGGAACGCCAATGAGGTGAGCTCGTCCTCGGTGAGCCGGTCGTCGTCGGCATCGCGGGCGGCAACAAGCGCGGACAGCACGTCGGTTCCGGGCGCTGTGCGCTTGTCCGCGATCAGCCCGGTGAAGAAGCGCAGCATTTCCCCGACGATCTCGCGCATGCCTTCGCGGGTCGCGCCCGCACCCAGCAGGCCGGTCGTCCACGCCCTGAACCGATGGCGGGACTCCTCCGGCACACCGAGGAGTTCGGAGATCACGAGCACCGAGAAGGGCGCGGCGTAGTCGGCGACGAGGTCGACTTCCCCGGCCGCCGCCAGGTCGTCGGCGAGCCGATGCGCCGCCTTCTCCAGCGCGGGCCGCATGCGGGCAACGTGCCCGGCGCCGAAGGCCGGACTGGCCAGCCGGCGCAGCCTGGTGTGCTGCGGCGGATCCATGTTGAGCAGGTTCGCGTCCAGGGCGGGCGGCAGTTCGAAACCGCGGTAGCCGCCGTCCGGTTTGGCATGCTGCTTGGACAGGGACAGCCGGGGGTCGGCAAGCAGGGGCGCGACGTCCTCGTAGCGCGTGACCAGCCACGCGGCGCTGCCGTCCGGGGCCACGATCTTGTGCGCGGGCCCGCTTTCGCGCAGCCGCGCACCTACGGCGTGCGGCTGCTCCGACATGGCCTCCGGATCCACTTGCCGTCTCCCCTTGCCGTACGTGCGGGTCTTGCGTGCGTGCGGTCCCGCGTACGCCCGGTCCCAAGTACGCCCGGTCCTGCGGTCTCGCGTACGCGCGGTCCTGCGCACTGCGTCTTGCGTCCGGTGACGAGCCTATGCGAACCCGCGCGGCCGACGTACCGCCCTCATGCGCGATCGGGACAACGCGTACCGGCAGGCCCGGGGATCTGGCAACGTCGGGGAACCGGCGGCACGTTGTGACCGGCCGCCACCACCGCGAAGGATCCGCCTGGGTCCCGACACAGAGGGGACGCCGCCTCCGTGCCGTACGGCATCATCCTGCTGCCCGACGACCACGCCAACGCCGCCCTGAGCGCGTACGCAGAGCGCATCACCGCCGGCGTGCCGACCATCATGCGCATCGGCGAGCAGTACCTGCCGCACATCACGCTGCTGCACGTCGACGCGCCCCGGGGGTCGGCCGCGGAACTGTGGGGCCGGAGTGTGGCGTCGATCGCGCCCGTCACCGAAGTGCGGCCGTCCGGTGTGCAGTTCGGCGCGATGGCCCGGGGTGACCTCTACCTGCCGCAGGGCGGTGTGTACGTCGGCCTGGAGGCGCTGCGGCGTACCGCGCTGGAAGCCGCGCACCGCCGCGTGCTCGAACACGCACGAGACCTCGACCTGCCGGTGCTGAGCGGCGCCGGCGAGAACTTCCGCCCCCACGTGACGCTGGCCGCCCTGGAGACCACCGATCAAGTGGCCGCACCGCTGCCGCCGACGGACCTGATGGCGCCGTTTGCCGCACGGCTGGCCTGGGGCGAGATGGGCCCGTACGGCACCTTCTCGCGCATCGAGGCCACCGCCGGCTGATCGCGGCGTCAGGCGGCAACCGCCTTGGCGGTGACGACAACCGCCGACGCGAACGCGACGCCCAGGACGGCCTGGCCGACCGTGCGGCCGGTGAGTCGGCTGCCGAGGCGTCCTCCGATCGCGGCCCCGGCCAGCCCGGCGGGCAGCAGGACCGCCGCGTGCACGGCGTCGGCCCGGCCGAAGCGGCCGGTGGCGGCGAGCAGCGCGAGCGCGACGACCGAGGTCACCGCGAAGTACGCGGACAGGTTGGCGCGCAGACGCGGCGCTGCCGGCGGCCGGTAGACGAGCGACACCGGAGGGCCGGGCGCGGCGATAAGCGTGCCGAGGAAGCCGGACAGACCCCCGGCGCAGGAGAGAGCGGCGGGGGTCGCGGGGATGCGTACGCCGCACCACGCCGCGATGACGGCGGCCCCGATCACGACCCCGGTGACCAGCGCTATCGGTGTGGCGTCGAGAGCCGACAGCGCCCACACGCCGACCACCATCCCCGGTACGCTCGCCACCGCCGCGCCCCGCAGGTCGCGGACCACCAGCGCCTCGCGTTCACGCCAAGCGCCGACGCCGCAGATGACGACCGTGAGCGCCAGCACCGGCCCGGGCACGAACGACCGGTCGATCAGCGCCAACAGCGGCGCACTGATCAGGCCGAAGCCGGCTCCGGTGCCGCCCTGGACGACGGCCGCGGCGGCGACGGCCCCGACGGCCAAGGCGAGTTCCACACCGGCCGTCATGCGCCGCGCCGCCCGGCCTTGTGCCGTCCGGTAATTCGGTGTCCGGCACCTACTCGCCCGGTATCGAGCCGTCCGGTAGTTCGGCGCAGGGTCGTTAGGCCCACAGCGGTTCCCGAAAACGTCCCCCGAGAAGTTCTCGGAAGAGGCCCCGGAAAGGTTCCCGGGCGCGCCCCCTCCGCGCGCGCGTCGGCCGCCGCTTCCGCACACGCCTCCGCGTTCGCTTCGGCAGGGTGTACGCCAGGGAGTGGTGCTCGGGTCGTCATGGTCATCGAGGCTGGCGGGCCGTACTGGACCCGGTAAAGATCCAGAGATCGGCATCGTGACGGGTCCAGATGTCCGTCGGCCGGCCCCCTCAGCGACCGCCCAGCAGGGCCCTGGCCTCGGCGGCCAGTGCGGCGATCCCCGGCTCGATGTCAGCCGTGCGGACGGCGGTGAACCCCAGGCGCACGCTGTCGTACGGCCCCTCGTCGCACAGGAACGACGCCTCACCGGTCTCGATCAGGACCCCGGCCGCCGCCGCGCGCCCGGCGAGCAGCCGAGTGTCCAGCCCCGCGGGTGCGCGCAGCCACAGGCTGACGCCGCCCGCCGCCGGGTCGTACCGCCAGCCCGGCAGGTGGCGGTCGACGGCTTGGCGCGCGGCGAGCCAGCGTTCGCGAAGCAGCGAGCGCAGCGTCCGCACCCAGCGGCGGTACTCGCCGCTGCCGATCAGCAGGGCCAGCGCGCGTTGGAGGTGTCCGGGTGGGTGCCGGACCATGTAGCGCCGCAGGTCGCGCAGGTAGGCGATGAGCTCCGGTTCGCCGACCAGGTAGCCGAGGCGCAGCCCGGGCGCGAGGAACTTGGCGAAGCTGCCCAGGTAGACCACCGCCGCGGGGTCGGCGGAGGCGAGTGCGGGGGTGCTGCGGCCGACGTACCGCAGTTCGCCGTCGTAGTCGTCCTCGACGACCGGGAAGCCGTGCGCGGTGGCGAGGTCGAGCAGGTGGCCGCGGCGCGGTGCCGACAGGGTGGCGTTGGTCGGGTACTGGTGGCTCGGGGTGACGACGGCCATGGCTATGTCGTCCGGCCACGGGTCGAGGACGACGCCCCAGTGGTCCACCGGCAGCCCGACCAGCTCGGCGCCGGCCCGGGCGAGGATGTGCCGGGCGTCGGGATAGCCGGGGTCCTCGACGGCGACGCGCGCGCCGGGGGCTATGAGCGCGGTCGCCAGCAGATGCATGCCTTGTTGGGATCCGCTCGTGACCAGCACCCGGTCGGGAGTCGTGGCGATGCCGCGCGCGGGCAGCACGTCGCGGCACAGGGCGCGCAGGAGCAGCGGGTCGTCGGCGTCCTGGCTGTCCTGGAGGCTCGCGGCGCGGTGCTCGGCGGTCAGCGCCGTACGCAGGCAGCGCAGCCACGCGGCGGTCGGGAACGTCTCGAACGGCAGGTGCCCGTTGACGAATCGGTAGCGGTAGCGCTGCCAGTCGGCGGGCTTGGCGATGTGCGGGTACGCGTCGCGCGGCGGCCGTGCCGCCAACTCCCGCAGCCACGCGGGACGCGGACGGCGCGGCGCGCTCCCCGGGTCGTCGGCGGCGGCGAGCCGGGCGACCAGCTCGGGGTTGACCACCATCCCGGACCGCGGCTCGGCCGTCACATAGCCGTCCGCGACCAGCTCCTGGTAAGCCAGGTTGACCGTATTGCGGCTGACCCCGAGCGAGGCGGCCAGCTCGCGCGAAGACGGCAGGCGCCGGGCACCGAAGTCGCCGGCCGAAATGGCGTTCTGCAACTGCCGGCGGACCTGGCGGTACAGCGGCTCGGGGGAGTCGTGGTCGAGCGGAAGGTACACGAGGCCGATCGTGCCCGGTCGCGGGCCGGACCGGGACCGGGCCGTGGTCGGCCTCACATCGGTCGCACGTCCACTTAGCTGTCATATATGGGCTTCCGTAACATTTTGCTCGCGTCTTCCCGCGCCCGGCGGCGCCGCCGCGCACAGACGATGTTTCATCTGGCACCGTCATCGCGGTCGGATGTGGTTCTTGTCCCGGTTCCAGTGCCCTGCGAGCGTGATCATTCTCCGCCGCAGCGACGAGGAAGGCGTACGACCCATGACCGCACCGCGCACGGCGTACGAAACGCCGCCCTCGGCGCCCCCGCCGCTGCTGCTGCCCATACCCCGCCCGCGCCGCACCGCACAGGCGCCGGCCCCGCACCGGACCGAGGAGCCCTCCCTTGTCGCGCACTGATGCAGATGTGGTCTTCCTCGGCGGCTCCGTGGTGACGATCGACGATGCCCGACCGCAGGCCGAGGCGCTGGCGGTCCGCGACGGCCGGATCGCCGCCGTGGGCGACGCCGCGGACGTCCGAGCCTTGGTCGGGCCCGGCACCGAGGTCGTGGACCTCGCCGGCGGCTGCCTGCTGCCCGGCTTCGTCGAGGCCCACGGGCACCCGGTGAGCCTCGGCTTCGGCACGGACGGCCCGATCCGCGACATCCGCCCCACGACGGTGCGTACCGCCGAGGGCGTCATGGCGGCGATACGCGAGGCGGTGGCGACGGCCGACCCGGAGCACGGGGCGTACCTGTTCGGCTGGGACGGCCTGCTCCAGAAAGGCCTGGTCGAGCCGACGCGCGCATGGCTCGACACGCTGTCGCCGGACCGCCCGCTGGCCGTGATCACGAACTCGGCACACGCTGTGTACGCGAACTCCGCGGCGCTGCGCGCGTCGGGCATCACCCGCGACACGCCCGACCCGGTCGGTGCCCACTTCGTCCGCGACGCCGATGGCGAACCCACCGGCAAGGGCCTGGAGGGCGGCGCGCTGGCGGCAATCGTCGGGTCGGCGCTCGCCCGGCGCCCACCGGGGCCGGACACGCTGCGCACGAACCTGGCCGAGCTGAACGGCGTCGGGGTGACCACCGTCGGCGAACTGGCGTTCCACGCGTCCCGCCGCCCCATGATCGACGCGCTGCGTGCGGAAGGCGGACTGACCGCGCGCCTGCGGCTGTACGAGGCGTCGGACCCCACGTTGTCGACCGCCGTCCCGCTGCTGAACGGCGACGACATGGTGCGGCAGGTGGGCATCAAGACGTGGGCGGACGGGTCGCCGTGGAACGGCAACATCGCCACATCGTTCCCGTACCTGGACACGCATGCCACGCGCGTGGTCCTCGGACTGCCGTGCTCGCACCACGGCGAGACGAACTACGACCGGGAGGCGTACCGGGCGATCGCCGAGGCCTACTTCGCCGAAGGCTGGCAACTGGCCTGCCACGCGCAAGGGGACGTCACCACCGACATGGTCCTCGACGTGTGGGAGGAACTCCTCGCCCAGCACCCGGACATGACGGACCGTCGGCTGCGCCTGGAGCACTGTGGCGCGATGACCCGCGAGCAATACGACCGGGCGGCGCGCCTCGGCGTCACCTGCAGCCTCTTCATGGCACACGTGCGCTACTGGGGCGAGGTGCTGGTCGACGACCTGTTCGGGCCGCGCGGCGAGGAGTGGGTGGCGGCCCGGTCCGCGCTCGGCGCCGGAGTACGGATCTCGCTGCACAACGACGGCACCGTCACGCCGCCGGACCCGCTGGGCAACGTCAGGACGGCGGTGACCCGCCGTACCGAATCCGGCCGCGTCCTGGCGACGCACGAGACCATCACCGTCGAACAGGCCTTGCGCGCCCAGACGTTGGACGCCGCATGGCAGCTCCACGCCGATGACGTCATCGGCTCGCTCACTCCGGGCAAATACGCCGACCTCGTCGTCCTGTCCGCCGACCCCCGCGACACCGCCCCCGAGGCAATCGGCGACATCGCCGTTCGCGCGACGTACCTCGAAGGTGCGCCGGTCTGACCGTCTGCCCACAACCCCGGTGCGCTGAAAGGATGTTGGCGCGGTTCACCGCCGTACGCCGACACTTTCGCGGGTCGCGCCACTACGCTGCGGCCGGGAGCTTTTGATCGGTTGGGGTTGGGGGACACGGTGACTGGCTTGCGTGAGGCCGGAAGTGCGACGAGCGGAGCGGCCGCAGACGCGACCGCGGCGGTCCGGGAGGCGTTCGCGATCCTTGCGGCGGTGCCGGACCCGTACGAGCGGGCGCTTGCGGTGGGGGTGGTCCTGGAGCAGATGCCCGATCTGCAGACGGAGTTGCGGGGCATACGGCAGGAAGCGGTGGTGCAGATGCGCGAGACCCGCACCATCCAGGACATCGCCGCGGCCCTGGGGCTGTCGCAGCCGCGTGTCTCGCAGATCGCCAAGGGCGTGTCTCGAACCGTGAAGCGCACCGGCAGCGCGGCGAAAGAGGACGCCTGACGGACGGTCGTGCGGGGTGAGCGCCGCATCGTCGGGCGGAATATACCGATATGTTGCTTGTGGCGCAGCCGCCTGGAAGGGTGTTCGGGGGAGGCTCGGGGCGCGTGACCGGCGACCCTCCAGGACCTCCCCAGGGTGCGGATCCCGCCGGCGCCGACGCGGGACGTACCCTCGCCCGGGGGACACTGAAAGCCCTCGCCTCTCGCGACGTCAGGCGGCGGCAGTGGAAGCACCGACAGGAGGGACCTCGACGATGACCGGGCGTACCGAGAAGGCCGTACTGGCAGGCGGCTGTTTCTGGGGGATGCAGGACCTGTTCCGCAAGCAACCCGGGGTGGTCTCGACGAGGGTCGGCTACAGCGGTGGCACGACCCCGAACGCCACGTACCGCAACCACGGCTCGCACGCCGAGGCGATCGAGGTCGTCTACGACCCCGAGAAGACCACGTTCCGCGACGTCCTGGAGTTCTTCTTCCAGATCCACGACCCCAGCACCAAGAACCGGCAGGGGAACGACATCGGCAGCAGCTACCGCTCGGCGATCTACTACGCCGACGACGAGCAGCGCCGCGTCGCCGAGGACACGATCGCCGACGTCGACGCCAGCGGCCTGTGGCCGGGCCCGGTGGTCACCGAGGTCGAACCGGTCGGCGACTTCTGGGAGGCCGAACCGGAGCACCAGGACTACCTGGAGCGCTACCCCAACGGCTACACCTGCCATTTCCCCCGCCCCGGCTGGAAACTCCCGCGCCGCACCACCCACCCCGCCTGACCCGCCCGGTCCCCGTCCAAGCAGAAGACGCCACGCCGCACCCCACACGCGGCCAATTCGCCTGCCCGGACGCCGGGTGACGGGTAGACCCGGAGGGACCAACGGCGAGGAAGGGCGCGAACGTACAAGGTGGCGGACACCCAGCACCAAGGCCGCATTCTGCTGGATGGGCCCTGGGCCAGGTCGGAGTTCGTGGACGCGCCGGAGCGGGATGCACCGCGCTGGGTGCCGGTGGCCGGGGTCCCCGACCCGGAAGCGGTCGCCGTCCGCGCCCCCGGCCGCGTCACCTGGTCACCGGGCTCGCGTAGCCCCGTCCCGCGCCTCGCCGCTCCCGACGGCGTAGCGGTCCTGGCCGAGGCCCTGTGCCCGACATCTGCCTGAGCTCCCCGCACGCTCGTGCGATCCCTCCCACATGACTCGGCGCTCCAGGGGTGTCAGGCTGGAGAAATGGGGGTTTCACGAGGGCCAGAGGAGGCGAGTGCCGTGACGGCCGCAAACCGTGACGACGTCCCCGTGGTGATCGAGGGCGGCGGTGTGGAATTGCGCACGAAACCCATTGGCGGTGACCTGTCGGTCGGTTTCATCCGGCTGCCGAAGGGTGCCCACATGGGACCGGCGATGCAGGGGCTGCCAGGCGACGCATGTCAATGCCCGCACTGGGGCTACCTGATCAAGGGACGGCTGACGATGCACACCCCTGCGGGTGACGACGTCTACGAGGCGGGGCAGGCGTACTACTGGGGTCCCGGCCATGTTCCGGAGGCGCTTGAGGACTCCGAGTTCGTCGAGTTCTCGCCCACTGAGGACTTCCGGCCCGTCGTCGACCACATCAAGTCCCAGATGAGCTGACGAGAGCGGTCCAGGCCGATGTCGCCGTAACGCGCCAAACGCCGGCTTGGGTGTCAGTGCCGCGACTTCGACGCCGAACGTCGCGCGAACGGCACCGCCAGGCGGCGCTTGCGTTCCGCGGTGTAGGTCCACCACGGCCGCGGTTCGCCGCCGCCGGCCTGGTCGACCACGGAGATGAAGGTGTCCAGAAGGCACGGGTCGTGCCTGCGGCCGTCCCGGTCGCAGAGCCGCTCGTACATCTCGTAGGGGTCGCGGTCCACGAGGTCGCCGGGCTTAGTCACCCCGACGCGAGCCAGGTGCCGGACGACTGCGGGGCCGACGTTGGCCATGTCCAGGAGTTCCGCGTGTCGGTCTGCCATGTCGCCTGCCTTGCTTGTCGGTCGGCGTGAACGCGCCAAGGCGGACATGCGCTCTCGCCCGGCACGTGACGGGAGCGACTCGACGCGAGCGCGCCGCTCCTCGACCATCATCGAGAATCAGCGGGCGCGCGTCTTGAACGTTTCGGACGCGCCGTTCAGCGCAGGATCAGCCGCAGTACGGCTTCTCGCAGGTCGTCGCGGCGGCCGTCGACCAGTTCCTCGAGCGTGATGTCGAAGACCATCGCGACGAGCATGTGGGTGACCGGCTCCGGCGGATCCCAGCCCAGCGCCGCGATCTCCGGTGCGATGAGTTCCCTCGTCCGCGCGTTGCGGACACGTGTCTCCTCGAACAGTTCGGGCTCTGTACGCGCCTGCACCAGCAGTGCCCGCGTACCCGTGGTGGCGAGGCTGGCGTCGAGATAAGAGTGGACGCCGCGGGACACCCTCTCGCGGCCCGACGGTATGTGGCCTATTTCGGCCAGTACCTGTTCCTCGAGCCCGCCGTGGTATCGGCGGTGCAGGGCGAGCAGATAGCTGCCGCGGTCCTTGAAGTGCTGGTAGAAGCTGCCCTTCGCCATGCCGGCCGCCTCGACCACGGCGTTCACCGACATCTTGGAAAGGCCGCGCGCGTCGGCGACTTCAAGCCCCGCGCGCAGGAGCGCCTCGCGTCCCGGTCCGGCCGGTCGCGCCATCTCTCACCTCGACTGGGAGTGGCCAACACCTTGGATGGTCTTGACAGTTGGACCCCGTGCCCACACCTTATGACCGACCGCCCGGTCAAAAACAGGCTCAAGCGCCGTCCCGAGCCAACAGCGTTCGTGTTCTCGCGTTTGGAACGTCGCATTCAACGCCGCATTCAACGCCGTGCCGTCGGTGCACCCGGTCGACGCAACCGAAAGGACGTGACCCGCTTCATGCCCGTCCGAAGCACGCTACGACGCAAGATCGCCACGATTCTGGGGGTGTTGAGCCTCGCCGGCGGCGCCCTCGTCACCGTGCCGTCCGCCGCGCAGGCGGCGGGTGACGCACCGGTGGAGATCCGGCGTCTCGTCCCCGCCGGCGCCGACCACGCCGCGGTGCTGCAGTCCAACGTGAACTACTGGAACGTGGCCAGGATCGCCGAGTGGGGCCTCAACGCCGGCGGCGCCGACGCCTATGCGCCGCCCGGTGGTTGGGACGACCTGAGCAAGCCGTGGGTCGGCCCGGGCGCCATCTCGCGTACCGCCGGCAAGATGCTCATGCAGTACCGCAACACCTGGAACGGCGCGATCACGCACTCCGCGTGCTCGGCCAACGTCATCAAGGCCGCCAACCAGAGCACCATCGTCACCGCCGGGCACTGCGTCAAGATCATGGGCCAGATGACCGGACAGGTCTGGGGCGACTCGGTCGTCGTCAACGCGGTGTTCATCCCCGGCTTCAACGGCGCCGCCGTCCCGCGCAACACCCCCGGGACCGATCCGACCACCGCGCCGCTGCCCGGCGCCGACATCGCGCCGTACGGCGTCTGGGGCCTGACCCGCGTGTGGGCCACGCCGACCTGGGACGCCGACAGCACCTTCCGCAGCGGCGGCGACGTCGCGATGGCGACCGTGGAACGGCCCGGCGACCCCACCCCGATCCAACAGGTGGTGGGCGGCCAGGACATCGCGTTCGGGGTGGAAGCCCATCCGCTGACCCTCCACCAGTTCGGCTACCCCGTGGACAACGGCCGCAACTGGTACTGGACGAAGAACAACGACGGTACCTACGGCCACGACTACGGCGTCGACCCGTCCCTGTGGCGCGGCTTCGACGGCCGGTCCCTGATGTACGCGCGCGGCTCGACCATCCCCGACGCGACCCTCGGAACCCTGGGCCACGACATGCCGTCCGCGATGGCGCCGGGATCCAGCGGCGGCCCGTGGCTGATGAACTTCGATTCGGCGACCGGCACCGGCACACAGGTCGCGGTCACGTCGCGCTTCACCAACTCCTCCGGCAATTCACCCTGGTGGGACGCCATTTGGGGACAAGTCCCCGCCGGCAGCAGCAACCCGAACTGGGCCTTCGGCCCGTACTCGGTGGGCAACGGCTTCGGCGCCCTGACCCAGGCGATGTACAACGTCGTCCAGAACGCCACCCCCTGACCCCGACGCGCGACATCCACCCCGGCGGACCGCGTCGGACCCTGGTGGGCCGCCCGCCACCGAGCGAGCGGCCCACCAGGTGACGCCTCCCGAGGCCCGCCCGGTCCGCGGCCGCGTACGGCGAGGCCTTCGGCGGAGTGTGGTGCCGGGCAGGAGGCGGTGTAATCGCGTTCTGTCGTGCCCAGTCCGCTCATGGCGCGCGTGGTGACCGGGTGGACCTGTTCGCGGACGTTGCGCTGGACGGTGGCCTCGTAGTCCTCCGGATGTGCCGCCTCGGTCGGGCACCGGTTTCGCCCCGGTGCGGCATCGTCGGACTTTTCGGCGTCGATTGCGCGTCAGCGTTCGAACATGCGCCGACCTGCCTCGGTAGGGGGAACAGCAGGGCCCCACCGCGCCGACGCGCAGGTCAGCATGGTCGGCGCGGTCGGCGCGGTCGGCGTCGACGACCACGTCCGTCTGGAACGCGGCGAGGAGGCGCGCTGCCGCTGCGCGTCTATCGGTAGCCTGTCGTGTCGGCGGGCTTCCCGGCGTCCTGCACCTCCACCACGTAGCGCCAGGCGTCAGGTCGGCTTCCGTCCACGTCGGTGTATCCGTACACGCCTGCGAGCTGCCCGCTCGACAGCGACTCGCCGTTCCACCGGTGAACGTGCGGGTCGGCGGCCAGGGCGGCCACCGCCCGCCCGACGTACGCCGGGGATTCGGAGATCGCGAAGTGCGGCTGGCCGCCCAGCGCGTCGCGCCAGTTGGCCTCGGCCACGCCGTAGTGCTCCAGCATCATCTCCGAGCGCAGCCAGCCGGGTGTCAGCGACAGCGCGGTGGCGCCGTACGTGGCAAGCTCCTTCGCCTGGGCGAACGCGAGGCGCGTGACCGATGTCTTGGCCAGGTCGTAGTAGAGCGAGATGCGGTAGTGGTCCTTGTTGTAGTCGGCGGTGCCGTCGGTGACCTCGACCACCAGGCCACCTGGCCGGCGAATCACCAGAGGCAACGCGAAGTGGCTGGTGATGATGTGGGTGTCGACGGCCAGCCGGAGCAGGCGCATACCGGCGTCGATCGGGTGCTCCCAGATCTTGGCGTCCCACCGGAACAGCAGGTCGCCGCCCCAGATGTTGTTGACCAGGACGTCGAGTTGCCCCTGTTCGCGGTCGATGCGCTCGACCAGGGCCTTGACCTCGTCGGGCACCAGGTGGTCCACCCGAACCGGGATCCCCTGCCCGCCGGCCGCCGTGACCAGTTCGGCGGTCTCCTCGACGGTCTCCACCCGGTCCATCTCGGAACGTTGCCCGCGCGTGCTGCGGCCTGTGACGTAGACGGTCGCCCCCGCCGCACCCAGCTCGGTTGCGATGCCTCGGCCGGCACCGCGCGTTGCGCCCGCCACCAAGGCGACCTTGCCCTGCAGTGTTTTGGTCATGGCCGCGACGCTGCCAGGAAAACCTGACAGACCACGTCGGTCATTCTCGCGATGCCACCGACGTGCAGCACCGAATGGCCGCAGGGGGCGCCGCACTCTGCCGTCAACGTGATCGTGTGTGCCCTCTTCGCGAGTACGCGAGTTTCGGCGCCGTCATCGAGTCGGGGGAGCGGTCGTAGAGCCAGAACAGGACGATGCCCATCGGTGGAACCGCGGCAACTCGGGGAGCATTTCCGCCATTTCGGTGTGGAGTTTCCGCAGGTTCGGAAGGTGCGTGATCGGTCACGCGCACCGCAGTCCGGACGTCCGCGCCGGGCATGGTGGCCCCGACAACTCTCAGCCCTGGGGTACCCGGTCAGCCAAGTGCCTTTTGAGTACGTCGAGTTGGGTGGCGCGGGCGGCGGAGTGGGCGGCCCGGCCGGCGTCCGTGGCAGTGACGAAGACGCCGCGTCGGTCGGTGTCGCACATCGCGCGTTCGACGAGGCCGCACTTCTCCATGCGGGCGACGGCCCTCGAGAGCGCGCTCTGGCTCAGGTGGAGGTCGCCGACGAGTTCCTGGGCGCGTGCCTTGCAGCCGGCGTCCACCAGGCGGTCGAGGACCTCGTAGTCGCTCATCGTCATGCCGTGGTGGTGTTGGAGTGCGCGATCGAGCTCCTGGGCGACCCGGCTGTACTCGGACAGCAAGCTGCGCCACTGGTCGATCAGCACGGACTCCGTGTTCATACGGCAAAGGTAGCGCCGACAACCAGTACCATGCAAGGGAATTTTTTGCACCCGCATTTTATGCGTAGACATTCAATGCATGTGCATCTAAGTTGAACGTCATGTCCCCCTCAGCCGAGACGATCGTGGGGCCGCACCCTCGCGAGCACTCCACTCCTCCCGCCACCCCGTCCGCCACCGATCCGCGCTGGACCCCCCGACTGTGGGGCATCCTCGCCGTCCTGTGCCTCGTGCTCTTCCTCGACGGCCTCGACGTGTCGATGGTGGGCGTGGCCCTCCCGTCGATCGGCCACGAACTCGGCCTGTCCGCCACGTCGTTGCAATGGATCGTCAACGGTTACGTGCTCGGGTACGGCGGCCTGTTGATGCTCGGCGGACGCACCGCCGACTTGCTGGGCCGCAGGCGCGTCTTCCTCGTCGCCCTCGCGGTGTTCGCCGTCGCCTCACTGCTCGGCGGGATCGTCGACAGCGGCGGCATGCTGATCGCCACCCGCTTCGTCAAGGGCCTGGCCGCCGCCTTCACCGCCCCGACCGCGCTGTCCATCCTGACCACCACCTTCCCTGAGGGCCCCGCGCGCAACAAGGCCCTGTCGGTCTTCTCCGTCTTCGGAGCGAGTGGCTACTCCTCCGGGCTGATCCTGGGCGGCCTGCTCACCAGCGTCGGATGGCGCTGGACGTTCCTGACCCCCGTGCCCCTGGCGATCCTCGCGCTGGTCGTGGGGTACTTCCTGATCCCGCGCGACCGCCCCGCCGACTCGGGCGGCCACGACCTCGTCGGCGCCGTGACACTCAGCGGCGGCATGCTCCTGGCCGTCTACACCGTGGTGTCCGCACCCGACCGGGGCTGGGGCGCGCCGCTGACCCTGGGCTCGATCCTGCTTGCCGCGATCCTGCTGCTCACGTTCGTCATCGTCGAAAAACGCGTCGCCCACCCGCTGGTCCGGTTCGGCATCCTCCGCGTCGGCACGGTCGTGCGCGCCAACCTGAGCATGGTCGCGCTCATGGGCTCCTACATGAGCTTCCAGTTCATGATGTCCCTGTACCTCCAGGACGGCCTCGGATGGTCGGCGCTGCGCATGGCGATGGCCCTTCTCCCGGCCGGTCTGGTGGTGGCCTTCGGGTCGCCGGTCATGGGGCGTCTGATCAACCGGTTCGGCACACCGCCGCTCTTGGTCGCGGCGATGGCGTCGCTCAGCCTCGGGTATGTGTGGTTCCTCGCCACCGCCGGCACCACGCCGAACTACCTGGTCACCGTCCTGCCCGCCATGCTCCTGCTCGGCGGCGGATTCGCGTTCGGCTTCAGCTCGATCATGGCCCAGGCCACCGAGGGCATCGACGACTCCGAGCAGGGCCTCGCATCCGGCCTCGTCCAGACCTCCGGCCAGGTCGGCGCCGCCCTGGTCCTCGCCGTCGTCACCGCGGTCACCACGGGAGTCACGGCCGGGGACACCGACTTCGGCTCGTTCCGTCCGGGGGCCAACCTGGTCACGGGCGTGGCCATCGCGGGCCTCCTGGTCAACTTGCTGCCGCTGCTGGGTGCCAGGCGTGAGGCGGCCGGGAAGTCCTGACCCAGCCCACGCGCCCGTTCGCCATATGGCGTCAACCTGTAGTGGTGCCCGCCCCCGTCGCCGCCGCCAGGCGTTCGGGGGCGAGCACGTACTGCACTGTCGCCGTCACGCGCTCGAAGACGTCCGCGATCGTGCACCGGTCGGTCACCCACGTCGTCAGCGCATGCATCAGCACCGACTCGACGGCGTTCCGGGCGATCGCGCGCGGTCGGTCGGGGACGTCGGCGAGGAGGCGTTCCATGACCGCGCTGTTGTTGCGCGAGATCTCCCGCATCGCCTCGCTCGCGAACGGGTCGGTGGAGGTGTAGATCCGCACCATCAGGCCCGCGAAGTGGGCGTGCCGCTGGAAGCCGCGGATCTCGCGGTTGGTGTAGTCGAGGACGCGCTCGACGACCGGCACGGCGGGCACGCCGCGCCTGTCGAAGTCGGCGATCACCCGGTCGGTCAGCCGCCGCTGCCATTCCGACATCGCGACGGCAAGCAGGTGGTCCTTCGACGCGAAGTACCGGTACGCGGTGCCCAGCGCGACACCGGAGCGGTCGGCGACGTCCTTCATCTGGAAGCTGTCCGCCCCGCTCTCCGCCACCAGGTCCACCACGGCCCGGGTCAGCCGCTCCCGGCGGGCGAGCTGCCCACCGGTCATGACCTCGACGGACAGCGGAGCGGAGGTGTTGGGGAGCATGGGGGAAGTCTATCGACGCGCCGGTCCGGGCCTCAGCCCGAACGCGGGACGCTCAGCGCCGCCCCGTTGTCGCGCATGACCAGGCGGCACTCCGCGTCCGAGAACCCCGCGCCGTGCAGGTCACGGACGAACGCCGTCGGCTCCGCGAGGCCCTCGGCGTGCGGGAAGTCCGAGCCCATCAGGATGCGTTCGGGCCCGATCAGCGTACGCAGTTCGCTCAGCGCGTCCTCGTAGAACGGCGCGACCCACACATGCCGCCGGAAGGTGTCGCGGGGGTCCTCGGACCACATGTGCGGAGTCTGCCCGTACGACTTCTTGAGCTTCTCGAACAGGTGGAACACCCAGTCGGAGCCGGTCTCGATCGCCGCGATCCGCAGATTCGGGAACCGGTCGAAGAGCCCGTGCGCGAGCAGACTGGCGAACGTGTCCTGCACCGGATTGGCGGACACCAGGCGGCGGAACGGGTGCACGCGGAACGCCTCGACCTCGGCCGGCTCTCCCCAGTCCGCGAGGTACTTCGTGTAGTGCGACTCGCCGCCGTGGTAGACCACGGTCAGCCCCGCCTCGTTGACGCGCGCCCAGAAGCCGTCGAACACCGGGTCTGCGGGCGCGCGCCGCCCGGAAGCCGTGGTGACGGGCCCGCCCACCATCACCACCACGCGCGCATCGCGCCCGATCGCCCACTCGACCTCGCGCACCGCCTCCGCCGGGTCGGACAAGGTGATGTAGGGCGCGGCGAAGATGCGCTCGCGGTACGCGAACCCCCAGTCCTCGTCCAGCCACCGGTTGAACGCCCTGAACGCCGCGACCGCCGCCGGGATGTCGTGCACCAGCGCCTGCTCCATGCCGACGCCCAGCGTCGGCAGGAACACCGCGCCCTCGATCCCCTGGTCGTCCATCACCGCCAGGCGCGCGTCGCGGTCGCGGTACGCCGGCGAGATCGGCTCCAGCTCGCCGAACAGCTCGGAGGTGTCCAGCCCCTTCGGGTTCCGCCCGCGGAAGTATTCGTCGAGCGCACCCGGCTTGGACACCGGGTCGAAGGTGGGGTTGGGGATGTACCGGTTGAGCTTGCCGCCTACCAGCAGCCGCCGCCGCCCTTTGATCTCGACCCACTGCATCGCGCGCCGTGCGAAACGGCGGTCGATGTGGCGGGTGAAGGCGTCCTCGGCCTCGTAGTAGTGGTTGTCGCAGTCGAAGCAGCGGAAGTCGAGGGCGGGTGCGGTCACAGGGCACTCCATCGTTCGGCAGGCAAGGTCGAGCGTGCGAGCAGAGACTAGAAGAGCATTCTAAATTTTGCCAGAGCCATCCGGTCGCCCTCGATCCATGACTGAACAGGGCACGGAATATCCTCGCGACGACGCCTGCATGTTGCCTCTTGTGAGATATGAAATTGTGTTCTAGTTTCGCCCGGCATCGGCACCCGCCGCCGACGACCGTTCCGACCGACCGCCCATACCCGGGGGTGCCGCAGTGTCGAAGCCGCGATCCGGATCCGTTCTCGCCTGGGGCCAGGACGGCGTTCCGCCCGCCGCCCGTGCCGCGCTCACCGGTGCGGGCATGCCGTTCGAGACCGCGGTCGAGGATGTGCTCGGGGCGCCGGCCGAGGTGTTCGTACGCCGCCACAACGATCTGCCCGCGATGCTCGCCCACGCCGCACACCGACGGCCGGACCAGCCGTTCCTGGTGTTTCCCGAGCGCACGACGAGCTACCGCGGGGCGTTGCGCCTGATCACCGCGCGAGCCTCGCTACTCGCCGACGTGTACGGCGTGCGCAAGGGGGACCGCGTCGCGTTGGCCGGCACCAACAGTCTCGAACACGTGCTGGCCTACTGGGCGGTGCTCGAACTCGGCGCGATTGCGGTCGGCCTCAACGGCTGGTGGGCGGGGCCCGAACTCGCCTACGGCACGCGCCTGACCGAGCCCCGCGTCGTGCTCGCCGACGGCAAGCGCACGGCCGTCCTGCGCGAACACGGCGTTCCCGCGGTCGACTTCCGCGCCTTCGCCGGGGCAGCCGACGCACGCCGTGCGACGGCCGAACCGGAATTGCCGCGCGTACCCGTCAGCGAGGACGACCCCGCGATCATCCTGTTCACCAGCGGCACGACCGGCCGCCCCAAGGGCGCCGTGATTTCGCACCGCAACATCGTCTACTTCGCCCAGGCGTGGGCCCTGCACGGCGCGATCGCGGCGGCCCAGGTACACGCACACGCCGGATCCGCGGGAACCGGAGCGCCCCCGAACGCCGCCGGGCCGACTGCTGCCGGGTCGCCCGCCGCCGGGTCGACCGCCGCCCGGCAGTCCGTCTCCCGGCCGCCTGTGGCCCTCGTCACGTCGCCCTTCTTTCATGTCTCCGGGGCCGCGAACATCCTGGCGACCGGCCCGTTCAACGCCGGCACGGCGATCTTCCCGCCGCCCGGCCGTTGGGACGAGGGCGTCCAACTGGAGTTGATGGCCCGGCACCGCATCACCCGGTGGAGCGGCGTTCCCGCACAGTACTGGCGGCTCCTCGGCCACCCCCGCTTCGGGGCGTTCGACCTCTCCGCGGTGACGGCACTGGGCTGCGGCGGCGCCAACCTCGCCCCCGAACTCCTCCGCCGGATCCGCGGGGGATTCCCGAACGCACAGGTCAGCAACGGCTACGGCATGACGGAGACGTTCGGTGCGGGCACCGTCCTGGCGGGGGTCGACGCGGCGACGTCGTCGGTCGGCACCCCGATCCCGCACACCCGTGTCCGGATCCGCTCCGCGGACGGCGGTGAGGTCGCCGCGGGCGAGGTGGGGGAGATCCATCTGCAAGGTCCCGGCGTGTTCCTCGGCTATTGGGCCGATCCGGCCGCGACCCGGGCCGCGCTCGACAGCGAACGCTGGTACCGCACCGGCGACTTCGGACGCATCGAAAACGGTGTACTGCACCTGGAGAGCCGCATGCGCGACCTGATCATCCGCGGTGGCGAGAACATCTACCCCGTCGAAGTCGAGAACCGACTCGTCGAACACCCGCACATCGCGGACGCCGCGGTCGTCGCCGTCGACCACACCGTCCTCGGCCATGAGGTCAAGGCGGTCGTCGTGCCGGTTCGCGGCGCCGAACTCACCGCGGACGCCGTACGCGGGTGGGTCGCGGACGCCCTCGCCGCCTTCAAGGTCCCGGCGTACGTCGAGTTCCGCACCGAACTCCCGTACTCCGACACCGGCAAGGTCCTCAAGCGCCTTCTCGAAGCCGGCCGCTGACCGCGCTGGAACCAACCACGTTCGGAGCATCCATGGGCTTTCCCCTCGGCCAACCCGTGTTCGACACGATGATCGGCTTTCCGCAACAGGGCGACGACCAGTACGACTTCATCCGTCGCCAGACCAAGGACCGGGAGTCCCGGGAGCGGATGCGCTTCCCGGCCGAGTACATGTTCAAGCATGTTCCCCGGGACCTGCCCGACGACGAACCGATCGCGGTCACGCTGGCCGAGATGGACCGCCACGGAATCGAGCACGGCCTGGTCGGCCTCGGTACCGAGACCGCACGACGCGCCGTCGCGCTTCACCCGGACCGCTTCGTCGGGTGCAGCAGCCTCGACCCGAACCAGGGCATGGAAGCCGTACGCCAACTCGTGGCCGAGCACCAGAAGTTCGGCGCCCGGGCCGCCTCGCTGTTCCCCGCCGGGGCCTTCCCGCAGGTACCCGTCAACGACAAGAAGATGTACCCGATCTACGCCAAGTGCGTCGAGCTCGGCATCCCGGTGTTCGTCTGCGCGGGCGTGCCAGGGCCTCGTCTGCCGATGGCCGCGCAGCATGTCGAACTGATCGACGAAGTCATGTACGACTTCCCCGAGTTGGTCCTCGTCACCCGGCACGGCTGCGAGCCGTGGACCGAACTGGCCGTCAAACTCATGCTCAAGTGGCCCGGACTGCACTACTCCACCAGCGCGTTCGCCCCCCGGCACTACCCCAAGGCGATCGTCGACTACGCCAACACCCGCGGCGCCGACAAGATCATCTACGCCGGGTACTTCCCCATGGGCCTGTCCCTCGACCGCATCTTCGGCGACCTGCCGCAGGTGCCCTTCAAGGACGAGGTGTGGCCGCGGTTCCTGTACGGCAACGCCCGCCGCGTCCTCGGCCTCGCGGACTGACGCCTACCGGACCCGGCCCGTTCCGACCCCGTTCGGCCCCGCCTCCCGCCCCCCGCCCTGGCCCCCGCCCCGCCCTCGCTCCCGCCCCCCGCTCTTGCCCTTGTTCCTGCCTTGCCCCAGTCCCGTGCACACCGCCAGGAGGAGACACCGTCATGCCCCTGAGACGTATTTCGGCCCGACGGCGCGCGCCCGGCGCCGGCACTCGTACCCGTGCCGCGGCCGCCGCCTGCGCCGCACTGGCCATCGCCCTGACCGCGTGCGGCGGCTCGGACAAAGCGAAGACCCCGGCGGGCGCGACCCAGGAGGCCAAGGCCGGCGGCAGCCTCACCATGCTGGCGCTGAGCGACTCGCGCGCTCTCGACCCGTTCACCGCGAGCGGCGTCGCCGTGGCCGACGAACCCCGGCTGGCCGCGCTATACGACCCGCTGGTCTACCTCGATCCGACCGACGGCAGCGTAAGGCCGCACCTCGCCGAGAGCCTTACGACGGCTGACCGCGGTGCGACCTGGACGCTCAAGCTGCGCGCCGGCGTCAAGTTCTCCGACGGCACCGACTTCACCGCGGACGCGGTCAAGCTCACCTGGGAGACCCACGCCAAACCGGAAACGCGTTCGACCCAGACTTCGTACGCGACCGGTCTCGCGCTCCGGGTCGTGGACCCGCTGACCCTGGAGATCACCCCGAAGTCCGCCAACCCGAACTTCGACCGTCTCGTGGCCACCCGCCTCACCTACATTGCGGCGCCGTCCGCGCTGGCCAAGGGCGTCGCCGAGGCGGGCGCGAAGCCGGTGGGTGCCGGGCCGTTCGTCCTCCAGAGCTGGACGCGCGGCAGCGAGCAGGTCTTCGTGCGGAACCCGAACTACTGGCAGAAGGACAAGGGACTGCCGAAGCTCGACAAGCTGACCATCAAGGCGGTGCAGGACCGCGAGCAGCAGTACACGACCGTCAAGGCGGGCGGTGCAGACCTGGTGCCCAGCTCGTACCCGGACTATCTGGACCGCGCGGAGAAGGAACTCCGGGTCGCGCAGCTGAGTCTGATCGGCGGCCAGCACATCGCATTCAACCTCCGCCAGGCGCCGTTCGACGACATCCGCGCCCGGCGCGCGCTGGCGTTGGCGCTCGACCCGGCCGAGGTGCCGAAGGCACTCGGCAACGGCTTCGTGCCGGCGAAGAACTTCTTCAACCACTCGTCGCCGTTCTTCGACCCGTCCGCGGCGCAGGCGGCACAGAACGAGAAAGAGGCGCAGAGGCTGTTCGACGAACTCGCCGCGGAGGGGAGGAAGGTCGACTTCACGTACACGATCTCGCAGACCGGCATCAAGGTGGCCGAGCTGATGAAGAGCCGCCTCGACCAGTACCGGAACGTGTCGATGAGGATCGAGCCGCTGGACATCGCCGCGTTCGTCATGAAGTTCAACGTGCAGCGCAACTTCCAGGCGGGGCAGTACCAGTCGTGGCTGCCCGACCCGGAGCCGGAGATGTGGAGCCTGTTCCACTCGGCGAGCCCGCTCAACCAGAACGGATGGAAGAACGCGCAGGCCGACAAGGCGCTCGACGACGCCCGCGCGAGCACCGACCCGGCGGTGCGCAAGCAGGCGTACGCGACGCTCCAGAAGGCGATGGCCGAGGACCTGCCCGTGTGGGTGTACGCCGAGTCGACCATCGGGATCATCTACGCGGAGCGGGTGACAGGCGTTCAGATGTACAACGCGGGGAGCCTGTTCATGGACCGGTTGGGACTGAGCGGCTGAGCAGTCGAGTACGGCGCCCGGCGGCAGGTGGTGGCCGTCGAGCGCCGTCGCCGCGTCACCCGAACGCCCTCGTTGCCGAATCGCCGGAGGAGTCAGCCATGACCACCGCCAAGCCCGACATCTACAGCCCCGACCTGTACATCGCCGGCCCGCCGCACGAGCTGTTCACCGAACTCCGCCGCACCCGGCCGGTGTTCTGGCAGGACATGCCCGGAGAACCCGGCTACTGGGCGGTGCTCAAGCACGCCGACGTCGAGTACGTATCCCAGCACCCCGAACTTTTCTCGGCGGAGAGCGGCGGGGTGGTCCTGGAGGACATGGAGGAGTCCCGCCTCGCGGCGTTGCGCGGGACCCTGCTGGCGATGGACCCGCCCCGGCATCGGGCGTACCGCAAACCGCTGGTGAAGTCCTTCACCGCGAAGGTCGTCGGCGGGATGGAGGGCCGGATCCGGGAGATCTGCCGGGAGATCTTCGCGCGGCTTCCGGAGGACGGCGCCGTCGAGTTCGTGCACGACGTGACCTCCAGCCTTCCGACGCAGGTCATCGGCGAGCTGATGGGCCTGCCGCCGGAAGACTGGAGCCACCTCCACCGCCTCGCGGAACGGACCACCAGCCAGCAGGACCCCGAGGTCGGCGGCACCGAGGGCGACGGCTACGGCCCTGGCGCGGCAGCGCGCGAGATGGTCGGGTACGCCATCGGTTTTGCCGCGAAGCGTCGTGCCGAGGAGCCGCGAGAGGACCTGACGAGCCTGATCCTGGAGTCCGAGTTCGGCGGCAAGATGATGACCGACGCCGACTTCGGCTCCTTCTTCATGCAGCTCGTCACCGCCGGGAACGACACGACGAAGACCATGCTGGCGGCCGGTCTGCACGCGCTGCTCACCCATCCGGACCAGTTGGCCGCCGTACGCGCCGATCCGTCGCTGGTGCCGGGCGCGGTCGAGGAGGTCCTGCGCTGGGCGAACCCGCTGCACTACTTCCGCCGCACCGCGACCCAGGACGTCGAACTGCGCGGCGTGCGGATCAAGGCGGGCGACAAGGTC
>NZ_JBEZFP010000139.1:0-23631 GCF_040649515.1 Streptodolium elevatio
GTGGCGGGGCAATCGCCCCGCCACCACGCGCCGCGTGCTACGCCGAGCCGAGCGGTCCGGGTCGGCTCGCCGCCATCAGTTTCCGCAATTTCGAGGCCCGCAAGCTGCAGTTGGCGGCGCTGCGGTCAAGGATGGCGGCCGCGAATCGCGGTTTCCGGGTCAGGACCACGGCATCCTCGTCCGGAGTCCAGGGGCGCTGCGGGGTCCTGGGTCGCGGCTGGGCGGGTGGCCGGGTCCAGGCCGTCGCCATGGCGGCCTTCTCGGCCTTGCGAGGCAGGGCCAGCGCGCCGTCGTAGTACAGCGCTTTCGCGATGGCGACCGCGTGCTCGTTGAAGTAGACGATGTTGTACACGTTGTCCCGTCGATTCCGGTTCGGACTGCGCTCCGCACCGCTGATGCCGTGGCAGAACTCGACGAAGTAGTCCTTGATCGCGTCGCTCGACGTCGTCAGGCTCACGAACGGCGGCCCCTTTGCGGTGAATCCCACCGAGCCGTCCGCGTCGACCAGGCCCCGTACGTAGTCCCGTGCTCGGTGCGGTCCGGTGGGCGGCCTGATGATCTGCGACTTCTTCCCGTAGGGCATGCCAAGCGCGAAGAGCATCGTCCGGCCCTCGAACGAGCACATGGTCCACGTGCTCGCCTGGTGGTTGTCCTTGAAGTTGGTGTTGCGCGTACGGTCGCGCACGCTGCTCGGGTACGGGCACAACTCCTGGAACCGCAGCAGGATTTCGCGATCGGTTCGGGAGAGCTCGACGGTCAGCTTCCCCTTGTCGCCGGGGCCTGCGGACAGGGTGCCGTCGGCCTGGAGGAAGCCGAACATGTAGGAGTACTCGGGCTGGGTGAGGTCCATGAATCTCATGGCCCAACCGTCGTGCGCGAACGTGTGTTCGTCCCGCGAAACCGACGCGGATCACCTGTTCGGGGTAACTGTCGGCGTGGCGCCTTGCGTCAGGTGCGGCGCAGGGTGCCCTCGGGGTTGCCGGAGCCGGTGCTCGTGATGACGCAGTGGACGGTGTTGCCGGCGGGGTCGAGTTTCAGGGTGATCTGACCGCCGTTGGAGCACGCGGGCATCCCGAGGAGGCTGGGCTGCGGGCGGCCGTCCGGTACGTCCTGGAGTTTGACGACTCCGTTGTCGACGGAGATCAGCCGGGAGTTGCTGGTGCAGTCCGATTCCAACTCGGGGATGTCGGCGCTGGATTCGGCGACCACGCCCTTGTCGTTCGCCTGGTGCATCGTGATGGTGAAGGTCGACTGCCGGGAGCCCTGGCTGATGATGGTGCCGGTCCACTTGCCCAGGTAGCCGTCGGGGATCTTGGCCGCGGCGTTGCCCGTGCTCGGGCCGGGGGCGGTGCCGCCGGTGGGACCGGCGGTGCCCGGGGACGAGGCGGTCCCACCGGAGCCGGAGCCGGCGGGGGACTGGGGTGTGGCCTGCGGGCTCCGGGTGTCGGCGGGCGCCGACGGCGCCTTCGGGGTGTCCTTGTCCGCGGCGTCGGAGCGGGCGATCAGGGCCGAGGTGCTGATGATGGCGATCGCGCCCGCGATCGCGGAGAGGTAGAGCCAGGGTGTTCCGCGTCTCTCGCCCTTCGCGCGGGCCGGGAACGGCTCGGGGGCCGGGTATTGGTCGTACCGGGCACCCGATGGCGGCGGTGCGGCGGGCGCGCTCGCGAAAACCGGCACCGGGGCGGTCGCGGACTCGCGGGACGGAGCCGGCCCGCCGGGAGGCTGCGGCGGCGCGGCGGGCGCAGGCGCCGCCGGGGGGAACGCCGGGGCCGCGGGCCGCGGTGCGGCGGACGGCATGCGCGGGACGGCTCCGGTTTGCGGCGCGACCTGGGGTGCGACCCGCGGCATCGGCGGTGGGGTGCGCGGTCCGTGCTGTGACGGCGGCTGCGTCTCGTCGTAGCGCGAGGGCGGCTGCGTCGGTGCCGTCTTGAGGGACGGCCAGTGGTCGGCCGACGTCCAGTCCTCGGGAGGTGCGATGTCGTCGCCGGCGAGTTCGTCGATCTCCAGGAGGGCGATGGCGCGGCGGCTCAGGTCGGTGGTGAGTGGTCCGGGCAGCCAGCCGGGGGCGACGAGGGCGGCGGTGGAGCCGCCGGGGGCGAAGTGCGCGAGGAGTTCCTGCGGGCTCGGCCGGTTGCCGGCGAACTTGGCCAGGCAGGCGGATATGAGGTCGCGCAACGCCGGGGGCACGGCACCGAGTTCGGGGGACTTCGAGACGATGCGGAACATCAGTGCCTGTCCGCTGCCGGCGCCGAAGGGCCCTTCCGCGGTGGCCGCGAAGACCAGTACGGATCCGAGTGAGAAGACGTCGGTCGCGGGGCCGACGTCGCGGCCGTCGATCTGTTCGGGGGACATGAAGCCCGGTGAGCCGACGGTGGCGCCGGTACGGGTGTGCACGCTCGCGTCCAGGGCCCGCGAGATGCCGAAGTCGATGACGCGCGGCCCGTCGAGCGACAGGAGCACGTTGGTCGGCTTGAGGTCGCGGTGGATGAGCCCGGTGCCGTGGATGGCGATGAGTGCTTCGGCGAGGCCCGCGCCCAGGGTGCGCACCGACGATTCGGGCAGCGGCCCGTGCCGTTCGACGGCCTCGTACACGGAGGGTCCGGCGACGTAGCCGGTGACCAGCCACGGGCGGGATGCCTCGGTGTCGGCGTCGATGACGGGGGCGGTCCAGGCGCCGCCGACGCGTCGCGCGGCGGCGACCTCGCGGCGGAAGAGGTTGCGGAAGCCGACGTCGTCGGACAGTTCGGGGCGGATCACCTTGACGGCGACCGTGCGTCCCCCGGGGCTGCGCGCCAGGTACACGCGCCCCATGCCCCCCGCGCCGAGTACGCGCAGCAGGCGGTAGCCGCCGATCTCCCTCGGGTCGTCCCGGTCAAGCGCTCGCACCCGGCATGCCCCCTTGTCTCCCCCGATCGTCCCGACGCTCCCCGCGGCACCACGGGTGAGGATACGTCGCTCGGGGGTCGGGGCGCTTACCGTCCGGATCACGCCGTCCGCCGGTACGCGTCGGACGGGGCCGCGGAGGGCGGTCGCCGCGGCTCGTGCGGTGCCGGACCGGGCCGTGGGAGGTGTCCGTACGACTCCCGGAGTCGCCGCCGGGTGCCCGGAGATCGCTCCGGGGTGCCGGACGGCGGCGGTGTGCGGGTGCTCCCGTGACCCGCGCACCCCGCCGCCGTCCGGGGTCTGTCGGCGGCGGTCCCGGTACGTGCGTACCCGCGGATTCCGGCCGCCCCGCAGCCGCCGCGCGGGCTCAGGTACGAGCCGCCGAGGCCAGCAAAAGCGACAGCTAGCTGAAAATCAGAACGTAACCGGCATCTCGGCCAGGCCGCGGATGAAAGAGCTGGGGTGGTGGTGCAGCGTGACCCCCTCCTCCAGTGCGAGGTCCGGCAGCCGCTTGAGGATCTCCTCGAAGGCCACCTTGATCTCCAGCCGTGCGAGCGCCGCGCCGAGGCAGAAGTGCGGTCCGTTGCCGAACGCGAGGTGGTTGTTCGGGGTGCGGAACGCGTCGAACACCTCGGGGTCGGGGAAGATCTCCGCGTCGCGGTTGGCGGCGCCGTACAGGAGCATCACGGTCTCGCCGGCCGGGATGGTGACCCCGTGCAATTCGACGTCCTGGGTGGTCTGCCGGGCCATGTTGACCACCGGCGAGACCCAGCGCAGGCATTCCTCGACCGCGCCCGGGACGAGCGAGGGGTCGGTGCGCAGCTTCTCCATCTGGTCCGGGTGTGCGACGAGTTGCGCGAGGCCGCCGGATATGACGTTGCGGGTGGTCTCGTTCCCGCCGACGAGGAGCAGTAGGGACTCGCCGATCAGTTCGCTGAAGTCCAGTTTCTCGCCGTCGATTTCGGCGTGCACGAGGATGCCGATGAGGTCGTCGGTGCCGGGGTTCTCGCGGCGGTTCTCGATGACCTTGGTGGTGTACTCGACGTACTCGGTGAACGCTTCGCCGGCCTTGTAGCTCAGTTCGCCGCCGTCGGAGAGCATGACCATGACGTCGGCCCAGTGCTGGAGCTGGTCGAGGTGGTCGTGGTCGACGCCGAGCATCTCGCCGATCATCGTCATGGGCAGCGGGGCGGCGAACTGGCGTACCAGGTCCGCCTTGCGCTCGGGCTGGGCGAGCATGCGCGCGATGAGCGTGGTGACGATCTCGCGGACGTGGTCCTCCATGGCCGCGATCTGCCGCATGGTGAAGCCCTTGGAGACGAGCTTGCGGCGGCGGAAGTGCTGCGGGTCGTCCGAGTCGATCATGGACGGCTGCGGTCCGACCTTGGGGCGCGAGCCCGCGGCGGACGAGAAGATGTCGGGGCTGCGCTCGGCCATCAGGACGTCGGCGTGCCGGGTGAGTCCCCAGACGCCGGCCTCCTCGCTGTAGTACACGGGCGCGTTCTCGCGCAGCCAGGCGTAGTCGGCGTACGGGTCGCCCGCGTACCAGTCGCGGTCGAGCAGGTTGATGCGGCGCTGGGGCTCTGTCATCGTCGGGCCTCCGTGGCGGGTCACAGGTGTCACGTGTCGTGCGGCGGCGGGGCGTGGCGCGCCCCGGGGCCGCAGGGCGGGGTGGACCTACAGCACCAGCCGTACGGCGGTGCGCATCAGGTCCTGCACTTCCTCGGTGCTGCGTCCCCGGTGCGACAGGCTCAGCAGGCCGGAGAGGAGCACGTGCCCGAGGACGGTCTGCAGGTCGGCGATGTGCGCCTGCTCCTCGGCGGTCGCGGGTACGCCGAGCGCCAGGTCGGTGATGCGCACGATGGTGCCCGCGAAGGTGCGCTGCGACGACTCCGCCGACGGGTCGCGCGAGGTCGCCGCCTGGAGGATCGCCTCGGTGAGGAGCTTGTTCTCGGCGCTGACCTCGACGAGGCGGCAGAGCATGGTGGCGAGCCGCCCGGCGCCGTCGTCCGGCAGGTACTGGTCGGTGAGGCCGTCGATGACCTGGCCGATCCACAGCGCGGAGACCTCGGAGAGCAGGTGGTCCTTGGAGGTGAAGTAGCGGTAGACCGTGGCCCGTGCCACCCCGGCGCGGTCCGCGACGTCGTGCATGGTCACGGATGCGTAGCCGCCCTCGGCGGCGAGTTCGAGGGCCGCCCTGACCAGGCGTTCGCGCCGCGCCTGCTGGTCGCGGGTGAGGGCGCGGGTCAGGGTGATGGTGGTGTTGGACGGGGCCATGGTGCGATCTTGCCTCCGGATGAGACTGAAGTCTAGTCTGACGTCTCGTCAGATCCAGTGCACGTGTCTCAACCGAAGCCAGGCCGGGAGGCATAGTGGGACCCCTTGCAGGCATACGTGTCGTCGAGTTCGTGGGCCTCGGCCCCGGCCCCTTCTGCGGCATGCTGCTCGCCGACCTCGGCGCGGACGTGCTGCGGATCGACCGCGCCGACACCGCCCGCAAGGGCTTCGACGGCCCGTCCCGCAACCCGATGAACCGCGGCAAGCGCTCCGCGGCGCTGGACCTCAAGTCGCCCGACGGCGTCGCCACCGCGCTGCGCCTGATCGCGGAGGCGGACGCCGTCGTCGAGCCGTTCCGGCCGGGTGTGATGGAGCGCCTCGGCCTGGGCCCCGACGTCTGCCTGGAGCGCAATCCGCGCCTGGTGTACGGCCGGCTCACCGGCTGGGGCCAGGACGGCCCGCTCGCCAAGGCCGCCGGACACGACATCGACTACATCGCGCTGGCCGGCATGTTGGAGCCGATCGGCCGCGCGGGGCAGCCGCCGAGCATTCCGCTCAACCTGGTCGGCGACTTCGGCGGCGGTGGGCTGCTGCTCGCGTACGGCCTGGTCAGCGCGTTGCTTTCGGCATGGCGCAGCGGGCAGGGCCAGGTCGTGGACGCGGCGATGATCGACGGCGCGGCGCTGCTCGGCGCGACGTGGTTCACGATGGCCGCGGGCGGTGGACTCGGCCCCCGCGGCACCAACATGCTCGACGGCGGCGCGCCGTTCTACGACGTCTACGAGACGTCCGACGCCAAGTACGTCGCGGTCGGTTCGATCGAGCCGCAGTTCTGGGCCGAACTCCTGGCCCGGCTCGGCCTGTCCGAGGACCCGGTCTTCGAGAAGCAGTACGACCGCACGGCGTGGCCCGCGATGAAGGCCCGTTTCGCCGAGGTGTTCGCGACCCGCACCCGCGACGCGTGGTGCGAACTCCTCGAAGGCACCGACGCGTGCTTCGCGCCCGTGCTGGCCCCGGCCGAGGCCCCGGCCCACCCGCACCACGTCGCGCGCGGGGCCTTCCACGACGTCGGGGGCCTGCCCGAGCCGGCCCCGGCGCCGCGCTTCGGCGGAACTCCCGCCGCGGTTCCGGCGCGTCCGGTCAACCCGGGCCCGGCCGAGGACGGCGGCGACACCGACGCCGCGCTCGCCGCCTGGGGCCTGTCGGCCGACGAGATCGCCCGCCTGCGCGCGGCCGGCGCCGTGGTCTGACCCGACTCAGCGATCCAGCAAGGAGACCGATGGACATCCACGAGGCGCTCTACACGACACGTGCCATGCGCCGGGTCACGGCGGAGCCCGTTCCGCTCGACGTGCAGGCCCGCATCCTCGATGCCGCGGTCCGCGCGCCCAGCGGCGGCAACTCGCAGAGCTGGCGGTTCCTTCTCGTCGACGACCCGGGCGTGAAGGCGCAGATCGGCCCGCTGTACCGGGAGGCGATGGCCAACCTGTGGAAGACGCTGTACGCCCCCAGGATCGCCGCCGCCGAGGCCGATCCGGACTCCGCCGAGTCCAGGCAGTTCATCCGCGTGCAGCGGTCGTCGCAGTGGCTCGCTGACAACTTCGAGCAGGTCCCGCTGTTCCTGTTCGGCTTCGCGCAGCACGACTCGACCGGCGGCTCGATCTTCCCCGCGGTGTGGAGCGCGCAGTTGGCGGCCCGCGCGGACGGTGTCGGGTCGGCGCTGACGGCCGTGCTGGGCATCGCGCACCGCGACGAGGTCGCCCGCATCCTGGGTGTTCCGGCCGACGAGCGCTGGCACATGGCGTGCTGCGTGTCGTTCGGCTACCCGACCGGAAAGTGGGGGGTCGCGCCGCGTACGCCCGCGCACGAGGTCGCGTACCGCAACGCGTGGGGCGCGCCGGTCGGTTTCGAGGTCCCGGCGCCGCTGTGGCCCGCCACGTCCGAGCCCACCACTTCCGAGGAGAACAAGTGACCACCACCGAGCTTCCGCTGTCGGGTTCCGCCGCGTTCGTGTCGGGCGGCGGCAGCGGCATCGGCCTGGGCTGCGCGCTGCGGTTCGCCGCCGACGGTGCGCACGTGACGATCGCGGGCCGCAGCGAGGACCGCCTCAAGGGCGCGGTCGCGGAGATCGAGAAGGCCGCGGCGCCCGGTGTGCGGGTCGGGTACGCGGTCGCCGACGTCACCGACGAGGCGCAGACCAAGGCGGCCGTGGACCAGGCCGCTTCGCTCGGTCCGCTCAAGGCGGTCGTGGCGTCCGCCGGCGGCAACTCGACGATGGGCCCGATCACCCAGATCGACACGCAGCGCTGGCGCGACACCGTCGAACTCAACGTCACCGGAACGATGTTGGTGCTCAAGCACAGCGCTCGGCACATGGTGCGCGGCGGGGGCGGCTCGTTCGTGGCGATCTCGTCGGTCGCGTCGTCGAACACGCACCGCTGGTTCGGCGCGTACGGTGTCTCCAAGGCCGGGATCGACCACCTCGTGCAGTTGGCCGCCGACGAGTTGGGGGCGAGCGGCGTACGCGTCAACAGCATCCGCCCCGGCCTGGTGCGCACCGACATGGTCCAGATGATCACCGACGGCGGGCCGCTGCTGGACGACTACCTCCAGTGCACGCCGTTGGGCCGGTTCGGCGAGACCGAGGACATCTCGGCGCTCGCCGCGTTCCTGGTGGGTCCGCAGTCGACGTGGATCACCGGGCAGGTCGTCAACGTGGACGGCGGCCACCACCTGCGCCGCGGCCCGGACTTCACCAGTGTCCTGGAGCCCGTGTTCGGTCCTGAGGGCCTGCGCGGCGTCGTGGCCGAGGGGAGCTGAGCACGTGGCACCGGCGTTCAATCTCGCGGACCTGTTCGAGGTCGTCGCGGACGCGTGTCCGGACCGCACGGCCCTGGTCGCGGGCGAGGTACGGCTGAGCTACCGCGAACTGGACGAGCGCGCCAACCGGGTGGCGCACGCGTTCGCGGCCGCCGGCCTCGAACCGGGCGACCACGTGGGCGTGTACGCCCGCAACCGTGCGGAGTGGATGGAGGCGATGATCGGCGCGTTCAAGGCGCGCACCGTGCCGATCAACGTGAACTTCCGGTACGTCGAGGACGAGTTGCGCTACATCTTCGACAACGCGGACCTCAAGGCCCTGGTCGTCGAGCGCGAGTACCTGCCCAAGGTCGCCGCGGTCTCTCCCGACTCCCCGCTGCTGCGCACGGTGTTCACCCTGGAGGACGGCACCGACGGCGGCCCCGAGGCGCTGACCGGCGCGGACGGGCGCGCCGTCGCGCTGGTCGACTTCGAGAAGGCGCTCGACGCGGCCTCCCCGGACCGCGACTTCGGCCCGCGTTCCCCCGACGACCGCTACATGGTCTACACGGGCGGGACCACCGGCTTCCCCAAGGGCGTCGAATGGCGTGCCGAGGACATCTTCTGCTCGGCGATGGGCGGCGGCAACTTCGGTGGCGAACCGATAGCGGAGCCGGGCGAGTTGGCGTTCAAGGCCGAGTTGCCCGCGGTGGTGCAGATGCTCACGACGCCGCTGATGCACGGCAACGGCCAGTGGGTCACCTGGATCACGCTGATGGGTGCGGGGACCGCGGTGTTGTGGACCGGCCACCGCTACGACCCGGCGGAGATCCTGCGTACCGTCGAGCGCGAGCGCGCGGTGACGATGATGCTGGTCGGGGACGCGATGGCGCGCCCGATCGCGGACGAGCTCGCGAAGGGCGGGTACGACGCGTCCAGTCTGCGCGTGATCGGCTCGGGCGGCGCGCTGCTGTCCCCGGCGGTCAAGGAGCAGTTGCGCGGTCTGCTGCCGGACCTCTACATCTCCGACGGCTTCGGGGCCTCGGAGTTCGGCGCGGGCAGCGCGCAGAACGCCGCGGGCCGGTTCCCGCTCAAGCCGCAGACCGCGGTCCTCGGTGACGATCTCCGCCCGGTGGGCGTGGGGGAGACCGGCCGGATGGCGCGGACCGGGTACATCCCGGTCGGCTACTACAAGGACCCGGACAAGACCGCGGCGACCTTCCCGGTCGACCCGGACGGCGTGCGCTGGGTGGTGCCCGGCGACTACGCACGGGTCGAGGACGACGGCACGGTGACCCTGCTCGGCCGCGGTTCGGTGTGCATCAACACCGGTGGCGAGAAGGTGTATCCGGAGGAGGTCGAGGGCGTCCTGAAGGCGCATCCGGCGGTGTACGACGTGGTCGTGGTCGGCGTCCCGGACGCCCGTTTCGGCGAACGCGTCGCCGCGGTGGCCTCGGTGCGCGAGGGGCACGCCGTCACGATCGACGAACTGGCCGAACACAGCCGTTCGTTGATCGCCGGCTACAAGGTTCCGCGGGACCTGGTCGTGGTCGACGCGGTCCCGCGCTCCCCGGCCGGCAAACCCGACTACCGGTGGGCGAAGGACGTGGCGGTCAAGGCGTCGCAGGCGGCCGGCGCCTCGTAGGCGTCCGGCAGGTCCGGACGTGCGGTCAGACGCGGAGGTTGCCGCCGGGGTCCGCCTCGGCGGCCGCTTCGCGCGGGTCGCGGTAGCGCTGCGTCTCCAGGACCCCGGCGACCGTCAACACCGCCACGATCGCCGCGACTTCGGCGAGAGCCGAGGCGAACATGCCGAGCGGGATGGTCGCGGCGAGGGACAGGACGGCGCCGACCCGATAGCTGTTCGGGTGGATGCGGAAGGTGAACCGGGTCACCACGTTCGCGGCCAGGAACAGCGCGAGTCCGCCGGCGAGCGAGCAGGCCTGGGCGGCGTCGAGGCGGTCCGCGGGGTGGGCGACCGCGCTCTTGACCCCGGCGGCGAACAGCAGGATGCCGAGCAGCAGCGCGTAGTGGCCGTACCCGTAGACGGTCAGGGCACGCAGGCTGCGGGCCCGCAGCGGCATGGCGTCCATCGCCTCGGCGGTACGTGATTCCTCGTCGTCGCCGAAGTACGCCCACCACAGCGCGAAGCAGAGCATGAGGGTGAGCACCGCGGTGGCGATCAGCTTGAGGTCGAGCTCCAGGCCCTGCGCGCCGGCGCCGATGGCGATGACCGACTCGCCCAGGGCGATGACCACGACGAGCCCGTGGCGCTCCACGAAGTGTCCGGCGCGCAGCGGAAAGCGCATCGCGTCGAGCAGGTGCGGCGCGGCGATCTGCACCACCGCGGCCGCGGCCCAGGTGGCGATCTGGGTGGTGTCCTCGAGGTAGGCGCCGACCACCACGAGGACGGCGCTGGCCAGGTTGACCGGCGCGATCCGGGCGAGGGCCGCCCGTCCGGCGCCGGAGGTCGCGAACATCGCGGTGTGCACGAGCGCGACGACCAGGTAGCCCCAGCCGAAGGCGGTCGCGCTGTCGCCGTCGACGAAGGCGTGCGGGATGGCCAGCGAGACGACGAGGAAACCGGCCATGCCGATCATCAGGAGGCAGCGTCGCGCGGGCGTGGTCGGCGGGGCCGCGTTGTTGAGCCACACGTGCCCGCTGTACATCCACCACAGGATCGCGAGCATGATGACGACGCGGGTTATCCCGGTCAGGGTCAGGTCGCGGGCCAGCGCCGCGGTGAGCTGGGTGACGGTGAAGACGAAGACGAGGTCGAAGAAGAGCTCGAGGGTGGAGACGCGTTCCGCGGACTGGACTGCCTCGTCCGGCCCGGACTTGGGGAGGGTCACGGCGTCATTATCTGCCCCGCTTCGGGCTGGGGTGCGGGGTACGCGGCGGTAGTCCGCCCCGTACCCCGCCCGTACCCCGCACCGTGCCCGCGCCGCGACCGTGCGCCGCGGCCGCACGGATCCCGGGATCAGCCTTCGAGCGCGTGCGACTCGAATCCGTCGGGGCCCTTGGGGAGGTCGCCCGCGATGGTGATGCGCTGCATCGAGCGGTGCATGCCGGCCGGTACGTCGGTGGGCACCAGGTGCGCGGTCGCGCGGTTGTCCCAGAACGCGATGCTGCCCGGCTGCCAGCGGAAGCGCACGGTGAACTCGGCGTCCTGCAGGTGCTCGTAGAGCAGCGCGAGCAGGTGGCGCCCCTCGTTGCGGGTGAGTTCGAGGATGTGGCTGGTGAAGTTCGGGTTGACGAACAGGATCTTCTCGCCGGTCTCCGGGTGCACGCGCACGACCGGGTGCACCGAGCGCAGTCCGTCGCCGAGGAAGACCTTCGCGAGTTGGCCGGGCAGTTCGCCGCGCTTCATCGGGAGCGTGTTGTGGTGCACCGCGTGCAGGCCGTCGATGACGTCCTTGATCGGCTGGGAGAGCCGGTCGTACGCGACCGCGAGGTTGGTCCACTGCGTGTCGCCGCCGTACGGGGGCACGACGACGCCGCGCAGGATGGAGCCCATCGGCGGGTTGGGGATGAAGGTGACGTCGGTGTGCCAGCGGCTCTCCACCGAACCGCCGCCGCCCATGCCACCGCCGCCGCCCATCTGCTGGTTGTCGAGCAGCAGGATCTGGGGGTAGTCGGGGAACTGCGAGGGCAGCGTGGGGTGCGCCTTGGTGGGCTCGCCGAACGCCTGGGCGAACGCCAGGTGTTGGGCCTGGGTGATGTCCTGGTCGCGGAAGAAGACGACCTTCCATTTCAGCAGCGTCGCGCGGATCTCGGCGACCAGGGCCGGGTCGAGCGGTGCGGACAGGTCGACGCCGAGGATCTCGGCGCCGATGTGCCCGGCCATCGGGCGTATGTCGAGGCCGAGCGCGCTGTCGGGCGTTGTCGGGGTCGCGGCGTCGGATGTGGTCGTCACGGTGTCCTCCGGTTCTGGTGCGGGTTCTCGTGCAGGTGGGCCGCGGTCTCGGGGGAGACGGGCGCGGTGGTGAGGGCGACCGCGGTGTCGGTGAGGTGGGCCAGGAACACCGGGCGCGGGGCCAGGCTCGCGGCCCGGCCGTACTGGATGAGCGTTTCGCGGTTGGCGAGGGCGTGGCCGACGTACCCGGCGAGGAGCATCCAGCGGTCCGCGCGCAGCTTCCGCGGTACGTGGTCGAGCTGTTCGACCAGGCGGGTGCGGACGATGTGCACGCCGCGCGTCCACTCCTCGCGGCCGAGGTCGGCGACCGCGATGCCTTCGAGGAGGCCGGCGTTGACGCAGAAGCGCAGGTACCAGCTGGGGTTGCCGGGTTCGCCGAGGGCGGTCTCGGCGAGCGGGTGCAGGAACGCCTCGACCAGGCCCCGGACATCGTGGCCGCGGCCGTCGCGGTCGAGGTCGTCGAGGTATCCGAGGCGCCGCTCGTTGATCGGCTCCATGCGGTGCCGGAACACCGCGTCGACCAGGGCCTCCTTGGAGCCGAAGTGGTACCGCGCGGCAGCGGTGTTGCGCTGGCCGGCCTGGGTGCCGATCTCGCGCAGCGACACGCCGTTGACGCCGCGCTCGGCGAACAGCCGCTCCGCCACCTCGATCATGCCGAGCCGGGCCGCCGCGCCCCGGCCGTTCCCGGCCACCGTCTCCACGCTCATGGGCACAAGTTAAAGCGCCTGGGTTAATAACTCAAGTGGGTTAGGCATCCGATTCCGCCCCGGCTCCGGGAACGCGTGAGGCGCCTCCCGGGGGGAGGCGCCTCGTGTCGACACGTGTCGCCAGGCGGTTCCGGAGTCGGGTGCGGATTTCGGGGCGCACCCGGGGCGGAGGGCCGACCGCGGTTCAGGAATGCATCAGGCAGTACAACTGGTCGCCCGCACGGTGGAGTTCGTGCGCGAACGCGGTCCAGTCGTGCAGCATCCGGTAGAGGAGGTACGCGTCCCTGGGGATCCTGCGGTCCGGCACGGTCGACCAGATGAAGGCCGCCGCGCCCAACTCCTCGTCCGTCGCGTTGCGCAGCACCTCGAGCAGTATCGGCGGGAGCTGCATGACGGCGTGCGCGGGATGCAGCACCACCAGTTCCAGCGGCGGAGTGGCCTCGCGCGGGGTGTCGCCCAGCAGCGACAGCACCATCGCACTGACCGTCTCCGGTTTGACGTTGCTGATGTACGAGTTGCTGGGCCGCTCGCGCGGCTCGCACGGGTCGAGGGGGTCGATGAGCGGGGGGACCCGAGCGGCGGCGGCGCGGTCCGGCGCGCCGAAGTACTCGTACGTCACTCCCACCGGCCGCCTCCTTTCATGCTTCCGCCGTACTGGTGCCGACCTGGTACTGGTCTCGGGGTGGGGTGCTCCGACGTGACGTGTGTGCGACCCGCAGATGATCGTCCCAGGTCCGTCGTACGCGAGGCACGGCGGTTAGGTAACAGGTGTGCACCACTCGTCGGTGTCGGGAACCGGCTTTTCCGAAGGAGCGTCAGGAACCCCCCGGCGGGCTCGACATATCGGGCAAATGCCAGTGCCGCAAAGCCTGGTGGGAATCGGCGGACGGTTCGCCGGTGCAGCGTCCTCGGGGACTCCGGGAACGACGGGGGTGCCGCCACGCGGTCGCCGCGCGTGAATCGGGCCGTCGTCGACCCACGGACCATAGGCCCGTCCGCGTCCTCGCCGCCACGCGCACCCCGCCTGCCCTGAATACCGCGCTGCCCCTGTCCGACTGCCGCACTGCCCTGCCGACACGAGGATTGAGGGACTCGCGCGATGGCAGGTGACGGATCGTCTGATAATACCGGCCGTTTCCGCTCGTCCGGCTCCGCCTCAGGGTCGATTTTCCCGACATTCCCAGGGTTGCGGGTCGGCGGCGCGCGCAGTGAGAACATGGCAGCGTGAGCGCAGCCAGTGACCTCCCGTCCTATCCCTCCGATGCCCCCGCGTCCCAGGCCCTGTTCGACCGGGCCAGAGCGGTGACGCCGGGCGGCGTCAACTCCCCGGTGCGCGCCTTCCGCGCGGTCGGCGGCACGCCGCGCTTCATGGCGTCCGGGCGCGGGCCGTACCTCACCGACGCCGACGGCCGCGAGTACGTCGACCTGGTGTGCTCGTGGGGCCCGATGATCCTCGGCCACGCGCACCCGGCCGTCGTCGAGGCGGTGACCGCGGCCGTGGCGCGCGGCACGTCGTTCGGCACGCCGGGCGAGGGCGAGGTGGAGCTCGCCGAGGAGATCGTCGCCCGCGTCGCGCCCGTCGAGCAGGTGCGGCTGGTCACCTCGGGCACCGAGGCGACGATGTCGGCGATCCGGCTGGCCCGCGGGTTCACCGGCCGCTCGAAGGTGGTCAAGTTCGCGGGCTGCTACCACGGCCACGTGGACGCGCTGCTGGCCGCGGCCGGCTCCGGGCTCGTCACCTTCGCGCTGCCGGACACGCCCGGGGTCACCGGCGCGCAGGCGGGCGACACGCTCGTGCTGCCGTACAACGACCTGGCGGCGGTACGCGCGGCGTTCGCCGCGCACGGCGACGAGATCGCGTGTGTGATCACCGAGGCCGCGCCCGGCAACATGGGCGTCGTCACACCGGCGCCCGGGTTCAACGCGGGGCTCGCCGAACTGTGCCGGGAGCACGGCGCGCTGTTCGTCTCCGACGAGGTCATGACGGGCTTCCGGGTCTCGAAGGCCGGCTGGTACGGCGTCGAGGGGGTCACCCCCGACCTGCTCACTTTCGGCAAGGTGATGGGCGGCGGCTTCCCGGCCGCGGCCTTCGGCGGGCGGGCCGACGTCATGGCCCACCTGGCTCCGGCCGGCCCGGTCTACCAGGCGGGCACGCTGTCCGGGAACCCGGTGGCGACGGCGGCCGGCGTCACGACGCTGCGCCACTGCACCGACGCGGTCTACGAGCAGATCGACCGCACGTCCCTCGTGCTGCGCACCGCCGTCTCCGAGGCGCTGGCCAAGGAGGGGGTCGCGCACACGGTCTCCAACGCGGGCAACATGTTCTCGGTGTTCTTCACCGACCGCCCGGTGACCGACTACGACCAGGCGCGCACCCAGGAGTCGTTCCGGTACTCCGCCTTCTTCCACGCGATGCTGGACAGCGGCGTGTACCTCCCTCCGAGTGCCTTCGAGGCGTGGTTCCTGTCGGCGGCGCACGACGACGCCGCCGTCGAACGTATTCTCGAGGCGTTGCCGCGGGCCGCACGGGCCGCGGCGGAGGCGACGGCATAAGGCGGAGCGGCGCGTGCGGTGCACACCGCGCGCGTCCGGAGGCCGCGGGTGCCGGCGCCGCGCGTACCGGCGTCCCAGGACCGCACAGGAAGAGCAACCGACGATGTCCAGCAGCGATGTGACGATCGTTCACCTCATGCGCCACGGCGAGGTGCACAACCCGGAGGGCGTGCTGTACGGCCGCCTGGCCGGCTACCACCTCTCCGAGCTCGGCGTGAAGATGGCCGAGCGGGTCGCCGACCACCTCGCTTCGCGCGACATCACGCACGTGGTGGCGTCGTCGCTCGACCGGGCCCAGGAGACCGCGTCGCCGATAGCCGCGCGGCACGGCCTGGAGGTGGCCACCGACGACCGGCTCATCGAGGCGGCGAACATCTTCGAGGGCAAGACCTTCGGTGTCGGGGACGGGTCGCTGCGCAAGCCGGAGTACTGGCGGTACCTGCGCAACCCGTTCAAGCCGTCGTGGGGCGAGCCGTACATCGAGCAGGTCGTGCGGGTCATGGGCGCGCTGGGCCGGGCCCGGGACATCGCGCGCGGCCACGAGGCGGTGTGCGTGAGCCACCAGTTGCCGATCTGGGTGACGCGGTCCTTCGTGGAGCGCCGCCGTCTGTGGCACGACCCGCGCAGGCGGCAGTGCTCGCTGGCGTCGCTGACGACGTTCACGTACGAGGGCGACAAGATCGTCTCGGTCGGCTACACCGAGCCGGCCCGCGACCTGCTGCCGGCCAAACTCCAGCAGCAGGGCAAGCAGTTCGGCGCCTGAGGACCCTTGGTCATTTCGGGCAAATGGTGCAGAAAGCCCAAATGGCGGCGGCGTTCCCGGGGCATCCGCAGCAAAGGGATTGACACGGGGCGCCGCCCGGGCCCGATTTGCGGACCCGGTGCAGAGCCCTCCGAACCCCATGCGAAACTTTTCACATGCTCACACGACGACCGATCCTCCGCGCCGCCGCGCTGACCGCCGTTGCCGTGTTCGTCCTCGCCGGATGCGGCAGTGACGGAGGCGGCAAGGAAGCGAACGCGGACCAGCAGGGATACGTCGAGGGCAAGGGCATCAAGCAGGTCGCGGCGGGCGACCGCAAGGCCGCCCCGAACATCTCCGGCAAGACGCTCGACGGACAGGCCGTCTCGCTCGCCGACTTCAAGGGCAAGGTCGTCGTCCTCAACGTGTGGGGCTCGTGGTGCGCGCCCTGCCGGGGCGAGGCGCCCAACCTCGCGAAGGTCGCCGCCGACACCAAGGACAAGGGCGTCGTCTTCCTCGGCATCAACACGCGCGACGCCACCGAGACGAACGCGAAACGGTTCGAGGAGAACTTCCAGATCGAGTACCCGAGCATCTGGGACCCGGAGGGCCGCCAGATCCTCAAGTTCAAGGGCGACCTCAACCCGGCCGCGATCCCGAGCACGCTCGTGATCGACCAGGAGGGCCGCATCGCCGCGCGTTCGCTGCGCGCGGTCACCGTCGACGACCTGCGCATGATGATCGACCCGCTGCTGAACGGGAGCTGAGCCGTGCTCCTGGCGGCCGACCCCACCACGACGGTGACGAGCGGGTCCATCCTGCTCGCCATACCGATCGCGCTGTTCGCCGGCCTCGTCTCGTTCTTCTCGCCGTGCGTGCTCCCGCTGGTGCCCGGCTACCTCTCGTACGTGACGGGCGTCTCGGGCGCCGACCTGAAGGACGCCCGGCGCGGCCGACTGCTCGCCGGCGCGCTGCTGTTCATGCTCGGCTTCACCGCGGTGTTCGTCTCGTTCGGCGCGGCCTTCGGCTACTTCGGCAGCACGCTGATGGAGCACCAGAAGGTGATAACCCGGGTGCTCGGCGCGGTCACCGTGGTGCTGGGGCTGTCCTTCATGGGCGTCCTGCCCGGAATGCAGCGCGAGTTCCGGATCCACCAGAAGCCGACGCTCGGCCTCGCGGGCGCGCCTATGCTGGGCGTGGTTTTCGGACTGGGGTGGACGCCGTGCATCGGCCCGACCCTGGGCGCCGTGCTCGGGCTGTCGATCGACCAGGGCAGCGCGAACCGCGGCGCCGTCCTGACGGTTGCGTACTGCCTGGGGCTCGGCCTCCCGTTCGTCGTCGCGGCGCTTGCCTTCCGCAAGGCGCTCGGCGCGTTCGCGTGGGTCAAGCGGCACTACGTGTGGGTGATGCGCCTCGGCGGCGGTCTCCTCGTCCTGCTCGGCCTGCTGATGGTCACCGGGGTCTGGGACCGGATCATCCGCGAAATGCAGGCATGGGCCAGCGGATACACGATCGGAATCTGACGTGACCATCGACACCGAATCCGATAAGCGGGCCGCCGACGCCGGCATGTCCACGGCGCCTCAGCCGGACCGGTACGACATCCAGCAGCCCAGACTCGGACCCGGCGGCTGGCTGCGCTGGATGTGGCGGCAGCTCACCTCGATGCGGGTCGCGCTGATCCTGCTCCTGCTGCTGTCCCTCGCGGCCATCCCCAGCTCGGTGATCCCGCAGCGCACGGTGAGCCCGCTCAAGGTCTCGCAGTACTTCCGCGACCACCCCGGCCGTGCCGAATGGATGGACAAGCTCCAGCTGTTCGACGTCTTCTCGTCGTGGTGGTTCGCCTCCGTCTACATCCTGCTGTTCGTCTCGCTCGCGGGGTGCATCGTGCCGCGGGCGTGGGCGCACGCGAAGGTGCTGCGCAGCAGGCCGCCGGAGGCGCCCAGGCGGATGGAGCGGCTGCCGGCGTACGCGACCTGGCGTACCGAGGCCGACCCGGAGACCGTGCTCGCCGCGGCGCGCACGCAGCTCAAGAAGCGCCGCTTCCGCCTGAACCCGTCGGCCGGTTCGGTCGCGGGGGAGAAGGGCTACGCCCGGGAGACCGGCAACATCCTCTTCCACATCGCGCTGATCGGCGTGCTGCTCGCGTTCCTGCTCGGCAAGCTCTACACCGGGCAGGGCGGCAAGATCCTGGTCGAGGGCTCGCCCGAGGGCTTCGCCAACTCCTTCACGCAGTACGACGACTTCCAGTCCGGCGCGCTCTTCGACGAGAAGAACATGGAGTCGTTCGGCTTCCGGCTCACCAAGCTCGACCAGACCTTCGAGCGGCTCGGCACCCAGAAGGGCGCGCCGCGCGACTTCGAGGCGACCGTCGAGTACTGGGAGGGCGCCGAGGGCGAGCCGAGGTCCGGCAAGATCAAGGTCAACGAGCCGCTGACGATAGGGAACACCAAGGTCTTCCTGCTCGGCACCGGGTACGCGCCCGACGTCACGGTCCGCGACTCCAGCGGCCAGATCGTCCTCAGCGGGCCCGTGGTCTTCCTGCCGCAGGACAGCAACCGCACGTCGACCGGCGTCATCAAGGTGCCGGACGTCAGCCAGGGCCTCCAGCAGATCGGCTTCGACGGCATCTTCACGCCGACCGCGATGGTGGACCCCAGCAAGGGCTGGTACTCGACGTTCCCGTCGCTGGACAACCCGGCGCTGATCGTCACCGCGTACCACGGCAGCCTCGGCGTCGACGCAGGCGTGCCGCAGTCGGTGTTCCGGCTCAACACCAAGGCCATGGAGCAGTACAAGAAAGCGGACGGCTCGCCGTGGGCCGAGGGGCTGGTGCCCGGCGACACGAAGACGCTGCCCGACGGTTCGACGATCACCTTCAACGGCGTCAAGCCGTGGGCCAACTTCCAGATCTCGAAGGAGCCGGGCAAGGAGGTCGCGCTCTACAGCGTGATCGCCGCGATCGTCGGCCTGGTGCTGTCGCTGTTCGTACGCCGCCGCCGCATGTGGGTGCGTGCGGTGGCGGGACCCGACGGGCGTACCGTCGTGGAGGTCGCCGGACTGACGCGTACCGAAGGCGGCGGTCTGGGACAGGAGGTGCGGGCTCTCGTGGACGATCTGCGGGCGGCGGCACCTGTCGTTTCGACGGGAGGCACCGCCGCGGACGCTGCTGCGAACGACGCTGCGGACGTCGGCCCGGACAAGGCGGCGGACGGTGCCGGTGACGGGGCCGTGGCGCCGGACGAGGCGGAGCCGGGGAAGGCCGGGCCGGATGCGGCCGCGCCGCCCGCGGCCGAGCCGGACGGGACCGAGCCGGATGGGGCCGACGCGCAGACGGCCGACCGAGAGAAGAAGGACGAGGACTAGGCGTGCTTCTCAGCGCTGACGAGACGGTCAACGCCGTCAACGAGAACCTGGCCCAGTTGAGCAACTGGTGCATGTATTCGGCAATCGCCGTCTACACCTTGGCCTTCTTCGCCTTCTGCGCGGAGTGGGTGTTCGGCAGCCGCAGCCGCGTCGCGCAGCAGTCCGCGGCGCTCGCGGAGGCGTCGGCCGAGCGCGTGCCGGCCCAGGCCGCGCCCGCGAGGCCGGTGGCCCCGGCCGCCGCGATCGCCGCCGCGTACGGCGGTTCCGCCACCGGCGAGTCCGCGTCCGCGGTGGCGCTCGCCGAGCGTCCCGTCGTCGTGGTGCGCGACGCCGGGCACGACGGCGACGGCGCGGACGACGGGGGCGACGTCACCCGCGGCAGCGACCGCTCGGACCGCTTCGGCCGCACCGCCGTGGCGTTCACGGTGCTGGCGTTCCTGCTGCACGCGGGCACGCTGCTGGCCCGCGGCTTCGCGGTGAAGCGGGCGCCGTGGGGCAACATGTACGAGTTCTCCACCTCGGTCGCCCTCATGGTCGTCGCCGCGTTCCTCATCCTGCTGACCCGCCGCCCGGTGCGCTGGCTCGGACTGTTCGTGCTGCTGCCGGTCATCACCACGCTCGGCGTGGCGATCACGGTCCTCTACACCGACACCCAGCAACTCGTCCCGGCGCTGCACTCGTACTGGCTGTGGATCCACGTGTCGACGGCGATCGTGTCGTTCGGCGCGCTGCACATCGGGGCGCTCGCGTCGATCCTGTACCTGATGAAGGACAGCTACAACAAGCGCATGGCCGCCCCGGCCCCCGCGACGCGCCCGTGGGACACCATCATGGAGCGCATCCCGTCCCCCAACTCGCTCGACAAGACGGCCTACCGCGTCAACGCGCTGATCTTCCCGCTGTGGACCTTCGCCGTCGTCGCCGGCGCCATCTGGGCGGAGAACGCCTGGGGCCGCTACTGGGGTTGGGACCCGAAGGAGACCTGGTCCTTCATCACCTGGGTCGCGTACGCCGCCTACCTCCACGCCCGCGCCACCGGCGGCTGGAAGGGCCGCAACGCCGCCTGGCTCTCCCTGTTGGCGTTCGCCTGCTTCCTCTTCAACTACTACGGCGTGAACATGTTCATCAACGGCCTCCACTCCTACGCCGGCGTCTGACCGCGCCGATGCACCCCGTACGTGACCGCTCGACTCGGTACATGCCCACGCGGCACGGCGGCGCGTCGTGAGCACGGGGGTTCTTTCGCCGTTGGGTACGGCTTTTTGGGCTGCGCCGCGCCCGAATGGCCGCGCCGCGCCGACTGCGGGCCCGGCGACCGTGTACCAGTAGGTCTTGGTGACGAGCCATGTCTACGGGCGACGTTGGGCGCGAAACCCCGTCGTGGCGAGCCTTGGCCGCGCCGCTCGGCCCAGGGTCGCGCGCTGACGGGCTGCACACCAACGTCTGAGTTGCGGGCGGGTGTTGGGTGGCCACGCGTGGGCCCTAGCGCAGCCGTACGTTCCGCGCGCCCGCATGACGCGGCTGCGCGGAGCGGCAAGTGTCAGATGTGGCGGATTGGAGCCGTTGCACCTCACGTGTGCCCCGGGGCCATGGCCAACTACGCGCGCGCCGCGGGGTGTACGCGGTTTGAGCGGACGCACTCGGCGCGTGACGCGCGGGTGCCAGAACGGCCGCGCGGCTGACGCGTACTGCTAGACGTACGCCGACGACGCCGCGTCGGCTGCCCCGTGTTTGTACGTTCCGCGCGCCGCCCGGGGTGTGGGTGCGCGGAGGTTGGAACGGCTGTGCGTGGCGGACGCGTTCGGTCGGAGGGGGCCGCGCGACGGACTGCCATCCTGAGGGCGTCCAGCGGGTCTTCGTGGTGTCGCTTGGGGCACGTTGGCCACTTTGGTACCGGGGCAACTGCGTGTTTCGGATTCGGGGGTGCGATGTTGGCATGCGCCCCTTCTGCGCCGTTGGAACGAGCAACAGGCTGGGGGAGTATGGAACGGACCAGGTCTCGGGGAGGTGGCCGTGGACATCCTCAGGCAGGGGCGCCACCGGGCCCGCGGCGGCGACCCCGACCGGCTGCGTGCGTGGCGTCGGCGTGCCGCGGCCCGAATACTGCGCGCGACCGGGTCGCGGACCGGGGCGGCGTTGACTTTCGTCGTTCTCGCGATCGTCGCCTGGATCGCCGCGGATGTGATGGTGGGCGAGGGGGCCAGGTCGCCCGGCCGTTCCCAGTCCCCTTCGGCGAACGGGGGTGCCGTGCCTCCGGCGCCTCCCAACGAGCCGGGTCTCGTTGCCGCCGCCGGGCCTTCGGCGGAGATCCAGACCACGCCGACACCGGCCGCGCCGCCGACCGAGCAGGCTCCGGAGCCGTCGCCTCCCGCGCCGCCTCCTTCGAGTCCCACCCCGAGCCCGGCCCCGACCACCGCCCCGCCGGCGCCGCGGCCGGAGCCCCCGCCGGCCCCGACCGAGCCCGCGCCGGCGAATGCGCGGACCGCGTACGCGAAGCAGTACACCCTCCTGGTCCGCAGCGCCCCGACGCAGCGCGCCGATCTGGTGGCCTCGCTCCCCAACAACACGCCGGTCACCCTGGTCTGCCACACCACCGGGCCGAGCGTCGTGTCCTTCACGGGCCGCACCACGCAGACCTGGAACAAGGTGGTGATCCCGGACGGGCGTACCGGCTACGTCTCGGACGGCTGGGTGCTGACCAGTGCCGACGTCACGCGCCTGGTCCCCGCCTGTTAGGCCGTTTCCTTCGGATCGTCGTGCGGCCCAGATGTGGCTGGCGGCGATGACGATCGCGTCGATCGCCTGGTGCACCCGTCGCGCTGTGGTCGAGACGGGCCGGACATGGAACGGGACTTCGAGCGCTCATGCGAAAGGTGCCCAGGGGAGCCGCCCGAGTCACCTGGCGGCGGAGGCGGCCACGAGGGTACGTGCCAGCCGTACCGCCACGTCGGCGGTGAGCGGCGCGTGGTCGAGGATGAGGCGGTACCAGAGCACTCCGTAGACCTGATCGACCATCAGGTCCAGGTCCGCGTCGCCTGCCAACTCGCCTCGCCTGCCCGCCCGTTCGAGGATGTCGCGGAGCGCGGCGCGGCGGGCGGCGGTGAATTCGCTCATCATGCCGGCGAGGTGCCGGTCGTGGGCGGCCTCACGGGCGAGTGACCGCAGGACGGGGGCGGTCTCGGGTGCCGCCGCTCCGGTGAAGGTCGCGGTGACGAACGCCTCCAGGTCGCCCGCGAGGGCGCCGGTGTCGACCTCGGGGGCCACGGTGGCGGCCCGTTCGCTGAGCGCGTCGAGGAACACCGCGCCCTTGGACGGCCACCAGCGGTAGATGGTCTGCTTGCCGACCCCCGCGGCGCGGGCGATCGTGTCGACGGTGACCGGGGTGCCGTCGGAGTGGGCGAGCAGGTCCATCGCGGCGGCGAGGATCGCCTCGCGCACCCGCTCGTTGCGGCGGCGGCCCGTGTGCGGGCGATCTGCCTGGGCGTTCTGACCGGAAGACGGTGTCATGCCCAACATTGTACTCGTTGACAAGACTGCCAGTCTCGACAATGCTTCATGTCGAGACCAAAAGTCTCGGCAAGAGGAACAGCTGGAAAGGCAGGCACGTCATGAACGTCAACGGGCAGCGGATCGTGGTCATGGGCGGCAGCTCCGGCATCGGCGAGGCGGCCGCGACCCGGTTCGCGGCCGACGGCGGCGAGGTCGTCGTCACCGGCCGCGACCAGGAGCGCTTGGACGCCGCGGTCCGGCGCATCGGCGGCAAGGCCGCCGGGCACCGCCTCGACGGCGCGGACCCGGCGCAGGTCGCGGACTTCTTCGCGAGTGCCGGTGCCGTCGACCACCTGGTCCTGGCACTGAGCAGCTCGTCCGGGGCCGGCCCGTTCGCGGACCTCGACCTGGCCGAGCTCGCGGCCGGATTCGACGGCAAGTTCTGGCCGTATGTACGGATACTCCAAGCGGCGCTGCCCACGCTCCGCAAGGACGGATCGGTCACCTTCATCACGGCGGCTTCGGCCCGCGCGGCGTTCCCCGGCACGGCCGGACTGGCCGCGATCAACGGCGCGTTGGAGGCGATGGTGCCCCCGCTCGCGGCCGAACTGGCTCCTCTGCGCGTCAACGCAGTCTCGCCGGGAGTGGTCGACACACCGTGGTGGAGCCGGGTCCCGGAGGCCCAGCGCACCGCGTTCTTCGAGGGCCTCGCCGCCACCACGCCGGTGGGACGCGTCGGGCAGGCCACCGAGATCGGGGAGGCCGTGTACGCACTGGCCGCCAACGGGTTCATCAGCGGCGTCGTGCTCGACGTCACCGGCGGCGCGAACCTCCCCATGGGTCGCTGACCACCCCTCGGGATCGTCGTGCGGCCCATCCACATCTGGGCCGCACGACGATCC
>NZ_JBEZFP010000140.1:0-23264 GCF_040649515.1 Streptodolium elevatio
CCTCCGGAGACACGACGCGCTGTCCCCTACGGGGACAGAAGTCTGTAACGGCGCTCCGCGCCTTTAGCTGGCTAGAGCGGAGGGCGTGTACCCTTGCGTTACATTTTCTGATTGCGGTGGGTGGCCCCCGCGAGGTGGGCCGGCCTCCGGCCGTGTCTGCGCCATCTGTTGCGCTCCTTGGGGGCCCTTGGGAGGCCTGAGCTGGCATTTTCGGCGTCCTAGTGGGCTTCTGCGGGTGTCGGCCTGGCGAGCTGCGGGCGTCAGGGCTTTCTCGTGGGTCTCGCTGGCCTGGGCGGCTCCCGTGTTGTGTGCCCCGAGTATGTCACGCTGCAAGACTGTACCTAAAGTGTACCGCCAAAGTGTGTCACAGGCAAGATGTGTCACGTTTCTACTGTTATATATTGGTCTGAACCATTCGGGCGATGATGGTAGGCGTCGGCGCTATTTTGAAGGGCTTGATTTCGGATCTGGCTAAGTTGTCGGCCGAATGGGAATGGGCAGCGAAAAGGAAGGTCTGTGCGGGGACAAATTCGGTGCTTCGGTGGGCTGTCGGTATATTCGGATGAACGTCCCGGTTGTGCGGTGTTCCGGTGCTGGAATCTGGAATGCGGGGGCTTTTTGGTGCTGCGGTGCGCCTGTATACGGCGTTGCGGCCTGCTGTGTGCAGTGCCTCTGCAGCGCGGTGCGTTGACGTGGCGGGGGTTGGTGGTCCCGAGGTACGGGGTGGACAGCGGCTGCTCGTCGCGGTCGAAGGGGGCGTCGGCGGAGGGCGGCGGTAGTGGAGCGTCGCGGCGGCTTTGGTGAGGGGGCGGCTGGCGAAGGCGTTGTAAGCGCGGGGCGGGTCGTCCTCGCGGCGCAGGATGGGCAGGCCCGTGGCGAGGAGTTGGAAGTCCGGCCCAGGAGCCACGTCGGCTTCCTCGGCCGGGGCGGCGGCGAACTCCTGGTGCCACCGCTCGTGTAGGCGCCCCAGTCGGAGTCGAGTTCTTGGATGGCGTCGACCCAGATGCCGGCGAGGGCGGCCGCGTTGCCGGTCACCAGGGCATCGACGGCGTCGTCCCAGATGTAGCGTCCCTGGATCCGGCGCACCCGCAACTCGCGGCGGCGAGACTCCAGGACGACGTCCTGGTTGACCGGGTGGATCTCGATCGCCGTGCCGCGGCCGCCGCGGTTCAGGTGCCGCTTCAACGCCCCAGGGTTGGCCAGGACGTTGCGGGCACGCAGATTCCACGCCTGCCCAGGGGCTGTGGTCTCGTGTGTGGCACGGGCATGGTCGAGGTGGTCGCCGCGGCCTGCAGCAGCAGGTCCGCCGGCGGTCCCACCCGGCAAGCAGCACTACCAGCTCCAGTGCGGCCGCATGCACCGCGGTCCACGCCTGCGGTGCCCGCCGCTCCTCCGCGAACGTTGCGCGGCCAGCGCGGCGCGCAATCGCCTCCGACTGCGAGGCCGCGCCGTCCGGCGGGTCGAAGGCCAGATGCGCCGAAGCCGGCACCACCGAGCGGAATGCGGCGGCGCCGGTCCCTGTCCTGGGCCATCGGTGTCGACGTCACGCCCGACCCACGACAGCCCGCCGCGCCGGTTCCGAGCACGACGGCGTTGGCAGCGGGGTCAGCGCGCACGGGCGCCGCGGCGGCGCCGGTGGTCGAGCCAGCCGGGGATCGCCTGGCGGGTGAAGTCGTCGAGCGGTCGGGCTCGTCCGGCCAGGGTGTGTGCATCGCTTCGGCGGTCTGCCGGGGTGTGAGCGGAGGGGTGGCGGCGTAGTCGTGGCGGCCGTCACGGATCTTTGCGGCGGGGTGCGGAAGGGGGTGCGGTTCCGGGTCTGCTCGGGCGCGGCGGTGGGGAGAAGACGTTCGGCGGGATCCGGGATGGGCCCGGCGGGCGGTCCACACGAAAACGCGGCCGAACCGGCGCTTCGGGGCTGTTCCTTGCCCCGTGGCCGAGCGTCATCCCAAGATCGGTAAGGCTCAGACCTGTCCTGGGGAGGGCTTGCGCACGATCAATCCCATGGTGGCCGCTGCCGCGTCGGCGTGCGCGGCCACGGTGGCCGCGCATGCCGCAACGGAGGCTGCGTACGCCGAAGGGGCCGAGAAGTGCACGTGCAATCGGCCTGTCGCCGAGGTCTGCTGCTGCTTCGAGCATGTGGCCCCGCAGTGGCAGCGCTCGGACTGATTCCTCCCACCCCATCGCACGGTGCGCGCCGACACCTCTCCGCCTCGGTGCGCACGTCCGCACGTCCGCACTCAGGGAGCAGGAACAGATGCGCGCACGTACGCCGGCGGGTGCCGCCGTCCCCGCCTCGTCGCGTCGTCGCGGGAACGTGTGGGTTCTCGCCTTGGCGGCATGCTGCGCCGTATTTGCCGTGTCCTCGTGTTCGCCGCCGTCCGACGGAGAGCAAGAGGGCGGCGGGTCGGTGAACGCGTCGCCGGAAATGCCGAGTGTTCCCCCGCTGGTTCAAGGGCCTCCCCCGGCCGTGGCGGTGGTGCCGGAGCTTGCCGGCATGTACGGGCAACGGCTGCCCGTGGAGGACTACCTTCTCCAGCCCGACCAGGTGTCGAGGATTCAGGCGGCCCGCAGGGCGCTGGTGGTGCGGTGCATGAGAAGCAAGGGCATCGACTTCGGTTTCCCGGCAGCCGCTGGGCCGCACTCGTCGAACGCCGGGAAGACCCAGTCCGAGATGCGTTATGTCACGCCGCCGGAGGTGGCCGCGAAGTTCGGTTATCACAGTCCGGATGGGCAGGGGCAGGCGCCGGAGTCACCCGGGCTGCCGAAGGCGACCGAGGAAGCGCTTTTTGGCAAGGACGGGAAGAGCGGCTGCTACGCCGAGGTGGACGAGGACTTCGACAGGCGCGCACTCCTTGTCCAGGACGCCGAGTCCGTTGTCGCCATCAACATTGACAACATGGCGCGGTCGATGGAGGACCCGCGTATGAAGGCTGCGTTCGCGTTGTGGTCGGGATGTATGAAGGCCAGGGGCTACGCGTACGGGACGCCTATGGAGGCCTCTGCCGATCCCCGCTGGATCCAGCGGCCGACGGCGACGCCCGAGGAGATCGCCACGGCCGTCGCGCATACCTCGTGCATGACGGAGACCAACATCGTCGGCACCTGGTTCGCCGTCGAATCTGCCTACGAGCAGCGTGACATCGAGGCGAAGGCAGCCGAACTCGCGGCGTACAAGACGGTGATCGAGAACACGTTGCGCTTCGCGGACTCCGTGCTGGCGCAGCCCTGAGGCGTCGCGCAGCCGCGCGGCGACCACCATGAACCACCACTAGGAGGCAACATGCGTGCCCTGACCTTCAGGTCGGCCCTTGCCGCTGCTTCGGCGACGGCTGCTCTCGGTGCTCTCCTCGTCGCGGCTCCCCCGGCGCAGGCCGCGGGGCCGAGCTTTTGCGACGAGGCAACGGGCGACACGTGCCTGTACTACAACTCCGGCCGGACGGGCGGGTTCTACGGGGCGTCGCAGAACGTTGTGAACTACACGTCCGACATGAAGTTCGGCATAGGCAATGGGAAGGGCTTGCCGGTGAAGAACAACGCCGCGTCGGTCTACAACTTTCACCGGATCTGGAACGTGACCATTTACTACAACTCGAACAAGAGCTGCGCGTACGCGTGCCAGTCCTTTGCGCCGAAAACGGGCGGCAACCTCAACTCGCAGATGAAGAACAACAATGCCTCGCAGGGGTACTGGCTCCCGGCCTGACCTGGGCTGTTGGCTGTCGGGGGTGACGGCCCGTTTTCGGGGTGGTCGGCCTTGACGGTGGTGCCGCTGCCCGGGTCGGGCCTGATGCTGCGGGCCCGGCCCGGGCAGACCCGGCGCTGCCCCGGGGCCTGGGCTGGGCTGGGCTGGGCTGGGCTGGGCTGGGCTGGGCTGGGCTGGGGCCGAACTGCATTCGCATGTGTGAGGGGTCGGGCGCGGCCTGGCGGAGATCGGCCCGTCCGATCGGCCCGGAGACGACACGTTCGCCGTCGGCGGCCGGGGCTGGCTGGTGCCGGGTGCGCGGCTGGGGTGTCGGCGCGCTGACGCGGGTGTGGACGGCAGCGGGTTCGGGGCGGTGTCCGGCGAGGGCGGTTGCCTGTTCTGCAACGTGGTGCGGGGATGTGGCGGGTGCAGGTCATCAGGAGCGCGGCGGCGGGGCGGGGGTCGGTGGGCCGGGGCCGGGGGGCGGTGGTCCGGGGGGCGGTGGTCCGGGGGGCCGGGGTGGGCAACGGTTGCTCGTCGTGGTCGGAGGGGGCCTCGCTGGGGGTGGGTCGTGGCGGTGGTGGAGCGTGGCGGTGGTGGAGCGTGGCGGTGGTCTTGGTGAGGGGGGTGTGGCCGCCCGTCCGTCACGGGGCTGGTGAAGGCGTTGTGTGCGCCGGGCGGGTGGTCCTCTAACGTCCTCGCGGCGCAGGGTGGGGTCCCCGGCGGGGGTGGGGCACCGGTCCGGGGGCGCGTTGGCTTCCTGGGCCGGGGCGGTGGCGAACTCCTGGTGCCGTTGCTGCTGTTCGTGGCGTTGGCTGGGGCTGACTGACGGCTTTGGTGGGGTTCTGTTCCCGGGTGTTGGTAGGTGAGTGTGGGGGTGTGCCGGGACAAGGTCGGGTGGGTTGGGGTGTGGCGGGTCAGGCGCCGAGGCCGATGTGGGAGACGTAGGTGTAGGCGCCCCAGTCGGAGTCGAGTTCTTGGATGGCGTCGACCCAGATGTCGGCGAGGGCGGCCGTGTTGCCGGCGACGAGGGCGTCGACGGCGTCGTCCCAGATGTAGCGGCCCTGGATGCGGCGCACCCGCAGCTCGCGGCGGCGGGACTCCAGCACCACGTCCTGGTTGATCGGGTGGATCTCGATCGCGGTGCCGCGGCCGCCGCGGTTCAGGTGCTGTTTCAGTGCGCCGGGGTTGGCCAGGACGTTGCGGGCGCGCAGGTTCCAGTAGGCGGTGTCGATGGCTTCGGCGTTGGCCGGCAGCGGTCGGCGGGTGCCGCGGGTCCAGGTGCGGAGTGTGGCCGGGGTGGCGGTGATGCCGGCCTCTGCGAGGGCTGCGGGGCCGCCTTGGTGGGTGGTGAGGTAGCGCATGCGGGCCATCAGGCCGCGGCGGGTGGTGACCGGGGACTTGATGCCGCCTTCGGTGATCATCCGTTCCAGGGCGTCCTCGAGGGCGCGGCCGAGTGCGGTGCCTCCGTGGATGTTGCCCGTATCCCGGTCCGCCCCGTATGCGCCGAACCGGCGCCATCCGTCCGTGGACATCGTCTCGGAATCCCTTTTTTCTAGGCGGCGCTGCGGGGCAGGGTGTATTGCTCTTTCAGTTTCATTTCCTGGGTGAGGCGGCCTTCGTTGAATACCTGGCGCCAGTCGCCGCCGGTGACGTGGAGTTCGTCGGTGCCGCGCAAGGAGACGACGGTGAGTCCTTGTGTATGGGCGCGGTGTGCTTTGTACCAGAGGTTCGCGAATGCTTGTGATCGGAAGCTGTGCATGTATTCGGAGCGGCGCATTTCGCGGTTCGCGCTGGATTCTCCGATGGTCGAGACGAGTTTCGCGTACATGGCTTTGATGTAGGCTTCGGCGGCTGTGTCGCCGCCTCGGATGGCGTCTTCGCGGGCCAGGGTCAGGACTCGGCGGAATTTTTCGAACAGGATCTCCGTCCCGCCCGAGGTCCAGTTCTCGGCGATGACCGGGGCCTCGCACAGTTTGAGTGTGGCGCAGCGGATCAGGAGCCGGATGGTGGGGTCGGTCAGGATGACAGGGCCACTCTCGCGGCGGTTTCCGATCGGGTCGGGCAGGTGCGGATGGTCCCATGTGGGGCGGGAGTTCAGGAGGTAGACGCCTGCGCGTTTCGGGTTGAAGCCGCCGCCTGGGTCGTGGATGAGCTTGCCGATGGGCAGGTGTGTCTTGAGTGCGGACAGGTACGCGGCGTTGGTGTCCAGGACGGCGACGGTGGCCGGGGGGCGGGTGCCGGCTTCCAGTTCGTCGAGGAGGGCGGCGTTGGACCATTTGTGGCGGCCCTCCCATACTTCGTCCGCGCCGTTGCGGGTCTTTTTCCGGAGGATGTCGGGGAGTTCCGGGAAGGCGGTGTGCTCGTATGTCGATCCCACTCGGGTGGCTTCGAAAAGGGCCATCGCGTCGGGAATTGCCCTTTTCTCCAGGGCGGTGATCGCGGCGTCGACGTCGCCGTCGTGTTCGGCGAGGGTCCGGTCGACCGCGCGCGTGATCATCTTCGTGAAGTCGGAGTAGTCCCGGCCGCCGTACTTTCCCTCCCCCGTGCCCGGCGCCGATGCCGATGCCGATGCCGGGCGGGACGGGGCCTGGCGCGGTGTCGGGGAGGTCTTGGTGGGGGGCTGCGCGGCCCGGTCCGGTGCCCGGCCTGTACCGGGCGCGGTGTTGGGGGTGTTGGGGGGCTGCAGGGTGTGCCCTGGGTACTCCTCGGGGTCCTCGGGGCCGGGGTTGGCGAGGTCGGTGGTGGGCCCGGTGGGGGCTGATGGCGGTGCGGTCGGCGGTGCGGGGGTGGTGGGTGGGCGCTGCGCGGTTCCGGGGCGGGTGACCTCGGGCCATGCCCCGGGGGCGGTGGGAGCGGTGGGAGCGGTGCCGGTTTCGGGAGTGGGCGAGGAGGGCGAAGGGCTGGGTGCGGCGGGGGTGTTCGGGGTGTGTACCGGTGTGCGGCCGGACGTGGTCCGGGCTGGGGTGGGCGCGTGGCCGGGTGTGGCGGGGGTGGGGGTGGGTGTGGGGGTGCTGGGGTTCGGGGGGAAGGCGTTGGGGGCAGGGCGTGCGGGTGGGTCCAGGAGGCGGGCGTGGGCCAGGTCGGCGTACAGGACGGCTTCGCCGAGGGTGCCGAGGTCGCGTTCGGTGGCGGTGGCGTGGACCCACGTCGGTTGCGGGGTGCCGTCGGTGGTCAGGAGCAGCTGTACATCCGCCGCCAGGCCTGTGGCCTGCCCGCCGGCGGGGCTGGGCGTAGCGGGGGGCGGGCTGTCCAGGACGGCGAGGACTGGCACGTGGCGGGTGCGGGCGAGGTGCGTGAGGGCCTGAGCGGCGTCGGCGACCTGCGTGGGGCCGGACAGCGGCAGACGCGGGTCCGGAGCGGTTTGGAGGCGGTCGACCACCACCAGCGCCAGGTCTGGCAGTTCGGCGGCGGTCGCGTCGATTGCGTCCGCGGTCAGGCCGGCGCCGTCGTCCAGGAAGAGCGGGGCGGCGGCGAGGTGGCCGTACAGGATCCGGGCGTCGTCGCGTTCGGCGTCGGTGAGGCGGCCGGCGCGCAGGCGGCGGTAGTCGACCGGGAGGTGCGCGGCGACGATCCGGGCGGTGACGTCGGCGGCGGTCAGGCCGGACGCGGCGTACAGGACGGGCAGGTTCCGGTCGAGGGCGGTGGTGCGGGCTGCGGCGGTGGCCAGGAGGCTGCCGCCGACGCCGGGGGCGGCGGTCACGAGGTAGAGGCGGCCGGGCTGCAGCGGGCCGAGTAGGTCGTCCAGGGTGCGGATGCCCAGCGCGGCACCGGTGTTCGGCGTGGTGGCGGGGTCGGCGGTCGGGGTCAGGACGGTGTTCAGGACGTCCGCGAAGGAGGACAGCCGGCGCGGCGCAGGGCGCAGCGACGGGGTCGGGGGGGTTGTCGGTGCCGGGGGTGCCGGGGTGGTTGCCGCCGGTGCGGCGGGCCCGGCAGCAGGGCGGGCGGAGGGCGGGACGGCGCCGGGCGGCGGCGCGTCTGCGCGTTCGGCGGGCACTGCGGCCGCGGGGGCCGTGGGGGTGGGGGTGGGAGGAGCAGGTGCCGGGGCGGTAGTGGCCGGGGCGGTAGTGGCCGGGGCGGGCGCCGCGGGCGCAGTGGTGTTCGCGGCGGGCAGCGCGGTCGTGGTCGTGGCGGCGGGGGCCGGTACGGGTGCGGGTGTGATGGCGGTTCTCTCGTCGACGGCCGCCGCGGCCCAGGCGGCGGGTGGAGCGGGCAGGGCAGGAGCGGGCGCCGACGCGGTCGTGGTGTCCGCGGTGCCGGGCGCAGCGGCGGAACCGGCAACCGGAGGGGCGGCCGGGGCGGGAACCGGGGTAGCGGGCGCGGCGGGTGCCGGGGCAGGCCCGGCGGAGGTGGTCTCGACGGCCGGGGGCGGGGCGGTGCCGGGAGCCGGGGTGGGGGCGCCGTCGGGGCCGGCGGGCAGGAGGACCGCGACGGGCGTGCTGTGGCGGCGCAGGACCTGCGGGCGGCCGGCCGCGGCGTGCGCGATCAGCTCGCCCAGGTGTTTGCGGCCCTGGACGGTCGAGTACCCGGGGGCGGCGTTCAGGTCCCAGCCCAGCACGGTGGCGGCGGCGGGGCTGGTCAGGACCGCCCGGTCCCCGCGGGTGGCCAGCACCGTGGCCGTACCCTCCCCGGCCGCGCGGACCAGCTGCGGGAGCGCCGCGCGGGCTTCGTGCAGGGTGCCCGGGCCCGCCACCACCACACCCGGCACCAGGGCCGGGGCGGAGGCCAGGGCGGGGGCGGCCGGAACCGCTGCCTCGGGGACTCGGGTCGGGTCCGGCACAGGACCGCCCGCGGCCGCCGGAACCGGGCCCGGGCCGGGCGCATCGGCGGCGGGGGCGGTGCCCTGCGACGCGGTGGCCTCGAGGAGACCAGCAGGACCGGCCGCTGCGGGCGCACCGTACGGCGCGGCGGCTTCCTCAAGGAGACCGGCAGGGCCGGAGGCGGGGGCGATCCCTGGCGCGGTGGAGACGGGGGCGGGACGCCCGGCGGCGCCGGACGGGAGTCCGTCAGGCAACTGTTCTGTGTGCGAGGTGGGGTGGGCCGGGGGCTTCGACCGCTTGGGCTTCGCCGGGGCCGTCCCCGCGGTCGCCGGGGTGGGCGCGGCGGAGGGTTCGGGCGCGGCGGAGTCAGGTCCGGTGCCCGCGCCGGTGTCGGTGGCGGGTGTCGTGCCGCGGCTGGCAGGGATCGGGGTGGTGGGCAGGAGGACGGCGACGGGGGTGGAGTGGCGGCGCAGGACCTGCGGGGCCCCGGCTGCGGCTTCTTGGACCAGGTGGCCCAGGTGCTTGCGGGCGTCCGCGACACCGTGCGCGGGTGCGGCCTCGAGGTTCCAGCCCGCCGCGGCCGCCGTTTTCGGGCTGGTGAGGTGGGCGTGGTGCGGGCCCGTCGACAGCGCGGTGGTCGTGCCCGCCTCGGCCGCACGCAGCAGCCGGGGCAGCTCCGCACGGGCCTCGTGGAGCGTGCCCGGACCCGCAACCACCGACCCCGGCGGCGGAGCCGGTGCGGGGGCTGGGATGGGATCCGGGGCCGTAGCCGGTGCGGGCGCGGCGGGGCCCTCGACGGATGTCGGGACCGACGAGGCGGCCGAGGCGGCGGGCGGAGATGCCGGACCGGGCGTGGGAGCGGGGGCGGCCGGGTGTGCGGGCGTCTTCGGGGGCGCGTCCTGGCCGGGCTGCTGGCCGGTCAGGGCGGGGCGCAGGTGCTGTTCGGCGGTGTCCTGGAGGAGGGTGTACAGGGCGGTGGCGCGGGCGCTGGTAGGGCCGCCGAACGCCTCCCGCGGCGCGGTGAGCAGGGCGTGCCAGTGGGTGCCGGTCACCGTGCGGCCGCGGGCCAGCGCGGTCACCGCGGCGCGCAGCGGGCGGCCCTCGGGCCCGGCGAGCGGACCGCGCGGCGGGGTGACCAGGGTGTGCGCGGCCGTGCGCGCGTTGTTGCGGAACCGGGCCGGGACCGCCGCCCAGAACCCGTCCCCGGGCGGCGGGAGGACCAGACCGGCCGCCACACCCGCACGGGCCGGGGCGGTGTCGGATGCAGCAGCAGGTCCCGGACCCCTGGGAGCCGCAGCCGGAGCAGCCGGGGCAGCGGTACTGGGCACAGCAGCAGCCGGAGCCCGGTTGCCGGTACCGGGCGCAGCCGGACCCGCGGGAGCAGCCGAGGTGGCGGCGGAAGCCCGCCCGCGCACAGCGGCCGACGCGGCGGGAGCCGAGCCGGACATCTCCCCCGCCACCGAAACAGCCGAAGCAGGCGCGGCGGCGGCATCGGCGGGGACAGGCGCAGCCGGGGCGTCCGACGTCGAACGGGTGCTCTTCCGGCGGGACTTCACGCCCGCCGCCCGGGCCGGAGCCGGGGTCGGGGCCGAAGCGGGACCCTCAGGAGTCGTCGCGGCGCCGGGCCGCGACGTACCCACGCGCTCGGCCGGCGCCGGGGCCGGGGCCGGCACGGCAGCAGGGGCGGCGGGGGCCGGGAGTGCGGGCCGGATGTACCGGGTCCAGGTCAACTCCAGGAGGTCCCACAGGTCCTGGGCGGCGGTGTGGCGCGGGCCGCCGAACACGGACCGCGGCGAGGACAGCAGGACGTGCCAGTCGGTACCGGATGCCCGCAGCTCCGCGACGGCGGTGACGGCCTCGCGCAGCGGCGCACCGGCGGTGGTGGCCAGCCGGCCCCGCGGCGGAGCAATCAGGGGCCGCGCGGCGGCGGCGAGGACTTCCAAAGCCTCATAGGGCGGGACCTCCGGATCCGTCCACACCGGGTCGGTCGCGGCGGGCAGCGTCCACCCCCCGGCCAAACCACGAAACTCAGGAACCACCAACGGGGCGACAGGCGAAGCGGCAGGCGAAGAGACACCCGACGACGGGGAGGACGAGGCAGCGCGGCCGGCAGACGTCGCAGCGATCGGAGCGGCGGCCGAAGCGGTGGACGCGGCAGCCCCGACGGGCTCGGCAGCCGGCACAGCACCGGAACGGCCCTTCCGGGCAACGGACTCTCCCGGCACAGCCGAAGACCCGGCCGAAGAGATCGGGGCCGTACCGGCAGGCATGGCACGGGTAGCCGTGGAACGGGCCTTCCGGGCCCCGGACTTCGTGGACCCAGCCGACGACCCAATCGAGGACCGGGGCTCCGCACGCTCGGACGGCTTCACCGGTACGGACTGCCCGGGCGGCTTCCCGGGCGTGTCGCCTTCCGTCGTGGCGCGGGCTGTACGGGCTGTACGGGCCCCGGGCCTCCCGGCCCCCGTTGAAGGCCGGGCCTTCGCGGGCCCGGACGGGACGCCGTCCCCGGCAGACGCAGCAGGCGAGGCAGGCGAAGCGGCGCTGTCCGATCCGTCCGAGAACAACACCCCCGGAACCGGACCCATCGCCGACGGAGACGCCGCGGGGGCGGGACGGGCCTTCCGGGCCCCGGACTCCGCGGACCCGGACGAGGACCGGGGCTCCGCGCGCTCGGACGGCTTCACCACAACCAAGACCTCCACCACCACAGCACGAGACCAGCCAAAGACTGCCGGGAAATGTACCGACCCGGGAAGTGTAATACAGGCGGTACACAGTCCAGAACACAGACACGCAAACATGTCACGGAAGGGACGAGGCAGACAGGAGGTAGGGCGACGTGGGCGACGTGGTGGCCTGACCCCGCCTCGGTCGCTGGTTGCGGTCACGCGGGCCCGGCGCGGAAGTCCCCTGAACGGCGTGGCGGTCAGTGAAGGCGGTGTCGTGGGGGTCGGCGACGGCCCGGACGGGCGAAACGCCGGGGGGTGTCGTCGGCGACTTCGTCGGGGGTCAGACGGCTGGTGTGCTGCCAGGCGCAGGTGCGGGAGGCGAGATCGGCTGTTTGCGTACCACGGCGCGGCAGCCGTCACCGCCGACGTGGACCGGGGCGGAGTCGGTGGCAGGTGCACGGCAGGGAGATAGCGGAAGTTCTCCACGCGCCTCACCGTTCCACCAAGGCGCCTCGGCGCCGCTCACGGCGCAGAGTCTTGGCGCCGTTTCCGTTTCTGCCTCGTGACGGCGGGTTTCCCAGCAGAATTGAGCCTCGGGGAGGGGACCCGCATGCAGCTTTCCAAAGGGGCGAACGCTCCTGTGCCCACGCAACCATGCAAGGTGACCGTGGGGGCTCGTGATGCTCCGATTGACGTGTCGGCGGTGCTGCTGGGTCGTGACGGGAAGGTCCGCAGCGACGAGGATCTCGTCTTCTACAACCATCCGCGGCACGATGGTGTAGCTGTTGCCGGCCGGACTGTGCAGATCGATCTGCCGTCGTTGCCGGCTGACGTGGAGCGGATCGCGGTGGTGGCGAGCATCGACCCGGACACGCCGGCCGAGCACTTCGACGCCGTCACGACGCCTGGCGCAGTCCTGGAGAGCGGGGCCGTCCGCGTCACCTTCGCGGCGCCGGCGTTCGTGGATCGCGAGACAGTCGCCGTGGTGATGGAGGTCTACCGGCGTGCGGGTGCGTGGAAGGTGCGCGCGGTCGGACAGGGCTGGGCCAGCGGACTGGCCGGCCTGGCGACGGACTTCGGCGTGGACGTCGACGACCCCGAGCTTCCCGCAGAGCCCGCCGTCGTTCGCGAGACCGCCCCGACCGTCGCGGCGCCGATCGCCGGATCCCCCGCCCTGGTGTCGCCGCTCGGCCCGGTGCTCCTGTCCAAGGGCGGGCAGGCGACGATCAGCCTTCACAAGGAGAACCCAGCCGCGGTCATCACCGCGGTGCTGGAATGGGACGGTGGCAGCGACGCCCGCCGCAGCGCGGGTGCGGACCTGGACCTGTACGCCCTGTACGTCCCCCGCAGCATGGTGACGCCCCGCGGGACCAGGCCGCAGACGCCCGATCTGGCGGTGTACTACCGCGACGGCGGATCCCTGACCGCGGCGCCGTTCATCGCCCTCGACGGGGACTCCACCGTGCCGGGGCGGGAGACCATCACGATCGCACGCCCCAACCAGCAGGGCTATGTGTTGATCTGCGCCTACAGCGCCGTGGAGAACGGCACCGGATCCTTCAAGTCCTACGGCGCGCGCGCCGTTGTCTCCGACGGACACGGCTCCTCGGTCACCGCTCCTCTGTTCAACAACCGCAACCTCTCATACTGGGTGGCGATCGCCCTGATCGACTTCACCGTCCGCGGCGGCGTCGACATCCGCCACGTCGAGCGGTACAGCGGCAGCCATGTCGAAGCACGCCCCATGCTCTACACCAACGGCAACTTCCTCATGAGCGCAGGAAAAGTCGAGTTCAAAACCCGCTGAACCGGTCCGGCAGGGCGCACGCGTACTGACGCAGGGCGCCTAGCCCGCAGGGTGGCCCTGCTAGTACCGTTGGGGCCATGAGTGAGCCGAAAGCCATCAACCTCCGGTTCCCCGACCCCGGTCAGCGCGCCGCGATCGCCGCCGCGGCCAAGGCCGAGGGTGTGAGCATGCAGGAGTACATCCTCGGCGCCGCGTACGCCCGCGCGACCGCGCTGGAAGGACGCTTCCTCGACGCGTTCCGCGCCTCCCAGGCCCGCAGCGGCGACGCGTTCACCCGCGAACCCGGCGACACCGACCCCACCATGGAGCAGCGCACGGCCGAAGCCGACGCGCGGCGCGAACTCGCCCGCCACGGCGAGGGCCACGCCGCGTGAACGAGGCGCACCCCCCGCACCTGGACGTCGCGTTCCTCCTGCACGCCGCGGAACTGCTGCCCGGCGACCCGCAGGTCGACGACCTCGGCCCGCTCTACGCCGCCGTGGCCCGCGTCCACGCCCACGCCATGGACCACGACGTGTACGGGTCCGACCACCTCAAAGCCGCCGCCCTCCTGCACACCCTGGTCCGGCTGCCCTGCCTGGAACACTCCAACGAAGCGTTCTCCTGGCACGCCGCCGAAGCCTTCCTCGCCCTCTACGGACACCACCTCGACTACCCGCCCAAACACGCCGTCGCCCTCGTCCGCGACACCGCCCACGGCACCCTCGGCGTCCAACAGATCGCCCGCCAACTCCGCACCTGGACCACCCCACACTGACCCACGGCGACAACTGCTACGGCTACGGCTACGGCTACGGCTACGGCTACGGACAAACAGTCGGCCACGACGCCCCGTTCGGGGCAGCGGCACGACGGCGAGAACGGGTGCGCGAGACTGCGGAACCAACAGCTCGAGGCGGTGACGCCATCGTCCGCGGACTCGGCGCCCACTCGGAAAACGCTTCCGCCGGATTTCGTGCACAGGTTTACGGCGCATGCGGCACCGGCAAGTCCGTCATCGGCGCCACCGCCGCGAAGCGGCTGGTGCCCCACGGGCGCGTGCTGATCGTGGTCCCCACCCTGGGCCTGCTCACCCAGACCATCAAGGCGTGGCAGAACGCCGGCCACACGGGGCCGTACCCCTCTCCGACACCGGCTGCGCTCCGGTACGCCCTCACGGATTGGGAGCCTCCAACTCATGCAGGCGCTGCAAGACGCGTTGTGACAGCTGTGCAGCGGACAGCCTGAACGGTGTCCATCGATCATGCGACGCATCCTTCATAGACGCTGAAAACCGCAGCTTCCCCTGGGCGTTGGGATGGCAACCATCTCTGCAAAAACGGGACTCGGCACAAGCCAGGCCGTATCGATGGCCCCGCGCTCTACATCCACCGCAACGACGAGGATGTCCAGTCCGGGACGCGGTCGGAACGTCTTCACGCTCACGTCGGTCAGGATCCTGCCGTCTTGGAAGTGCTTTCCCGTCGACATGCGGGCCTTGACTTGGACCGCAAGCGTGGCGGTGCTTCCCCTCCGGTGGAAGACCAGATCCACACCCTCGTCATCGACCAGTGACGTCGACACGTTCAGTTCGCCAGCCGTGGCGAGGATGCACACCGCTGCCACCAAGTACTCGGCCGCGGTACCCATCCGCGCTGATGCCTCGCTCTTGCTCAGATACGCGCTCTCGGTGCCCATCTGCGGAATCTACCGAGCCGAAGGAGCACGGCCTCGGAGGATCTTCGATCGCAGCGGCGTGCCTGTGTATGAGGACACCGCTGTCGGTGCACGCCCGTACGATCCGGCGCCGTGAGCATCCGCACGCAGACGTTTGTCGGGACGCCCGACGACGTGCCAGGCCCCATACGCCTGCCGTCCCCGGTCGAGGACGAGACCGACGACGACGTGCTGCTGGCGAAGCTGGCAGCGCGTGCGTGGAATCCCGGGCAGCGCCACGACCAGGTGTGGATCCCGACCGCGTGGATCGCCGAACATTACGGTCCGGAGCGGGTCGCGCAGTGGTGTCGGACGGTGCCGCGCTATGCCGACGGAACCGGTGTCGAACTCCCGGCGCAGGCCGAGGAAGTGGCTGCGTACTTCGCCGGCGCCGAGCGCGGACCGGTGTTCCCGCCGGCGTCGGCAGCCGACGTCGAGGCAGCCGAGCGCCGGATCGGATATGCGTTGCCGGACCTGCTGCGCCGCGTCTACACCGAGATCGGCGACGGCGGCTTCGGGCCCGATTTCGGGCTGGTGTCGCTGCGCCGGGGCCAGCGCATGCCCGGGGATCTGACCGACTGGCCGAGCGTCCACACGGACCGCACGCACCGGTACGGGGCCCCGCCGCGGTCGTGGCTGCTTCTGGCCTTTGGTGGCTGCTCGATGGAGTGGCACCTTTCGCTCACCGCGGTCGGCAACCCCGTCCTGCTCTACGACGCCGACGGATGGGAGGCCCCCTGGGGGCAGAACCCCCACGACGGGCTGCGCCACGCCATGCCGTTGCGCCGCTGGCTGTCGATCTGGGCGAACAACGGGCAGGTATGGGACGACGTCCTGGCTGCCTGCTCATGAGCCAACTCAGGACGCTCCTCGCCATGTCTTCGCCGCGCCCCTACGTTCGCGCCATGGCGCACAGCGTGGGGCAGGCCCGGTCAATGTCCGTGCTTGCGTACCCGCGCCCGAACCGCACCCGACAGGTGCGGTCCCCGCCGGCGATCGGCTGGCAGTCGATCTGCAGCTGCGGGCGGCGCGGCAGTTTCTTCCCCGATGGCAGGGCCGCGTCGTGCGGCAGTGCGATCAGCACGGACTCAGCGCCACGGATGTAGGCGCTGCGGAGATCGTCGACGCACTTGCGGTCGACGATCCGGTGAACGACCTTGTGCACGCTGAGGTTGCGCGTCAGGACGACGGCGCGCCGTGGGCTGATCGGCCAGTAGACGCGGGCGCTGGTGGGCATCGACGGCGAGTGGCCGGGGCGGTCCACCGACAGTTGCACCGGCTGGTCGCAGGTGATGAACCCGCCCCGCGGGTCGTCCCACAGTTCCAGTTGACGCGCGGAGTACTCGTCCGCCGCGCGGAACGCGGCCTCGAACACGAGCATGACGAAGCCAGTCGTAGTGGTGACGAACGTGGCCTGGTTCGCGCGGGTGCGCAACCACCGGTCCGTGGCGGCCATGATGCGTTTGACCTGCGGGGTGCGGTTCGCCTGGAACGCGAGGACCATCGCGAGCGACATGAAGTCCTCGAAGTCGAAGTCGTCACCCGGCTGCCACGCGTGAAGCGTCCGCAGAAGCCGGGCGGTCTCGTCGTCGATCACCGCGAACATGGCCTCGGCCTGGTTGTGCGGCCCGCCCCCGTGGTCGATGCGATAGAAGTTCTCCTCCACGCAGGTGTCCCGCAAGCCGCGCAGCTTGTCGATGCCGTTCCTGGTGTCCAGCGCTCGCACCCGCCGCCCGTCCGGGCTCCAAGCCCGCAAGTAACACTGGGGCACGTAGTGGTGCCGCCGCGAGACGCAGTCACGCTCGGCGGCCTTGCCCACCACCCGCCGCATGTACTCCGCGACCTTCGGGGACGGGTTGAGCCCGCCGCCCGTCAACGGGATCTTCCCCCACGGATTGGGCAAGGACTCGACCAACCGCCACTCCGACACCACCGGCGCCCCCACCTTCGGGCGCGACCGCACCCAACGTCCGCGCTGCCCCTCGCGAAGATCCAGGACAGCACACGCCCGTCACCAGCTGCGGATGGCCACCGCTGGCCACCGCTGGCCACCGCCCGGGCACCGCGCGCGGCGGGCTGCCGACACGTTCGGTCGGCCCAATCTGAAAGCTAAAGCGCGGAATGCGATCAACTGTCAAACACCAACGTCGAGGCCCTCCTGTGCCGCCCACTTCAGGACCGGTTCGCGTGGCCGCCCGCCCCAGGCGCTCGCGCGCAGGCCGCCGTCGAGCGTGACCTGTTCCGCTTCCACCAGCCCGAAGTGCTGCACCAGGTCCGCGAGCATCAGCGCGGCCGCCGCGACCATCGCCGCGGTGCCATCGGCGAGATCGCCGACCAGGGCGTAGCCCTGGCCGTGGGCCCGACGCCGGGACACCGTCGCGATGGGATGGTGGATGTCGAAGCCGCTGCCCAGCATGCTTTGCCGCATGAGCGTGACGGCGTCGCGACCCACGCTTGCCGCGGTGGCCGCCGTGAGGGTGACCCGGACGTGTGCGGTCCCGGATGCTCCCTGTGCGGCGGCGTGTCGCCCCAGGTGGAAGAGCGCGGACAGCACGGTGTGGACCAGTTCGTCGGCGTCGATGCCCAACGTGCCGTCGCCGGTGTGGGATTCCATCGCTTTCAGAGTGCGTGTCCACGCCCCGGTGCCGTCGGCGTGCAGTACGGCCTGGATCTCGGGTTGCTGAAGGTCGGTACTCAACAGCACCAGGCCCGGCCCGCCCAGGCGGACGTGCTGGAACAGGCGACTCGTCCAGCCGAGCATGGGCTGCTCGTCCACGGCGGCGCGCAGTCGCCCGAACAGTTCGGGTGTCAGGCGCTGCACGCCCGGCGATGCCGGGACCAGCACGATCGTCACCATCGGCGCCAGACGCGGCTGTTCGCCGAACACCAGGTGCTCGGACTCGGCGGTGATCGCCTCGACCAGGTGCGCGCGGTCAGCAGCTGCGGCGAACGCGATGCGGTGGGCGGTGCGCACTTCGGCAGGGCGGCGTTTCGCGCTGGTTTCGCGATCACGGGGCGGCGAGATCGTGCGACGCTCAAGTTCCGCTGAGCACGAGCTCGCGTACGCGTGCTGCCTGGTCGCGGACGTCATCGTCGGGGTCAGCGGCGCTGACTTCGTCCAGTAGCCCCGCAAACTCGTTCCAGCCGGTGATAGATACGGCCAGCAGCGCAACCCGTCGGATCAGCGGGTCCGGGTCGTGGAGACCCCAGCGCAAGAGGGCGAACGCCTCGGTGTCGTAGCCAGACCACGCGACAACAGCGGTGCGGTAGAGGACGTCAATCAGGACGTCGGGTTCCCGATCCGCCATGGCCCGTGCCCGTAGCCGCGCGATGTCGTCCGTCGGTATCGCGGTGCGTATGCGCTCAGCCAGAGCCACCGCATCGGCCCCGAGCACAGCAACGTAACGGACATCGATCAGGTCTTCTTGCACCCAGCGGACTACTGTCCCGGCATCGGGCGTCAACCAGATCGCTTCGTTCGGGGCCTGCTCAACAGGGTGGTCATGCCGACCGAGTCCCAATGCGGCCAGCGCTTCAGCGGTCATCTCGTAGTCCACCGAAGGGGAGGGGACGACGCGGATCGGTGTACTCATAGGGCCCCTTCCGGCTGTGCTGAACGCCCGTCAACGTACCGGGGGGGCACGGCGGGTGGGGACTCTGGCATTGCCCCTGCGTGTTCCGGATGATCGCTGGGGCTCCGGGGTTCGGGAACGCCGCCACGCATGCCCGGCCGCCCGGCCGGTGGGACACCGCCGGGACCGGCGACCACGCCGCAGCCACCGCTGGCTCGGCCAGCACGCCAAAGCCCGCGACACCGCCCTGGCCGCCGCCACCGCCTACGCCGCCCTCCCCGACCCGCAGGCCGCACCCACCCGCTTGGCCATCTCCCGCCTCGACGCCGCACTCGCCCACGCCGCCCTCGGCGAACCCGACACCGCCGTCGCCACCGCCCGCACCGCCCTGCCCGCCGGCCGCCCGCCGCATGCGGTTCTCCGACGCGCCCGGCAACTCGACGGCCAACTCCGCCGCTCCCACCCCGGCACCGCCACGGACGCATTCCACGAGGAACTCCGCACCCTGGTCTGAGCAGGGCCGACCACCGGCTATGCCGTGTGCTGCCCCATGACGGCCCCGAGCACCGACGCATTCGCGAAGTCGTCACGCCTGGCCGTCATGGTCACAGCGCGGTCGGGACAGGCCGGTCCGGGCTTTCGTGCCACGGGGTGTGGCGGGCGGCGGGTGCCGGCGGTGACGTGCACCAGGTCGTACGGAGCGCCGTCGGGCCAGCCTGCGGCGCCGTCGCCGGTCACCACCGGGACAGGGAGGCCCGCTTGGGCGAGGTTGGTGCGGGCCTGCTCGGCGAGGTCGGGGTCGACTTCGACGGTGACGACCTGGTCAACACCGAGGCGGGCGGCGAGGAGGGCGGCGGTCCAGCCGGTGCCGGTGCCGACGTCCAGGACGCGGTCGCCGTCGTCCACGGCCAGGTCGTAGAGCATGTCCGCGACCACGGACGGCATCGACGCCGACGACGACGCCACGGTGCCGCGGTCGGTGCCGGTGTGGTCGCCGTCGTCCCACTGGGTCACCAGCGCGGTGTTGCCGTACACAGCGGCTGTCCACGCGTCCGGGTCGCTGCTGCGGTCCAGGGCGGTGTAGGCGCCGGTGGCGTTGTCGTGAGCCCAGACCAGATCGGGCACGAACACCGCGCGCGGCACGGCGGCGAAGATGTCGGCCCAGCCGGGCGGCATGACGTCCGCCTCGGTGAGCAGCGCGGCCAGCGAGGCGTCCGGGTTGGCCAGCGCCTCGGTGTCGTGTCTGGGGCTGCTGCGGGGCAGGCGCCGGGGAGGTGTGGGCCCTGGCTGTCGGGCTACGGGGTGACGATCGCGAAGTCCTGGTCGCCCGGGTCGAGTACGGAGGCGAGGATGGCGAGGACGGACGCGTCGCCGTTGACCTGGATGCCGGCGCCAGCAAGCCCGTCCGGCGTCAGCTTGCCGAGCGCGAGGGCGGGCAGGGCTTTGGAGGAGGTGCTCAGGGTGACGTCGGCCTCGCCCCTCTGCTCGGCGGCGCTGTAGGTGAGTGCGCCGTTGGCGAGGCGGAGCCGGTAGCGGTCTCCGGTGTCGGTGAGGACGACGTCGATGCTGAGGTTCTCGTTCCACGCCTTGGGGCCGTCGACCTGGATGGCGATGGCGTCGAAGAGCATCTCCGGCGACAGGTTTGCGATCATGTCCGCCGAGGCGGCAACCGTAGGGGTGCCGAACTGCCCGTCCCGCAGTTCGGTGGCGCCGGACAGGTAGAAGTTGCGCCAGGTGCCGTTCTCCGCGCCGTAGCCGAGCTGTTCGTAGGTGTCGGCGAGTAGTTCGCGCGCGGCGGGGTGGTCCGGTTCGGCGAACACGACGTGGCCCAGCACCTCGGCGGCCCAGCGGTAGTCGCCGGCGTCGAAGGAGCCGCGGGCCTTGTCGACGACGGCGTCGGCGCCGCCCATGAACTCGACATAGCGCTTGGCGGCCTCGACGGGGGTGTGCTGCCACAGGTGGGCGGGGTTGCCGTCGAACCAGCCCATGTAGCGCTGGTAGATGGCCTTGAGGTTGTGGCTCACCGAGCCGTAGTACCCGTGCGTGCTCCAGGCGTTCTCCAGCGCCGGAGGCAGCTGTAGGTGTTCGGCGATCTCGGTGCCGGTCCAGCCCTTGTTGATCAGGCGCAGCGTCTGGTCGTGCAGGTATGCGTACAGGTCCCGCTGGACGCCCAGGAACTGCACGGCGCGCTCTTGGCCCCAGGTCGGCCAGTGATGCGAGGCGAACACGACGTCGGTCTTGTCGCCGAACAGGTCGATCGCCTCGGTGAGGTAGCGCGCCCACGAGTGCGGGTCGCGGACCACCGCACCGCGCAGGGTGAGCAGGTTATGCAGGTTGTGGGTGGCGTCCTCGGCCGCGCACAACGCTTTGAAGTCGGGGAAGTAGATGAGCATCTCGGACGGCGCCTCGGTGTCCGGGGCCATCTGGAAGACCATGCGCACCCCGTCGACGACCTCTTCGTGCCCGGTCTCGGCAATGGTCACGGTCGGCGGGATGAGGGTGATCTCGCCAGTGGAGGTCGTCTGGCCGAGACCGGCGCCGACCTGCCCCTGCGGGCCGCGGGCCAGCGCGGCGCCGTACATGTAGGCGGCGCGCCGCCCCATGGCGGTGCCCGCGTAGACGTTCTCCGACACGGCGTGCTCGAGGAAGCCTGTCGGCGCGAGCACCGGTACCCGGCCGGCGTCGACGTCCTCCTGGGTGGTGACGCCCTTGACACCGCCGAAGTGGTCGACGTGCGAGTGGGTGTAGACAACGCCGGTGACCGGTCGGTCGCCGCGGTGCTCCCGGTACAGCGCGATCGCCGCCGCGGCGGTCTCCTTGGAAAGCAGCGGGTCGATCACGACGACACCGCCGGTCCCCTCGACGAAGGTGACGTTCGACAAGTCGAACCCGCGCACCTGGTAGATGCCCTCGACGACCTCGAACAGCCCCTGCTCGGCCACCAATTGCGACTGGCGCCACAAGCTCGGATTCACCGTAGCCGGGGCGTCGCCTTCGAGGAAGGCGTACGTGTCGTTGTCCCACAGCACAGTGCCGTCCTCGGCCGTGACCGCGTTCGGCTCACGGCGCGCGACCAGGCCGCGCTTCGCGTCCTCGAAGTCCCGGGTGTCAGAGAACGGCAGGCGGTTGCGCAAGTCCGCCTGTTGCTGGGCGACGGCGGCGTGCACTGGCTTGGGCATCGAAGTCATGGAGGCAGATTCGCACTATTTGTCAGATTTTTCACGGAGGCGCACACTGCCCCGGTGCCGACGTCTGCCCCGTCTGCCAACTGGAGCGGAAGCGCAGTCCAAGACGGCGCGGCCCCGGACAGGCGAAGCCCTCCGGGACGCCGCCACACGGTGTTCGGCACTGTCCTCAGACACAGCTGACTACACCTGTCGGAGCCTCGCCACGGGCGATGCAAAAGCCACGATTCCGTCGACCGACGCACGGCCTGCGATCACGTACGAGCCACGGTTCCGGGACAGGTGGGTCGGGCGCTACGCCGGGACGGGCGCGCCGTAAGCGCATCGGACGACCACCGGTTGGACGGAGTCAGCGTCACGTGCACTGGGTGCTGTGCGCCGGGCAGTGCCGGGTCGCGCCGCCGATGAGGTGGATCTCCAGGTCGGCGTCTGCCATGCCGTGGTCGTCGAGGGCGGCACGCAGGGCTGTGGGGGCTGGGACGGGGGGAATGCCCACGGCGGTGACGACCACGCGGCCGCCCCGGGCGTCGACGGTGGCAATGTCCCAGCCCTCCACTGCCGCCCACTGCTTCGCGATCGAGGTGGCGTCGTCGGCGAGTTGGCGGTCGCGTGTCACCGCGATCGTGCCGGTGGTGAGCGGAACGGCGACCAGCAGGAGGATCGCGCACACGGCAGCAAGCGTGCGCCCGTGCAGGTCGCCGACCGGGATGCCCGCCGTCCGCGCGGCCAGGCGGACCCCGTAGAAGAGGAACACCGTGGTCCCGGTGGCGACGATCGCAGCCACATTGGTCGCGAACAGCAGCGCCGCTTCCCCGGCGTCGTGGTAGCGCCCCACCCTCAGCAGCAGGCCGGTCACCGCCAGCGGCGGGACCAGGGAGATGGCGATGGCGACGCCGGGCAGGGTGTCGGAGATGTCGGAGCGCACCAGGGCGAACGCGCCGACGGTGCCGGTGGCCAACGCGGCGCACAGGTCGATCAGGCGCGGGCTGATGCGCGAGGCGACCTGGCTGTTGCTCGCGAAGTCGTCGGGGGGCGCGCTGATCCAGCCCATGAGGAAGCCGACCGCGACGACCAGGAGCGCTCCGCCGAGGACGAGCAGGGCACTGCGTACCAGGTGGCGGCGGTCGGCCAGCACGACCGCCAAGGCGCTGCCGAGGATCGGCGTCATCAGCGGCGCGACGATCATCGCGCCGATGACCGTCGCGGTGGAGTCGGCGACCACACCCGCCGACGCGATGACGGCAGCCAGGACCAGCAGGCCCCAGAACCGGGTCGCGCTCGCGCTGCGCCAGGACTTCTCGATGAACAGCGCGGAGGTCATCCGCTCGACCGCCGCCGCTTCCACTGCCGCCATGGTCGGCACCGCCTTCCCGTGTGGGACACCGCCCGGTCACTGATCGTCCGTCAGGAGCGGCCGTTCGCCGGGTAACCGTGTCCGGTTCCCGGTGAACTCGCTCGTTCGGGCTATCGCGCCGGCCGGCCCGCGGCCGGCGGCCCGCCTGGGGGTCGCCTGGGGGTCGCCTGGCGGCCGGGGCGGCCCCGCACGGCTGTCGGCTTCCCGGACGGCGGTCTCCACGCGCAGGTGGTAGCCGTTCGGGCCGATCGCGTCGCTCAGGCCGGTGGCGTCGGCGAGTTCACGCACCCGGGTGCGTACGCGGGCGAAGACCAGGTGCACGCCCTTCGCGTCGAGTGCCTCGGCGAGTTTGCGGACGGTGTCCGCGCCGGTGACGGCTGCCACTGGGGCTGGTAGCCGCGTGGGCGTTTCTCTGGCATGTCTGCCCCCTTCGCGGATCCTGGATGGACGTGAAGGCGTCCGGTGACGCGGAGGTCGAGGCGGTGGACGCCGCGGTCAACGAGGAGTTGGCGCGCTTCGCCGCCGAGGGCCCGACGC
>NZ_JBEZFP010000141.1:0-23096 GCF_040649515.1 Streptodolium elevatio
GGGGGCGGGGTGCCTTGGACCCCTCGGTCCACGGCACCCGGCGCTGTGCTTCACCCCTCGGCGTACCCGCTCGACCCGCCGGGCCCCTCGCCCCCGTCGCCCGGCACGCACCGCAGTACCCACACACCCTTGCCCATCCCCCCGCACGCCCCGCCGCCCGGGGCGCAGCGCCGCTGAGGAGGTGACCGCGCTGAAGCTGGAACTGCGCGGGATCACGAAACGGTTCGGATCGCTGGTCGCGAACGACCACATCGATCTGACCGTCGAGCCCGGAGAGATCCACTGCCTCCTCGGTGAGAACGGTGCCGGCAAGTCGACGCTGATGAACGTCCTGTACGGGCTCTACGAGCCGACGTCGGGCGAGATCGTCGTGGACGGACAGCCGCGTACCTTCAGGACCGCCGGCGACGCCATCGACGCCGGCATCGGCATGGTCCACCAGCACTTCATGCTCGTGCCGGTCTTCACCGTCGCCGAGAACGTGATGCTGGGCAACGAGGAGACCCAGGCGCTCGGCTGGCTGGACCGCCGCCGCGCCCGCAAGAAGGTGCTCGACCTGGTCGCCGAGTACGGCCTCGAGGTCAACCCGGACGCGACCGTCGAGGACCTGCCCGTCGGCCTTCAGCAGCGCGTCGAGATCCTCAAGGCCCTGGTACGCGACGCCAAGGTGCTCATCCTCGACGAGCCGACCGCGGTGCTGACGCCGCAGGAGACCCAGGAGCTGTTCCGCGTCATGCGCGCGCTGCGCGACTCGGGCCACTCGATCGTCTTCATCACCCACAAGCTCAAAGAGGTCAAGGCCGTCGCCGACCGCATCACGGTCATCCGCCGCGGCAAGGTCGTCGGCAGCGCCGACCCGTCCTCCTCCGAGACCGAGTTGGCCTCGCTCATGGTCGGCCGGCCCGTGGACCTGGTGGTGCACAAGGAGCCCGCGCAGCCGGGCGAGGTGCGCTTCACCCTCGAGAACGTCACCGTGCTCGACGACTTCGGCAACGTCCAGGTCGACAGCGTGGACCTGGAACTGCGCGAGGGCGAGATCCTCGGCGTCGCGGGCGTGCAGGGCAACGGCCAGACCGAGCTGACGCAGGCGATCCTCGGGCTGCGCCGGCCGGCCGCCGGCCGGATCCGGCTGGACGGCCGCGACATCACCGCGCTCAGTCCGCGCAAGACGCTCGACGCCGGCGTGGGGTTCGTCCCCGAGGACCGCCAGCACGACGGCATCGTGGGCGAGTTCACGGTCTCCGAGAACCTGGTGCTCGACCTGGTCACGCGCCCGCCGTACGGCGGAGGCATCGCGATCAACCCCAAGAAGGTGCGCGAGAACGGGTACAAGCGGGTCGAGGAGTTCGACATCCGCACGCAGTCGATCGACAGCCCGGCGGGCTCGTTGTCCGGCGGCAACCAGCAGAAGGTCGTCGTGGCGCGCGAAATGTCGCGCCCGCTGCGGCTGTTCATCGCCTCGCAGCCCACACGCGGTGTGGACGTCGGCGCGATGGAGTTCATCCACCAGCGCATCGTGGCCGAGCGGGACGTCGGCACGCCGGTCGTCATCGTCTCCACCGAACTGGACGAGGTCGTCGCGCTGGCCGACCGGATCGCGGTCATGTACCGCGGCCGCATCGTCGGCATCGTGCCGCCGACCGCGACACGTGAGCAGTTGGGCCTCCTGATGGCCGGTGTCGAGGACCCCGCGCTGCTGGAGAAGGCCGCCACACGTCCGTCGCTGGAACTGGACGTCGAGGACACCCCGCGCGACCGCCACAACGACGGCGACAACGACACGGACACGACCGGTGGAGAGGAGGGGCAGGCATGAGCGACGCGAACAACGACGGCGACGGCAAGAAGCCCGAGGGCAGCACGCCTGCCGAGCAGCCTGCCGGGACACCGGCCGGAACCCCTGCCGGGACGCCCGCCGAGCAGTCGGCCGAGACGCCCGCCGACAAGCCCGTCGCGGCCGTCGCCGCCGCGAAGAAGGCCCAGGCGCAGCCGCGGAAGTCGTTCGGGCGCCAGGTCGTCGACGGCATCGTCACCGGCAACTCGGCCGTCGTCACGTTCCTGGCGATCGTCCTGGCCCTGCTCGTCGGCGCCGTCCTGATCGTGCTGTCGAACCAGGACGTCCTGGACAAGTACAAGTATTTCTTCGACGACCCGGGCGACGCGATGTCGGCGTCGTGGAACCTGGTCAAGGACGCGTACGTCGCCCTCTTCAAGGGCTCGATCGTCGACCCGGGCACTTTTGACAGCAACTACGCGCCCTACATCCTCAACCCGCTCTCCGAGACGATCTCGCAGGCCACCCCGCTGATCTTCGGCGGTCTCTCGGTCTCGATCGCCTTCCGCGCCGGGCTGTTCAACATCGGTGCGCAGGGCCAGCTCATCGCGGGCGCCATCGTCGCGTCGTGGGTCGGCTTCACCTTCGACCTGCCGGGCACGCTGCTGCTCATCCTCGTGATCGTCGGCGGCATCCTCGGCGGCGCCGTGTACGCCGGGCTCGCCGGCGTCCTCAAGGCCCGCTTCGGGGCCCACGAGGTGATCATCACGATCATGTTCAACTACATCGCGCTGAACTTCCTCGCGTGGCTGCTCACCACCGACACCTTCCGCGAGGAGAACCAGCAGCAGCCAATCGGCAAGCCGCTGGACGACGGCGCGCTGCTGCCCCGGCTGTTCGGCGACGAGCTGCGCATCAACCTCGGCATCATCCTCGCGCTCGCCGCGGTGGCGCTGTACTGGTGGATCCTCAACCGCTCGACGATGGGCTTCGAACTGCGCGCGGTGGGCTCCAACCCGGACGCCGCCCGCACCGCGGGCATGAGCGTGGGACGCGCGCAGATCGTGGCGATGGCCATCGCGGGCGCGATGGCCGGCATGGTGGGCGTCTCGCAGCTCGCCGGCCCGTACAACGCGGGCCACCAGCTGAGCCCGACCATCGACGCGGGCCTCGGCTTCACCGCCATCACCGTGGCGCTGCTCGGCCGCACCAAGCCGCTGGGCGTGATCTTCGCGGCGCTGCTGTTCGGCGCGCTCCAGGCGGGCGGTTCGAAGATGCAGGCAGCCGTGGGCGTGTCGATCGACATCGTCATGGTCATCCAGGCGGTGATCGTGCTCTGCGTCGCGGCACCCGCCCTGGTCCGCACGATCTTCCGCCTCAAGGGCGCACACCGGGGCGGCGAAGGCGGCCTGGTGGCGAAGGAAACCGCAGGGGCGGAGGCCGTCTGATGTCGAACACTCTCATCACCCCCGAGGCAGAGGCGCCCCAGGAGGCCACGGGTGCCGCGGCGCGTACGCTCGCGGCCGCCGCCCGGCGCCGCGCGCTGATCACCGGCATCGGCTTCGTCCTGATCGGCGTGTACGCGCTGTGGGCCTTCGGCTTCGGCACCAAGGGCGGCGTCGACGCGGTCTTCGGCCTGACCGTCTCCGGCTCCGGCCCCGAGGTCGGCGACCTCGACGTCGCCGCGCGCGGCACCGCGATCGCGATGTCGATCCTGTGCATGGCGGCGGGCGTGGCCCGCATCCTGCTGGACCGGTCCAAGCTCGCCCGGCGGCTGAGCGCCGCGGTGTTCGTGATCGCGTTCGTGGTCGCGTTCCTCAGCTGGGCCATCGCCGGCAAGCAGATGTCCTTCGCGGGCGCGCTGCAGAACACGATGCTCGCCGCGACGCCGCTCATCCTCGGCGCCCTCGCGGGCGTCATCGGCGAGCGCTCCGGTGTCGTCAACATCGCCATCGAGGGCCAGTTCCTGGCCGGCGCGTTCTCCGCGGCACTGGTCGGCTCCATCACCGACTCGCTGTACGCGGGCCTGGTGGCCGGCGCGGTGGCGGGCGGCCTCGTCGGGCTGCTGCTGGCCGTGTTCGCGGTGCGCTACCTGGTCGAACAGGTCGTGCTCGGGGTCGTCATCAACCTGCTCGTCGCGGGCATGACCGGCTTCCTGTACTCGCAGCTGCTGCGGCCGAACAGCGACAAGTACAACAACCCCGGCACCTTCGACAACTGGGCGATCCCCGGCCTGTCCGAGATCCCGGTCATCGGCCCGGTGCTCTTCGACGTCAACGTGATCGTGTACCTGATGTACGTCCTGGTCGCGGTCGTCCACCTGGCGCTCTTCCACACCCGCTGGGGCCTGCGCGCCCGGGCGGTCGGCGAGCACCCGACGGCGGCGGACACGGTCGGCATCAAGGTGCTGCGCACCCGCTACCTGAACGTTTCGGGGGCCGGCCTCATCGCCGGCATCGGCGGCGCGTTCCTCACCATCGGCACGGTCGGCACGTTCAGCAAGGACATGGCGTCCGGCGCGGGCTACATCGCGCTGGCGGCGGTCATCTTCGGCCGCTGGCGTCCGCTGGGCGCCGTCGCGGCGGCCCTGCTGTTCGGCTTCACGAAGGCCCTCGCGACGTCGCTCCAGCCGCTGCAGACGCCGATCCCGGCGGAGTTCCTCCAGATGCTGCCGTACATCGTCACGGTGTTCGCGGTGGCCGGCCTGGTGGGCAAGGTCCGACCGCCGGCCGCGGCCAACAAGCCTTACACGAAGGGCTGACGGCATGACCGGCACCGATGCGGGCAGCCGTCCGACGACCGGCGCGGACGTCGACTGGGAGGCACTGCGGGACGCGGCGCGCGAGGCGATGACGCACGCGTACGCGCCGTACTCGAAGTACCCGGTCGGCGCCGCCGCGGTGGTCGACGACGGGCGTACCGTCGTGGGCTGCAATGTGGAGAACGCGTCGTACGGCGTGACTTTGTGCGCGGAATGCGGTCTGGTGGGAGCCCTGCACGCGAGCGGCGGCGGCCGCCTCGTCGCGTTCACGTGCTGCGACGGCGACGGCGCGGTGCTGATGCCGTGCGGTCGCTGCCGCCAACTCCTGTGGGAGCACGGCGGCCCGGGGTTGCTGGTGGACACCGCGCGGGGCATCCGGCCGATGAGCGAGGTCCTGCCGGACGCCTTCGGCCCCGACAACCTGACCTGAAAGTGAAGCGAGGAGCCTGTTGAGCATGGACGCCATCTCCGTCATCCGCACGAAGCGCGACCGAGGCGAGCTGACGAACAGTCAGATCGACTGGGTGGTCGACGCCTACACGCGGGGCGAAGTCGCGGACGAGCAGATGTCCGCGCTCGCGATGGCGATCCTGCTCAACGGCATGACCTCCGCCGAGATCAACCGCTGGACGGACGCGATGATCGCGTCCGGCGAGCGCATGGACTTCTCCGGGCTGTCGCGGCCGACCGCCGACAAGCACTCCACCGGGGGCGTCGGCGACAAGATCACCCTGCCGCTCGCGCCGCTGGTCGCCGCGTGCGGCGTCGCCGTCCCGCAGTTGTCCGGACGCGGCCTCGGCCACACCGGCGGCACGCTCGACAAGCTGGAGGCCATCCCCGGCTGGCGGGCGCAGCTCTCGAACGACGAGATGCTCGCCGTCCTGGAGTCGGTCGGCGCGGTCGTCTGCGCGGCCGGCGACGGCCTCGCCCCCGCCGACAAGAAGCTGTACGCGCTGCGCGACGTCACCGGCACCGTCGAGGCGATCCCGCTGATCGCCAGCTCCATCATGAGCAAGAAGATCGCCGAGGGCACCGGCGCGCTGGTCCTCGACGTCAAGGTCGGCACCGGCGCGTTCATGAAGGAACTCGCCGACGCCCGCGAACTGGCCCGCACGATGGTGCGGTTGGGCGTCGACCACGGCGTCCGGACGGTCGCGCTGCTGACCGACATGGCCACGCCGCTGGGCCTGACCGCCGGCAACGCCCTCGAAGTCCGCGAGTCCGTCGAGGTGTTGGCGGGCGGCGGTCCGGCCGACGTCGTCGAACTGACGCTGGCCCTGGCCCGCGAGATGCTGGCCGCCGCGGGCGTGACCGACCGGGACCCCGCCGAGGCGCTCAAGGACGGCTCGGCGATGGACGCCTGGCGCCGCATGATCGCCGCGCAGGGCGGCGACCCGGACGCCGCGCTGCCCACCGCGCGCGAGACCCACGTGGTGACGGCGAGCGCCTCCGGCGTGCTGACGCGCCTGGACGCGTACGCCGTCGGCGTGGCCGCCTGGCGCCTGGGCGCGGGCCGCGCGCGCAAGGAAGAGGCCGTGCAGGCGGGCGCGGGCGTCGAGATCCACGCCAAGCCGGGCGACACGGTGGCCCAGGGCCAGCCGCTGCTGACCCTGCACACGGACACCCCCGAGCGGTTCGACTACGCGCTCGAGGCGGTCGCCGACTCGTACGACGTCGCGGCCCCGGGGACGAGGTTCGAGCCCACCCCCATCGTCATCGACCGCATCGGCCCCACCTCCTGACCGGCCCCGCCTCGTGACCGGCCCCGCCTCGTGACCGGCCCCACCTCGTGACCGGCCCCACCTGCTGAACCTTTCCGCCGAGGCGTACCTCTGCCAGGGTCAGGCCCTGGCTGGGGCGCGCCGCGCGGAGGACTGCGTGACCGGGGTGGCGGCGGAGTTCCTGGTGCGCAGACCGGCGGTCACCAGGGCGGCCAGCGCGCACAGGGTGAGGACGAAGGCGACGGCACCCGGCCAGCCGATGTCGTGGAAGGCGATGCCGCCGAGCGGGCCGCCGAGGCTGCTGCCCAGGTAGTACGCCGCGATGTACAGCGCGGAGGCCTGCGCCCGCCCGCGCGTCGCCCGCAGCCCGACCGCCGCGCTCGCCGCGGCGTGACCGGCGAAGAAGCCGGCGGTCAGGACGACCAGGCCGGGGATCACGAACACCAGGTGGTCGGGGAGCGTGAGGAGCGCTCCGGCGGCGGTGACCGCGGAGGCGGCCCACAGCGTGCCGCGGTGGCCGAAGCGGCCGACCATGCGCCCCGCGGCGGCGGAGCTGAACGTACCCGCGAGGTAGATGACGAAGACCGCGCCGACGACCGCCTCGGGGAGGTTGAACGGGGCGTCGAGCAGGCGGTAGCCGAGGTAGTTGTAGACGGTCCCGAAGGCCGCCATGAAGAGCATGCCCAGCAGGTAGAGGCGGCGCAGGACCGGGTCGGCCAGGTGCGTGCGCAGCGTTCCGGCGAGTTCGCGCGCGCTGCGGTCCGCCGGGCGGAAGTTGCGCGAGCGGGGGACCAGGACGCGGAACGCGACCGCGCAGGCGAGGGCGACGAGGCCGATGGTGAGGAGTGCGGTACGGCAGCCGCCCAGGTCGCCCGCGAGCCCCGTCACCAGGCGGCCGCCCATGCCGCCGATGCTGTTGCCCGCGACGTACAGCCCCATCGCGGCCGGGAGCGAGGTGCCCTCGATCTCCTCGGCGAGGTACGCCATCGCGGTCGCCGGGAGGCCCGCGAGTGCCACGCCCTGGAGGGTGCGCAGGGCGACGAGGGTGCCGAAGTCCGGTGCGAACGCGGCCAGTACGCCCAGCAGCGCGGCGGCGAAGACCGACACGGTCATGATCCGCGTGCGGCCCCAGCGCTCGGAGAGCATGCTCACCGGGATGACCGCGAGGGCGAGCGCCCCGGTGGCGACCGAGACGGACGCACTCGCCTGGGCCGGGCTGAGGTGGAACGCGCCGGACAGCTGCGGCAGCAGGGTCTGCGTCGTGTAGAGCATCGCGAACGTCGCGCATCCGGCGAGGAAGAGCGCGAGGTTGACGCGGCGGTACGCGGCGGTGCCCTTCGCGTGGCGGGCCACGGGGGCGGGTCCCGGTGTGGCAGGTTCCGGCGCGGAGGACTCGGACTGTGCGGACGACGCGGACATACCGACGAACGTAGGGCCCGTCGAGTCATGCGTCCAATGCATGTTTCGGTGATGATTGATGCCATGTCGTATGAGAGCAGGTCAGCCGGTGGCGCACGCCCGGACGGTGCCGAGAATCCGTTGGAGGTCCTCGTGCCCAGGCTCGTGCACTTCGCGGCGGTGGCGCGCAGCGAGCATGTGACGCGCGCCGCCGAGGAGTTGGGCGTACCGCAGCCGACGCTCAGCCGCTCGATGGCGCGGCTGGAGGCCGAGTTGGGCGTGCCCCTCCTGGTGCGCACCGGGCGCGGGGTGCGCCTGACGCGGCAGGGCCGCACACTGCTGGCCGCCGTCGAGCCGGTGCTCGACCGGCTCGACGAGGCGTGCGAGGAGATCCAGGGGGAGGTGAGTGCGGCCCGCGGCAAGGTGGCGTTCGGCTTCCTGCACACGATGGGTGCCGAGGCCGTCCCGGGACTGCTGCGCGCGTTCCGCGCCGACCACCCCGGGATCCGCTTCTCGCTGGTGCAGGACTCGGCCGCGTCGATGCTCGTCCGGATGCGCGCGGGGGAGTTGGACCTGTGCCTGACCTCACCGCTGCCGGACGACCCCGACCTCGCGGTGCGCGCACTCGACGACCAGCGGCTCTACCTCGTGGTCCCGGCCGACCACCGGCTCGCGGGCCGCGGGCGGGTGCGGCTGGCCGAGGCGGCGGGCGAGGAGTTCGTGTGCATGGAGCCCGGGTACGGCCTGCGCCGCATCGTCGACGCGCTGTGCGCGGAGGCCGGGTTCGTGCCACGCGTCGCCTTCGAGGGCGAGGAGGCCGAGACGCTGCGCGGCCTGGTCGCGGCGGGGCTCGGGGTCGCGCTGCTGCCCGCGCCCGAGGCGGTACGGCCGGGGACCGTGCAGCTGGCGGTCACCGAGCCGCGCGCGTACCGCACGATCGGCCTGGCGTGGCCGCGGGAGCGCCCGGAGACGGCACCGGTACGGCTGTTCCGCGAGTTCGTCATCGGCCGTACCGGCCGGTTGCTGGGCCGGGGCTGAGACCGGACCGCGGCCCCGACTGCGGCCGGGTGGTGCCCCGGGGCATCCTCGGGGCGGCGGGGGGGCGCCTCGGCCGACCTGGACCGCCATCTTTTCCGCGCCCTGTCTTCACCTGACATTCGTGCCTTCTACGCGCGTAGGTACTAAAGTCTGCGCATGCACAGCCAACACGCAGTCTCGCCCTCGGCCGAGCACATCCGCCGAGCCCCGAAGGTTCTCCTCCACGACCACCTCGACGGCGGCCTGCGTCCGGCCACCATCGTCGAACTCGCCGCCGCGGTGGGCTACGGCAACCTCCCGACCGACGACCCCGACGCACTCGGCACCTGGTTCCGCGAAGCGGCCGACTCCGGCTCGCTGGAGCGCTACCTCGAGACGTTCACGCACACCTGCGCGGTCATGCAGACGCGCGAGGCGCTGGTGCGCGTCGCCGCCGAATGCGCCGAGGACCTGGCGGCCGACGGCGTCGTGTACGCCGAGATCCGCTACGCACCCGAGCAGCACCTCGACGCCGGCCTGACCCTGGACGAGGTCGTCGAGGCCGTCAACGAGGGCTTCCGCATCGGCGAGCACAACGCCGCGCGGACCGGCCACCGCATCCGCGTCGGCGCGCTGCTGACCGCGATGCGGCACGCCGCCCGCTCGTTGGAGATCGCCGAACTCGCCAACCGCTACCGGGACGCGGGCGTCGTCGGCTTCGACATCGCGGGCGCCGAGGCGGGCCATCCGCCCACCCGCCACCTCGACGCGTTCGAGTACCTCCAGCGCGAGAACTTCCACTTCACGATCCACGCCGGCGAGGCCTTCGGCCTGCCGTCGATCTGGGAGGCCGTGCAGTGGTGCGGCGCCGACCGGCTCGGACACGGTGTGCGCATCATCGACGACATCGACGTCAAGGACGACGGCTCCGTCTCGCTCGGCCGCCTGGCCGCGTACGTGCGCGACAAGCGCATCCCGCTGGAGATGTGCCCGACCTCCAACCTCCAGACCGGTGCCGCCGATTCCTATGCGGACCACCCGATCGGCCTGCTGCGCAAGCTGTACTTCCGGGTCACCGTCAACACCGACAACCGGCTGATGAGCGGGACTTCGATGACCCGCGAATTCGAGCACCTGGTCGACGCGTTCGGCTACGACCTGGACGACATGCAGTGGTTCACGGTCAACGCCATGAAGTCCGCGTTCATCCCGTTCGACGAACGGCTGGCCATGATCAACGAGGTGATCAAGCCCGGTTACGCCGCACTTCGCGCCGAATGGCTTTTCCCGCGCGGCTGACCTGCGGATTCGGCGGAACGCAATACGCCCGGACGGCCTCGGCAAGCGGCCGCCCGGGCCTTTTGCGTTTTGCACTCCCCGTCTTGCGTTCGCTACCTTTCGTGGTCATGTCGTCACGTGGCGTGGTAGAGCCGCGTCCGGAAGATGAGGATGCTCATGGGATCGGTAACGCGTAAGGCAGCTGTCACGGCCGGGCTCGGTGCGGCGATCGTGGCCGGAACGGCCGGATCGGCGATGGCCGTGACCGGTGGCAACGCCGGACTGCTCAACCCGAACGTCCCCACGGTGCCGAAGGTGGCGCAGGAGAACAGCGGCACCCTCGGGCCGTTCCCGATCAGCGGGGTGACCGACAGCCTGCCGACCGGCCAGGTCACCGGCGGTCTGGACACCGCGGCGCAGACTGCGACGCAGTCGCTGCCCACCAACGCCCTGCCCGCCAACGCCCTGCCGACGAGCGCCCTGCCCGGCGTTCCCGGCCTCACCGGCTGACCGTACGGCTGCCCGCCGCCGGTCCGCGTCCCCGCACGGCGCGGTCCGGCGGTTTCCCGTGTCTCGGGCAGGTCAGAACCGGTCGTACAACGAGCGCGCGACGTTCCCCAGATAGGGGCCCGTCATCGTCTCCGCGGTCGACGTCGTTATCCCCAGCGAGATATTGCTGACCAGATATCTCTTGCCCTCGACTTCCGCGAACCAGCCCCCGCCGCTGGACCCGCCGGTCATCGTGCAGCCCATCCACAACATCGCGGGCTCCGGCCACCCGGTGTTGCGGAAGTCCGTGGTCGGCGAGTGGCAGGTGAACAACTCGCTGCCGTCGAACGGCTCTTCGCCCGGGTACCCGAACGAGTCGACGGTCAGGTTGCGCGGCGCGTTGAACAGGATCTCGGCGCTGTTGCCCAACTCCTCCTCCAGCGACTGCCGGCCGGGGGGCGGCTGCACGATGAACGCGCCGAAGTCGAAGGGCGAGGCGGTGCTGTCGCGTTCGGGGTCGGCGTCCTCGACCCACTGGTCGCTCACCTCGACCTGGCGGGCCGGCCAGCGGCCGTACGGCGCCTTGTCGGCGGACGTGCGCCCCGCGCCGTTGTAGCCCGGGATGAACGTCACGCGCTTGTAGAAGTCGCCGCTCTGTCCGCCGTGCAGGCAGTGCGCCGCGGTCCAGACCATGTTGCCCGTCGGATGGCTCACGACGGTGCCGCTGCACTCCGCGACGCCGCCCGGCACCTCGAAGAAGATCTTGCCGCGTATCGCGGTCTCCTGGTCGTACGGAGCGGAGACGCCCTCGGCGTCCACCGTGCGCGGCGGCCGGAAGTTCGGGTTCGATGGAGCCTCGACGCCCTGCGGGCCGACCGGCTTGGCCTCGCCGAGCCTGCCCTCGTCGTCCCAGAAGCGGTTGTTGTCCTCGATCTCCTGGTCGGAGTACTTCTTGGACGACATCGCGGACGTCTTCGCCGCCTTCACGGCGAGGGTCCCGCTCAGGAAGAGCCCCAGCAGCGTGACGATCACGCCGCCCACGACGGACAGCGTGATGATCCTGTTCCTGTGGTACGTCGGCCCCACCGGGCCTCCCCCCTCGCCTGCGCCGTACGTCCGTCCCCGGTCCGGACACCGTCCGGACCCTGAACGGATGATAGGCGCAAGACCCCCGCTGCGGCCGGGCGCGGGTCACCTGTCCTTGGGGACGACCACCCACATCGCCAGGTACAGCAGGAACTGCGGGCCGGGCAGGAGGCAGGAGACGACGAAGGCGATGCGGACCGCCTTGGGGGTCCAGCCGAAGCGGCGTGCGATACCCGCGCAGACGCCGGCGATCATCCGGCCTTCGCGGGGCCGGGTCAATCGTGCGGGTTGCGTCATGGCGTACATGGCGATCTGTTCCTCCTCGGAGCGGCGCGTACCTCGCACCCTCACCTTCGAAGGTACGCAGGACCGAGGCGCATTTCGTCCTCCTGCCGGACCGGACGGACATGCTGCGCAAGGCGGAGGAACCGCCTCGCGGGCGTAGGGGATTCCTCAGGGTTCGACCCTGAGGACGAGGGACCGGCCGACCCGCGGCGAGGCCGAGGCCACATAGACCGACGACACACAGGCCCAGGACGAACAGCCGACGACGGACAAGCCGAAGACGAACAGGCCGCCAAGGACCGCCAAGCGGACGAGGTCGGCGCGGCCTAGGTGGACGGGGTCGCGGACGGCGTGGGCGGCGTGGGCGGCGTGGGCGGGGGGCCGGCTTCGGGGCCGAGCGGCCCGTCCTCGAACGTCGCGCACGACAGCGGGCGTCCCGGGCCGGTACGCCCGGCCAGGAGCACCGAGGCCGACTTCGCCGCGTGTTGGAGCGTGCAGACCACCTGGCCCAGCGCCACCGGGTCCAGCTCGGAGACGGCGGCCAGGTCGAGGCGGATCAGGATCGCGGGGTCCTCGGCGACCGGCTCGGCGAGCTTCACCCCGCCGACCGGCAGCCTCGTCGTCCAGCCCGCGGCCGCTTCCTCCGCGTTCGGCCCGTGGCCCAGTTCGCGCAGCAGGCGGTCTATCAGCGACATGCGCAGCGGGTCGCCCGGCACCGGCTGGCGCGTCGAGTTCTGCCCCGGCACCGGCAGGTCCACCGCGTCGCCGCGCAACACCGGCGCGGGGCGGCCGTTGCGCACGAGGTAGATCGAGTGCATGGCCAGAACGGGCGACGTCGCGGTGCCCTGAGGCCGCTTCGCGGGCTCGCCGGCGTTGATCGGGCCCTCGGTCTCCCGGATCCCGCACCCGACGAGCAGCGCCGCGGCGCCGACCACGCCGACGAGGGCGAGGGTGCGGCGGGAGCGCCGGTACCGGCCTACGGTCCGGGGCGAGGCCGTGCCGGACGGCGTGCGCCGGGCGACGTGCCGGGCCGGGCTCACGGGGCACCTCCGAGCCGGAGCGACGTGTCGGACCCGTCGTCCATCTCGTCGTCGGCCGGCGGGACCAGCGGCAGCCGCAGGCTGAACATCGCGCCTCCGCCCGGGACGTTGGACGCGGACGCCGTACCGCCGTGGATCCGCGCGTTCTCCATCACGATGGACAGGCCGAGGCCGCTGCCCTCGGAGCGTGCCCGTGAGCTGTCCGCCTTGTAGAACCGGTCGAACACGTGCGGCAGGACCTCCTCGGGGATGCCGGGGCCGGTGTCGGACACGTCGATGACCAGGTCTTCCGTACCCTCCACGGCGAGCATGCCGGGTACGTGCGTGCGGGGCTCACGGCGGATCTCGACGGTCACCGGCGAACCTCCGTGCCGCAGCGCGTTGCCGACCAGGTTGGACACCATCACGTCGAGGCGGCGCGCGTCCACCCGGGCGATGATGCCGCGTGCCGAGCGCAGGTCGACGGCGTCCATCCAGGCGCGCGCGTCGAGGCACGCGGTGACCAGGTCGGCGATGTCGACGTCGTCGAGGACCAGGGCGGCGGTGCCCGCGTCGAAGCGCGAGACCTCCATCAGGTCCTCGACCAGCGTGGCGAGCCGGTCGATCTCCGCGACGACCAGGCGGGCCGCGGGGGCGCCCTGTTCGCCGAGGCTGTCGGCCTCCTCCTCCAGGAGCTCGCTCACCGCCGTCATCGCGGCCAGCGGCGTGCGCAGTTCGTGCGACACGTCGGCGACGAACCGCCGCGACGACGCCTCAAGTGCCCGCAGCTCCGTGACGCTGCGCTCCAGCTTCTCGGCCGCGTCGTTGAAGGTGCGGGCCAGATCCGCGAGTTCGTCGGAGCCCCGGACGTCCAGCCGGGTGTCCAGCTTGCCCGCGCCCAACTGCCGGGCGGCGTCGCCGAGTCGGCGTACCGGACGCAGCACGTGCCGGGCGCCGACCAGGGCGAGCACGGCGGCCGCGCCGAGCGCGAGCACGGCACCGGTCGTCAGATAGCGGGCGAGCGACGTCAGGTCGGTCTGCTCGGCGCGCAGCGACTGGAACATGTAGCCGGTCGGGCCGTCGGCCTGCCCCGGGGCCGACGCGACGACCTTCGTCCCGCAGATCAGGTACGGCTGGCCGTCTATGTTCACGCGCTTGAAGTACATGTGGTACTTCAGCTGGTCGTCGGTGGTGTTCACCACCCGCCGCAGGTCCTCGGGCACGTCGTCGAGCGTGAACTCGCCGTCGCTGGGCGCCGAGATGAGGTCGTCCTTGCCGACCAGCACGACCTGGTAGCCGAAGCTGGTGCTCTTGAGCTGCAGCGCGGCCGCGTCGAGCTGCTCCCGCGTCGGGTCGGCGGGCAGGTTCGCGGAGACCCGGCCGAGGCCGTCGCGGAACTCCTTGATGACCGAGTCCTGCGCACGCTGGAGCACCGCGTTGCGGGTCAGCCAGTAGGCGATGCCGGAGGCCGCGACCGCCGAGATGAGGGCGACGATCGCGAACACCGCGAGGATGCGCACCCGCAGCGAGCTCAGACGCATCGCATGGCCGAGCCGCGCGAGCACCGGGCGGCGCGAGCGGGGACGGGCGGTGGACTGCTTCCGCGTACGGCCGAACCGGCCCGTCACGGCGGGTCGAGGCGGTAACCCACGCCCCGTACGGTACGGATGAGCGTCGGTGCGGACGGCACCAACTCGACCTTGGCACGCAGTCGTTGGACGCACGCGTCCACCAGGCGCGAGTCACCGAGGTAGTCGTGCTCCCAGACCAGCCGCAGCAGTTGCTGCCGCGACAGCGCCTGGCCCGGCCGGCGGCTCAGCTCGACGAGCAGCCGCAGCTCGGTCGGGGTCAGCGACAACTCCTCGCCGCCCTTGGTCACGATCATCGCGTTGCGGTCGACCACCAAGTCACCGAACACCGAGGCGTCCGAGACCTCACGCTCGCCGCGCCGCAGCACCGCACGGATGCGGGCGTCCAGGACGCGCGGCTGCACCGGTTTGACCACGTAGTCGTCCGCACCCGACTCCAGGCCGACGACCACGTCGATGTCGTCGTTGCGCGCGGTCAACAGGATGATCGGCAGCGAGTCGGTGCGGCGGATCCGCCGGCACACCTCGAAGCCGTCGATTCCGGGCAGCATCACATCCAGCACGATGAGGTCGGGGCGCTGCTCACGCCACCGCTCCAAGCCGAGCTCGCCGGTGGCAGCGGTCACCACACGGTGACCCTGGCGGCCAAGCGCGAGTTCGAGGCCGGTGCGTACGGCCTCGTCGTCCTCGATCAGCAACAGGTAGGGCACGCGAGCCATTGTGTCTGACGTCACGGGTGGGAAGAACACGGGTCCGCATTCCGCGGTTCTCCGGCACCGCGCCCTGTTGCACAGCTGTGACACGAGGCAGACGGTCCGATGAAGCCCGACCAGCAGAGTTGTGGCTGTGAACGAAGCTCGCGTTGGAGCAGGGTTTGGGGGAGGAACCATGCAGTCACAGCTGATCGACCGCCACGAGAACCGCCGCACGGTCGTCGCGCTCGCCGCGGTCCCGAGTGCCGGTACGCCGGCCTCGCGCGCCGCCGTGCAGGACACCGGTTGCGTGGACGACGACTTCACGGCGTACGTGCGGGAGCGCCGCTCGGCGCTGTTCGCCACCGCCTACCACCTCACCGGGGACCGCAACGAGGCCGAAGACCTCCTGCAGAGCGCCCTGATGAGCACCTACCAGGCGTGGGGCCGCATCCAGGACAAGGCCGCGCTCGGCGGCTACCTGCGCCGCACGATGACCAACCTGCACATATCGGCATGGCGGCGCCGCCGCATCGGCGAGTACCCCACCGAGGAGATGCCCGAGCGCCCCGACTGCTCGGACTCGATGGGCGACACCGAACTGCGCGCGGTGCTGTGGTCGGCACTGGCCAAGCTGCCCGAGCCGCAGCGCACGATGCTCGTGCTGCGCTACTACGAGGGCCGGACCGACCCCGAGGTCGCCGAGGTGCTCGGCGTCAGCGTCGGCACGGTCAAGAGCAGCATCTGGCGCGCGCTGCGCCGGCTGCGCGAGGACGAGGCGCTCAGCTTCGGCGCGGACGAGGCGTTCGCGGAGCTGGTTGCCTGAGCCGCGGTACGTGAGGTGCCCCGCCGTCGTGGCGGGGGCTGCGCGACGTGGAGAGTTCACACCGGTCCGGGGGGGCTTGTGGGGACCTGGAGTCCCGGGTGTGGTCCGTTCGCCGGACCGGCCCGGGACTTCGTCGTTTCCGGGTTTTCCCGGAAGCGGTCGTCTGCCGGGCTGTGCTGTCACGCGGTTGAGGACGGCGCGGCCGCGGGTTCGGTTCCGGCGGGTGTCACGTTGCCCCGACGACGGCAGTTTCGCTACCTTGCGTGTTTGATCGGGTGCTCTTCGTGTCCGGTCGCGGTCGGCGACGCGCCGGCTGGTCGTGTCGTACGGAAGGACCTGCCATGGCTTCGGCAATGCGTACCGTGATGGCCGCGTCGATCGGCGCCGCCGTGGCCCTGGGCGTCGCCGCCCCGGCCGCGACCGCCGCGCCCAAGGCGCCGGGCCCCACGCGCCTGGAACCGGCGCTGGACGCGGCCGTTCCGGCGGCCGTCGACCCGGCCGCGAAGGTGGCGCTCAACCCGCTCGCCGGCACCGGCGTGAACCCGCTCGACAACTCGGTGGGCACCACGGTCGGCGACCTGCCGCTCAGCAGCGGGATGGTCACCGGCCAGATCGCCGACGGCACCAACCTGGAGGAGATCGTCCGGGGCATCACCGGCTGACGCCGCGCCTCCGCGCGCGGCGAGCGCAAGCCGGGGATGCGCGGCCCGGCTTGCGCTCGCATGTTCGGCCGGGGCCGCGCAAGCTCGGACCCGCAGGAGTGACCCCGTGACCCTTGGGCTCCGCCGATCGTTGGCGGAACAAGGGAGCCACACCGCGCACCCGACGCTCTCCGGCTCGCGGACGGGTCAGTTGCCCGTCGGGTGCCACACGGTGCGGGTCTCGGTGAACGCGAGCATGCGGCCCACACCCGGGTCCGCGGACCAGTCCGGCTCCTTGGCCTCGGGGCGCAGCACGCGCTTGAGGTTGTCGGCCGAGGCGATCTCCAGGTCGCGGACCGACGCGACGCCGGCGTTGTGCGCCGCGCCCGCGAGGTCGATCGCGTTGACGTCCTGGTGCGCGGCCAGCCACGGGGCGACCTCGGCGACCGGACCGCTCAGCAGGTTGACCACGCCGCCCGGCACGTCGGCGACGCCCAGCACCTCGGCGAACGCCAGCGCCGGCAGCGGTGCCTTCTCGGACGCCAGCACGACCGCGGTGTTGCCCGTCGCGATCGCCGGGGCGACCACGCTGGTGAGGCCGAGCAGCGACGACTTCTGCGGGGCGAGGACCGCGACGACGCCGGTCGGCTCCGGGGTCGACCAGTTCGCGTACGGCCCGGCCACCGGGTTCGCGCCGCCCGCGACCTGCGCGAGCTTGTCGGTCCACCCCGCGTACCAGACCCAGCGGTCCACCGACGCGTCGACGAGCGCGAGCGCCTTGCCCCGGCCGAGGCCCTCGGCCGCGGCGACCTCGGTGGCGAACTCCTCGCGGCGCGCCTCCAGCATCTCCGCGACGCGGTAGAGGACCTGGCCGCGGTTGTACGCGGTCGCGCCGGACCAGCCGCCGAACGCCTTGCGTGCGGCGACGACCGCGTCGCGGGCATCCTTGCGGGTGCCGCGCGGCGCGTTGGCCAGCGGACGGTCCTTCGTGTCGGTCACCGCGTACACCCGCCCGCTCTCGGACCGGGGGAACTTGCCCCCGATGTACAGCTTGTAGGTCTTGTTGACCGCCAGACGGGCCGTCCCCGGGGCGCGCATCAGGTCTTTGGACATCGCAGCCTTGGACATCGAAGCCTTAGACATCGAGGTACGCCTCCAGACCGTGGCGGCCGCCCTCGCGGCCGAACCCGGACTCCTTGAACCCGCCGAACGGCGACGCCGGGTCGAACCGGTTGAACGTGTTGGTCCACACGACACCCGCGCGCAGCCGCTGCGCGGTCCACAGCGCCTTGGCGCCCTTCTCGGTCCACACGCCCGCCGACAGGCCGTACGGCGTGTTGTTGGCCTTCTCGACCGCCTCGGCGGGGGTGCGGAAGGTCAGCACCGACAGCACCGGCCCGAAGATCTCCTCGCGCGCGATGCGGTGCGCCTGCGTCACGCCGGTGAACACGGTCGGCGGGAACCAGAAGCCCTTCGCGGGGATCTCGCACGGCGCGGTCCAGCGCTCGGCGCCCTCGTCGTCGCCGGACGCGACCAGCGTCCTGATGCGGTCGAGTTGGGCGGCCGAGTTGATCGCGCCGACGTCGGTGTTCTTGTCCAGCGGGTCGCCGAGGCGCAGCGTGCCCAGGCGGCGGGTCAGCATCGCCAGCACCTCGTCGGCGACCGACTCCTGCACGAGCAGGCGCGAACCGGCGCAGCAGACCTGGCCCTGGTTGAAGAAGATGCCGTTGACGATGCCCTCGACCGCGGAGTCGAGCGCGGCGTCGTCGTAGACGATGTTCGCGGCCTTGCCCCCGAGTTCGAGGGTCAGCTTCTTGCCGGTGCCGGCGACCGTGCGGATGATCTCCTTGCCGACCGGCGTCGAGCCGGTGAACGCGATCTTGTCGACGTCCGGGTGCGCGACGACCGCGCGGCCGGTGGCGCCCGCGCCGGTGACGATGTTGACGACCCCGGCCGGCAGCCCGGCCTCGACGCAGATCTCCGCGAACCGCAGCGCGGTCAGCGGCGTGGTCTCGGCGGGCTTGAGGACGACCGTGTTGCCGGCCGCCAGCGCCGGGGCGATCTTCCAGGCCAGCATCAGCAGCGGGAAGTTCCACGGGATGACCTGGCCGGCCACGCCGTGCGGCTTCGGGTCGGGGCCGTGGCCGGCGTACGCGAGCTTGTCGGCCCACCCGGCGTAGTGGAAGAAGTGCGCGGCGACGAGCGGGATGTCGACGTCGCGCGACTCGCGGATCGGCTTGCCGTTGTCGAGGGTCTCCAGGACCGCGAGCTCGCGGCCGTGCTCCTGGACCAGGCGCGCGATGCGGAACAGGTACTTGGCGCGCTCGCTGCCGGGCAGCGCGGACCAGCCCTTGAACGCCTTGCGGGCCGCCTTGACCGCGCGGTCGACGTCCGCGTCACCACCGACCGCGACCTCGGCCAGGACCTCCTCGGTGGCCGGGTTGACGGTCTTGAGCACGCCGCCGTCCGCGGCTTCGGAGAATTTGCCGTCGATGAACAGCCCGTATGACGCCGCGATGTCGACGGCGGAACGGGACTCGGGCGCCGGGGCGTACTCGAACGCCTTGCCCGGTGTGGAAACGTCTTTGCTCACGGGTCAGTCCACCGTCACGTAGTCGGGGCCGGAGTAGCGGCCGGTCGCCAGCTTGTGACGCTGCATCAGCAAGTCGTTGAGCAGGCTGGAGGCGCCCAGGCGGAACCAGTCGGGGGTCAGCCAGTCCGGGCCGGCCGTCTCGTTGACCAGGACGAGGTACTTGATCGCGTCCTTGGTCGTCCGGATGCCGCCGGCCGGCTTGACGCCGATCTGGCGCCCGGTCGCGGCGCGGAAGTCACGTACCGCCTCCAGCATCACGAGCGTCACGGGCAGCGTCGCGTTGGTGGCGACCTTGCCCGTCGAGGTCTTGATGAAGTCGGCGCCGGCCAGCATGGCGAGCCACGACGCGCGGCGCACGTTGTCGTACGTCGACAGCTCGCCGGTCTCCAGGATCACCTTCAGGTGCGCGCTGCCACAAGCCGCCTTGACGGCCACGATCTCGTCGAAGACCTGCCGGTAGCGCCCGGACAGGAAGGCGCCCCGGTCGATGACCATGTCGATCTCGTCGGCGCCCGCGCGCACCGCCTCCACCACGTCGGCGAGCTTGACGTCGAGGGCGGCGCGGCCGGAGGGGAACGCGGTGGCCACGGACGCCACGTTGACGGGCGCGGCGCCGAGTGCCTTCTTGGCCTCGCCGACCAGGTCCGGATAGACGCAGATCGCGGCGGGCCGCGGCGCGTCGGGGGCGCCGGGGTCGGGGTGGAGGGCCTTGGCGCACAGCGCCCGGACCTTGCCGGGGGTGTCGGCACCCTCCAGGGTGGTCAGGTCGATCATCGAGATGGCGAGGTCGATCGCGAAGGCCTTGGCGTCCTTCTTGATCGAACGCGTCCCGAGCATCGCGGCACGGGACTCGGCCCCGACCTTGTCGATGCCGGGAAGCCCGTGGAGGAACCGGGTCAGGGCCGCCTCGGAGGACGTCACCTCGGCCGGGTCGGCTGGGAAGGCAGACAGCATGGTCACCACATGAGCATATCTACACGCGTAGCTGACGGCCAGAGGGGCTATCAAACGGAACGTTTCGCCCCTTGGCCCGCCCAGCGGCCCGGCACGCGCCCAGTAAGGACCGGCGGAGGCCCGCGAATCCGCGCGGAACGCGGCCGCCCGGCGGATCCCCCGAGGCCCGGGCGCTCGGCCTGCCGTTTCCGAGCCGCCGGGGCGTGGGGCACAATCCCGAGTCATGAACACCGATGAGGGCGTCACCACCTACCGGTCCAAGCCGGCCGTCTTCACGGGCGTCGCGCTGCTCGCCGCCGGGCTGTGGCTGGTCGTCGACAGCCTGGTCCGTGCCGACGGCAAGGCCTCGGTGACCGTCGTGGGAGCCGTGGTCGCGGTGGGCGCGGTGGTCGTCGCGCTCACGCTGCGCGCGGCGGTGTTCGCCGGGCCGGAGATGCTGCGCATCCGCAACCCGTTCCGCACCATCGAGATCCCGTGGGGCGCCGTGCAGGAGGTCCGTGCGGAGTACTCGTTGGAGGTGCGGGCCGACGACCGCAAGTTCCACATCTGGTCGATCCCGGTCTCGCTGCGCGAGCGCAAGCGGGCCATGCGCGTGAACTCGCGGTCGGCCGCGGAGAGCCCCTACGGCTCCCAGCACCACGAGATCGCGCAGGCCGCGCTCGCCGACCACGCGGTGGCCGACTTCCGCGGCATGGCCGAACAGATGGGCAAGGAATCGACGGGACCGGTCAAGGTGGCCTGGTCCTGGGAGATCCTCGCGCCCTTGGCCGCGGGCATCGTGCTCGCGGCGATCGGGGCGGCCCTGTAGCGGCCCGGTAGCCGCCGTACGCGGGTGGTCCCGCCCGGCGCTCACAGGCAGTTCACGGTCAGGTTCCGGAACGTCGCGCTGAACAGGCCGGTCTTCGGGGAGTTGAGGACCGTCATGCCCGCGTCGGCGCGCCCCTCGGGCAACGCCGCCTCGCCCGGCAGGGGCTTCCACGGCTCGGTGTCCGCGGCCCGCCACTGCGCCGTGACCTTGTCGCCCTGGCGCTCCAGGCGCAGGGACACCGTGTCGGACGTGGCCCTGACCTTGCCTTCCGGCTCGGTGTTGTAGGGCGTGGTCAGCTTGTAGTGCACGGAGTTCGCGAAGTACTCGAAGGCGATGGCGTCGAAGTCGCCGTAGCCGCGCTCCAGCCGCACGTAGTTGTGCTGGTCGGTGAACAGCAGGAGTCCGGCGGCCTGGTAGCCGACGCGCGGGTCGACCGTCACGCGCGTCTCGACGGTCAGGTCCCCGTTGACCCGGGCGCTCGCGAAAGGCGCGGTCACCTTGCCCTGGAAGTCGGCGCGTACGTCGGACTCCGGCTCGGCCGTGATGACGTACCCCGCCGCCGTCTGCTCCGGCTCGATGCCGTCGGTCGGCGTGCTGATCTGCGGATACACCGTGGTCCCGGTGAAGTTCGCGGACACCGCGCCGCAGGCGGCGGGCGACGCGGGGCCGCCGGTGCCGGGAGTTCCGGAGTTGGGGCTCGCCTTGCCGCCGCCCTCCGGGTTCTTGTCGTCGTCGAGCAGGCGCGGGGTGAGGACGGCGGCCGCCACGGCCAGTGCCATGACAGCGACCGCCGCGACAACGACGATGCGGCGGCGCTGGCCCGTGCCTGCCGAGGCGGGGCCGCCGGGGCGCTCGGACGGTGGCGCGTGCGGCGGCTGCCCGGGCGGCGCGAGCGACGGCGACGGCGGCGCCGATGGTCGCGGCGACGGGGATGCCACCGGTGGTACCGCCGGTGGTATCGCTTGCGGCGCGGTCGCCTGCGACGACGTCGGTGGTCCGGTGGGCTGTTGCCCGGGCGGCGGTCTGAGCGGCGCGGGCTGGGACAGGGGCTCGGATATGGGCTCGACCGGCGGCGGGGGTTGCAGCGCGGGAGGCACCGGGGCCGCGGGCTCCGGGTGCTCTACGACCGTCTCCGCGGCGGGGGGCGCCTCCCGGCCGAAGGCCAGGGGAGGGTCCTCCGCCAGCAGCGCCGCCGAACGCGCGAGCACCAACTCGGTCAACGGCCGCGGCAGCCACGCGCCCGCGCGGGCGTCCGGGCCGAACTCCGCGAGCCGGTCCAGGATCTGGCCGGGCGTCGGCCGGTCGGCGGGTGCCTTGGCGAGCATCGCGGCCACGAGCGGGCGGAAGGGTTCGGGCACCCCGGACACGTCCGGCTCGCCGTACAGGACCTTGAAGAGCAGTTCGGTGAACACGCCTTCGCCGAACGGCGTTTGGCCGGTCGCCGCGTACGTCAGCACGGCACCGAGCGCGAACACGTCGGTGGCCGGGCCGATCGCGCCGCTGCCCGCCTGCTCGGGGGCGAGGAAGCCGGGCGAGCCGACCAGGAACCCGGTGCGCGTGATGGTCCCGCCCTCCAGCGCGCGGGCGATGCCGAAGTCGATCAGGCGCGGCCCGTCCGCCGCCAGCATCACGTTGGCCGGCTTGAGGTCGCGGTGCACAAGTCCCGCGGCGTGCACGGCGATCAGTGCCTCCGCGATGCCGCCCGCCAACTGCCGCAGCGAACCCGGCAGCGGGCCGAAACGGTTCACCGCGTCGTCGAGCGCGACCCCGGCCACGTACCCGGTGGCCAGCCACGGCGGGTCGCCCTGTGGGTCGGCGTCCAGCACAGGTGCCGTGAAGACGCCGCTCACCGACCGGGCCGCCGCCACCTCCCGCGCGAACCGCACGCGGAAGTCGGCGTCGTCGGCGAAGTCCGCCCGGATGACCTTGAACGCGACCGGTCGCCCTCCGGGCGAACGCGCGAGATAGACGCGGCCCATGCCCCCGGCGCCGAGCCGGGCGAGCATGCGGTACCCCGCGATGGTCGACGGATCCTCAGAACGCAATGCTTCCACGGTTGTCCCTCCCCGCAACCACGGTAGAGCGACGGGAACGGTTCAGGCAGGCGATCGTGCGGCGCGGGTGACACGGGATGCGGGCGGTGGCGGGCGGTGTTCGAACACCGC
>NZ_JBEZFP010000142.1:0-22946 GCF_040649515.1 Streptodolium elevatio
GGCGACAGCGCCAACCACTTCCACTACTACCGGCTGTCCGAGGACAACCGGATCCTGTGGGGCGGCTATGCCCTCGGGCCACGCCTCAGGCAGCCAGGTGCCGCGCCAGCAGGTTCCAGCTGGAGTCGAACCCCGCGTGCGCCATCTCGCCGCGGAACTGCTCCGGGACGTCGGTCTGGTGCAGGGTGAGCCGGGTCCGCCCGTTGCCCAGGTCGGTGAGCGTGATCTCCTGCTTCATCGCCTCGCCCGGCACATGGAACGCCAGCAGCTCGGGCTCGACCACGTCGAGGTACACGCCGGCGAACGGGATCTCCATGTCGCCCATGACCATGGTCAGTTCGCATCGCCCGCCCTTCCACGGCTCCAGGGTGACGCTCTCGCGCGGCACGGTGAGGCCCTCGGGCGCGAAGAACTTCACGATCTGGTCCGGATCGGTGTACGCCGCGAACACCGCCTCGCGCGGCGCGTCGAACTCGCGCACGAAGGTCACGTCGCCGTCGCCGTTGTCGGTCATCGTGGTGGCCATCGGGGTCTCGGACATTGCGGGCTCCTCGGTGTGATGCGGTCCGTCTTCTGACGGCCCGTGCCGCTGCCTGGTGTCGTTCGGTGTTGCGTGTGCCGCGGCGAGCGTCGCCGCGCTTTCGGAGGGGTAGACCGCCCTCCGCACCGAAACTCATCGCCGGGCGCGAAAACAATCCTGCGCGAGGTCACCCGCGGACCGCCGCCAGCCACTCGTCGCGCTCCGGCCCGTCCGGACCGGGCACCAGGCCGTCCCTGGCCTCCAGCCACATGTCGATGTGCCGCCGGACCTCCTCGTCCGCGTACGCCACGGCCGGGACCTCCGCCAAGTGCTGCACCTTGGCCCGGGCGCGCATGACGACCGGGTCCTCGTACGCACACGCCGACCGCGCCATGCGGGCCGCCTCGCGCCCCGACAACGCAGGAGGCGCGGACGTCCCGTCATGGCCCACGACCGCCGCCAGACCCCGGTCCGCCTCCACCTGCACGTCGAACCACGGGCGCAGCGCGCTACGGCACCACGCCGCGTACGCCATCGCGAACCCGGCCGGCTCCCGGTTCGCGTCACCGGAGTTCGCCGCCACCCACTGGGCCTCCCGCAGCGCCAGCGAACACCCTTGCCCCAGCGTGGGATTGGTGTGCACGACCGAGTCGCCGACGCCCACCAGACCGGTCACCACGGGCCCCTCGTCGTCGACGAGCGCGGTCCACCGGTTGTCGAGGCCGGCCATCGCCCGCACGCCGGTGAGCGGCTCGGGGTCGAGGTCCAGCCACGCCGCGGCGGCCGGGAACAGCCGGGCGGCCGCGTCGAACACCGCCGGGTCGCGCAGCGCGCCCCGGCTGCGGTCGGCGGTCGCGACCAGCAGCGCGACCGCGAAGACGCCGTTGTCGGAAGGGAAGACGGCCGCGCTCGCGAAGGACGCCATGGAGACGGGACGCACCCGCTTGGGCGCGTCCCCGCGCAGGCGGTACCAGCGGCAGACGTACGCGAGCCCGGTGCGGTGGCTCTCCACGACCGGGGCCCGGCACCCCGCCTCGGCCAGCAGCCGGGGCAGCGGCGACCTGCGGCCCGCGCAGTCGAGGACGAGGTCGACGCGGTGCCTGCCGTGGTCGGTGCGTACCGCCGTCACGTGCGGGACGGGTCCCGAAGTGTCGAGGTCGAGCCCGCGGACCGGGGCGCCGAGCCGGAGGTTGGCGCCGTGCTGCCGCGCCACGGCGCCGGCGAGCGCGGTCTCCAGGACGATGCGCCGGGCGCGTACGGTCACCAGTTCCTCGTCGCCGGGGCGGTAGGGCGGCGGGGTGTCGAACCAGTCGAACTCGTGGTACTCCTCGGCGCCGAGCTCGCGCATCGCCGCGTACACGTCCGGGGCGTCGGCGCGCAGGACGCGGCGCACCGGGGCGAGCAGCAGGTGCGGTTGCGCGGCCTGCGGGACGCTCGGCCGCACCCAGGTGAAGGTGTCCTCGTCGAGCCCGACCCCGGCCCGGCGTCCGTCGCGCTCGAAGACGGTGACGTCGTGCGCTCTCCGGGCCAGGAACAGCGCGACGGCAAGACCACCGATTCCGCCACCCACCACCGCAACGCGCACGGCACGCTCCTCATGTCGCACAGCCGGTGAGCCGACCCCTGACCCCGCCAGCCTGCCCACCCGGGCGGGGAGCAACAAGGGCAAAGTCCATCGCAGTTGGTGTCCACGCCAGGCAAATGCCCCTGTTGCCGGGCGGCGGCGGCCACAGGGGCACCCGGTCGGCCGGGACGGGCGGGCCCGGTCAGGCCACCGCAAGCAGGGCGATCGCGGGACCGAAAGCGCCGCCGAGCTGGTACGTCAGGTTGAGCAAACCGATCGCCGCCGGGCGCAGCGGGGCGGGTGCGACCTCCGAGGCGCGCACGCTCAGCGTCGACAGGCCGCCGGACGCGGCCAGCACCGCGAGTGCCGGGACGACGACCAGCACCGGCGCCCAGGGGGCGAATACCGCGGCGACCGGGCCCGCGACGCCCAGGAGGACGAGCACGGCGGTCACCCGGCCGCGCCCCAGGCGGCCCGAGACCGCGGCGAGCACCCACGAGGCCGCGCCGCCGATCAGCAGGGCGGCCATCTGCGCGACGCCGATCGTGCCCTTGGCCCAGGTGGTGGCGTCGTCCATCAGGCGCGGCACCGCGAAGAGCAGGCCGAAGTACGCCGTCGACAGCGCACCCGCCAGGCCGGCCGACGCCAGGAACACCGGGCTGCGCAGCAGCGCGACGGGAACGAATCCGACCCGGCGCGTCCGCACGTGCAGCGCCAGCAGGACCGCGGCGACCAGGGCCACCGCGAGCGCCGGCAGGGTGAAGTGGGGGAGCAGGACAAGCGCGGTCACCAGCGTCACCAGCGCGACCGCGCCGCGGGCGTCGAACGCCTGGTCGGCGCCGGGCTGCGCGGGGCGGTCGGGAGTACCGGCCGACGCGGCGCCGTGGCCTTCCGGCGTGCGCAGGTGGGCCGCGACGGCAGGCACCGCGAGCAGGCCCACGGCCGAGACGACGAGGGCGGCCCGCCAGGACAGCGCCGACGTGATCGCGGATCCGGCGAGCGGGCCGACCGCGCCCCACATGGCGAACCCGGCGGTGATGACGCCCATGCGCCGGACGTCGCCGGCGAGGTTCATGGCCACGGTGACCAGGGCGGCGCCGCCGAACGCCTGGGCTGCCCGGCCGACGAGCAGGAGCGGCAGCCACGGCGACAGCACGACCGCGAGCGTGCCGACGACGACGGAGACGGTCCCGGTGCGCAGTGCGGCGGTGGCGCCTCGGCGGCGCAGCAGGCCCGCGGCCAGCGGAGTGCCGATGGCCATGGCCCACGCGAACGTGGTGACCAGCCACGTCGCGGTCGCCGTGGAGGTGCCGAGGGCACCGGAGATCTCCGGGAGGATCAGCACGGGTGCGTTGGCGGTGGCCGCGACCGGGGTGGCGAGGAGTGCCAGCCAGAGCGCCGGAATGCGGCGCGGCGCCGCGGTCGCGGCGATCGTGCCGCCCGCGTCGACGGGGTGGCTGCTGCGCGGGAGGGCACGGAGTGCGGCCGTGGTCATCGCGGCACCTCTTTCGGTTCTGTCTCGTTCCGGGTTCCAGACAATTGATGTCCAGAATTAGTCGGCGGGTGGGCGGGCGTGGAGCGGTGCCGGCTTGCGGGGTGAGTCTCGTGATGCAGACGGGCGGGGTCAGACCCGGGCGTTCTCGAACCAGTTGCGGACCTGGTCCGGCCGGCCCGGCGCCCGCGCCTCGACCTGGTCGCGGATGTCGGCGATGGTCCGAGCGGCCAGCTCGCGGCGCCAGGCGAGGTCCGCGTGCCGCATGGCCTCGTCGATCAGGCACGGGGTGGGGTTGTCGGTCCGGGCGTCGGCGTTCGGGCCCTGCCGGCGGATCTCGGTGCAGCGGAAGGCCTCGTCGGGGCCCTCGATCGCGGTGACCACATCCATCAGCGTGATCCGCTCGGCCGGTCGGGCGAGACGGAACCCGCCGCGCGGGCCGGGCGTCGACGTCAGGATGTCGGCCCGGGCCAGCGCCTGAAGCTGCTTGTTGAGGTACGCCGTGGGCAGCTCGTAGAACGCGGCCAGCTTCGCCGCGGTCACCGCCCGCTCGGGGGCGACCCAGGAAAGGTTGACGCAGGAGTGCATCGCCCACTCGACGCCTTCGTTCATCCGCATAACCTGGACACTACATGTCCAGGTTATGCGAGGCAACCGCAAACGCGGTCGGCCACGCATTCGCCGACACGACCGCGGTCACGGCTACCGGCGTGTCCGCGGCCGCGTGGTCTGCCGCGCCGCGGTCTGCCGCCGAGCCGACTGCGCGGCGCCTCACCCGGGCCCGTGGCCGACCACCCGGTCCGTCAGGAGCGCCAGCGCGCGCCGCAGTTCGCGCTCCGCACCGGGCAGGAGCATCGCGCGGCCGGGGACGCGGACGCCGCCGGTCAGGGCGACACGCGTCCCGAAGCCGTCCCCGTCGCCTGCGCGGATTCCGACCTCGCCGGTCCCTTCCGCCGGCCTTTCGGTCTCGCGGTGCCCGATTGGTTCGGCGGCCATGCCCACCACCAGAAAGCGGCTCTGGAGCCAGCACCAGCCAGGGCGCAGCACACCGTGCAGGCGCGCCCGCGGGCCGTACCTGCTCCGGGCGAGCGCGGTGACCCGGTCCCCGTCGACACTCTCGACGCGCACCTTGCGCATGTCCGGCTGGAACGCGCCGAAGCCGCCCTCCAGATCGCCCATCACCAGCCACACGTCGCGGAACGACGCGGGGAGCACGCCTTCGACGACCCGCGCCCCGCGCACCCCGGCGGCCATGACGCGCATGCGTCCGACCGAGCCGAGCGGCGGCATCCCGTCGGCCATGCCTTCGAGCATGTCCGTCATGACGACCACATCCTTCGGAATCCGGCACGGGCACGGTGCAGCCGGGACTTCACCGTGCCCTCGGGTACGCCCAGCAACGCGGCGGCCTCCTTCTCGTCGAGCCCCTCCACGTCGCGCAGCACCAGGACCGCGCGGTGCTCGGGGGACAGCCGGGAGACGACGTCGCCGATGTCGGCGGCGAGTTGCGGGTCGCCCGGGGCGGGCAGGTCGATCGGCTCGACGGGCAGGTCGCGCGCGTCACGGCGGGCCACGCGGACGGCCTCGCGTACCGCGACCGCACGGACCCACGCGTACAAGGCCTCGGGCTCGTCGAGTGACCGCAGCGCGCGGAACACCGCCACCAGCGTTTCCTGGACCGCGTCCTGACGACTGCTCAGGGCGATGGGCGCGCAGATGGACGAGACGTAGGGGATCAGCTGGTCGAGCAGGTCGTTCATCGCCAGCGTGTCGCCCTGCCGCGCGGCCCGGGCGAGCGCGATCCCGCGCGCCCGGCGGTCCGCCGCGGTGTCAGGCGGCCGCCCGGACGGCAGTCTCGGCGGCTGCGCCGCCTGCTGCCTCGGTGGCTGTTCGGTCACAGTGCCGATCATCCCCCGAGAGTTTCGCCGATCCGGGCACGGCGGCGCCGCGCCACCGCGGCTTCCCGTGCCGTCACCTCGCGTGCGGGAGCTTCCCCGGTGGTCGTCTCCGGCGACGGTTCGACCGGAGTCGCCGCCAGGCGCATCGCCGCGTAGCCGAAGCCCACGCACGCCGGGGTGTACAGCACCAGATTCAGCCAGTAGAACGGCGCGTCCACGTCGACCCCCACTCCCGTGATCCATACCGCCCCGGCCGACGCCCGCAGCGCGAGTCCGCCGGCAACCGCCGCCGTGCCGAGGCGGGCCGCCTGCCGCACCCGGCGTCCGCCGACGCGGTGCGAGTGCACGTACACCGATGCGGCCGCCGTGCCCAGCAACGCACAGAGCGGGAGCAACACCTTTGGGGTGAAAGGAACATCGGCATTGAGAACGGCGTAGGACAGGCCCCGCGCGGAATCGGCGGGCCATGTGAGGCCCGTCGCCCAGACGGCGTGCACGAGCGCGTCGCCCGCGAGCAGCGCCGCAACGGCACTGCCGAAGCGACGTGCCCTGGAGGCGCGCAACGGCACCAGTGGGTTGCTCATCGAGGGATCCCCTTCCGAACCTGACGGCGTGTCGGTGGGAGGAGGAGCCCGGACGCCGATTCGTTCCGTGCGAATTCGCGCAGATCGTGGTGATCGCCGTCACGTTCCGCAGGGGAGGCGCGAAATGGACTGCCGGACATGGACCATCCCGCTCTGGCCATCGAGCCGTGCGGCATCGCCGACCCGGCGCCGGGACACGTCAGCCCGAAGCGATTGGCCTGTACGAGAAGCACGGCTACGTGCAGATCCCCGTCTACGGCATCGGCGCGTCGAACCCTTGTGCGTCTGCTTCGCCAAGGACATCACCGGAGACCTCGGCAAGGACGTCTCCGAGGACCTCATCAAGGACACCGCCGCGGACGTTGCCCAGGGCAGCTCGCAGGACCCCGCCCGTAGCCGCGAATTGGCGGGCGCCGTCGCGCCGATCGCCTCAGGCCACGGCCAACGGCCGCCCGGCCTCGACCCGGCCGGCCTGCGCCGCGAGCGCGTCCAGCACGATGGCCAAGTGCGGGGCGGTTTCGGAGCCGTTGCGGACGTACGCCGCGATGTGCCGCTGCGGGGCCTGGCCGGTCAGCACCCGCAGGACCACATTGCCCGTGTGCTGCGGTGTCATGGTCGACATCTTCGCGCTCACCAGCCGGGGCACGAGCGAGATCCCCAAACCCGCCTCGACCAGGCCGAAGATGGTGGTCCATTCGTCCGCGCGGTGCCGGACACGCGGCGCGAACCCGGCCGCGGCACACGCCGTCGCGGTCAACTGGCTGCACGCGCCGACGGATCCCGTCACCCATGTGTCCTCGACGAGGTCCGTGAGAGAGATCTCGCGGGCGTTCGCAAGAGGGTGGTCCGCGGGCATCATCACATCGAGCGGGTCGGACATCAGCGGCATCCGCGCGAACCGGGCGTCGTCGCCCGCCGGGCCGTCCGGCGCCGCGATGACGATTGCGATGTCCATCTCACCGGCCACGAGACCCGTGTAGCCCTCGGGCAGCTCGGACTCGCGGAGCACCAGCGACAGACCCGGCCGGCGCTCGCGCAGATCCCGCAGCGCGGGCAGGACGAGGCCGGTGATGGCCGAGCCGAACGCGGTGATGCGTACTTCGGCCGTGCCGCCTTCCTGATAGGCCGCCAGATCGGCTTGTACGCGCTCCAGTTGCGCGAAAAGGTGATCGGCGTGCCGGAGCAGGACACGGGCGGCGCCGGTCAACCGTACGCGGCGGCCGGCCGGTTCCAGCAGGCGTACGCCCGTCTCACGCGACAGCGCGGTCAACTGCTGCGACACCGCCGACGGCGTCAGGTGCAGCGCTTCGGCGACCGCCGAGACCGTCCCGCGCCGGTCGAGTTCGCGCAGCACGCGCACCTTGCGGAGGTCGAGGTCGGAGGGAGACGTCATACCGGCCACGCTAGGGCACCGCGATTGTTCAGTCCAGGCTTAACGCTCTGCTGCGGATTTTGTCGATGGACGTAAACAGTCGTGCGGCGGCAGCCTGGATACCGAGCGGCAGGCGCGCACCGCGCCGCCGGCGGACGAAGGGAACCGGGCCATGGGCGGCACGCTGCGGTGGGGGAGTCTGGCGCGTGTCGCGCTGCTGGCGGCGATCTGGGGCTCCAGCTTCCTGTGGATCAAGCTGGCACTCCGCGGCTTCTCGCCGGTGGAAGTCGCGCTCGTGCGCGTCGGCCTGGGGGCCGCGGTGCTGCTGGCGCTCAGCCGCGTGCGCGGCATCGGCCTCCCGAGAGGGCTCGGCACCTGGGGCCACCTGACGGTCGCGGCCTTCTTCAACAACGCGCTGCCGTACGCGCTGTTCGCCTTCGGCGAGGAGACGGTCGACAGCAGCGTCGCGGGCGTCATCAACGCCACGACGCCGCTGTGGACCCTGCTGCTCGCGGTCGTGGTCGGCAGCGGAAAGCGCCTGTCGCCGGCGCAGGTCGCGGGGCTGTTCCTGGGCTTCGCGGGCGTCCTGCTGATCCTGGCCCCCTGGCAGGCCAAGGGCGCGTTCGGGCCGGGCGCGGCGATGATCATGATCGCGGCGTTCTCCTATGCGATCAGCTACCTGTACCTCGACCGCTTCCTCGCTGCCCGCGGCCTCGACCCGGTGGTCCTGTGCGGTGCGCAGCTCGCCGCCGCCACCGCGATGCTCGCCGCCGTGCTGCCGTTCACCGGAGACCTGGCGGTCGACGTCCGCTTCGACGCCTTCGCCGCGATCGCGGTGCTCGGCATCCTCGGCACCGGCGTCGCGATCTTCCTCAACTACCGGCTGCTGCTCGACGACGGCCCGGCCGTCGCCTCGTCCGTCATCTACCTGCTTCCGCCGGTCTCGGTGCTGCTCGGCGCCCTCGCGCTCGGCGAACCGTTCGGGATCCGGATGGCGCTCGGCATTGCGATCGTCCTCGGCGGCATCGCCCTGAGCCGTCGGAAGGCCGCCGATGCCGACGAGACGTCCGACCTCTCCGGCCCCTCCGATGCCTTCGATGCCTCCGACTTCTCCGGAGTCTCCACGGCCCCTGAAGACGCCGAGACCTCGGATGCCGCGCACGAGCCCGTCGGCTCCGCCTCGCCCACCCCGCTCGCCACGACCCGCGCCTGACGGACGCGCGCCCCCGAACACGGATGCCCCGGCCCCCAACCCCTGCCGGGGCATCCGTCATGCCCGCGCCCGGTGTCCCGCGCGGAATGATCGCGGACCCGGCCCTGTTGCCCTGACCAATCGCCCGCGCGCTTGTCAGGAGACGCCCATGAGCCGCCTTGCCGTCCGGTACGTCGGAGGTCCCACCGCCGTCGTGGAGATCGGCGGGCTGCGCCTGCTGACCGACCCCACCTTCGACCCGCCCGGCGAACACCCCGTCGGCGCCCGCGCGTTGGTCAAGACCGCCGGGCCCGCGGTGCAGGCCGCGGAGGTCGGCGCTGTGGACGCCGTACTGCTGTCGCACGACCAGCACCCCGACAACCTCGACGACTCGGGACGGCAGTTCCTGGCGGCGGCCCCGCTCGTGCTCAGCACGGCGTCGGCGCACGGCCGCCTGGGCGACGCCGTACGCGTCCTGCCGAACTGGGAGACCGTCGAACTCGCCCGCCCTGACGGCGGATTGCTGCGCATCACCGGGGTCCCCGCGCAGCACGGCCCCGACGGCACCGAGCATCTGGTCGGCGAGGTGACCGGGTTCGTCCTCGACGGGGACGGCCTCCCGACGGTGTACGTGAGCGGCGACAACGCCTCGCTCGACGTCGTCCGCACGATCGCCGGCCGGATCGGTCCGGTCGACATCGCCCTGTTGTTCGCGGGAGCCGCACGTACGCCGGTCGCCGACGGCCCGCTCACCCTCACCAGCGCGCACGCCGCCGAGGCGACCCGGATCCTGGACGCGTCCCACGTGGTCCCGCTGCACTTCGAGCACTGGGGGCACTTCACCGAGGGGGCGGACACGCTCGCCGCCGCGTTCGAGACCGCCGGCCTGGCCGACCGCCTCCACCTGCCCAAGCCGGGGGACCGTATCGAGCTGTAGCCGGGCCTCGCCCGCAACTCCGCGCCGGGGGTGACCGCCGGGGCCCGCTCTCGGAGGGCGGCACGCCCCGGGGGATCGGCGGCTGTCGGATGCGGCGCATAGGCTGCCGGGGTGGCACGGTCCGAGGTGCCGCATCGGGGGTCGCACGACGGAAAGGCACGCGGTGTTCGCTCTGCACGCGCTCTGGCGCGCGGACCGGACGCTCGCGATCTGGGGCGAGGACGGCCGCGCCCGGGCGGATTCCGCAGGTCACAGCGGGGCAGCGCACCCGTACGCGTGTTCCGCCGACCTGCTCGCCGAACTGCTCGGCGGCGTCGGCCCCGGCCTGGAATGGCTGGCCGGGCAGGCCCGGCACCGCTGGGCCGGGCTGCTCCTGCCCACCTTCGCCGACGCGCAGCCGCAGCCGTCCCCCGAGATCCCGGCCGAGCCGGTGCGCGGCCCGCGCCCGGACCTCGCGCTGCGACCGTGGCGGGTTCCCGCGCTCGTCTTCGACGCCGACGAGGCCGCGCAACTCCTGGGCGCGCTGTTCGACCCCCGGCACGCCGCGCTACGCACCGAGACCGCCGACGAGGGGGCGGTCGACGTCCCGTACGGCACGTCGCTGCGCTGGCTGACCGCCGTGCACGATGTGGCATGGCGGCTCGCCGGACGCGGCCGCGTGCTGCCGGACCTCGTGGTCGAGGACGACACGGCCCTCGCCCGGTGGCGGCCCGCGCCGACCGAGGACGACTGGACGCTGATCCGCGCCCTCGCCGACGCCTGCCCGCCCGTGTGCCGTGCCGAGGTCCGCGGCACGCCCGGTGCCGGCGCCCGCGACGCCAACGCCCCCGATGCCGACGTCCCCGGCGCCGCGAGCCCGGCCGGGGCCGCGGTCGGCGCCATGGAACTCGTGGCCGACCTGCTCGACGTGCTCGTCGACCGCGAAGTACGCGCGGCCCTCGACGGGCTGCCCTCGCTGCTGCCGCCCGGCCGTCCGCCGCGCGACCCCGAGACGGCGGCCGAGCGGTGGCTCGCCGCGCTGACCGGCCCGAGCGGACGGATCGGGCCGCTCGCGCCGCTGGGACGCTCGACGCGGGCGGTGGCCCCCGAGCCGGCCGGTGCGGTCTCCACCGAGGACGTGGTGCGGCTGCGCGACGCACTCGCCCGGTGGCAGAGCAGCGAGGCGTCGCCCGGCCGGCCGCTGCGTACCTGCTTCCGCCTCGTCGAACCGCTCGGACCGGACCCCGCCGATCTGTTCGGCGGCACCACCGACGACAACTGGCGCGTCGACATCCTGCTCCAGGCCCCCGACGAACCGTCGCTCCTGGTGGAGGCGTCGCGCGTGTGGACGGCCGGCCCGGTGCTCAACGTGTTCGAGCGCAAGCAGTACCAGCCGCAGGACGCGCTCCTCGCCGACCTCGAACGAGCCGCCCGGGCCTGGCCGGTGCTCGACTCGACGCTGCGTGAGGTCTGTCCGGGGACGGTACGCCTGGACCGCGACGGCGCCCTCGCCTTCCTGCGCGCCGCCGCCCCCGCCCTCGCCGCAGCCGGTTTCGGTGTTCTGCTGCCGAGCTGGTGGCGGAACCCGCCGAAGGTGGGCCTGACGCTGTCGGCGCGCACGCGTACGCCCGGCCTGGTCGCCGGCGGCAGCCTGCTGGACCAGGACGCCGTCGTCGCCTTCGAATGGCGAGCGGCGCTGGGCGACGCCGTGCTCACCGACGCAGAGCTTCGCGAACTGGCCTCGGCCACGCGCCCGTTGGTGCGATTCCGCGGCCAGTGGACGGAAGCCGACCTGGCGGACATCACCGCCGCCGCCGCGTTCATCGCACGGCAGGGCACCGGCGTCATGGCGGCAGGCGAGGTGGTACGCACCGCGATCGACCCCGGCGCAACCGTCGCGGGCCTGCCGGTCTTCGGCGTCGACGCGGACGCGTGGCTCGGCGAACTCCTCGCGGGCGCCGAGGCGGTGCGCGAACGCCCGGTGGTCCTGCCGGACACCTTCGCCACGACGCTGCGCCCGTACCAGCAACGCGGCCTGGACTGGCTGGCGTTCCTGGCACGCCTGGGCGTGGGTGCGGTGCTCGCGGACGACATGGGCCTCGGCAAGACCGTGCAGACGCTCGCGCTGCTCGCCACCGAACAGCGCGAGGACGAGGAGGCGGGCGCCGCGGGCACGCCGGGCCCCACACTGGTCGTCTGCCCGATGTCCCTGGTGGGCAACTGGGCCCGCGAGGCCGAGCGCTTCACGCCCACACTGCGCGTCCACATCCACCACGGCGCCGACCGCCGCACGGACGAGCAGTTCCAGAAGGCCGCACGTGACGCGGACATCGTCATCACGACCTACGAAACCGCCCTCCGCGACACCGAGATGCTGCGCGCCGTTTCGTGGCGGCGCGTGGTGGCCGACGAGGCGCAGAACATCAAGAACATCGCCACGCGCCAATCGCGTTCGATCCGCGCGCTGCCGGCCCGGCACCGCATCGCGCTCACCGGGACGCCCGTCGAGAACCGCCTCGCCGAACTGCACTCCGTCCTCGACTTCGCCAACCCCGGACTGTTCGGCAGCGCCGAGCAGTTCAAGGCGACGTACGCAATCGCCATCGAACGCAACGGCAGCGAGGCCGCGTTGGCGGCGCTGCGCCGCGTCACGGCGCCCTTCGTGCTGCGCCGCCACAAGACCGACCCGGCGATCGCCGCCGACCTGCCGGCCAAGCAGGAGATGACGGTGCTGTGCTCGCTTACCCCCGAACAGGCGGGCCTGTACCGGGCGGTCGTCGCCGACATGGACCACCGGGTCGCGCACACCGCGGGCATCGAGCGGCAGGGCCTGATCCTGGCGACCATCGCCAAGCTCAAGCAGATCTGCAACCACCCCGCGCAGTTCCTCAAGGAGACCGGCACGCCCGTCGCCGGGCGTTCGGGCAAGGTGGAACGCCTCGCCGCGATTCTGGAGGAGGCGGCGGCCGAGGGCGACAAGACGCTCTGCTTCACGCAGTACGCCCGGTTCGGCGGGCTGCTCCGCGAGCACCTGACCGACCGCCTCGGCACCCAAGTGCTGTTCCTGCACGGCGGGATCACCGGGCGGCGGCGCGACGAGCTGGTCGAGCGCTTCCAGGACCCGGACGGGCCTTCGGTCTTCGTGCTGTCGCTCAAGGCGGGCGGCACCGGTCTGAACCTGACCGCGGCGAACCAGGTGGTGCACGTGGACCGGTGGTGGAATCCGGCGGTCGAGGACCAGGCGACCGACCGGGCGTACCGTATCGGGCAGCGACAGCACGTGCAGGTACGCAAGTTCGTCTGCGTCGGCACGGTGGAGGAGCGCATCGACGGGCTGATCGCGGCCAAGCGCGGCCTCGCCGCGTCGGTCGTCGGGGGACGGAGCGAGGCCGGAGGGGCGCCGGGGGAGCACTGGCTGACCGACCTGTCGGCCGAGGCCCTGCGCGAACTGGTCGCACTGTCGGAGGAGGCGGAGGCATGAGGGGCACGACACCGGAGGACGCGGGCCGGGACGACACGGGCCACCGGGAAGCCGCCGACCCCCGCGTTGCCGACGTCGGCGTCGACGCCCCGCGCGTCGTCGCTCCCCTGCCCGCCGACCCCCGGCCCGGCGACCTCGGCGCCGCCGACTTCTGGGGCGGCGCCGTGCCCATGGCCGCGGACGCGCCGTTGGTGCCCGACCCGGCAGTCGCCCGGCTCGGTGTGCCGGACCTGGCAATCCGGGGACGGAATCCGGCCGATCTCGTGCGTCCCGCGTACGACGCGCTGACCTCTCGGTGAGTCGGGCGCGCCGACACGGCAGGATCGTTGTCGGCCCGCGCACCTTGCGGGCCGGAAAGAGTAAGGAGTTCTTCCATGTCCGCCGAGTCCGTCCGTATCCGGCCGGCCCACCCCGACGACCTTGAAGCGGTCGCGGCGATCTACGCCCACTACGTCCACAACAGCGTCGCGACGTTCGACGAGGTGCCGCCGACGGCCGAGGACTGGCGGGCCAAGGCGTACGACCTGCACGCCCGCGGCCTGCCCTTCCTCGTCGCGGAGGAGGATTGGGAGGTGGTCGGCTTCGCCTACGCGGGCCCGTGGCGGCCCAAGCCCGCGTACCGCCACACCGCCGAGGACACCGTCTACATCTCGCCCGACCACACCGCCAAGGGGGTCGGGCGTGCCCTGCTGTCGACGCTGCTGCCGCTCTGTGCGGACGCCGGGGTCCGCCGCGTCCTGGCGGTGATCGCCGACGGCGGCGACGACAACACGTCGTCGCGGCTGCACAAGTCGTTCGGCTTCACCGAGGCGGGGCGCCTCACCGAGGTGGGCTTCAAGCACAACCGCTGGATCGACACCGTGCTCTACGAGCTGGAGCTGAAGCCCCGTCAGGCACCGCCTGCCGAGTAGGAGTTGCCGCGTCAGCCCTGGGTCCGGATGCGGAACACCGGGTAGCCCGGGGCGATGCGCACCAGCTCCTCGTCGGTCGCCGTGGCGTCCACGCCCTCGAAGAAGACGCCGACCTCCCACTTCCAGCGCTTGAGGTAGGCGCGCAGGATCTCCGGCTTCTCGTGGTCGGCCAGTTCGACGTACGTGAAGGCCTCGACGCGCTTTCCGAGGCGCAGTTCGCCGCCGTCCGTCGCGCGCAGGTTGCGCACCCACTGCGTGTGGCCGCGGGGGGCGACCAGGTAGAGGTCGTCGCCGTGGGTGAGCGGGTTGACCGGCGTCGTACGCCACTGGCCCGACTTGCGTCCGCGCACCGCCAGGATGCGGCTGCCCGCGAGGCTGATGCCGTGCCGGGTGAGCCAGCCGACCATGCGGTTGACCGCGGTGGCGGCCCCGCCCGCGGAGACCACGCGGGGCCCGCCGGCCTTGCCCGCCTCGGTGCCCTGGGTCTGCGCGGCGGTCTTCCCGGTGTTCTTCTCGACCGCCTGTGCGGCGTCCTGCACGGTGGTCTGCCCGACGGTCTGCGCGGCGGTCGTGGCGATTCCGGTCATGATGGCGTCTCCCTTTTGTGAGCCCTGCTCGTTGTCGAGAGCACTGCTCTCGCTTGCCTGGGAAGAGCATGCCCCACCGACCGCCGCCAATGCAAGAGCAGTGCTCTCTTTTTTGTGCGCCGATCCGACACGTGGAACACTTCCGGCATGAACGCGAGCCGAACCGCCCGTGACCGCGCCCGGGCCGAGCTGACCCGCGAGATCACCGAGGAGGCCCGCCGCCAGGTGGCCTCCGAAGGCGCCCAGCGCCTCTCCCTGCGCGCGGTCGCGCGCGAACTCGGCATGGTCTCGTCGGCGCTGTACCGCTACTTCCCGAGCCGGGACGACCTGCTCACGCAGCTGATCATCGACGCGTACGACGGGCTCGGCGAGGCCGTCGAGCACGGCGACGACGGCATCCCCGCCGCCGATCCGCGCGGCCGCTGGACCGCCAAGTGCGCCGCCGCCCGCACCTGGGCCATCGCCCACCGGCACGAGTACGCGCTCATCTACGGCACGCCCGTCCCCGGCTATCAGGCCCCGGAAGCGACCGTCGGACACGCGAGCCGCGTCCCGGTGGCCCTGCTCGGCGTCGTCAAGGACGCCCTCGACGCCGGCCTGCTCGCCGAGCCGCCCGCCCGGCGGCACGCGCTCGACCCGGAGCTCGCCGCACAAGGCGAACTGGCCGCCTCCCTCGTCGCGATCGACCTGCCGCCCGCCGCCGCGGTTCGGGCGGTGATCGCGTGGTCGCAGCTCTCCGGCATGATCGGCTTCGAGCTCTTCGGGACGTTCGCGGGAAGCTTCGATCCGGCCGACGCGTTCTTCTCCGAGGCCGTCGCCCGGATGGCCGACCTGGTCGGACTGCCGGACGGCGGGTGAGCCCGCGTACCACCCGGCCGACGAGACCCACGGGAGCGCACCGCATGACCCTCAGCCCGATACCGCAGGAAGCCGGTCCGGCCGGCCCGGCCGCTCCGCGGGAGGCGGACGGCGGCTCCGGCGCGGCGGTGTTCGACGTACGCCACCTGCCGATCACCGACCCGGCCGCGGCCCCCATGCTCCGGGCGCTCGGCGAGCAGTACGACAGCCTCTACGGCGCGCTCGCCGCCGACGAGATGACGCGGTTCCCCGTGCACGAGTTCGACCCGCCGGACGGGGCGTTCGTGCTGCTCTTCGAGCGCGGCGAGGCGGTCGCGGGCGGGGCGTTCCGCCGCTATGACGCGACCACGGCGGAGTTCAAGCGCATCTGGACGCACGCGGACCACCGGCGCCGCGGGCTCGCGCGCAAGGTCCTGGAGGAGCTGGAGCGCACCGCCGCCGAACGCGGCTACACCCGCGTCTACCTGACCACCGGGCCGCGGCAGCCGGAGGCGAAGGGGCTTTACCTCGCCACCGGCTACACGGCCCTGTTCGACACCGACGCGCCCCCGTTCGCGCCGTGGCCGTTCGAGAAAGCCCTCAGCCGAGCTGCGGCATGACCTCGGAGGCGATCAGCTCCAGGTGGTCCAGGTCCGACAGGTCCAGCACCTGGAGGTAGATCCGGGTCGAGCCGAGGGCCGCGTACCGGCCGATCTTCTCGACCACCTCGGCCGGGCTGCCCGCGAGGCCGTTCTCGCGCAGCTCGGCCGGCTCCCGGCCGATCGCCGCCGCCCGCCGCGCCACCTCGGCGTCGTCACGGCCGACGCACGCCACGAGCGCGTTGGAGAACACCATGCTGTCGGCGGGGCGTTCCTGCGCGGCCATGGCCTCGCGCACCCACCCGAAGATCCGCTCGCTGTCCGCGGTGCTCGCGAACGGGACGTTGAACTCGTCGGCGTAGCGGGCCGCGAGGGCCGGCGTGCGCTTGCGCCCGTGGCCGCCGATGAGGACGGGCGGACGCGGGCTCTGCACGGGCTTGGGCAGCGCAGGGGAGTCCTTGAGGGTGTAGTGCGTGCCCGCGAAGTCGTACGTTTTGCCGACCGGGGTCTCCCACAGCCCGGTCACGATCGCGAGCTGCTCCTCCAGACGGTCGAACTTCTCCTTCGGGAACGGGATGCCGTACGCGGTGTGCTCCTCCTCGAACCACCCGGCCCCCAGGCCGAGTTCCACGCGCCCGCCGGACATCGCGTCCACCTGGGCCACCTGGATCGCCAGCACGCCGGGCAGTCGGAACGTGGCCGCGGTCATCAGCGTGCCCAGGCGGATGCGCTTCGTCTCGCGCGCGAGGCCGGCCAGCGTGATCCACGCGTCCGTCGGGCCCGGCGACGGGTCGCCGTCACCCATCCGGAGGTAGTGGTCGGACCGGAAGAACGCGTCGTAGCCCAACTCCTCGGCCGCCCGCGCGACCGAGAGCAGCGTGTCGTAGCTCGCACCTTGCTGGGGTTCGGTGAACACTCGAAGATCCATAGGGCCATTCTCACCCCGGGGCCTGCGCCGACCCACTCGCCCCACCGGGCGCATGATCGGTCAGGAATCGAGAAGCGCCCGCTGTCGGGCCGCTCATAGCGTCGGCGGCATGGACACCGAGCACACCGATTCGAGGCCGGCCATGAACCAGGACCAGAACACCGGCAAGCGCAAGCCCGGCACGCCGGGGGCGTTCTCGCGCTGGATGCAGCACAAGGCGAACGCCCGCATGGCCAAGAAGATCCGCCGCGGCAAGGGCACGTTCATGGGCATGGACGTCCTGCTCCTGCACACGACCGGCCGCCACAGCGGGGAACGCCGCGAGACGCCGGTGGCGTGGTTCCCGGACGGCGACGACGCATGGCTGGTGGTCGCCTCGGGCGGCGGCAGCCGACACCCGGACTGGCACGCCAACCTGCTGGCCCACCCCGACCAGGCCTCGGTCGAGATGCCCGGACGGTCCGCCGCTCCCGTGACCCCGCGGCGCCTCACCGGCGACGAGCGCGAGCAGGCCTGGCAGCGCATCGCCACCGCGCAGCCCCGCATCGCGAAGTACCAGGCCAAGTCGGAGCGCGTCTACCCGGTGGTGCGCCTCACCCCCAGGTGAGGCGCGGCCGCTCAGCCGCCGTCCCGCTCGGCGGCGGCGGCGATGTCGGCGAGATCCTGCTTCATCGCCTTCGCCACCGCCTTGTGCCCGAGGCGGTTGAACACCTTGGCGAAGAACCCTGCCGGACCGCCCGCCGACGTGCCGCTGAACGCCATCCGCAGGATCGCGGTGTCGTCGAGGTCCGGGGCCACCGAGAACTCCGAGACGTAGTGCATGCCGTACGAATTCGCCTCGGCGACGTACCGGTGCGGCGGCTCGCACGCCGTCACCGTCATCTCCTCGGTCGCCTGCTTGCCGAACATCGTGCGCGTCTCGCGCCACCGCGTGCCCACCCCGAACGGACCCGGCGTCAGCACCTCGGCCTTCGTCACGCCGCTCAACGTGTCTGCCGCGCCCGCCGGATCCGTCAGGATCCGCCACACCCGGTCCGGCGACGCCTTGACGCGCCGCTCGACCACTACCTGAGGCTCAGTCATACCCCTCATCGCAGCAGAATCCGGGGCATTCCGCGCGATGACTCGGCGGCGCGCCGCGGCAGGTGCGAGGTCCGATTTCCGCCGGACCGCGGCAGCCGCGTCGCGCACAGTGGGAGGTGACACAACCGCCCGCACCCAAGGACGCACTATGGCCATCCAGGCAACCGCCACCCCGCTCGCCCGGTCGGTCGCCGAGACGGACTGGAACGCGCTCACGGAAGAGCTCGACGCGTACGGAGGCGCGCTCACCGCACCGCTGCTGGACCCCGAGACGTGCCGGACCGTCGCGGACCTGTACGACCACCCCGAGGTGTTCCGCAGCACCGTGGACATGGCCCGGCACCGCTTCGGCTCCGGCCAGTACCGTTACTTCTCGTACGAACTCCCGGGCCTTGTCGCCGAATTGCGTGCGGCATTGTATCCGCGCCTGCTGCCCGTCGCCCGTACCTGGGCCGCGCGCCTCGGCCGTCCCGCCCCCTGGCCCGACACGCTGGAGGAGTGGCTCGCCATGTGCCACGCGGCAGGCCAGGTACGCCCCACCCCGCTGCTCCTGCGCTACGGCCCCGGCGACTGGAACGCCCTGCACCGCGACCTGTACGGCGACCTCGTCTTTCCCCTCCAGGTCGTGATCGGCCTCGACGTCGCACACGAGGACTACACCGGCGGCGAGTTCCTGCTCGTCGAGCAGCGCCCCCGTGCCCAGTCGCGCGGCATGGCGACCACGCTGCCGCGGGGCCGCGGCTTTGTCTTCACCACCCGCGACCGCCCGGTCCGCTCCGCGCGCGGCTGGTCCGCCGCCCCGATGCGGCACGGCGTGAGCACCGTCCGCACCGGACGCCGCCACGCGCTCGGCATCGTCTTCCACGACGCCGAGTGACCGGTGCCGAGTGATCGGTCGGCGGCCCGCCCGCGAGGGCCCTTGCGGGTCCTCCGCGTACGCAGCCGTGCCCGCCGGGTGTCCGAAACGGCGGCCGGGTGGTCGGTTCCTGGCGGTTGCGTTCGTCTGCGGAGTCGGATTGTGCCCTGGTCCGACCGATGTGGGTGTTCGGCCCTGCCGGGTTCGTCCCCGATGCCATTCTGGGCCCTCCGAGGGAACCAACCTCGTTGTCTTTCAGGGATGTTCGCACCGTAGCGGGCGCCGGTTCCCCGGTGGCGTGACCGGGGGCGGGGCCGCACGGTCCGCAACCCCGCCACCTCAGTCGGCGCTGCCGTGCGCGGGCGGACGCCGAGTGGGGAGGGGCCCATGTCCTCGAGTTCAGCCTTACGTACCACCCGAACGACCCGAACGACCCGAACGAGCCGAACGACCCGTGAGACGCGTGCCGCAGGGCGCCGACGGTTCACCGCGCTGGTGGCCTCCGGCGCCCTCGCCGTCTCCGGCCTGGTCGCGCTCACGGCCCAGGAAGCGCGGGCGCTCGCGCCGTCCGCGCCGGTGGCGTACGTCGCCAACCTCAGCTCGGACACCGTGTCCGTGGTGGACACCGCCACCAACGCGGTCACCGCCACGATCCCCGTCGGCTCGGCGCCCAGCGGGGTCGCGGTGTCCCCGGACGACAGCCGCGTCTACGTCCCCAACAGCGGCTCCGACACGGTCTCGGTGATCGACTCCGACACCGACACCGTCACCGCGACCGTCCCGGTCGGGGCCGTCCCGGTCAACGCCGCGGTCTCTCCCGACGGCGGCACCGTCTACGTCACGGCGCTCGGCGCGGACGCGGTGTCGGTCCTCGACACGGCGACGAACACCGTCACCGCGAACATCCCGGTCGGCGACGGGCCGTTCGGCATCGCCCTGTCCCCGAGCGGCCTGCGCGCGTACGTCACCGCCAACAGCGCCGGCACGGTGTCCGTCATCGACACCGCGACCGGCACCGTCGCCGCCACGGTCCCGGTCGGCGCGCGTCCGAGCAGCATTGCCGTCACCCCGGACGGCTCCCGCGCCTACGTCACCAACCAGGACTCGCACAACGTCTCGGTAATCGACATCCCCACGAACACCGTGACCGCCACGATCGCCGTCGGCGTCGGCCCGTTCGGCCTCGCGATCTCCCCGGACGGCTCGCGGGCGTACGTGACGAGCAGCGTCGACAACACGGTGGCGGTGATCGACACCGCGACCCACGTCGTCACCGCCTTCGTCCCGGTCGGGGCCGGCCCGTTCGGCGTCGCGGTGTCCCCGGACGGCAGCCGCGCGTACGTCACCAACGCCCACGCCAACACGGTCTCGGTGCTCGACACGGCGGCCAACGGCGTCACCGCGACCGTCGACGTCGGCCAACTGCCGTACGCCGTCGCCGTGTCGTCGGCGGGCACCCCACCTACCGCGGACCTGGCCGCGGCCGTCACCGACTCGGCCGACCCCGTGACCCAGGGCGCTCCGCTGACGTACACCGCCACGTTCGCGAATCAGGGGCCGGACGCCGCCACCGGCACGACCGCGACCCTCACCCTGTCCGGCGCCGCCCGGACGATCACCTCCGCCACGCCTTCCCAAGGCTCGTGCACCCTCGCGCCACCGACCGTGACCTGCGCGCTCGGCACGGTCGCGGACGGCACCGCGGCCACCGTCACCGTCGCCGTGACGCCGACCGCGACCGGCACGCTCACCGCCGCGGTCTCCGCCACGGCGACCGAGGCCGACCCGGAACCCGCGGACAACACCGCGAGCCAGGCCACCTCGGTCGACGCCCCGCCGAGCGCGGACATCGACGTGGACGTCACCACCCAGACGCAACTGGGCCTCCTGGTGCCCTACCTGACGTACACCCTGACCGTGCGCAACACCGGTCCCGCTCCGGCCGGTTCGACGACGGTCACGGCCACGCTGCCGCCGGGGGCCGGCGCCACCAACCTGTCCGCCGGATGCACCGCCGCACCCGGCACCGTGACCTGCACGTACGGGACGATCGCCGGCGGATCCAGCGCGAACAAGACATTCCGCGTCCCGCTGCGCCTGCTCTCGCTAGGGCAGGTCCAGGTCAGTGCCGCCCGCACCGCCTCCACACCGGCCGACCCGAACCCCGCCAACGACACCGCGGCGGCGAGCTGCACCGTGGTGTCGATCCTGCTGGCCACCTGCCCCTGACCAGGTGAGCCGCAGTCCGGCGGGCGGCCCCGAAGCCGCCCGCCGGACCGGGACGGAGACGGGCGGGCGCCCGCGAACCGTGCCGCAAGGCGCGGCGTCCCGCAAAATCCTTCGCGGTCCGGAAACGTGCTCACGTACACTCGGCCGCATGTCCACGCCCCGGCTGTCCTAGCTCCGACACACGCTTCCACGCCACCCGTGTGTCCATGAGCTATCCCGGAGCGTCATCCCATGATCACCGTCCGCGGCGCGGACGTGCGCGTCGGCGCGCGCCTGCTGCTTTCCGACATCTCCTTCACCATCGCCCCCGGCGACCGCATCGGCCTGGTCGGCCGCAACGGCGCGGGCAAGACCACCCTGCTCACCACGCTCGCGGGTGAGGCGGCCCCGGCCGCCGGCACCGTCACGCGCGGGGGCTCCGTCGGCTATCTGCCCCAGGACCCCCGGGCCGCCGACCCGCGGATGGCCGTGGTGGACCGCATCCTGTCCGCCCGCGGCCTCGACGACGCGGTACGCCGCCTGCGCGCGACCGAGTCCGCGATGGCGGCGGCCACGACCGCCGACGCGCTCGAACGTGCGATGGACGCCTACTCCCGGGCCCAGGCCGAGTTCGAGGCCCGCGGCGGCTACGCGGCCGAGGCCGAGGCCGCCCGCGTCGCCGCCGGTGTCGGGCTGCCCGACGACGCCCTGGCACGGCCCGTCGGCACGCTGTCCGGCGGCCAGCGCCGCCGGGTCGAACTCGCGCGCATCCTGTTCGCCGACCACGACACGCTGCTGCTCGACGAGCCGACGAACCACCTGGACGCCGACTCGGTGGCTTGGCTGCGCGGCTTCCTCGCGTCGTACCGCGGCGGCCTGGTGCTCATCAGCCACGACACCGGGCTGATCGCCGACACCGTCAACCGCGTGTTCCACGTCGACCCGCAGCGTACGACCGTCGACGTGCACAACGTGGGATGGGAGGCGTACCTCGCGCAGCGTGACGCCGACGACCGGCGCCGGGCGCGCGAGCGGGCCAACGCCGAGCGCAAGGCGTCGTCGCTGCACGCGCAGGCCGACAAGATGCGCGCCCGCGCGTCCACCGCCGTCGCCGCCCGCAACATGGCCCGGCGTGCCGACCGCATGCTCGCCGACCTGGAGCCGACCCGGCGCGCCGACAAGGTCGCGCGCATCCGGCTGCCCGAACCCGCGCCGTGCGGACGGATGCCGCTGGGGGCGGTGTCGCTGGCCAAGGCGTACAGCGGACGCGCGGTCCTGTCCGGCGTCGACCTCGCGGTGGACCGGGGCGCGCGGATCGTCGTCCTCGGCCTGAACGGCGCGGGGAAGACCACGCTGCTGCGGATCCTCGCGGGTGCGGTCGCGCCGGACTCGGGCCGAGTGGTGCCCGGAGTGGGGCTGCGGCTGGGCTATTTCGCGCAGGAGCACGACACCCTCGACCCGGCGCGCACGGTACGCGAGAACCTGGCCGCCGCGGCGCCGCACCTCACCGACGACGAAGCGCGGCGCGTGCTCGGCGCGTTCCTCTTCCGCGGCGACGACGCGGACAAGCCGGCCGGGGTGCTGTCCGGCGGCGAGAAGACGCGGCTGGCGCTGGCCGGCCTCGTGCACTCCGGGGCGAACGTGCTGCTGCTCGACGAGCCGACCAACAACCTCGACGCGTTGTCGCGGGACGAAGTACTGGGCGCGGTCGGCGCGTACCCGGGTGCGATCGTCATGGTCACGCACGACGAAACGGCGATCGAAGCCCTGCGTCCCGACCGTGTCCTGGTCCTGCCGGACGGGACTGAGGACCTCTGGAACCCGGAGTACGCAGACCTGGTGGCGTTGGCCTGAGAGGCTGGGCCGCCCCGGTGTCCCAGGCGCAGGTTTCGCGGACCGGCCGACCGGCCGGTCCGCG
>NZ_JBEZFP010000143.1:0-22925 GCF_040649515.1 Streptodolium elevatio
AGCTCGGCCTGGGTTTGGCCGGGCAAGGTCCGCAACGCGGCGAGCGTGCGTGCCACGGTTCGCGGGCCCGGCGAGAATTTGAAGACACGACCTAGCGTTGCGGCGACGACGACGTCCGAGACGAATGGTGCCGAGCGATGCGGGACGTACCGGGACGAGCGGACGAGGCCCTTGCGGCAGACGGAGACGACACCGCCCCGGGAGGACCGGCGGGTGAGGACCCGGCGGTCCTGCTGGCCGCCGCCCGAGGCGGCGACGGGGACGCGTTCGGACGGCTGGTGGGGCCGCTGCGGGACGAACTCCGCGCGCACTGCTACCGCCTGCTCGGCTCGTTCCACGACGCCGAGGACGCGGTGCAGGAGACGTTCGACCGGGCGTGGCGGAGCCTGGACCGCTTCGACGAGCGCGCCGACCCCGCCGACCCCGGCCGCACGTCGCTGCGCCCCTGGCTCTACAAGATCGCCACCAACCGGTCCCTCACCCTCCTGGAACGCCGCGGCCGCCGCGAACTGCCCGCCGACCTCAGCCCCGGCCACGCACCCGCGACCGAGTCCGCCTGGCTGGAGCCGTACCCCGACCACCTCATGGGCTGGACCGCCGAACTCGGCCCGGAGGCCCGCGCCGTGGCCCGGGAGAGCGTGGAACTCGCCTTCGTCGCCGCGCTCCAGCACCTGCCCGCACGCCAACGGGCCGCGGTGCTCCTGCGCGACGTACTCGGCTACTCCGCCGCGGAGACCGCCGGGCTGCTCGACACCTCCGTACCCGCCGCCAACAGCGCGCTGCAGCGCGGCCGGACGACCCTCGCCGACACGCTGCCGCCCGGACCCAGCCAGCACCGGATCCTCGACGGCGCCGAAGGCTCCGACGGCCCGGCCGGCCCCGAGACCCTGGGCGACGAGGCGCAGCGGGACCTCGTACGGCGGTACGTCGCCGCCTGGGAGTCCCGCGACGTCGACACGCTCGTGAAGATGCTCGCCGACGACGCCAAGTACTCGATGCCGCCGCTGCCCGAGTGGTACGCCGGACGCGACGCCATCCGCGGCTTCCTCCTCGCCGGCCCGCTCACGCGCCGCTGGCGGTTCGTGCCGACCCGCGCGAACGGGCAGATCGCCTTCGGGACATACCTGTGGGACCCGGCGAGCGGGGCGTATGCCCCCGGCGGCCTGGACCTGTTGACGCTGCGCGGCGGGCGGATCGCGGAGGTGGTGTCGTTCCTGGACGCCGACTTCGGCGTCCACCGGCTGCCGGCGCGCCTGGTGTGACGCGGTCGGCTGCGGTCCTGCTGTCCTGAGCGGCGATGAGTTTCGGCCGCGGGCCGGGTTGTACACGCGACGGACGGATCGCCCGCCGTCGCGGCACACCCCGCCGCACTCCGCGCACCAGCAAGGGAGCCGACCATGCCCGCCGACACGCCCCGCCTGACCGAGCAGCAGACCGAACGGCAGACCGAACGACAGACCGAGGACCACAAGGACCGGACCCACAGCCAGGACGAACGCCTGATCCGCGAGCTGATCGAGCGCTGGGCCCACGCCGTCCACACCGGAGACCTGGAGACCGTCCTCGCGGACCACGCCGACGACATCGTGATGTTCGACGTACCGCCGCCGTACGAAGGGGTCCGCGGCCTCGACGCCTATCGCGCGAGCTGGCCGCCCTTCTTCATGTGGCAGGCGCAGGGGGCGTCCTTCGCGATCGACTCCCTCGACGTCGCCGCAGGAGCCGACGTCGCCTTCGCGCACGCGCTGCTGCGCTGCGGAACCCCCGACGAACTCGCCGCCCACCCCGCCAACCGGCTGCGCTTGACCCTAGGCCTCCGCAAACAGGACGGGCGCTGGACGGTCACCCACGAACACCACTCGTTCCCGATCACGCCCACGCCTGACGCCACCACGGAGACGGCGGAGGCGACGGCGGCGGACCGGGAAGCGGCGGACCGACGCTCCGAAGCCGAGGTCCGCGGCCTCCACCACCGGTGGTTCGCCCACACCGCCGCCAAGGACCTCGACGCGATGATCGCCGACATTGCCGAGGACGTCGTCGCGTACGAACAGGAAACGCCGCTGCGCCACACCGGCGTCGCCGACCTCCGTACGACCTGCAAGGCAGGCCTCGACGCCGCCGGCGACGCCATCGTCCACTGGGACGTCCCCGACCTCACCGTGGCCGCGCGCGACGACCTCGCCGTCGCCTGGGGCCTGGACCGCATCCGCCTGGCGCACCCCGACGGCTCGACCACCGAGGCCTGGTCCCGCGCCACCCGCGTCTTCACACGCCGGGGCGGCCACTGGCGGATGATCCACCAGCACCTGTCCGTCCCCTACGACGGGAAAACCGCGCGGGCCGCCCTCGACCTGACGCCGTAGCCCGGTCGGCTGCGTTGGGCGGGGCCGACCGTCCGGGGCGATTCCCCGGGGCGATGCCCGGGCTGGTCACCGTGCCGGTCCTCGGGCCGGATGGACCGGCTAGGAGATCGTTCCGGCCGTGTCGTCGTCGGCCCCGCCCAGCGCCACGGCAACGGCCGCGTCGGCGACCGCGAGGGCGCCCAGCACCACCATCCACGCCTTCTCGCGCCGGTCCAGCGCGCGCCACCGCCCGACCGTGCCCGCGCCGTCGGACACATCGGCGGCCACCTGGAGCCACGCCCACTCGGCGGCGCCCTTGCCACCCCGGTCCAACGCGTGCCACCAGCCCGCCGCGACCACGGTGTCGCGTACGCCCAGCCCCCGCGACAACGCCGACGCGTCACCCACCCCCGCGGGCCGCGCCGGAAGCAGCCGACCCGCGGCGTGCGGCGCCACCGCCTGCACCACGCCCACGGCGATCCGGCCGGCCGCCAACAACCGTGCGGCGCCCAGCGCCTGACGGGGGATCGGCCGCGAACGGTGCCGCGCCACCGCCCGCGACACCACCGCCGAGGCGCCCGTCGCCACCGTCGTGGTCACCTTGGCTCCGGTGGCCTTCGCGGTGGCCGCCTGTCTCGGCGCGACCACCCTGGCGACCGTCGTACCGCCAGTACCGCCCCCCATGTCGACCGCCCTTCCCTCCGCTGTACCCGCTTGTACTCGCTGACCGACCGTTGCAGCCGCGACCGACAAACGAACGCCGGCCGACGACGTCGTGCGTCGCCGTTCCTCCGCCCCGTACGGGCCACTGTGCCGAACTCCGGGCACCCGGCGCAGCCGGATTCCCCTCACCCTTGCGAGGACACCCCGCACCGTCCCCGCGCGGGGACGTGGGCTGCCACTTCACTCTGTGAACCGCCAGGCCGCGCCGAAACGCCCCCAGCCCCGGCAAACCGTCCGGTCGCGGCGGGAACGCCGAGCCCGCGGCGCGTGACCCGCCGCCGGGACAGGGGCCACAGGACAGGAAGTACCGGGGGCGGGGTAGGCGCAGCAAAGTGCTACGCCCGACGCGCGCCCACCGGCCGGTACACGACCAGCCGGCGCCCCTTCGCGATCCGCAACTGCGACGCGCCCGGCCGCACCTCGCCGTCCACCGCGAGCGGCGCGCCCGCCTGAATCTCCGTCAGGCGCATCGCCCGCGCCGTCGACGCCTCGTACACCCGCGAGCGCCCCAGCGTGCCGGACAGCACCGCGGCCACCAGCCGGATACGCGCGGCCGGCTTCGCGGCGTCGACCAGGCGGACGTCCAGCAGGCCGTCGTGCAGGTTGGGCCGGTACGCGGGGGCGAAGCCCGGAGGCGCGTACGCCCCGTTGCCGAGGAACAGCAGCCACACCGACCGCGCCCGCCCGTTGACGCGCAGCTTGACCGGCCGCGCCTCCTTGAGCACCTCCACCAGGCCGACCAGCATCGCCGGCCACTTCCCGATCCGCCCCTCCATGGCCTCGCGCGCCCGCACCAGGTCGGGGTAGACGCCCAGCGAGAACGTGTTGAGGAACACCTCGGGGTCCATCCCACTCAACGGCCCGAAGTCGTACGTGCGGTCGCGCGCGATCTCCGCAACGTCCACGAGTACCGCCTCACCCGCACGCACCGCACGCGCGGTGTCCTCCAGGCGCTGCAGGCCCAGGTCGGCCGCAAAGTGGTTCAGCGTCCCGGCCGGGAACACCGCCAGCGGGCAGCCGAAGTCCAGCGCGACCTTCGCGGCGGCGTTGATCGACCCGTCGCCGCCCGCGATGCCCAGCACCGCGGCCTCCGACGCCGCCTGCCGCAGCAGCGCCACCAGGTCCGAACTGTCGGGCTCGGCGTCGTCGTCCGCGCCCTCGGCGGCAGCGGGAGCCGTACCGGGTGCCGTACCGGGGGCAGCGTGCGGGCCCGGCTGCGGCGTACCGCCCTCGGACGCGACGTCCTCGCCCTTCCCGTTCCCGTCGTCCTCGCCGTCCCCGTTCGCGGCGTCCCCGCCGTCCTCGGCATCCGGCTGCGGCGCCCGTTCGAGGATCGTCGCCAGCGGCAGCAACTCCCGCAGCCGGGGCGCCACCTCGCCGTCCGGGCCCGCCGAGGCGTTCACCACGACCACCAGGCCCTCGCCGCCGTCCAGCGCCGGTACCCGGACCCTGGGCTGCGGCGCGAAGGCGGCCACCACCGGACGCCGCGGCCACCACCGCAGCGTCACTGCCGCCAACCCCGCACCCAGCGCCGCGCCGGCCAGCACATCACCCGGGTAGTGCACCCCCGTGTACACCCGGGAGAACGCCACACCCGTCGCGAGCACGCCGGCCGCCGCACCGAGCGACCGCGACTCCAGCGCCACACCCGTCGCGAACGCAGCCGCCGACGCCGCGTGCCCCGACGGGAACGACGTCGTCCACGGCTGGCGCGGCAGCCGGCGTACGTGCGGCACCAGGTCCAGCACCGGACGCGGACGCCGCGTCCAGTTCTTCAGCACCACGTTCGTCACCGTGGACGCCAGCGCCACCGACCCCAGACCGCGCAGCGCCGCCCGCCGCCCCGACCGGCCGCCCGACAACGCCATCGACCCGGCCGCGACCATCCACAGCCGCGACCGGTTCGCCGACCGCGACAACGACGGGAGCGCGCGGTTCGCCCACGGGACGTGGTGCGACGCCACCCACGTGAACGCCGCCTGGTCCATCGCGTGCACGCGGCCGAGCACGCCCGGCTTCGTCCCGGAGACCGTCGGGGCGGACCCGGCCGCGCTGGCCACGCCCAGCGCGCCCGCGACCCCCGCCGCCACCCCGGTCACCGCACTGCCGACCGAACTCGCCGCCTGGCGGCGCAGCGCCGCCACCGAAGGGCCGTTCAAACCCGCCAGCCCATGCCGCGCCCCATCCCGTGCTCCACTCCAGACATTGCTCAGCGTGCCGTTCAATGCACCGTTCAAGGCGCCGCCCAGCGCGCCGTTCACTCGGCTGCCGCCATTGGCCGCGGCCCGGGCGGCCCGCGTCGCCTTCGCCGCCTTCGCCGTTCGTGCCGCCGCCGCGGCCGTGCGCCGCGTCATCGGGCGAGCGCCTCGGACAGCCGGACCAGGTCCGCGCGGTACTCGATCACCGGCTCCCACTCCGCGGGCCACGCGGACATGCCGTACGCCGCGCCCGCGAACGCCCCCGCCAGCGCCGCGATCGAGTCCGAGTCGCCGGACGAAGCGGCAGCCCGGGCGAGCGCGTCCACCGGGGCGTCCTCGTACATCAGGAAGCACAGCAGCCCGGTCGCGAACGCCTCCTCCGCGACCCAGCCCGCCCCGGTCACCCGGCACGGGTCGCTGCGCCGGTCCGCGAGCACGAGCGCCGCGTCCAGCCGGTCCAGCACCGCCAGGCACTCGTCCCAGCCCCGCTCGACGAACGCCTCCGGCGTCGTCCCGAACGGCCCCCGCCACAGCTCGTCGCCCAGCCAGTCCCCGTGGTACACCGACCGCTGCGCCTCGGCGTGCGCCCGCAGGTACGCCGGGAGGTCCTTCGGCGCGACCCCCGCGCGCAGGGCGTGCACGGCGGCCGCGGTGAGGTCCGACGCCGCGAGCGCGGTGGGATGGCCGTGCGTCATCGCGGCCTGCAACTGGGCGGCGCCGCACCGCTCCGCCTCGCCGATGCCGTCCACGAGGGCGACGGGGGACACCCGCATGTTGGCGCCACAGCCCTTGGACCCGCGGATCGTCGCCCACGACCACTCCACGCCGTCCGCGAGCGCCTCGCAGGCGCGCAGGCAGGTGTTGCCCGGCGCGCGGTTGTTGTCGGGGGAGGCCCACCAGGTCAGGAAGTGCGTGCGCAGGCGCGGGGTCAGCCGCTTCGCGTCCAGGCGCGGACCGCGGCCGCCCGCGACCGGGCCGTCGGGCACGGCGGTGGGCGAACCGCCCGGCGAACTGTCGGGCGTACTTGCGGGAGTTCCGGCGGCCTCGCGCGAGGAGTCCGCGCCCAGGACGTCCGCGAGTGCCTCCGCGACGGCCAAGGCCATCTGCGTGTCGTCGGTCACCAGCGCCACGCCGCCGTGCACCGGGAGTTCGCGTGGGCCGGGGACGTCGTAGCGGCGCATGATCTCCGCGTACGAGAGGAACTCGGTCGGCGCGCCGAGCGCGTCCCCGTACGCCAGCCCGAACATCGAGCCCGCCACCCGGTCGTACCCCACACGCACCCCTCCGTCGTGTCCGTCGTCTTCGCCGTATGTGTCATGTGTGTCGTCTGCGTGATGCGCGTTGTGCGCGCGGCGGCGCCGCGGCCCGCCGGAATCTGCCCCGACAGCGAGACTGCCACCGAACCGGCCCGGCATGCCCAACCGGTCACCGGCCCGACCGCCCACGAGCCCAACCGCCGCAGCGTAACGCCCGGCCCGCCCGGACGCGCGCCGCGCGGGCCGCGCCCAGCGCGCCGGATCCCGGTGCCGATCCGCGCTCCGGGCGCACGCGCGGCACATTTCACGCATAACAGGAGCCGTCACGGGCGAAGAGTGGTGCATGGACGTCCTGAGCAGCCGCATCCTGCTGCGGCCCACCGACCTCGAACGCACCCGCGCCTTCTATCGCGACGTCCTCGGGCTCGCGGTCTACCGCGAGTTCGGTACGGAGGAGCACCGCGGCACGGTCTTCTTCCTCGGCGGCGGCTACTTGGAGGTCTCCGCGGGCTCGGACACCGTGCCGACCCCGGCGACCCAGCTCTGGATGCAGGTCCGCGACCTCGCGGACGCCCACAAGACCCTCGCCGAACGCGGCGCCGAGATCCTCCGCGAGCCGCGCCGCGAGCCGTGGGGCCTGGACGAGATGTGGATCGCGGACCCGGACGGCCTGCGCATCTGCGTCGTCGAGGTCCCCGAGGACCACCCGATCCGCTACCGCCCCGGCACCTGAGCGGGGCCGTGCGGAAGCGGCCTCGCGGATGCGGCCGTACGGAAGGACTGTCGGGCAAGGCTGTCGGCCAGGTCTGCGCGGGACGGGTCGGGACTACTGCCTGTCCGCCGTCTCGGCGTCGGCCCCGTTGTCAGTCGCGGTCCCGGCCCCGGTCGCCGCCTCGCCGGCCTCCGCGGCCGCGGCCAGCGCGGTCGGCAGGGCGCCCCACAGGAGTTCGGTGAGGTAGACGGTCAGTTCCGCGCGCTCGCACGGCCGTTCGTCCAGCCACCAGTCGCCGCAGGCCTGCACCATGCCGACGATGCCGTGCGCCCACGCACGCGCGAGCACGCCCGTGGCGCCCACCGGGTCGAACGAGCGCGCCAGTTCCTCGCCGACGCGCCGCTGGTACGCCGTCACGTGCCCGTGCACGTCCGCGGACTCGGCGCCCGCCCGGTGCAGCAGGAAGCGGTACACCTGCGGGTTCGCCTCGATGTGCGCGAGGTACGTGTCGATCGTCGCCTGCACGCGCGCCCTGGGGTTGTCCGAGCGCCCCGGGTCGACGGCGGCGCGGATGGCGAGCGCCAGCTCCTCGGTGTGGCGCTCGGCCAGTGCCCGGTACAGGCCGTCCTTGTCGCCGAAGTGCCGGTACAGGATCGGCTTGGTGATGCCGGCCTCGGCGGCGATGGTGTTCATCGACGCGTCGGGGCCGTCGCGCATGACCACGCGGTCGGCGGCGTCGAGGAGTTCGAGGCGGCGGAGCGCGGAGCGTCCGCTCGCGGGCCCCGTGGCGGCGGATCTGGATGCGGCGGCGCCCGTGGCGCCGACCGCGGTGCCGTGCGTCGTCCCTGTGCCCGTCCCCCTGCCCGTGCCCGTTCCCGCGGCGGAACCGGTGGCGGCTTCGTTGTGCGTCATGCGACCCTTCGCCGAACCCTCGCTCGTGTGGTACGCGTCGTGCTTCGAGGCGCCCCGGCCTTGACAGACGTTACCAGGAGTAACACACTGCGGGTTACCCGCCGGTAACAGCCAGGTGTCCCACCCCAGCGTCCCACCCCGCACACCACCACGACACCTCCACCCCACCGCCGCGTCCGCACGGCCCCGCACCACGCACCGCTTACCGCCCCACCGGCAGCCACCGGCGCCCCGGCCCCGGACCCGCAACACCCGGCACGGCATCACACCACCAACCACCGCAGGGAGCCAGACCCGATGAGCGCATTCTCCCTCCAACTCACCGACGACCAGCGCACCGTCCGCGACTGGGTCCACACCTTCGCGGCCGACGTCCTGCGCCCGGCTGCCGCGGAATGGGACGAACGCGAGGAAACCCCCTGGCCCATCCTCCAGGAAGCCGCCAAAGCCGGCCTCTACTCCCTCGACTTCTTCTCCACGCAGGCCTTCGACCCCACTGGCCTCGGCATCCCCCTTGCCATGGAAGAACTCTTCTGGGGCGACGCCGGACTCGGCCTCGCCATCACCGGCACCACCCTCGCCGCCGCCGGCGTCGTCGCCAACGGCACGCCCGACCAGGTCGCCACCTGGGCACCCCAGATGTTCGGCACCCCCGAAGACGTCAAAGTCGCCGCCTTCTGCTCCAGCGAACCCGACGCCGGCTCCGACGTCTCCGCCATGCGCACCCGCGCCACGTACGACGACATCACCGGCGAATGGGTCCTCAACGGCGTCAAAACCTGGGCCACCAACGGCGGCATCGCCCACATCCACGTCGTCGTCGCCACCGTCGACCCCACCCTCGGCGCCCGCGGCCAGGCCAGTTTCGTCGTCCCGCCCGCCACCCCCGGCCTCAGCCAGGGCCAGAAGTTCAAGAAGCACGGCATCCGCGCCTCCCACACCGCCGAAGTCATCCTCGACAACGTCCGCATCCCCGGCGACTGCCTCCTCGGCGGCAAGGACAAGCTCGACGAACGCATCGCCCGCGCCCGCGAAGGCGCCCGCTCCGGACGCACCAACGCCGCCATGGCCACCTTCGAATCCTCCCGGCCCGCCGTCGGCGCCCAAGCCGTCGGCATCGCCCGCGCCGCGTACGAATACGCCCTCGAATACGCCAAGACCCGCGAACAGTTCGGCCGCCCCATCATCGACAACCAAGGCGTCGCCTTCACCCTCGCCGACATGCGCACCCGCATCGACGCCGCACGCCTCCTCGTCTGGCGCGCCTCCTGGATGGCCGCCACCGGCCAACCCTTCGAAGCCGCCGAGGGATCGATGTCCAAGCTCTATGCCGGCGAGACCGCCAAATGGGTCACCACCAACGCCATGCAGATCCTCGGCGGCAACGGCTTCACCCGCGAGTACCCCGTCGAACGCATGCACCGCGATAGCGCCATCTACACGATTTTTGAAGGCACTTCGGAGATCCAGCGCCTCGTCATCGCCCGCACCATCAGCGGCGTCCCCATCCGCTGATCCCCGAACCCGCACACGCCGAAGGCCGGTACCCAGAGAGGGCCCGGTACCCAGAGAGGGCCCGGTACGCCGCACCACGCGGCGCACCGGGCCCTCGGCACGCACCTGCCGCTCAGCCCCCCAACGGAGGACGCCCGCCACCCGGAGGAGCCGGCTCCGGCTGCGGAGCGGGACCGGGATCGGGCGGCAACGGATCCGGGAACGGGTCGGGCAACGGCTCGGGAGCAGGATCCGGGGACGGCCCCGGACCCGGAGCCGGAAACGGATCAGGCGGCCACGGGCCCGGAGGACCCGGGGGAGCGGGCGGCGGACTCGGCGGATGGGTCACCACAACCTCCACACACACGGACAGACCACCCCCCACGACTCCCCGCATACCCGCCACCCGACCCGCCAACTCCCAGACCCGGACGTACGACCACGCCATCACCGCACGGACACGCGTGCCCGACACCTACCCCGACGCATCCGCCCCCGGCACCGGGGCCACGAACAACGACTGCGCCACCGACCCGAACAGCCCCGCCTCGTCGAACAACCGGGTACGCGCCACCCCCACCCCCGCGTCCCCCAACTCCGTCGCCGACCGCAGGCACAACCACTCCGACACAGGCACCCGCAGCAGATGCACCGACAGGTCCAGGTTCGGCCACACGAACCGCCGCGAATCCAACTCCGCACCGATCCCCGAACCTGTGTCCGCCACCAACACCACCCGCTCCAACGCTCCCAGCGCCTCACCCTCCACCAGCGGACGCCCGCACCGCACCCACGCCGTCGCCGGCCCCGGATGGCGGAACGACCCCTCCAGGAACCGCCAGTCCAACGCGCGCCCGTACCCGAAGCGCCGCGCCAACGGCCCCTGCGGCTCGGCCGGCACCGGCCCCGGCACCTGCGACGACGCCAACGCCCCCTCGGGCAACCCCGCGACCTTCGCCGCCCGTACCCGCCACAACTGCGCCGACAGGCACACCCGCCCGTCGACACTGAGCTCACCCGCCACCAGCTGCACGCTCCGGCCGTCCCGCACCACGCGCACGGCCACGCGTACCTCACCCACCGGCACCGGCCCCAGGAACTCCACCGTCAGACGCGCCGGAACCAACTCCGGACGGGGCGCCAACCGCTCCAACCGCCCCGCCAGCAACGCCGACGGCGGACCGCCGTGCTGCTGCTCCAGACTCCACGGCCCCTGCGTCAACTCCGACGCCGCAAACCGCTCCGCACCCAGCGGAACAAAAAAGGCCGCACCGGCATTGACCGATTCCGCCGAGACGTCCACCGCGCCGACCACCTCAAACCCCCGTCCGAGACCGACCACCACCAGAACCCGCCACCAGCACCCCGGAACGCAAAGGCCGGGCTCCGCGCATCCCATCACACCGAGACCACGCCACACACCGCAAAGACGCGACCGCGACGACGCGACGGGATCACCGGGCCCGGCAACCCCACCCACCATTAATCTGACAACAACCCGCACCGACGACGGCCGGAGGACCCTCGCAGGACACCTGCTGACACCTGCTGTCGCCGTCCGTCGCCCGTCCGTCGCCGACAATCCGAAGCCGAACCCGAACCGGAGCCGCCGCCATGTCCAACCAGGTCCCCATCACCTCCACCCCCCTCCCGGGCATCGGGACCCAATACACCCTCCAGACCCAAGGCGGCCGCGCCCTCAGCATCGTCGCCGCCCGCGACGGACGACGCAGCCTCGCCATCTTCGAGATCGACGACCCCGACGCCTGCGGCCCCGGCGTACGCCTCACCCCCGCCGAAGCCACCGCCCTCGCCGAGCTCCTCACCGGGGAGTAACAGCCCGCCGCCCACCCCGAACCGGAGCCGCGCACCACTCCATGCACTCCGCATCGCTCTTCATCCAAATCGGCGCCATCATCCTCGGCCTCAGCGTCCTCGGACGCCTCGCCGCGCGCATGGGCATGTCCCCGATCCCGCTCTACCTCCTCGGCGGACTCGCCTTCGGCCACGGGGGCGTCCTCAGCCTCTCCGAGAGCGACGACTTCATCTCCGTCGGCGCCGACATCGGCGTCATCCTCCTGCTGCTGCTCCTTGGCCTCGAGTACAACGCCAAGGAACTCGTCGGCAACCTCCGCGCGGGCACCCCCGCCGGACTTGTCGACTTCCTCCTCAACGCCACCCCCGGATTCGTCGCCGGACTCCTCCTCGGCTTCGAACCCGTCGGCTGCATCGCCCTCGCCGGCGTCACCTGGATCTCCTCGTCCGGCGTCATCGCCAAAGTCCTCCGCGACCTCGGACGCCTCGGCAACCGCGAAACCCCCACCATCCTCAGCGTCCTCGTCCTCGAAGACCTCGCGATGGCCCTCTACCTGCCGATCCTCACCGCACTGCTCGCCGGGGTCGGCCTCCTCGGCGGCAGCATCACCGTCCTCATCGCGGTCGGCACCATCGCCGTCGTCCTGTTCGTCGCGCTGCGCCACGGCCAGGTCGTCTCCAAGGCGCTCTCCAGCGAGGAACCCGAGTTCCTGCTCCTCGGCGTCCTTGGCCTGACCGTCCTGGTCGCCGGACTCGCCGACAAACTCCAGGTGTCCGCCGCCGTCGGCGCGTTCCTCGTCGGCATCGCCATCTCCGACGAAGTCGCCGAACACGCCCAAGAGGTACTCGCCCCACTCCGCGACCTCTTCGCCGCCGTCTTCTTCGTCTTCTTCGGCCTGTCCACCGACCCCGCCGACCTGCCGCCCGTCCTGCTCCCGGCCCTCGCCCTCGCGGTCGCCACCACCCTCACCAAGATCGCCACCGGCTACTGGGCCGCCCGCCGCGCCGGCATCGCCAAACCCGGCCGCTACCGCGCCGGCGGAGCACTGGTCGCCCGCGGCGAGTTCTCCATCGTCATCGCCGGACTCGCCGTCGCCGCGGGCACCGACACACGACTCGGACCGCTCGCCACCGCGTACGTCCTCATCCTCGTCATCGCCGGCCCCCTCACCGCCCGCTTCGCCGAACCTGTCATGCGCCGCCTCTTCGGCCCCAAACCCGCCCCGCGCCGCACCTACACCGACGAACACGACCTCGACCTCCTGCCCTGACCCACACCGAAGTCCCCCTCGGACGCATCGTCCCGGGGTGCCTCCGCGATGCCGTACGGCGGGCAGCTCGTGTCGGCCCCGGGTCAGGGCGTAAGGAGGAACACCACGGCCACGGCCACAGCTGCGAGGACGGCGAAGGACAGCAGCCAGAGAACGGGGAACGCGGCAGACCGCAGCGCCCGGGCCGCGGACGCCGGCCACCGCAACGCCGCGCGGCCGTACGACAGATCGCCGCGGAAGCGGCCGTGACCTCCGTACCGCTGACGCGGCGGCGGGCCGGGGGAGGGGAGCGAGGGGTAGGGCTGCGCACGTACGGGCGGAGGTGACGGCGGAGGCGGAGGCCGATTGGGGTTGCCGGGGTCGCCGTACATGCGTGCCTCCCGAGAACGGCGGGGGTGCGCGGTAGCTTGCGGTCCCAGCATGGCGGTAGTCGGGGCGAGGGAACACCCTCGGTGGAAGATCGGCGCCTGCGCGTATATTCGCGTGCACCGACGGACGGCAAGGGGGCCGTCCGCGTGATGCGATGCGGGGAGTACGGCGCATGCCGGACGAGCTACAGGAACTGGCGCGAGTCGCCGCGGCGAACGTGGTCAGGGCCATCGGGACGGAGTCCTGGCAGACCGTACGCGGCTCGCTGCTCAACCTGCTGATGCGGCACGGCGATCCGGGCGCGGCGACATGGGTCGACGCATTCGGGAGCATGATCGAAGGCGCGGACGGCCGGGAGCAGAACGGACTGCGGGACGCCGCGTACGCGCGCTTCGAGTCGGTGTTCTCGGGGCTGCTCACCACCCGCCCCGACGCCGCCGCGGAAGTCGCGCTGCTGGTCCTTCCGTCGTCCGGGCCAAGTGCGCACAGCGCGCCGGGTACGCCGGGCGCGCACGCGGCGCCGGCCGCGCCCAACATGGTGAAGGACCCGTACTCCTCGGCACCGCAGTCCACCCCGCAGCAGGCTGCGCCGCACGCGTCGCAGCCGCAGGGCTTCCCGCCGCCGTCGCAGTTCCCGGCCGGCGGGGCGAGCGGGCCAGGGCAAGGACAAGGGCTTCCGCCGATGCCTCCGGGGCCTCCGCCTGCGACCCCATACGGGGCACCGGCAGGCGCGATGTACCAGCAAGCGCCGCCCCAGGGACCACCGCAGGGGCCGTACGCCGGCGCCCCCTACCAGGGCGGGCAGCCGCCGATGCCGGGCGGGCACGCCCGCCCGGGCGGGGCGTCGTCCGGCAAATGGCTGGTCGGCGGCCTCGCGGCCGTCGTCGTGATCGGAGCGGTCTTCGGCGGAATCGCGTTGTTCGGCGGCTCGGATGACGACGACTGCCCCTCCGCGTCGGCGGCCTCTTCGGGGGCGGCCGGGACACTGTCGGCGGTCGCGAACCCGTCGAGCAACTGCGACGGAGTAGGCCCGGCAGGCCAGTCCGGCAAGGGCGGCTCCGGTGGCAAGGGCGGCACGAGCGGCAACGGGAACGCGGCGACACTGAGCGGCCCGTGGAGCGGGACGTACGACAACAAGGTGCCTGCCACTCTCTCCGGTTCGTTTTCGATCACCCTCGAGCAGAGCGGCAGCAGCGTGGAAGGCCAGCTCGATCTGGACGTCGCCGACTGCGATCTGTCCGGCCCGGTCGACGGAACCGTGACGGGCGACAAGGTGCAACTCCGTTCGAGCGGCGGCTCCTCGGACACGATCAGGCTGGAAGGCAAGCTCTCGGGCGACCGCTTGACCGGCACATACACAACCACCTGCAACGACGCTTCAGGCACCTGGGAAGCCGAACAGGGCTAGGCCGTTTCTGATCCTGGATGGTCGTGGCCGTCGAGTGATGCGCAGCGAGGCGAGCGACGGCCCGACCACCGTGAGGTGTTCGACGCGATCACGTTCAAGTCCCGGTCCAGGACACCGTGGTAGGACCTTCCGGCTGAGTTCAAATCGCGGAAGGCGCTCACAACCGGTTGCGGATGTGGGCCGCGGACGGCTCCGCCGCCATGGGCCAGGGGACGTGCCCGAGGGGCGCCGGTGTCGTGGGGGCGGGTCCGGCGCCGCGGCGGGCCAACATCGTGCTCTTGGTGTTCGAGGAACGGCGGCGTGGGCGCAGGTCGCAGCGCGGGCCGTCGGCGGATCAAGAATTGCGGCCTGGGCGCGATCGGTCGGCTTCGGCGACGGACCGTTCGAGGCCGTCGAGGAACCAAGCGTGACTGTGGGCGTCAGATCGTGGTGTTCCGTGGATGTTCGCAATGCTGCCCGGACTCTCGGCCCGCCTGTGCGGGCGCTGCGTGTTCCGGCCCGTCAGTCCTGATCGTTCGGGTTACCCGGTCGCGGTGTGTCCGGCTTGGGTTTTGGCATGGGCGAGGCGGTAGGACTCGGTGTCGGTCTGGATGATCGCGCCGTTGAACGTGAGCCGGTCGACGGCGGCGACGCAGAGCCCGGGGGCTCGGTCCATCCACTGAAGGATGCTCATGACCGTCGCCGCCCACCTTGTCGCACGCGCCGCTTACCGCACCGGACAGCCCGGCGGCTGCGCCCTGCCTTTCGACGATCTCGCCCCGAAACCACCGGCCCTGGAGGCCGATCCGACCGATCCGGCCGTGAGGGGATCGGGGGACCGGGCAGGGCCGGTGCGCGAATTGGCCTTTCAACGGGCTCGTTGTCCGCGTCGCGCATGGAGGTGTCCTGCTTGCGCGGTGGGATGTTCGCCGCTGGGCTGTTCGCGCGGCAAGAGCTAGCTTGCGAGCGCTGGTTCTCGCCGATCAAAGGAGACGCAGATGACGCACGCCGCACCGGTCCTCGACGGGCTGACGATCACCGACCTTATGGACTCTCCGGCCATCCCCGCACGTTCGCCGCTCGGCACCGTGCTGCGGACCCAGGTCGGCGCGGACAGCCTGACCGGCTTCTCGAGCTACGTATCGGACGACACGGCAAGCGGCTTTTCGAGCTATGTGTCCGACGACTCGGCAAGCGGCTTCTCCAGCTACGTGGCGGACTATTCCGCGAGCGGCTTCTCCAGCTACGTGGCCGATGTCGCTCCGAGCGGCTTCTCCAGCCATGTGGACATCGACCAGAAGCGCTGAGCCTTCGGTGCTGAGGAACTCATGGCCCGCCGTGCACAAGTGCCGTCAAAGCACCGTGCAACAGTCGGCTTCAGCCGGCCGGTTCGGTGACGCTCGCCGTCGGCGGGCCAGGGCGGATCGCTCTCCGTTGGGAAAGGAAGGCGGAGTGGAATTGTCGTCCGCTCCGGCACGAATGCCGGTGAACGTCGAGTGGCCACTGAACATCCCGTCACACCGGTCGCTGGGCTCCTTGTGGCGACCGGTGTCGTTGCGGCACTTCGTCGTCAAGGTGCACAGCCGCTGCAATCTGGCGTGTGACTACTGCTACCTGTACGAGATGGGCGACCAGTCGTGGCGTGCGGCCAGCAAGGCGATGTCGCCCGAGGTCGCCGACCGGACCGCGCTCCGCATTGGTGAACACGCGCGGGCGCGCCACCTGGAGACGGTGACCGTGATCGTGCACGGCGGCGAGCCGATGCTTGCCGGTGTACAACTCATCCGGCGCCTGGCGGAAGGTGTGCGCCGGGCAGTCCCCTCCTACACCGCGGTGTCACTGGCCATGCAGACGAACGGCCTGCTGCTGGACGACGCGAGCCTGGACGCACTGCACGCGCTCGGTATATCCGTCGGCGTGAGCCTCGACGGTGACGAGACCGCCAACGACCGCCACCGCCGCCGCGCCGACGGGCGCGGCAGTCACGCCGACGTGGCGGCCGCGATCGCCAAGCTCCGCGACCCCTCGCGGCCGGGGCTGTACGGCGGACTGCTGTGCACGATCGATCTCGCGAACGACCCGGTCGAGGTCTACGAAGCACTGCTCGCACACGCCCCGCCGACCATCGACTTCCTTCTTCCGCACGGCAGTTGGGACGAACCACCGCCCTCGCGCGATGCGGACGCCGCGGTGACGCCGTACGGGGACTGGCTGGCGGCGGCCTTCGACCGTTGGTACGACGTCGAGGAGTCCGAGACCAGCGTGCGTCTGTTCCGGGACACCGTCGCTCTGGTGCTGGGCGGCTCCGGCACCTCGGAGCAACTCGGACCCGGGCCGGCGACGGTGGTCGTCGTCGACACCGACGGCATGATCGAGCAGGTCGACACCCTCAAGTCGGTGTACGACGGCGCCGCCGCCACGGGGATGTCCATCACGTCCCACAGCTTCGACGACGCGCTGCGCCATCCGTCCCTGGCCGTGCGGCAGTTGGGCGTTGCCGGCCTGGGTGTTACATGCCGCTCCTGCCGAGTCCGAGAGGTGTGCGGCGGCGGGTACTTCGCGCATCGGTATCGATCGGGTGTCGGGTTCGGCGAACCGTCGGTTTACTGCCCGGACCTGATCAGGTTCATCGAACACGTCAGAGGGCGCGTGGCGGCCAGTGTCGCGGCGGCCAAGTCCTTGGGGGACCAGGCATGAGCGCCCCGGCCAAACCGCCCGTCGACCCGCGGCTGACACCGGTGACCCCCCTTCCGCCCCGCCCCGGACCGGACGAGCCGCCATTCGCGGCGAAGGCCGAGCCGCCGCGGACGGTACACGAACTGGTCGGCGAGCTCCGCAACCTCGGGGTCCGGATCAACGACGTGCTGCTGGTGCACTGCCGACTGCGCGGCATCGGGCCGGTGGAACGCGGACCGCACGGCGTTCTGGCCGCGCTGACGGAGGCGGTCGGTCCGGGCGGCACGCTGGTGATGCCCACCTTCACCGAGCTGAATTCCGACACGTCACTGCCCTTCCAGCGCGCCACCTACGGTCTCAGCGATGCGGAAATCGAGGCGTACAAACAGGAGATGCCGCCTTTCGATCCGGTCTGGACGCCGGCGTCGCCCACGATGGGGGCGTTGCCGGAGCTGCTCCGGCAGGCTCCGGGCACGGTCCGCAGCTCGCACCCACAGTCGTCGTTCGTGGCGAGGGGACTGCTGGCGAACGGCATCGTGCGCCACCACAATCCGGTCTCGCACTTCGGCGAACAGTCGCCGCTGGCACGGTTGTTCTCGCTGCCGGACGCGAAGGTGCTGATGCTGGGGACGGGCTTCTCGGCGTTCACCGCCTTCCATCTGGCGGAGTACCTCCAGCCGAAGGTCGCCACGCGGATGTACCGGTGCGTCGTCCCGGACTGGCTGGGCCGACCGAGCTGGTTCGCGTACGAGGACGTGCTCCTGGACCTGGCCGACTTCGACCTGATCGGAGCGGCGCTGACGGAGAACCTGGCCATCCGGGAAGGGCCCGTCGGCGCCACCTTGGCCAAGCTCGTTCCGTTGATTCCCGCGGTCGCGTTCGCGGCCGACTGGATGGCACGGCATCGGGCGGACGGTCGCCCAGCGGCGGTCGCGTAGCGCGGCGGCCCGGCGCGTCATGAGCCCGACGCGGGTGCACGCGTCCGGTTCCGCCCGACAGGGGCCCAGACTGCACCCCGCTTTGCTCCCGCACGTCTCCCGGGAGCCACAGACCACCACCGTCTACGGCACTCGGGGCCCAGGCGATTTCGGGGGCGACGGGCGGTCTGAGCATATGGGCGCCCCAGTGGCCCTGGTGGGAGCGCAGGAGTCTGCCGACGGCGATGTAGTGGAGCAGGCAGGTGCGCACGACGGTATCGCCGAGGCATTGGCACGCGGACGCGACGACCCTGCCGCAGAGGCGAGTCGGGCCACCCCACCCACCCACCAGCCCACCTCGAAGTCACGCAGGTCGGCGTACCACCGCCCCGCCGCCCGCCCCGTGCTGCTACAACCCCGACCCTGAAGGAGCCCACCCCCTCATGCGCAGGCTCATCGAATCGACGTACGTGACACTGGACGGCGTCATCAGCTCGCCCGCCCAGTGGAGCAGGCCGTACCAGGATGAGCAGTACCACCAGTACGCCGGCGACCTCCTCGGCGACACGGACGCCTTGCTGTTGGGGCGGCAGGCGTATGAGGAAATCGCCTCCCCAGCAACGGACTTGACCGCTCTCGACAAGGGGTATGCCTCACGCCTCGACGGCCTCCCCAAGCACGTCGTCTCGCGCACTCTCAAGCACGCCACCTGGAACGGCACCCTCATCGCCGGCGACATCGCCGCTGAGGTCGCCGGCCTCAAGAAGCGACCGGGGCAGGACATCCTCAAGCTCGGCACTGGCGAAATCGACCGCGTTCTCCTGGCCGACAAACTCGTTGACGAGTACTTCCTCTGGGTCTTCCCCGTCATCGCTGGACGCGGAAGCCGCCTCCTCGACGGAGCAGACACCGCGCACCTCACGCTGCGGGGCACCACACGCCTCAACTCGGGCGTCGTCCTGCTCACCTACGCCCCTACCTAGGTAGCCGACGGAACCCCGGACGGTCAGCGGCGCCGGAACCGGCGTACTCCCACCATGCCCCACCTGCGACCGGGCCCGGCGGCGACACGTCCCGCACTCCCAGCGCGAACCGCGCGCTCCGCACCGATACGCCACAGCTCGCACCGCTCCTGAGCCGGCCCACCCGACCCACCAGCACAGGATCCGGAAGTTGGGTTTGGACCGGTCCGTACGAGAGTGCTCAGCAGGACAGGGAGGCCATGGCGGGGCCGCTGCCGCCTGGGCCTCACCCCGTTCCGGTGAACTGCTCACGGGAGGGGGGAGTCTGGGCCGGTCATTGACGGGCAGGTTCTGTTCCGGCCGTTGGGGCCCGAGGCGCGGGGAGGCTGTTCCGGGGTGGGCGGCTCGGACGGCGGTGGCGCCGGTGGCGTGGGGTGGTGGTCAAACTTGGTCGGGCCGGCCATCGGCTGCGCTCATTCGGATCGGGGCGCGGATGACACAACGCAGGGGCCGGAACGTCAACTGTCGCCGTGGGTGTCGCCGAGTCCGAGGCGGCGCCCGGCGGCGATCCACGCCTCGGCGACGTCCTACCCCTGGCTCTCCTCGCCGTGCGGGTCGGCGTCGGTGGCGCGTTCCGCTGCCAGGAGCCGGGGGACCTGCCCGAGTGGCGGCGCTGTGGGGCGAGGTGCTGCCGCCGAGCCTTCGGTTGCGCCGTTCCATGCCGAGACACCACCAGCTGCCCGCAGCCCCACATGTGCGCATTCCGGCCGAAGGAGCAAGGGCGATACGTTCCGACCAGCGTTATCGGCCGGGGGACACGGGGTGAACTCGGCCTCCTTGGTCGGCTTGGATGGGCGCAGTCGATACGACTGAATGCCCGCCGACACGGTTGGCGACGCGTGTACGCGATGCGTCTGTGCGCGATGCGCGCGTGCAGGACCGCATGGTGCGCGCCTTGAAGGGGTCGTGTTGTCGAACGCCACCGAGGCGCAGGCGTGGCTGCACTCGCGGAAGTTCGTTCTCTGGGACATGGACGGGCCTACCCGACAGGCCGGGAATGGTCAGCTTGTGGTGGACGGCCCGCTGCTCAGTCTCTTTCACGGCTACGCCGGGAACCGCCGTTCGCCGTTGCGCTACGACATCGGTCCGGCGGCGGGGTCGGTCGTCTATCCCGAGGGCCTGCCGGCGCCGGAGATCGCCAAGCACGTGCGGTGGTCTTTGCAAAACGGCTCTGGGAGCCGGGGATACACGTGGCGCGAGACAGCAGACCCCTTCCAGCACCTTCACGACGGCACAGCACAGGGGCCGGCAGCGCGCGACATGGCCAACCTCGCCCTCACCCAATGGGAAATGGCTGCGGTCCCCGCATCGCGCCTAGGGACCAGGGTCGCGGCACTGACCCAGCGTCTGTGGCACCTCGGGGTGAAGCAGGCGGTCGCGACCAACAATGCCGAACTGGTCGCCCATCTCGCGCTCGCGCGCCACGGCTTGGACGACGGCCGCTTCCAAGCCGTCGTCGGCCGTGACATAGACGGTGACCTGCACTTGAAGCCGGAGCCCCACGCGCTTGTGCGGGCCTGCGCCGAGCTCGGTATCGCTGACAACCAGCGCAGCGAAGGCGCCTTCGTCGAGGACTCGGTCAAAAACGTCGCCGCCGGCCTGGCCGCCGGGATACCGGTGCTGGGCATCACCGGAGGAGACCCGGACAAGGCGCGCCAATTCCTCGACGCGGGAGCCCAGTTCGCAGTGCCGTCCGTCGCCGGCCTCTGGATCGCGGGCCGCTTCAACGCCGCGGCGGCAATACGCGAACAAGCCCTCGGACAGCAGGCGGCGGCACACGGTCTGGAACCCCCCGACCGGGCAACGACGGCCAGACCGCTGACGATGCCCACCCACCACGTCCCCGAAGCCGCACAAGCACGTCAAAGAAGTTCGAGCCTGGCCCTGGACAAGTCGCCGAGTCTGGACCCCGGAACCGGCATGTGAACACCCGCCCGCACAGACGAGACAGGCTGCGCCGCCTGGCCGCCTGCGCCACCGCGGTCACCGCGTGCACCGGCCTGTCCTGGCGGTCGATGGGTGCCGGGAGAGGTGGCGGAAGGTCACCCCGTTGCCGTGGGTGCCCCCGAGGCCGAGGCCGAGGCAGCGGCGCCCGGCGGCGGTCCACGTCTCGGCGAGAGCAGGCCACTGGTCCTGCCCTTCGTGCGGGTCGGTGTCGGCGGCGCGTTCGGCTGCCAGGAGCCCGGGGACCTGCCCGAGCGGCGCCGATGTGGTGGGTGCGGGTCCGGTGCCGAGGCGGTGCAGGTCGCAGCGTCGCGGCCGTACGTGCCTTGGTGCGGTTGCGCCCCAGGCGCAATGCCCGACCGGTCCGTTTGGTGTTTCCGGCCGGGGTGCGGGCAGCGTGGCAGCCGGCGGCTACGGCTGGTCGACGGCGAAGACGTACGCGGTTCCGGGGTTGCGGACGACGACGGCGTAGTCGGTGCCGACCGGCACCGGCGGGTCCGTCACCGCGCGCTGGAGGACCGCCTTGGTCCGCAGGTCCACCGCCATCGACGGGTCCTTCCCGGAGTACAGGACCGGTCCGACGACGGCGACCGGCTCCAAGCGGGTCTCGTCTTCGGCCTGCTGCCACAGCAGTTTGCCGGTGCCTGGCTCCCACGCGGCAGTGGTGTCCGTCGTGGCGACCACCGCCACGGCGCCGCGCGCGTCGGTGAGTCCGGACTTGGGCGAGCCCGGAAGTACCGGGCCGGTCGCCAGCAGCCTGCCGGTGGCAGGGTCGTTGACGCTGTAGGCCGTGGAGTGCCCTGGGGATGTGCCGGACGAGCTGGTGTACCAGGCGAGGATCAGCGCGCCGTTGTTCCCCGCGACGATTTCGGGTTCCGCGGTGACATCGGTTCCGGTGGGACGGCCGAGGGCCCGAGGACTCCACAAGGGGGCTCCGGTGACTGCGTCGAATCCGGCAAAAGTCTCCGCGTCGTGGTCTTCGAGTTGGTGGACGACCACGCCGGACGCGACCATGGCGGTCTCGTTCGCGCACACCCTGTCCTGACAGGGGATCCGCCACCCGGGCGCATCGCCGCCGGCATCGGCGACGACCAGCGCGCCGGAACTGCCCCCATGGCCGGCCTCGACGACGATGCGGCGTCCATCGACGATCAAGGGCTGGTCCTTGCCCGCGTACTCTCCCCGCGCGATGCGCCGCCCGCCTTCGTCGAACGCCTCGACCAGCCACGCGGTCCGCTCCGCGGAGACCCCGTCGGACGGCGTCGTCTTCACACCCTCCGCCACCAGCGCCGGACGGCCGTGCCACGTGGTCGACGTCAGTCGGCCGACAACTTCGACGCTCGCGCGGGCCGCTCCCGTCACCGCGTCCCGAAACGCGACGGTAGCGACGTCACCGCGCGATGCGACCACAGCGATCGCGGTCCCGACGGGCAGGGCCGCCCCGCCCTCGCCGGCCAGCGGCACCGACCACAACGGCGCACCCCGCGCCCCCGCCGGCACCCCTCCGGGAAACGCCGACGCCTCCGATGCCCCGCCCTTGGAGGTCCCCCCGGACGGGCCCGCCGCATCCCCCGAGCTGGAGCACCCGGCGGTGGCCGCCAGCGCCAACACCACACCCGTCGCCGATAACGCCCACCACCGCAAGACCACACCAACTCCCCGACCGCGCACCAGCAGTGTCCCCAAAGAGCACCGGAACCTTAGCGGACTGCGCCCGAGCTCCGCTCAGGCACAGTTGCGCGGCTTGCGACGCTCCACGGGTGAATGCCCTTCCTCAGGGACAGGGTTGCTTAGACGTCATCTCATTTGGTGCTTTCGGTAGCCTGAACTGGTGTCGATGGTCGAACGTTTGGTGCCGGACGAGTTGTACGAGCTCTTCCAGCG
>NZ_JBEZFP010000144.1:0-22909 GCF_040649515.1 Streptodolium elevatio
GACAACCCGGGCCGCCGCGGCCGCCCACCGGGGTCGGCGGACCCGGCGGCGCGTCAGGACTGGACGGCGAGACGAGTTCCCCCGTGGTCTCGGGACCGCCGATCAGTCCAGCAGCGAGTTGAGGAACGCGTTGGAGAAGACCTTGTGCGGGTCGTACTGGTTGAGCTGCGCGACGGCGCTGTCCCAGTTGTTGCCGGCGGATTGACCGGTTCGGTATTGGTTCGGCACGGTGGTCGACAGCATCGTGGCGTCGGCCCACGCCGCGGTGCCGCTGTAGCCCCAGCCCTTCGACCACTCAGGGCGCACCTGCGCGTATGCGCCCGAGTAGTTCGCGAACACCCATTGTTCGGTCTCCCGGTAGAACCGCTGGCTGTGCGGCGTGCCGGGGACGGTGAGCACATCGAGCCACACCGCGACGTCCCACTCCGGATGATCCGCACGTGTGCGGACGGCGGACAGGGTGGGGTGCACGGCACCGGAAACCTGGGCGTCGGCAGGGCTGTCGAGGCCGGTGACGCGGATTTCGAGCGGTCCGTTCATGGGGTAACGGCCTTGGCCGGCGTACGCGTCCAGAGCGCTCTTGTAATAGGTGTAGAACTCGCTGACGACCTTCTGGATGTTGGCGCGCTTGGTCAGCACGGCGTACCCGTTGGCGTGCACGCGCATCGTGGTGGGCTTGACGTAGAGCATGGTGTTCTTGGACCAGCCCCACAGGTCCCAGCTCGTCGTGGCGATGAGCCCCGCACTGACCACTCCGCTCTGCGTCCGGCAGAAGGTGGGTGTCAAGTCGCCCGAGCCCGAGGTGATTCGGCCGAGGAGGTCGGCGGCCTCCTCGGAGAGGAAGTCGCTGAACGGGTAGTTGTACGGCGCGTCGACCTGCTTGGCGAACAGCGGCTTGCCCGGAGCGACGGACCAGACCTTGAGCCACGGATTGTCGGTGAACGGGAACCAGATCGCCTCGACGCGACCGGTGCGGTTGACGTGCGAGGCGAAGGAGTTGCTGCCGGCGCTCGCGGGCGGGGCGAACATGTCGGTGGCGCTGATGTTGATCCAACTCTGGCAGCGGAGACGCTTGTTGGCGCCCACGCGCAGGGTCACCTCGGTGACGAAGCCGCGGCCGAGGTTGACCAGGAGTGGTGCGATCGCCGGGTCGTTGCGTTGGAAGGTGCGCAACTTGTACTGACTCGTCGCGGAATCCCACACCACGGCTGTCAGTGACACGATCAGGTTGCTCAGCGTCCCGAACGTATGGCCGGGGGTCAAGGTTTCACCGGTCTTGGGCACCGCGGTGCCGTGCCCGTCGATGGCGAGCACCCCGCCGAGGCTCAGGTCTCCGGGGGCGGGTGTGGCCGTGACCCCGTACCCGGAGTTCTCCAGCGCTTGCAGCAGGGCGATCATCGACACGCCGGTCTGTGCCGTGACACTGGCGGGGTTCCCTGCGTTCACGGTGACACTCTTCAGGTGCTGCGTGGTGTCGAGCAGGAGGACGTTCGTCGGGGCGCCCGGCTGGATCGTCAACGGAGACCAGTTGTGGCTGAAGCCCTTCGCCCGCAGCTTCCACCCTTGCGCGCGGGCCCAGTTGGCGAGAGCGACGACGTCGCCGGGCGTCGCGGGGGCGCAGGTCCACACGTCGTCGACCCGCGTCTCGCCGGACCAGTTGCGGTAGCCCTGGAGGTACGCGGTGATCCCCGAAGGGAGTCCGGGCGGCGCCGGGACCGCGGCATCGGCGGCCTCGACGCGGAATGCCGGTGTCCACTGAAGTGCGGTCAGGGCAGCCGCTCCGACAAGGCCGCCGAGTATCGTCCGCCGTCCTGGTCCGGCGGCGCTGTCGCTCGCGGCACTGGTTTGGTCAGTCATGGCGTTCCTCTCCCTTGCTGGTTGCCGGCCCGGATCGCGAGGCGAAAGGCGATCAAGGAAGTGGAACTTCATGATCCGGTTCCGGTTCGTGCGACAGGACGTACCGCCCCGCGGGTCGCACGGAGCGGGCGGTTCAGGAACAGGAGGTGCGGGCTTGAAGGCCGGCAGTTCTCGTGAAGTGCACGGGGACGTACGCGTGTTCGGCGACATTGACGTGCACGGACGCACGAGCGCATGGGCCGCCTGCGGTGCCGGCGCGACCGAGATGTTTCGGTAGCGCGTGCTACTCACGGAGTAGGTTGCGCCCGTCGATTCGACAAGTCAAGGGCGCCGACCCTGGTGACACGTGTCGATTTTCCGCGGGTTCACCGCCAACCATCCAGCCCGCCCCGCACCCGCACTTGGCGGCCGAAAAAAATTCGTAATACATACACTAAAAGCTTGAAGCAATCAATGCCGACCGCCCCGACTAAGCTCTGGCCCCCAGAGTGGTCGGCATCGCCGGCCGCGCACCTGTCGCAGCCATCCCGGTCTGTGTGTCGACCTTGACGCGCGCGGCATCAATCATTCGTTCGGGAGTTGTCGACGCGTCGACCCCCGACCCGTCCTTGGCAGGCGAACCGTGATCCGTTCCTTGCTTCCTTCCCCACGCGGCCACCGCTTGCGTGGCCTCGCCGTCATCGCGGCTCTACTCGTCACGACAGCCTGCGGTTCCGACGCGCGGCCTGGGCCTGACGCGCTTTCAACTCCTCGGCAGGGAGGGGTGCTCAAGCTGTCGGTTCCGGCTGATCCGCCGTCTTTGGACCCGTTCACCACACCCGCATACGCCGTCGCCTACGGGAACGTACTCTCCGCGCTCTATGACCCCCTTGTCTGGTCGGACCCCTCCACAGGAACCATTCGGCCGCACATTGCCGAGTCCCTCACGCCCGACCACGACGCCCGCACGTGGACGCTCATAGTCCGAACAGGGGTGACGTTTTCCGACGGGCAGTTGTTAGACGCCGCGGCCGTCAAGGCGAACTGGCAGGCTCACGCGGATCCCGCAACCGGATCCGCCGGAGCGGTCGTGGCCGCCGGACTCCGGCTCACCGTCGTCGACCCCCTCCGCCTGGACATCGAACTTCCCAGTCCGAACCGGCACTTCGATCGTGCCGTGGCGAACAACCTGGCTTATATCGCGTCACCGCGTGCGCTCACCGATCTGGCGTCCCTTCGCGAGCACCCTGTCGGCGCAGGACCCTTCGTCCTCGCCGAACGCGTACCCGGACAACGGCTGACGCTGCGCAGAAATCCGAACTATTGGCAGGCGGGTCGCCCGTACCTCGACGGGATCGACATACGCGTGCCCGCGGCGGGAACGACCCCGCCGAGCATGGTGGCGGCCAAGGATGCCGACCTTGTCTCGTTCAGCGACCCCGCACAGGCGAAAGAAGCAGCCGATCTGGAGCTCGGTGTCGTCCGTCTCCAACTCGGCGGTGGCCTCCTGCTTGTCTTCAACACCCGCAGGCCCCCCTTCGACAACCCCGCGGCCCGCCGAGCCGTCGTGTACAGCCTCAGCGCGGATGAGATGAACCGCCGCTTCTTCCAGGGCCTGGGCACCCCCGCCCGTGGGGTGTTCGACAGCACGTCACCTCTCGCCAGCAATCAGCTCATGCCGCGCGAGAACGATCCCGAGGCCGCCCGCGCGGCGTTCGACACGATCACCGCCGGCGGCACCCGTCCCTTCCGCTTCTCCTTCCTCCTCGTGGGCGGAGGTCAGGACTCTCAGGCCTCTTACACCCAGCAGCAGGTCCAACGCTTTCCCGGCGTGCAGATGCAGATCGAGGATGTCGACACCCCCACACTCATCCGACGCCTGCTGTCCGACGACTTCGACATGGCCGTCTCCGGCATGTGGATGACCGACCCGGAGCCGGTGCTCTACGACTTCCTACGCCCCGGCAGCCCCACCAACATAAGCGGCTACTCGAACGCTGACGTGACTGCCGCGATGACCGCAGGCCGCCTCGCCACCGACTCCGATACCCGCCGTGTCGCCTACACCCGGGTGCAGGTCCGACTCAACGAGGATGTGCCCTTCTGGGTCTACCAAGAGGCCGCCAGCACCGTCGTCTTCGCCCCGGCCGTGACAGGCGTCCAGGCGTACAACGACGGACTGGTGCTCTTCGACCGCATCGGCATGCGGCGCTGAAACTCGCCGACCCATGGATGCCGCCGCGTGCGGTCGACGCGCAGGATGCGGTCAGTCGGTTGCGGCGTCAAGAAGGGCGCGTACAGTGCGGACGTCTCCCACGGGATCTGCGCCTTGCGGCGTGACATCGAGAGTGGTGACGCCCGCCTTGCGGTAGGCCTCGATACGGCCCGCCACATGGTCGGCGGGCCCGACGAGGTGGATGAGGTCGATGAGTTCGTCGGGGACGGCGGCTTCGGCCTCGGCGCGGCGGCCGGTGAGGTAGAAGTCCTGAATGCGGTCGGCGGCGTCGGCGAAGCCGTAGCGGGAGACGAGCGCGTGGTAGAAGTTCTGACCGCGTGCGCCCATACCGCCGACATACAGAGCGGTCATAGGACGGGCGAGGTCCCGCAGGGCCGCGTGGTCCTCACCGATGGCGAGCACACCGCCGGCGACGATGTCCAGCCGTCCCAACTCTGCCGGGCGGCGGGCCAGTCCGGCGTCCATCGACTTGCCCCACACCTCCGGCATCCGCTCGGGCGCGAAGAGGAACGTGAGCCAGCCGTCGGCGACCTCGGCGGTGAGTTCGACGTTCTTCGGCCCGAGCGCGGCCAGGTACACGGGGATGCGGTCGCGCACCGGACGGGTGAGCATCTTCAAGGGCTTCGCGAGGCCGATCCCCTGCTGCGGTCCAAGAGGCACACGCGTGGTGGCGCCGCTGTGGACCACCACTTCGCGACGCCACACGGCCCGGCAGATCTCCACCACATCCCGCGTGCGCGCGAGCGGTCGGTCATAGGCCAGTCCGTGCCAACCTTCGACGACCTGGGGTCCTGACGTGCCCAACCCGAGCACCGCACGACCCGCCGAGGCCGCGTCCAGACCCGCCGCCGTTTGTGCCAGCAGGGCCGGGGCCCGGGAGAAAACGTTCAGCACGCCCGGGCCCACCTGGACCCGCTTCGTCCGCGCCGCAATCGCACCGAGGACGGCCACCGAATCGAACCCGTAGGACTCGGTCACCCATATCGCGTCGACCCCGGCTTCCTCGAAGTCCACAGCCCTGCCAAGCAGTGCGCCCGCGTCGCCGGCGAACTTCAGGGTGGTACTCAACCGCACGGTCAACTCCTAGAGGTCACAAGCAACTTGATCGAGCACTCGGACGCGTGCCGAGCCGCGTGTCAGCGTGGGTCGTCGCATCAGTGGCCATCGGGCACGGGCTCCAGCACGAGGACGGGAATGTCGCGGTCGGTCTTCTCCTGGTACTCCGCGTAGTCCGGATACGCCTGGACCGCCAGCACCCACCACGCCAGCTTCTCGTCGCCGGTCACCTGTCGGGCGACCATGTCCTGGCGCCGCGGCCCGTCCTGAAGTTCCACCCGCGGATCGGCCGACAGATTGTGGTACCACTGCGGGTGGGTGGGAGCACCTCCCTGGGATGCGACCACGGCGTACTTGCCCTCGCGCTCGACGCGCATCACCGGGGTCTTGCGGAGTACGCCGCTCCTCGCCCCCCGGGTGGTCAGTACCACGACGGGCATACCCCGGAATGTCGTCCCCTCGACGCCGCCGGATTCCTCGTACGCGGCCACCTGATCGCGGACCCATTTCTGCGTGCTCGGCTCGTACGTTCCGTCCAGCGGCATGGCACGTATCCCAACGCTCGAATCCACCACGGTCGGCCCGGGCTCGCAGGACGACCGCCTTCAGACGCCGACAATTTAGCGTATGGCATCTACTATTTACCTGGACCCGGGATACCGCGTGCGTCTGGCGGCATCCGAGGGGCGCGCAAGGCCGTGCTTCCGTGGGCTCTGTCGAAGCCGTCCCGACACTTGCGCGCGCTGCCTGGCGTAGGTAATGTGCGCCGGGGTAGCGCGCGCTACTTTCGGCACGGCTCTTCGGGGGCGGGTCACTGCCATGGGTCACAGGGCACGTCTACGCGGCCCGCCCGGTCCGGAACCCTGGCGCGTGCAGGCCCGAGCTGCCGTGTGAGGGCCGGGTGCCGACCCGCCTCGTCCGGGCCCGCCTCTCGCCCTACACAGGGTGTGTCTTCGCCGCCCAGTTCGCGGAGCGGCGGCCGAAGTGGACGGAACGACGAAGCGGCAGGCGTGGTGGGAACTGCCGTACCGACGAGCCGGACGCAGGTACTCAAGGAAGACCCAGGGAAGCGACATGGAACGTATCGATGCCCGTCTGGCGGACGGCCGGGAACTCTTCTACTACTTCGACAAGGCCGCTCCGCCCGAAGGTGTGCCGGCCGATCGGCGTGACCTGCCAAACGTGCACACGGCTTCCGAACTGCGGTACGACGCACTGCGCGACGAATGGGTGGTCATCGCCGCGCACCGGCAGAGCCGCACCCACCTGCCCAGCGACGACCAGTGCCCGCTGTGCCCGTCCACGGCCGACCGGGCGACCGAGATACCGGCGTTCGCGTACGACGTCACGGTCTTCGAGAACCGTTTCCCCTCGTTTACCTCGGACGTCGCCGACTTTCCGGAACAGCCGGGTCGCCGAGCCGGGCGCGGTCGGTGCGAGGTGGTCTGCTTCACGAGCGACCACACCGCGTCGTTCGCCGACCTGACCTCCGAACGGGTTCGCACCGTCGTGGACGCCTGGGCCGAACGCACCGCCGCGCTCACCGAACTCCCGGACGTCGAGCAGGTGTTCGTGTTCGAAAACCGTGGTGCCGAGATCGGCGTCACGCTGGCTCACCCGCACGGCCAAATCTACGGCTACCCGTTCGTCACCCCGCGTACCCGGGCCGTCCTCGGCAACATCCGCGCACACTGGGCGCGCACCGGCCGGGACCTCTACGTCGAGATCCTGGAGGCCGAGACGGCCTCTGGCGAGCGGATCGTCGCCGCAACCGAGCACTGGACCGCCTTCGTGCCGACGGCCGCGCGCTGGCCGTTCGAGGTGCACCTGTACCCGAACCGGCACGTCCCTGACCTCCCCGCGCTCGACGACGCCGAACGCGACGACTTCGCCCGCGTCTACCTCGACGTGCTGCGCCGCCTCGACGCCGTCTACGGCGTCCCCATGCCCTACATCGCCGCCTGGCACCAGGCGCCCGTGCGGGTCGACCGGGAGCTGGCCCGGCTCCACCTCGAACTGTTCTCGTCCCGGCGCGCCCCGGGCAAGCTCAAGTACCTCGCGGGATCGGAGTCCGGCATGGACGTCTTCGTCAACGACATCGCGCCGGAAAGAGCCGCCGCGATGCTCCGCGAGGCGGTGTCCTCCGCATGAGGCTCCTGGTGACCGGCGGAGCCGGCTACGTCGGCTCGGTGACCACCGCAGTGCTGCTCGAGGCCGGACACGAAGTGACGGTGCTGGACGATCTGTCCACCGGACACCGCGACGCGGTCCCGGCGGGCGCAGGGTTCGTCGCGGGAGACGTCACCGAGGCGGGCCGGGTGCTCGCCGAGACCGCCTACGACGGCGTACTGCACTTCGCCGCAAAGTCGTTGGTCGGCGAGTCGGTGGGCGATCCCGCTTCGTACTGGCGCGCCAACGTCGGCGGGTCCTTGGCGCTGCTGGACGCCGTTCGCAGCCACGGAGTATCGCGGTTCGTGTTCTCGTCGACGGCGGCCGTATACGGGGATCCGCAGGCTGTGCCGATTGTCGAGGACGCGGTGACACGGCCGACGAACCCGTACGGGGCGTCGAAGCTCGCGGTCGACCTGATGATCGAAACGTACGCGCGAGCCTATGGGTTCGGCGGGGTGTCACTGCGCTACTTCAATGTCGCGGGCGCGTACCGGGGACTCGGTGAACGGCACGAGCGGGAAACGCATCTGATCCCGCTGGTCCTGGAGGTGGCACAGGGCCACCGTGAGGCCGTGTCGGTATTCGGGACCGACTGGCCTACCGACGACGGCACATGCGTGCGGGACTACATCCACGTCGAGGACCTCGCACGCGCACACCTGCTGGCGCTGACTGCCGCCACGCCGGGCGAACACCTGGTCTGCAACCTCGGCAACGGCATCGGGTTCTCGGTACGCGAGGTCGTCGACACCGCCCGGCGGGTCACCGGGCACCCGATTCCCGCGCTGGAAGCACCGCGTCGAGCCGGTGACCCGGCAGTCCTGGTTGCGTCCTCGGACCGCGCGCACGAGCGACTGGGCTGGAAGCCACAGCACCCCGACCTGACGACCGTCATCACCGACGCCTGGCTGTTCCACGGTTCCTCGCATGCCCGGGGCGCCGCGACGCAACGCCCGGAGGCACCGTGAACGGCCCCGCGAACGACGCCATGTCAGCCAATGCGATCACAGCAGGAGCCGGCTTCGCACAGTTCTTCGGCCGCCCCGCCGAAGCGGCTTGGCATGCCCCCGGCCGCGTCAACGTCATCGGCGAACACACCGACTACAACGACGGTTTCGTGCTGCCTGCGGCAATTCCGTTCGGCGTCACCGCAAGCGTCGCACGCAGGTCCGACCAGTTGCTGCGCATCGCCTCGGCGCAGCTCGGCGGCGAACCGGCTGTGGTGCCGCTCGACGTCCTCGTACCGGGCGCTGTACACGGGGGCGCCGCGTACGCGGCGGGTGTGGTCTGGGAGATGCGAAGGCGTGGGCTGGCCGTCGGTGGGTTGGACATCCACGTCGACGGCACCGTCCCACAGGGTGCCGGCCTCTCTTCGTCGGCCGCCCTGGAGTGCGCGGTCGCGGCGGCGGTCGACGACCTGCTCGGCCTCGGGCTCGACCGATTGACCTTGGTGGATGTGGCCAGAGCCGCCGAGAACGACTTCGTCGGGATGCCCTGCGGAGTGATGGACCAGTCCGCCGCGCTGCTGTCACGTGCGCGGCACGCGCTGTTCCTTGACACCCGGACCATGGCCACGCGCCATGTGCCTTTTGACGTGGGCTCGTTCGGTCTGGAACTCGTCGTCATCGACACCCGCGCGCCCCACCGACTCGTGGACGGGGAGTACGCGCTGCGGCGCCGTAGTTGCGCGCAAGCGTGTGCGGCGCTCGGCGTCCCGGCGTTGCGCGACCTCACCGAGGACGACCTGCCGCGTGCATTCGCGACCCTCGACCCGGTCACCGCGCGTCGTGTCCGACACGTGGTCACCGAGAACGCGCGTGTGCTCGACGTAATGGCGCTCCTGGAACGAGGCGAGGATCCGCGCGGCATCGGCCTGTATCTCACTCGGTCGCATTGCTCCTTGCGGGACGACTACGAGGTGAGCGCACCCGAACTCGACGTGGCCGCCGAGGCGGCGCTCGCGGCGGGCGCCCACGGGGCGCGCATGATCGGCGGCGGATTCGGAGGCTCGGTCATCGCGCTCGTCGACGTCGGCCAACGCGCTCTCGTGGCCCGTGCCGTCACATCGGCCGCCGAGCGGCACCGCCTCGCGGAGCCTGCCGTCTTCACCGTCACGCCGACCGAAGGCGCACACCGCGTACCGCTCGGCAAGCGAACGACCGGACCGGCAACGGAAGCGCCCGGGACGAGCGGTCCGGCGGTCTCAGCATGAGCCGCCCGGAGCAAGGCGGATCTCCCGCGCAACCGGCAGGCACCGCCGGGAGCAACGCGCGTACGTACGAGACCTTCCCCGCAACTGCCCCGACGGTACGTCAGAAATCCTTCGGTACCACTCCAGATGGCACCCCTGTACATCGCTGGTCGATTTCCTCGCCGTCCTCTGGAGTTGAAGCGGCGGTCCTGTCCTACGGGGCGATTCTTCAGTCGTGCCAGGTACCCGATCTCGCCGGACGATACGAGGACGTCGTGCTCGGGCTGCCCGGCGTGCCGGACTACGCGGCGGACGACGCGTACCTGGGCGCGGTCGTCGGCCGCTACGCGAACCGCATCGCGCACGGGCGGTTCGTGCTCGACGGCGTTACGTATGAGCTGCCGACCAATGATCGCGGGCACACGCTGCACGGTGGCATGGACGGCTTCCACCGGCGGGTGTGGGCAGGCGTGGGCTTCGCCGACGGCGAGCGGGCGGGTGTCCGGTTGCGACTGCGAAGTCCGCATATGGACATGGGCTTCCCCGGCGCGCTCGACGTCGAAGTGACCTACAGTCTCGACACCGACGGCACGCTGGCGGTCGACTATCGCGCCACGACCGACCGCCCGACCGTCGTCAACCTCACCCAGCACGCCTACTGGAATCTCGAAGGCCAGTCGTCGGCAGGCGACGTACTCGGTCACCGGCTCGGCGTGGACGCCGACGCGTTCCTGCCGATCGACCCGGGAGGAATCCCGTACGGCGACGCCGCCAGTGTCCGAGGGACACCGTTCGACTTCACGCCCCCCGCGGCCACCGAAGGCCCGGCAGCCGCCGTCTCGCTCGGCGACCGCGTGCGATCCGACCATCCCCAAGTCGCGGCGGTGAACGGCCTTGACCACTGCCTCGTCCTGCGCGGCGGCGTCGGCTTGCGTCGCGCGGCGCTCCTGCACGCCCCTGAGTCCGGGCGTGTTCTGGAGACTTGGACGACCGAACCTGGGCTCCAGATCTACACTGCCAACGCGCTCGGCGCCCCCTTCGGCCGACACGCAGCCGTGTGTCTGGAGACCCAGCGGTTTCCCGACTCGCCGAACCGGCCCGCATACCCCTCGACCGTACTGCGACCAGGCCAGGCCCACTGCTCGTCCACGCAATACCGCTTCACCCATCTGCCCACCCGGTAGTAGGTGCGTGGAGACACAGCCGCAGGAGGGGCGCCGAATATCCGGCGGCGCCCCCTCCTCGGCTCAAATGGCGTTCGCCTGGGCGGTCTTTCCCAGCCACGCGAGGCTCGGCTTGGGGTGCCGTTCAAACGTCGTCCGGTCGACCGCCACGAGCCCGAACGTCGGCTCCCAGCGCCCCCATTCGAAGTTGTCCAGCAAACTCCAGTGCAGATAGCCACGCACGTGGATGCCGCTCTGCATCGCGTCGTACATGCCGGCCAACGCCTCCGACGTGTACGCGATGCGCCGCTCGTCGTCGGCGGTGGCGATGCCGTTTTCGCTGACGATGATCGGGACGTCACCGACGACGTCATGGGTGTGCCGCAGCGCGATCCCCAGGGCATCGGGCCGGTACGCCCAACCCATCAAGGTGTTGTCGGGGTGCTCCGGATGCGGCACGACACCGTCGCCGTCGACCAGTTGGCTGGTGTAGGACTGCACGCCGACGAAATCGTCGTCACGCGCCGGCTCCAGGTACATGTCCTCCCACAGCCGCTGCACTTCGGCGTGCTTGGCCTCCCTCCCGGGTGCGGGCACCAGGGCCTGGTTGGCCACCGTCCAGCCGACCTTCGCGCCGGTCCGTTGGCGGACCAGCGGCGCGACGGCGCGATGCGCGGCGATGAGGGCTTCACCGATTTCGGCGTCGGGAAGAGCACCGATCAACTGGTACTCCTTGCCCTCGGCCACCCGGCGCAGTTGGCCGTGGTTCACCGCCACGATGTTGGGCTCGTTGATCGTGCAGACCCATTCGACGCCGTCGAGGATGCCGCACGCCTGCTCGACGTAGCGAGTGAAGACCGCGGGCGCGTCCTCCGCCAACCAACCCCCGTTGTCCCCGAACCAGATGGGGTGGGTGAAGTGGTGGAGGGTGACCACCGGGGTCAGTCCCAGCCGCCGCGCGGTCTCGATCATGCGGCGGTAGTGGGCGAGTTCGGCGCGCGAGAACTTCCCGGGGCTTGGTTCGATCCGTGACCACTCGATGCTGAAGCGATAGGCGTTCAGGCCCGCTTCGGCCAGCAGGGACATGTCTTCTTCGTACCGGTGGTAGCTGTCGAGCGCGTCGCCGCTGAACTGCACGCCGTAGTCCGCCGCGGCGTGTTCGAGCTGCCACCAGTCATTGTTGATGTTGTTGCCCTCGATCTGGTGCGCGGCGGTCGACGCACCCCAGAGGAAGCCCTGCGGGAACGTTCGAGTCATGGACGGTTGTCTCCCTTGTCGTTCGCCGGCGGCCCGGCTTCGAACGCGCCGCTGTGTGTTTGTGTTCGGCGCCTCGGCACAGCCAACGAGACACCGCGCGCCACGGATGTTCCCGGCTCGGACACCAACTTGCCCCTTCGCCGGCGATGCCCGGTGGCGATTCCTGTTGATGAAGCGAGGTGGGCGTTCGTACCGCCGGGGATTGCGTCACTTTCGGCGGCTGCCGACATGGTGTTCTGAGCCGGACCGACGAAGCTCGGCGCGTAACCTCATCGCTTTCCCTGGCTTTCTCGTCCCGAACGCGCGGGAAATATAGTAGCGCGCGCTACTTGACGACAGGCTACCCATGCTAGGTAGCACGCGCAACCATTGAGCATGGGTTCACACCGACAGCAGGCGCCGACCGCGATCGGGTACTGACGTCATCCCATTCGTGGACGACGGCTGCGGCGATCGTCGGTGCCCGGGCCGCGCGGCCAGCAACGTGGCATGGGGCGCCGCGCTCCACCTCTTGCTAATAGTTTAGTCAATACACTAAAAAAGGGCCGGGAGCTCGATCCACCCTTCAGGAGCCTGTCTATGCCGTCAGAACGGGCCACCGGTCCCATGAACCCGGTCATTCCGGGGTTCCATCCTGATCCGAGTGTGTGCCGGGTCGGCCCGGAGTACTTCCTCGCCGCCTCGTCCTTCTCGTACTTCCCGGGCGTCCCGGTCTTCCGGTCGACCGACCTGGTGAACTGGACGCAGATCGGCAACGCACTCGACCGCCGCTCCCAGCTCGACCTCTCCGCCACCCGCGGCTGGTCGTCGCTGGGCATTTGCGCTCCGACGCTGCGCCATCACGACGGCCGGTTCTGGCTCATCACCACGAACAGCACCATGGCCGGCATGCATACCTTCTTCGTGACCGCGGAGGATCCGGCAGGTCCGTGGTCGGAGCCGGTAACCGTGGACATCGACAACATCGACCCGGACCTCGCCTGGGATGACGAGGGGAACTGCTGGGTCACCTACGCCGGGATCAACCAGTGCCGCATTGACGACGCCACCGGCAAGATCCTCGAAGGTCCCTATCCCACCTGGTCCGGTACGGGCCTGCAATTCCCGGAGGCGCCGCACCTGTTCCGCCGTGGCGACTGGTGGTATCTGCTCCTCGCCGAAGGCGGTACCGAGCGGGGGCACGCGGTGTCCATCGCCCGTGGACCGTCACCGCAAGGCCCGTGGGAACCCTGCCCGGCGAACCCGGTCCTGTCCCACCGCAGCACCGACCACCCCATCCAGAACACCGGCCACGCCGACCTGGTCGAGGCCCCGGACGGCAGCTGGTGGATGTTGCTGCTGGGCGTACGCCCCCGTGGTCTCACGCCCGGATTCCACGTACTCGGCCGGGAGACCTTCCTGACCTCGGTCACCTGGGACGACGACGGCTGGCCGGTCATCGGCCCGGTCGACGCGCACCTGGCTTCCGCACCGCCCGCAGCAACCGGCGCACCAGCCGAACCTGGCGGTTCTCCGGTCCGCGACGACTTCGACGCCACCGCCCTGCACCCGCGCTGGCTCACCGTCCGCCGCCCTCTAGAGGCCGCCCTCTCCCTCACCTCGAGTCCCGGCCGGCTCACCGTCACCGGCACTGCCGCGACCATGGACCATGAGGAACCGGTCTTCGTCGGCCGCCGCCAACAGCACCATCGGTGCCGGACACGTGCCCTGGTCGACGCCGACGGCTGCGCCGAGGCGGGACTGAGCATCCGCATGGACGAACACTTCCACTACGAAGTGGCCGTACGCGCAGCGGAGATCATCGTCCGCGCACGGATCGGGCCGCTGGCGTCCATCGTCGCGCGGGCTCCGAAGCCCGACGGACCGGTGGTCCTGGGCATCGACACCGACACCGAAACGGCCCTGTGGAATCCCGACGAGATCACCCTCGGCTTCGAGTCGGGGGACGGCTTCGCCGCGCTGGCCAACCTCGACGGACGGTTCCTGTCCACCGAGGTCGCCACCGGCTTCACCGGCCGCGTGATCGGCATGTACGCCGTCGAAGGCACCGCCGCCTTCGACTGGTTCACCTATGAAGGCATCACCTGACCGCAAACGCCAGACACCGACGCGCGCCATCGACTCGTCGATGGCGCGGCGGGCGAGCTGCAGCCGAGGTGAGCCTCTTTCGTTTGCCACGCAGGAAGGAAGCGCATGATTCGCAGTGCCTTCAACCGGGGCTGGGAGGTCCGGCCGAGGTCGGGACCGTTCGCAGAGTTCATGGGACCTCCGGCCCCATACGTGGAGGTCACGCTTCCGCACGACGCGATGCTCGGCCGCGAGCGGAATCCCGGCGGCACCGCGACCTTGGGGTTCTTTCCCGAAGGGGCCTACGAGTACCGCAAAACGTTCCACGTGCCCGAGGACTACCGCGACAAGCGGGTCGCGATCGAGTTCGAGGGCGTCTACCGCGGCGCGATGGTCTACATCAACGACGAGTTCGCCGGGCAACGACCTTTCGGATACTCGGCGTTCGTGGTTCCCGTGGACAACTTCCTACGCTACGGCGAGGACAACGAAGTCCGCGTCGAGTGCCGCACCCATCACGACTCGCGCTGGTACAGCGGCGCCGGGATTTACCGTGACGTGCACCTGGCAGTCGGCAATATGACGCGCATACCCTTGGACGGCGTCCGGGTCACGACCCCGGATGTCGACACGGACCAGGCCGTCGTCCTCGTCACCACGCTCGTCGAGCACGACGGCCCGACCCGGACGACCGTCGACGTCGTCACGGAGATCCGCGACGCCGCGGGCGCCGTTGCGGCCACCGACCGCAGCGTCGTCTCCGTCTTCCCCGGAGAGCCGGCCACGGTCCGCCAGCGCCTCTACGTCAAGCGTCCCGCACTGTGGAGCGTCGACACCCCCACCCTGTACACAGCCACCGTTGCCCTGCGCGACGGTTCAGGTGACGTCGACCAGGACCAGGCCGTCTTCGGCATCCGCACGCTGCGACTGGACGTCGACCACGGACTGCGGATCAACGGCGAGCCGGTCAAGTTGCGCGGCGCGTGCGTCCACCACGACAACGGCGTCATCGGCGCCGCGACCATCGCCCGCGCGGAAGAACGCCGCGTGCAACTACTCAAGGACGCCGGGTTCAACGCCATCCGCAGCGCCCACAACCCGCTCGGCAAGGCGATGCTCGATGCCTGCGACCGCCTCGGCATGCTGGTGATGGACGAGGCATTCGACATGTGGACGCAGAACAAGACCGACGGCGACTACGGCCTGGACTTCCCCACCTGGTGGGAACGCGACCTCGAGGCCATGGTCCGCAAAGACGCCAACCACCCCAGCGTCATCATGTACTCGATCGGCAACGAGATCCTCGAACTCGGCAACCCCTCCGGGGCGGCATGGGCCCGACGCCTCGCGGAGAAGGTCCGCGCCCTGGACGACACCCGCTACGTCACCAACGGCGTCAACCTCATGCTGCCGTTCCTGAACGACGTCGTCGCCATGGTCAACGACGGCGCCCCGGCCGGTGCGCAGCACGCGAACCTCAACGCGATGATGGCCGCCATGGACGACGCGGTGAACACCGTCAGCGCGTCCGAAATGGTCACCACCCGCACCGCGGAGGCGTTCGCTGTCCTGGACGTGGCCGGCATGAACTACGCGGACTCCCGGTACGAACTGGACCGCGAGCTGTTCCCCAACCGGATCATCGTCGGCAGCGAGACGGTGGCAAAAAGGATCGACACCAACTGGCGCCTGGTCCTGGACAACAGCCACGTGCTGGGTGACTTCACCTGGACCGGCTGGGACTACCTCGGCGAACCGGGCCTCGGCATGGTCGGCTACGCCGACCAGATCACACCCGAGACCTCGCCCGCACAGTTCCTGCTGCTGACCGCGCGGGCCGGGGACATCGACATCACCGGCCACCGGCGCCCGGCCTCGTACTACCGGGAGATCGTCTTCGGGCTGCGCACCGCCCCCTACATCGCGGTGCAGCCCCCGTCCGGCTACGGACGCGAGACTGTCTCCGGGCCGTGGGCGTGGACGGACACGGTGTCGAGCTGGACCTGGGACCACCCTGCCGGATCGCCGGTGAAGGTCGAGGTCTACAGCGACGCCGACGAGGTCGAGCTACTGTGCAACGGCGAAGTCGTCGGCAAGGCCCCCGCCGGGGAAGCTCACCGCTTCCGCGCCGAGTTCGACACCACCTATCGCCCCGGCGAACTGACCGCGGTGGCCTATAAGGACGGGGTCGAGCAAGGCCGCCACCGCCTGGCCACCGCCACCGGACCCCTCGCTCTCGTGGCCGACGTCGACCGCACGACGCTGCGCGCGGACGACACCGACCTCGCGTACGTCACGCTCACTCTGACCGACGCCGACGGCAACGTCTACCGCGACCGCGACCGGCAGGTCTCAGTGCGGGTCACCGGCCCCGCCGTCCTCCAAGGGCTCGGCAGCGCCAACCCGCTGACCCGCGAACCGTTCACCGCGGACACGCACACCACGTACGAAGGCCGCGCCCTCGCCGTCATCCGCCCCAGCGGCCCCGGCGAAATCACCGTGACCGCCACAACCGGCGACTGCGACGAGGCAAGGCTCACCATCCACGCCAAGTGAAGCAGCGGCGGGCCACGGCCATGCCACCCGGCAGCCCGGCTGTGGCCCGCCGCCTGGACAACGGCCCCCACGAGAGGCTCCCACGCCACGACCCAGCAGTTGAGGACACCGACGAGGTTGACGTCGATGATGCCTGCCAGTAAACGGTGGGCATGCCGCGGAACGGATGCTGCTGCATGCGTTCGTTCGGGCCGCCGGTTCCGGCGTTGTTGACGAGAACGTCGGTGGGGCCTAGCGCACTGGCTGGCGCGGCGAACCCGTCGGTGACCGCGGACAGTTCGGCGACATCGAACGGAACGGCCAGAGCCCGGCCGCCGAACACGGTGATTTCGTCCGCGACGCGCCGGGCACGGTCGGCGTGGTAGCCGTTGGCCGCCACCGCGGCCCCCTTGGCGTGCCAGGCGCGCGATACCCGCGCCGACGTTTTGCCCGCCCCGGTGACCCGTGCCCTCTTGCCGTCCAGTTCGAACATGTCCGTTCTCGTTGCTCTTGTCTCCCGCGCATCAACCCGCCGTCGGCTGGGGTTGCGTGTCGGGTCAGTCGAGCGTGGCGGCGATGGCTGCGGCGCGCTGTTGGAAGTAGCCGACCCATTCGGGGTGGGGGAAGATGTGCGTCCGGCGCTCGGTGATCGCCTGGACGACGAGTTCGGCGGTGTCGGCGGTGGAGATGCCCGCTTCGATGTTGCGGTACGTCGCCTCGCGGCGGTCATCGAGGTCGGGGTCGGACTGAGAGCGCGGGATGTGGCCGTCGGGTGCGTTGCGTTCGTCGTGCCGGATGTCGGTGGCCGTGTACGCGGGGCACAGGACCGAGACACCGATGTGCGGGTACTCGGTGGCGAATTCGGCGGCCAGCGACTCCGAAAGTGCGACGACGCCCGCCTTGGACGCGAAGTACGGGCCCATGTAGGGACCGGTGACGAACCCGGCCATCGACGCGGTGTTGACGATGTGCGCCTCGTCCTGGGCGGCGAGCACCGGGAGGAAGGCGTGGCAACCGTGGACCACGCCGTGCAGGTTGACGCCGAGTGTCCACTGCCAGGTGGCCAAGGTGGTGCGGGCGAACCGCTGGAGGCCGCCGACCCCGGCGTTGTTGCACAACACGTGAACCGCGCCGAACCGGGCGACCGCCGCGTCCCGGAGCTCGGCGACGGAGGTGGCGTCCGCGACGTCGGTACGGACGCCCAGGACCTCGCCGATGCCTTCGAGCTCTCCTTGGGCGCGCTTGAGTGACACGTCGTCGTTGTCCGCGATGACCACGCGCATGCCTTCGGCCAGGAACCGCTTTGCCAGTCCGAGGCCGATGCCGTTGGCACCGCCGGTGACGACCGCGACGCGGCCTTCAAACCTCTGCATATCGCGCTGCTCCTCTTGGGGTTCCCGGGCGCTGGTGCCATGCCGAGCGCGTGATCGGCCGACCTCGATTCGGCACAGGGCCTGGCCTCACCCGGTCAGCAGGCTTGTCAATCTCCAGTCACCATGGCTCATGAATAGACAGAATGTCCAGCCTCGGGATTCCTCTTCCAGGCCCTCGCGTTCGCGAAGGCGCTTCGCTCTCCCTGCCATCACCGTCGGCGCAGCCGCGCCCGCGCGCCAGGATGCGGCAGTCCCGCCTGCGGCGGTTCGAGCGGAACTGCCGCACCCTGGAGGTCAACCGGTCGCGACGACGAACTTCTGGGTTGCGGGGTCGTACTTCCACAGCCGTGGCGGCAAGTTGCCGTGCGGGGTTTCGCGGGTGTACGTGGCGGCGTCGGCGAAGCCCGGTATCGGCAGCGAGCCGAGGGTGAACCCGGCGTTCTGGAAGGTCTCGTAGTTGAGGTCCTTGCCGGCCTTGTCGGCGATGGCCTTGAACAGGTTCAGGTTCTGGCACGCGGCGCCGAGGGACGCTCCCGGGGTCGGGGAACCGCTCGGCAGCAGGGCGGGGTCACCGATCTTGCCCTTGAGGTCCGGGGCCGCCGCTTCGACGGCGGCGATGCAGGGCGCTGAACCTCCCGCGTCCCATTGCCCGTTGAAGCCGACCGCAGCTGCGTCGGTCAATGTGCTGAAGTCGTGCTTGGCTTTGTCGTTGGTGTAGCCCATGGCCGGGCCCACGTCGGTGAAGAGCAACCGTGGGCGGTACTTGGTCTGTTCCAGGACCGGGGGGAACGACGCGGCGATGCTGCCCACCAGGACGACTGTGTCCGCGCCGGATGCCTGGAACTTCTGGATGAACACGCCGGTCTGCTGGCCCACAGCGGCCGGGTCCTGCGCGGGGGCGTCGAGGACGGCGGTCTCCACCGGGGTGACCCCCAGTTTTTGCAGGGCAGGGACGACGGTGTCCTTCATTACCGCCTGATCGTAGATGTTGGATATGACCGCGACCTTTTTGCCCGCCAACTCGTTGTTCTTCGCCACCAGGCTCAGGCCGTCGGCGAGTTCGTCTCCGCCCCGGTAATAGGCGAACCAGGGGGCTTGGGCGGTGGCGTAACGCTTGGCGGTGAGCTGCCCGCCGATGACGGCGGTCTTGTTGGTCTGCACGTAGCACAGCGGCTCATCGCCGTTGAAGCTGCCAAGGACCGCAAAGACCTTCTCGTCCTGGGTGAGCTTGATGCAGGTCTCCTGCGCGGCGGCCGGCGAGATCAGGTTGACCTTGCCGTAGACCGGGACGATCTTGCGGCCGTTGATGCCCCCTGCGTCGTTGATCTTCTTGATGAGGGTGTTGTACGCAAGCTCGTAGTCGCCATGGTCGATGTTGACGAACTGCCGGACACCGGCCAGGTCCGGGTACGTGATGCCGATCTTGATGGTGTCCGCGGTCACGCCCGGCGCGATCTTGGGTGCGGGCGGCGCGGCAGGTCCGCCGGAGGCGCTCGGCGGCGCGTCCTTCTTCTCGGCGGTGCAGCCGGTCACGATCAGCGCGGCGGCCGCGGCGAGCACGATCGCCGCGCGCCCTCTGGCACGTTGCGGTGCGAACATACGAGGTGGTCCTTTCTGATCGGTGCGCGATGCGGGGCCTACTCACCGGACGCACGCAAGGCGGCCGATGTCGGGGCCATTTCCGGGAGTTCCTGTCGGCCGGGGGCGCGCAACCGCCGAACCATGGCGGGTGAGTCGAGCATCGGAATCGACCGAGTGCGAAGGGGATGGAAAGACGACGTAGTACTGCCCAGGCTTTACGCGTCGAGCGGGTTGACTATCGGAGTGCGTGGAGCGTAGCCCCCATAGGTTGCACGCGCTACCCATGCGGCGCCCGCTTTTCCGGCACGCTCCGAACACGCTCTTCGCGAAGCTTGCGCCGCTCGGCCCTCAAGGCGGCGAGCGTCCGCGCGTTGACCTGCAGCGTTGTCGCGGACTGGCGCTCTCGGCGGTATTGGACGTCGATCGCACCAACCCGGTCATGGCGGAGTCCCACGAGGCGGGAGGGGTCAGCCTCGTGCCTGAGGCACCTACAAACCACTTGCGTATCGGTTACGCGAATACTCTGCGGGAGTCGTCGTCAGCATGGTTATGATGCGCAAGGTAGCGCGCGCAACCTCGGTGCAGCCGAAAGGAGGCGCCGTCCAGAAGATGGCCGCATCGTGCCCACGGCCAAGCCGCCCCCCAATTCGACATCTCGGCAGGCAGGATCCTCGTGCCCAACACCCCAATCGAGCCGACTCCCCGTTCCACAACCCGCCCCGGTCGTCTGCGCGTCGAGCACCTCGACGCCCCACTAGGACTGCATGTACGGCGCCCTCGCCTGTCGTGGCGCCTGCCTGACGGCGCGTCACGCCAGTTCGCGTATCGGCTACGCACCGAGGCGTGGGATTCGGACCGCGTGGATTCGGACCAGTCCGTCCTGGTGCCCTACGCCGGGCCCGCGACGCGGTCCGGCGAACGGGTCGTCTGGCAGGTCAAGGTGTGGACCGACCAGGGCGAGAGCGAGTGGTCCGCGCCCTCGTCATGGGAGGCCGGGCTTCTGGAGCGGAACGACTGGGTCGCGCAGTGGATCGAACCGGACGAAGGCGGAGCGCCACTCCCGGCAGGACAGCGGCCCGCGTACCTGCTGCGCCGCGACTTCACCGTGCCGTCACCGGTCGTCCTCGCCCGGTTGTACGCGACCGCGCACGGAATCTACGAGGCATTCCTCAACGGATGCCGAGTGGGCGACCTGGAACTGACGCCCGGATACACCGCCTATCGCGACCGGCTCCAGGTCCAGACGTACGACGTCACCGACCTGGTCGCCGAGGGCGCCAACACGCTTGGCACGGTGTTGTCCGACGGTTGGTTCCGCGGCCGCGCCGGTGCGATGCGCATCGCCGACAGTTTCGGCGAACACACCGCGCTGCTCTGCCAGTTGCACGCCGTGCACGACGACGGCTCGGTCACGGTCATCGGCACCGACGGCTCCTGGACCACCTACGCGGCCGAAATCCGGGCAGCGGACCTGATGGACGGCGAGAGCCACGACCTGCGGCGCCGCGTCCCCGGCTGGTCCGCGCCCGAGTTCGACGCGTCGTCGTGGGCCAAGGCGACGGTCGTGACCGAGGGGCTGTACGGCGAGTGGGCTCGCCTCACCGACTCCCCCGCACCCCCCGTGCGGCGCGTGGAGGAACTGCGCGCGGCGTCGGTGAGGATGCTGGAGACCGGCGCTCAGATCGTCGACCTCGGCCAGAACATCAACGGATGGGTCCGGGCTGCGGTCCCCGCAGGGGATGAGCTGACCCTCACGCACGGCGAAGCACTCGGCGTCGACGGCGATGTGACGACTGATCATCTGCGCGGCCAGGAGTTCCTGACCGCCGAGCCGCTGCCCGCGGGGCAGGTGGATCGGGTCGTCTCGGCAGGCGGCGACGACGAGGTGTTCGAGCCGCGGCACACCACCCACGGCTTCCGGTACGTACGCGTCGAAGGCGCCCAACGCGCGCTCGCCACGGACGACGTGACCGGCGTCGTCGTGCACACCGACCTGCGTCGCACCGGGCACTTCGCCTGCAGCGACGACCGGATCAATCGGCTCCACGACATCGCGGTGTGGAGCTTCCGCGGCAACGCGTGCGACATCCCCACCGACTGCCCCCAACGCGAACGCGCCGGCTGGACCGGCGACTGGATGCTCTACATCCCCACCGCCGCCTTCCTGTACGACGTCGCCGGATTCTCGGTCAAGTGGCTGCGCGACCTTGCCGCGGACCAATGGGACGACGGCTGCCTCAGCAACTTCGCCCCCGACCCCGGCGGCCGCGCCGTCCAACACCTTCCCGCCGAAATCCTGGAGATGTTCGCGGGCTCCTCCGCATGGGGCGACGCCTCGGTCATCGTTCCCTGGGAGCTGTACCGCGTCTACGGCGACCTCGACGCACTCATCGAATTTCGGCCGATGATGGTCCGCTGGGTCGGCTTCGCCGCCGAACGCGCCCGCACCCGGCGCCACCCAGACCGCGCAGCCGCCCGGCCCGCCCCCGCACCCCACGAGCAGTTCCTGTGGGACGCGGGCTTTCACTGGGGCGAATGGACCGAACCTGGCGCCGTGGACGACGACTTCCGCACCGCCGACCAAGGCGCGGTCGCCACCGCATACCTGTACCGCTCCGCATCCCTGCTGGCCCGCATCTCGGAACTGACAGGGCATCACCAGGACGCCGAGCGGTTCCAGCTCCTCGCCGACAACGTACTGGCCGCTTGGCGCGCCGAGTTCATCACCGCAGACGGGACATTGACACCTCACACACAAGCGACCTACGTACGGGCGCTCGCCTTCGAACTGGTGCCGGAGAGCCAACGCGCAGCCGCCGCAGACCGGCTCGTCGGCCTCATCCGCGAGGCGGGCACACACCTGGGCACGGGATTCCTGGCCACGCCGTACCTGCTGCCCGTGCTCGCCGACGCCGGGCGCCTGGACGTCGCCTACGAACTCCTCTTCCAGGACACCGAACCGTCCTGGCTCACCATGATCAACCGGGGCGCCACCACCATCTGGGAGGACTGGAACGGCATCGACGAGAACGGGCGCCCACACGCGTCCCTCAACCACTACAGCAAGGGCGCCGTCATCTCCTTCCTCCACACCCGCATCGCCGGAATCCGTCCACCCGCCGACCCCGACCCGCACACCGCGGGCTACCGCCGATTCCAGATCGCCCCCACGCCGGGCGGCGGACTGACCTGGGCCGAAGCCCAGTTCGACTCCCCATACGGCACGATCACATCCGCCTGGCGCATCGAAGACGGCCGGTTCGCCCTAACGGTCACCGTCCCACCCGGCACCGAAGCCGAAGTAGCCCTCCCGGACGGCCGCACCTTCCTCGCAACGCCGGGAACACACCACTACGGGTAAGAGCGACCCGAGGGGGAGCGCCGCGCCGGCGTCTGGACGAGCCCCGCGCTGCACGCCGGGCACCACAACCGCGGGCGCGGC
>NZ_JBEZFP010000145.1:0-22702 GCF_040649515.1 Streptodolium elevatio
GGCGGTACGCGCGTACCGCCGCCGCACCGGCCGCGATCACTCCTCGACGGGCAGCCCCTCGGCCCGCCAGGCCTGGAAGCCGCCGATCATGTCGGTCGCGCGCACGAGCCCGAGGTCCAGCAGCGACGCCGCCGCCAGGCTCGACGCGTAGCCCTCGTCGCACAGCACGATGACGCGGGCGTCGAACCCGGTCGCCTCCGGCAGGCGCGCGTCGCCCTCCGGGTCGAAGCGCCACTCCAGGTGGTTGCGCTCGACGACCAGGGCGCCGGGGATGACGCCGTCGGCGGCGCGCTGCCCGGCGTTGCGGGTGTCGACGAGCACCGCGCCGCGCGCGGCCTCCTCGAACGCCTCGCGCGCGGTGACGCGCGTGTAACGCGAACGGGCCGAGGCGAGCAGGGAGTCCACTCGCGTCGGCCGGGGCTGCGGTGCGTCGGGATGCGGCTGAGGTGTGTCGGGATGCACCGGAGGTGTGGGAGAAGAGGTCACCAGTGTTCCCCTGAACGCTCGACGCGAAGTTGCGGCAGCGGCTCGCTGCCGGGACGGGACAGGACATCGTGGTCCGCCTCGAACATCGTCATGGCGGTGAGGCGCGGGGCGTACACGTGCACGCTCACGGCCGGCTCGGTGCCGACGTTGGTGACCTCGTGGACGTAGGTCGGGCCGAACACCCGGGTGGCGCCGGGGGTGAGCACCCGCTCGCGGGCGCCGGCGCGGCGCAGCGGGGTGACGACGAGCGAGCGTTCGTGCAGCTCGCCGGCGACGACGGTGAACACGCCGGACGAGCCGCCGTGGTCGTGCAGGCCGGTGCCCTGCCCGGGCAGCCAGCTCAGCAGCCAGACCTCGTGGTCGTCGGCGGCGTGCAGCAGCCGGTACCAGCGCGAGACCGGGTCGTACTCGACGGTGTCGAGGGCGGCCGCGACCTCGGCGGCGTAGCGGGTCGCGAGGCCGGAGAGCCGGGCGACGGACGGACGGGTGACGGGCGCCGGCGGAACGGCGAGGCGGGCGGGTGCGGCGAGCGGGTCGCCGGCGACCGTGATGTCACTGGACATGCGCGGGAAGTCCTCGGGAGCGGTGGCGCGGCGGGGGAGGCCGCCGCGCGGGTCGGACTGGATCCGTGGTCCCGTACCGCCGGACCGCACGCCCTGTGCCGGGGCGTCGAGGGACCGGGGGCGGGAACCGGCAGGCGGCCGAGGCGCCGGCGGGAGTCCGGCGGCCGGACGCGGGTGGCGTCGCGGGCCGCGGAAGATCACCGCGGGTTCGAACCGGAGGGATGTCCCGGACGTACCTGGTCCTGGGCACCGCCTGCGCGGCGAGGGCGAAGCGAAAAGGCCGCCCTCAGCTCATACAGAAGGTGCGACAACACAGCGCAGCGGCGATCCGACGGAGGTCGGCGCGGCGACTCCGGAGCGGCATGCGGTGTGCGGACATGACCAAAAGGACACCCGCAACACGGGTGGTCTGTCAACTCGGGGTGCGCCGGGTGGGTGAGGACAACCGGTCGTCTTCGCCGATTCGGGTGACGTTAGGGAGGCGGCAGTATTGCGAGGGTTGAAAAAGAGGGTGGTGGGGGAGTGATTTCCTGACATGTCGCCTGGCTGGTCTGCCGGCGCGGTTGTCCGCTGTGACGTCGGTCATTCCGGTGAGATTTTCCCCCGAAGCGGGGAACCCTGATGAGCGCGCGACGCGTAGGTCCATTACGAGTCGGCATCGGACGGGTTGGTCCGGAGGACGTCGACGAGACCGGAGCAATGCATGGGGTAGCGCATGAGGCGTTGTCGCAACAAACGCGGGTTGATTGATATGTCCGTGTTTGGTGGAATACGTCCAACCCGCGGGCTGGTGTGGTCCCGGGGGGTGAATCCGGGCTCCAATAGCAGAGCTCGGCTTGACGGGACAGTAACGACGCGCTTGTAATTTCACACATGCTGTGACCATTGCTGGTCACAGATAAATAACGGGGACGTAAAAAGGGTCGAGGAGGCACGCGATGGGCGAGCTCTTGCAGCTGCTGGTCGAGGACGGCGTGATGGAGGGAGAGGAGGAGGAACTCACCTGGCAGGAGCGGGCGCTCTGCGCGCAGACGGATCCCGAGTCCTTCTTTCCGGAAAAGGGGGGTTCGACCCGTGAGGCCAAGAAGGTCTGCTTCTCCTGCGAGGTCCGCGACGAATGCCTTGAGTACGCCCTCGCCAACGACGAGCGGTTCGGCATCTGGGGCGGCCTGTCGGAGCGCGAGCGCCGCCGCCTGAAGAAGCGCGCGGTCTGACGCCCCGTCCGGCAACGCGTCCGACGACACGTCCGACGCGGCACCGAGCCGTGGCCTGACGAGCAGTCAGGTTGCCTGGCCGGCAAACGCCGTACAACACATCGCACCGTCCCGCCCGGGAACCTGCCGATCCCGGGCCGGCATCACGGACCGACCCGGCGCCGTGGCCGCGGTCGCGTAGTGTGGGGCCGTCCAGCCGGGTGCTGGATGATCTCCGCCGTCGCTCCCGAGCCTCCCGGGGTCCTCAACCCTGATGCCACTTTTCACGCAACAGTCGGCCTATGCGCACGCGCCGGCGTACCCGAGACATGTCGTCACCGCGATCCTCGTCGCCCACGACGGCGCACGTTGGCTGCCCGGCACCCTGACCGGACTCCTCGGTCAGGAACGCCCCGTGCAGCGCGTCGTCGCCGTCGACACCGGCAGCACCGACGCCACCCCCCGGCTCCTCGAGGACGCCCTCGGGCCCACCTCGGTGATCCGCACCGACCGCACCGCGACCTTCGGCGCCGCGGTCGCCGACGCCGTCCGCACCGTGCCGGTCGCCGACGCCGCCTCGCTCCCTTATGCCGTCGACGGATACGTCGCCGCCACCGACCCCTACGGCCCCGACTCGTTCGGGCGTCCGGACGAGTCCTACCCCGGCGGCCGGTCCGGCGAACTCGTCGAGTGGCTGTGGCTCCTGCACGACGACAGCGAGCCCGCGCCCGACGCGCTGCACCTGCTGCTCCGCGCCGCCGACGAACTCCCCTCCGCGGGCGTGCTCGGCCCCAAGGTGCGCAGCTGGTACGACCGGCGCCGCCTCCTCGAGGTCGGCACCACCATCGCCCGCAGCGGGCGGCGCTGGACCGGCCTGGAGCGCCGCGAGCAGGACCAGGGGCAGCACGACGCGGTCCGCGGCGTGCTCGCGGTCGGCAGCGCCGGGCTCCTGGTACGCCGCGATGTATGGGAGCAATTGGGGGGATTCGACCCCCGGTTGCCCTTCGGCCGCGACGACACCGACTTCTGCTGGCGTACCAACGCCGCCGGCCACCGCGTCGTGGTCGTCCCCGAAGCCGTCGTCCTGCACGCCGAAGCGGCCACCCGCGAACGGCGGCCCATCGACTGCGCGGCCGACCACCCGCACCGGGTCGACCGCGCGGGCGCCGTGTACACGCTGCTCGCCAACTCCCCCGGCAAGACGCTCCCGCTGACCTGGCTCCGGCTGTTCTTCGGCACCATCGTCCGCGTCCTCGGCTACCTCGTCGGCAAGCTGCCGCGCATGGCGCTCGACGAGTTCATCGGGGTCTACTCGGTCCTCCTGCGCCCGTACCGCTTCATCTCGGGCCGCCGTGCCCGCGCGCGGACACGTGTCGTCGACGACGCCGACTTCCGCGACCTGTTCCCCCCGCGCGGGGCAAGCGTGCGGCACGCGTTCGACGCGCTGGTCGGCAGCATCAGCCGCCGCGTCGAACCGGAGGGCGCCCGCGCCCGCAACAGCGTGCTGGAGAGCGGGCCCACCTCCGAGGACACCGACGACCTCGAAGTCGAGAACTTCGCCCGGCTGCGCGCCGTCGTGCAGCGGCCCGGCGTCGCACTCGCGGTCCTGCTCCTGCTCGTCACGCTGGCCGCCGCACGCGACATCCTCACCGGCGGGCGACTCCTGGGCGGCGCGCTGCTGCCCGTGCCCGACACCGCCGGCGACCTCATCTCGCGGTTCACCGAGACCTGGCACGGCGTCGGACTCGGCGGCGACAGCGCCGCGCCGCCGTACCTCGCAATCGTCGGCGCGCTCGGCGTCGTGCTCTTCGGCAGCGCCGGAACCGCCGTCAGCGTCCTGCTGATCGGCAGCGTCCCGCTCGCCGGCATCACCGCGTACCTCAGCGCCCGCAAGCTCGTGGCAAGCAGTCTGGTGCGCGCCTGGGGTGCCGCGGTGTACGCGCTCCTCCCCGTCGCCACGGGTGCCGTCGCCCAGGGCCGCATCGGCACCGCCGTCGTCCTGATCGTCGCGCCGATCGTCGCGCGCGGCGCCGTCCAGGTCGCCGGCCTCGGCGGGCTCAACGCGTCGTGGCGTGCCGCCTGGGGCACCGGCCTCGCGCTGGCCGTCGCGGTCGCCTTCGTCCCGCTCAGCTGGGTCATCGCCGTCGTGCTGGCGGTCGCGGCGCTGCCCGCCGCGTACTTCGCCGGGACCCTCGGCAAGGGGCTCGTCGCCCGCGTGCTCATCATGCTGGCGGTGCCCATCGCGCTGCTCGTGCCGTGGTCGCTCGAACTCCTGAGCGGCGACCGGCTCCTGCTCGAACCGGGCCTCGCCCCCGAAGGCCTGTCCGAGCGCGGCGCACACCCGGTCGGCCTCATGCTGCTCGACCCGGGCGGCCCCGGCACCATCACCATGTTCGTGGGAATCGGCCTGCTCCTCGCGGCGCTCGCCGCACTGCTGCGCGACTCGCGGCGCCGTGCCGTGCTGACCGCGTGGGCCGTCGCCGCGATCGGACTGGTCGTCGCGATCGTCGTCAGCCGCATCGAGGTCACCGCGCCCGCGGACGGCAGCGCCGTCGCCGCATGGCCCGGGGTCGCCACCATCGTCGTCGGACTCGGATACGTCGCCGCCGCCATGGTCGGCGCCGAGGACGCCCGCGCCCGCGTCACCGCCATCAGCTTCGGCTGGCGCCAGCCGGCCGCGGTGGTCGTCGCCGTCATCGCCGCCGTCACACCGCTCGCCGCGGCGGGCGCGTGGCTCTGGCAGGGCGCGTCCGGGCCGCTGGACCGGCAGGGCGGGCCGTACCTCCCGGCCTTCATCGCGTCCGACAACACCAACTCCGACCGGGCCCGCACGCTGGTCCTGCGCACCGACCCGGCGGGCGCGGTCACCGCCACACTCGTGCGCGGCAGCGGCATCTACCTCGGCGACGCCGACGTCGCCCCCGAGCCCGACGACCACAAGGCCCTCGACGAGTACGTCGCGGCCTTCCTGTCCGGGACCGGCAGCGCCGACGCACACGGGCTGGCCGCCTTCGCTATCCGCTACATCCTCGTGCAGCCCTCCTCCGACCCGGCCGTCATCACCCGTCTCGACGGCACACCGGGCCTGCTGCGCAAGTCCGCGGAGAACGGCACCACGTTGTGGCGGGTCGAGGGTGTCACCGCCCGGGTCAGCATCACGCAGCCCGACGGCACGTCCGTGCCGGTCGCCTCCGGTCCCGACGACGTCGCGACCAGGATCGACCCCGGTCCCGAGGGCCGCATCCTCAACCTGGCCGAACGCCCCGACGCGGGATGGCGCGCCACCCTCGACGGACGCCCGCTCAAGTCCGCCCCCGCGGCGGCCCGCGGCGACGGAACCTGGGGCCAGGCCTTCCAACTCCCGGCCTCCGGCGGCCGACTGGCCGTCACGTACGAAGGCGGCAGCCGCAACGTGTGGCTGATCGCCCAGGGCGTGCTGCTCCTCGTCGTCGTGGTCCTCGCGCTGCCCGCCCGGCGGCGCGGCACCGACGACGACCTGCCGGAGACCGGCACGGGCCGCCGGGCCGCCGGCATCCCCGCCCAGGGCGGCGGCGAGGCCGGAGTGTCCGAGGTGTCCGCGACGCTGCCCGGCGGCGGACGCCGGGCGCGCCGCGTCCGGGCGGCCGCCGAGGCGGAGGGCACGGGGGCCCCCGATCCCACGCCGACCGGCACCGACACCGGTTCGCTGTTCGTGCCGGCCTCCCCGGGGACGGCGACGGCCACCGAGCCCGAGCCCGCCGCGGCACCCGACGACGACTGGGACCTCGCCCGCTACGCGCGCGGCTTCCAGCCCCGCGAGGGCATCCCCGGCGACGGCGGCGGCGGTTACCCCGAGGACGCGGTGCCGCAGCAGGGCGGCTACGCCGGTCCCGGCGCCGACCACGACACGGGCTCCTACGGCTACGAGCAGCCCGCGTACGCCCCCGGCTACGAGCAGTCCGGCTACCCGCAGCAGGGCTACCAGGACGGCGGCTACGACCAGTCCGGCTACGAGCAGTCCGGCTACGGCCAGGGCGCCTACCCGCAACAGGCGTACGACCCCTCCGGTGCGCCGCAGGCCTACCCCGACCCCGGCCGCGAGCCGGGCGGTTACGGCCCGGACGGCTACGGCGCGGAGGGCTACGGGCAGGCCGGCTACGGTCCGCCGTACGACCCGAACACGCCGCCCCCGTACCCGGCTTCGCCGCCGGACCAGGCACCCGGTGACGACGACCCGTGGCCGCCGCAGCAGCCGCCCCGACCCGGAGGCACCCGGTGAAGCGCACGACCCTCTCCCTGGCCGCCGCCGTCGCCGTCCTCGCGGTGATCGTCGGCCTCGCGACGCTCACGCGCCCGTCGTCGAGCCGAGCCGCCGACGCGACCCCGCCGAAGCAGGTCCCGGTCGAACGCGCCGAGGCGGTCTGCCCGCAGGTGCGCACGCTGGACGGGGCGTCGACGCTCTACACCGCCTACAGCCCCGGCAACGGCTCCGCGACGGGCGGCGCGGCCAAGCTTGCCAACCTCGGCGACAAGGCCGAGCGCGGCAAGCTCGACACCCCCGGCCGCCCGGGCTCGGTCGCCATCGACGGCAAGGAGGTGCCCGCGGTCGGCTGGGGCACCGACGGCGCCTTCGCGCCCGGCTTCTCGGCGCAGGCGACCACGCGCCTCGGCAACGGCGCGGGCCGCGGCCTGGCCGGGGTGCAGTGCCAAGCCCCGGGCACCGACCAGTGGTTCGTCGGCACGTCGACCGCCGACAACCGCGAGGCGTACCTCTACCTCAGCAACAGCACCAACGTCGCGGCGCAGGTCGACGTCGAGTTGTACGGACCCGACGGGCCGATCGCCGCCGAGGGTGTGCGCGGCCTCACGTTCACCCCGGGCGAGTCGCAGAACATCATGCTCAAGCCCCTCGCGCCGAATGTCCCGGTCGTCGCGGTGCACGTGCTGGCCCGCTCCGGCCGTATTGCCGCCGCCGTACGCGACCAGCAGGGCATCGCCGGCAACGACTGGCTCCCGCAAGCCGCGGGCAGCGGAAGGTCGTTCGTGGTGCCGGGCCTGCCCGAGGACGCCACCAACGTGCGCCTGACGCTGTTCGGCGCGAGCGACACCGACACCGACGTGAGCATCGAAGTCGTAGGCAAGGCCAGCACCTTCAAGCCCGCCGGCTTCGAGAGCGCGCTCGTCAAGCGCGGCAAGGTGACCGAGGTCGACCTCGGCGACATCACCAAGGGCGAGGCCTCGGCGCTGCGGCTGACCGCCGCGCGTGCGGACGTGCTCGTGGGCGTACGCGTGACCCGCGGCACCGGCGACACGACCGACGTGGCGTACCTGGCGGCGACCCCCGAACTGTCCGGCCGCGCCGTGATGGCCGACAACCGGGCGGGCGGAACGCTGGGCACCGTCGTGTACCTGACGGCGCCTCAGGGAGCCGCGAAGGTCAAGCTCACCTCCACGGCGGGCGCCGAGCCGGCCACCGCCGAGGTCGACATCCCGGCGGGCACCACCGTCGGCGTCCCGGCGCCGGTCCCCGCGGGGGCGGCCCAGTTCGCGCTGACCATCGAGCCGGCGGCCGGCTCCGGGCCGGTCCACGCCGCCCGCATGGTGGCCGAACAGATGGACAAGGTCCCGATGTTCACGGTCCAGGGCGCGACGGCCGCGCGTGACACGGTCGCACTGCCCACCGTGTCCGGCGACATGTCGATCATGGTGCCGGAGGAGAAGCCGGAGTCCCCGAAGAAGAAGTAGAACGCGACCGGTTCGGCCGTACGGGGGGCGGCCGACCGGGTCCGCCGCCGGCGGGCCGTCACTCGGAGCAGGTCGGCCGAGCACGTGGGCCGGGGGGTCAGGCCGTCGGGGGCCAGGCCGCCCGGGGGCAGGCTGCCGAGGACGGGCCGCGGGCCGCGGCGTCCGTCACTCGTCCGGGTCGACGGTGTCCGGGTCCAGGCCCAGCAGGTCCGCGACCTGCTCGACCAGGATGTCGTGCACCAGCATCTCCAGCTCGCTGCGGCTCTCGGCACGCAGTTCGAGCGGGCGCCGGTACAGGATGATCATGGCGGTCTCGTCGCCCGTCGCGGGCACCATGCGCCCCAGCGCGACCGGTTCGTCCGCGAGCAGCTCCGTCTCGGCCTCGGGCACGTCCAAGACCGCGAAACGCACCCGCTCGAGCTCGGGCCAGCGCTTGGTCAGCCGCTCCACCGAGTCGGACGCCAGGTCGTCGAACTTCTCCGCGCGCGTGAGCGCGATCGGCACCGGCCGCGGCGCCAACGGGCCGCGCATCCCCCGGCCGTGCCGGTCGCGGCGGCGCCGCCTCGGCGCGCGGTCGTTGCGGGACGGGCCCGCGGAGTGCTCACTGTGCACGCTTTCGAGCATAGGGGCTCGCCGTCGAACGCCGCTGCGGCCCGCCGGTACGGCCCCGGCGCGTCCCCGGAACGCCCCCGCAACCGGCCCTTGTCGGCGACACGTGGGCCTGACGTGGGGCGTATGTGACCCGCGGGTGCCCGCGGTGCGGTACCGTCCATCACCGTGAGCCCTGTACGTCGCTGTTCGCGGACTGCATGCGGTCGCCCTGCGGTCGCGACGCTGACGTACGTCTACGCGGACTCCACGGCGGTCCTCGGCCCCCTCGCGACGTACGCGGAACCGCACTGCTACGACCTGTGCGCCGAGCACTCCGAGCGCCTCACCGCGCCGCGCGGCTGGGAGGTCGTACGCCTGGCCCCGGACCCCGCCGCCGGCAAGCCCACCACCGACGACCTCGAAGCGCTGGCCAACGCCGTGCGCGAGGCCGCCCGCCCGCCGCAGCAGCAGCCCACCGTGCCGGAACCGGCCGACCGCGGCGGTCACTCCGACGCCGGACGCCGCGGCCACCTGCGCGTGCTGCGCTCACCCGACTCCTGAGCGCGCATGCCGCCGCTGATACCCCGGCCGCGCACAACGCGCTTAACGCCCCCTGCGCACTCTGAACGCGTCACGTCCTCGCAGGGCTGACGGCCGGTCAGGTTCGGTGGGGAGGCGTGCGGCGATAGGGTTTTCCCGGTCCCCGCGCCACAACCGGGGACCGACGAGCCGAGCCGGGCCTGGACGGCCCTCCCGAGGGGCCTGGACGGCCCTCCCAAGGAACAAGCGGACAACGAAGCGGAGCCCCGGTGCGCGACCTCTCCCAGATCGTGAAGGCGTACGACGTGCGGGGCGTGGTCCCCGACCAGTGGGACGCGGACACCGCCCGCGCACTGGGCGCCGCATTCGCGAGGGTCACCGGCGCCACGGCGATCGTCGTGGGCCGCGACATGCGCCCCAGTTCGCCCGGCCTGTCCCGGGCCTTCGCCGAAGGCGCCGCGAGCCAGGGCGCCGACGTCACCGAGATCGGCCTCGCGTCCACCGACGAGCTGTACTACGCGAGCGGCAGCCTCGACCTGCCCGGCGCGATGTTCACCGCGAGCCACAACCCCGCGCAGTACAACGGCATCAAGATGTGCCGCGCCGGGGCCTCGCCGGTCGGCCAGGACACCGGGCTCGCGGAGATCCGCGCGCTGGTCGAGGAGGGCGTCCCGGCGTTCGACGGCAAGCAGGGCGTCATCAAGCAGCAGGACGTTCTGCCCGGCTACGCCGCGTACCTGCGCTCCCTCGTGGACCTCACCGCGATCCGGCCGCTCAAGGTCGTGGTGGACGCCGGCAACGGCATGGGCGGCCACACCGTCCCCGCGGTCCTGGAGGGCCTGCCGCTCGACGTCGTCCCGATGTACTTCGAGCTGGACGGCACCTTCCCGAACCACGAGGCGAACCCGCTCGACCCGAAGAACCTGGTCGATCTCCAGGCGAAGGTCCGCGAGACCGGCGCCGACCTCGGCCTGGCGTTCGACGGCGACGCCGACCGCTGCTTCGTCGTCGACGAGAAGGGCGACCCCGTCTCGCCGTCCGCGATCACCGCCCTCGTCGCGGTGCGCGAGCTGGAGAAGCACCCGGGCGCCACGGTCATCCACAACCTGATCACCTCGTCGGCGGTCCCCGAGATCGTCCGCGAGCACGGCGGTACGCCCGTGTGCACGCGCGTCGGCCACTCGTTCATCAAGCAGGAGATGGCCGTGACCGACGCCGTCTTCGGCGGCGAGCACTCCGCGCACTACTACTTCCGGGACTTCTGGCGCGCCGACACCGGCATGCTCGCCGCGATGCACGTCCTGGCGGCGCTCGGCGGCCAGGACGGCACGCTGTCGGCCCTCGTCGCCGACTACGACCGCTACGTGCAGTCGGGCGAGATCAACAGCGAGGTCGCGGACCAGGCGGCGGCGGCCGAGAAGGTGCGCGCCGCGTACGCCGGGCAGCCCGGCATCGTGGTCGACGACATGGACGGCATGACCATCGGCGGCGACGACTGGTGGTTCAACCTGCGCCCGTCCAACACCGAGCCGCTGCTGCGCCTGAACGTCGAGGCCAAGGACGCCACCACCATGGCCGCCCTGCGCGACGCGGTCCTGGCGCTGATCCGGGGTTGATCCGGGGGTGACCCCGGGCTGCCGCCGGGGCGGATCGGCCGCCGGGCCGGACGCCGTCGGTGCGACCCGGCGGCGGCGACCCTCGGCACCGCCGGATTCCCTCACCCGCCCGGCCCGGCCCTGCCCCGCTTCCGGGCGCTTTCCGTGCCGCGTATCGGATCATGGAACCTGTCAGTAGGGTGTCTCGTTGACCCTCCGGTCACCGCACCACCCCCGGCTCACCGCCGGACCTCCGCCCAGCCGTCCCCGTGGGAGAAAGCCTTGAAGCTCGACAACCCGCTCCTGGCGGTCTTCGCGTGCCCGGTGTGCCACGCTCCGCTGCGCGCCGACGCCGACGCGGGCGAGCTGGTCTGCACGTCGCAGACCTGCGGTCTGGCCTACCCCGTCCGCGACGACATCCCCGTGCTGCTCGCCGACGAGGCGCGCCGCCCCGGCGGCTCCGGCAACGGCTCGGCATGATCCCCGTCGACGAGGCCCTGCTCGACGACGCCGACGGACTCGGCCGCGCCGACACCGGGCAGTCGCTCCTCACGCTCGCGGGTGCCGGGGCCCAGGTACGCCGCGCCTCGTGGGCGGTGGCCGAGTCCGGCCTGCGCGCCGGGGGCGGCGACCGACCCCGGACCATCGCCGTCGCGGTCCCGCCGAACTGCGGCCCGGCCGTCGCGGCGCTGATCGCCCTCACCGGCTCCACCGCGGCGGTCCCCGTCGTGGCGGTCACCGGCGGAATACTGCCGGGCTGGCTCGGCCCGCTCGACCTGCTGGTTCTCGGCGGGCCGACGGGCGGTGAACGCGACCTCCTCGCGCTGGCCGAGCAGGCGTACCGGCGCGGCTGCGGTATCGCCGCCGTCGCCCCCGAGGGTTCCGCCGTGGACGCGGCCGCCGAGCAGTCGCGCGGGCTGCGGCTGCGCGTGTTCGCACCGGCCGTGGGCGGTCCCGACAAGGTCGCCGCCCGCGACGCGTTCTGGCCGCTGCTGAGCGGGCTGCTGGCGATCTGCCAGTCGTTCGGGGTGGGGACGTACGGCCCCGGCGAGGCGTTCGACGCGCTCGCCGACCGGCTCGACGCGGTCGGGCTGCGCTGCCGCCCGACGGCCGGAACGTACGAGAACCCCGCCAAGGCCCTCGCCCTCGACCTCGCCGGGACCATCCCCGTGGTGTGGGGCACCGGCCCCGTCGCGGGAGTGGCCGCCGGACGCGTCGCCGCGTCCCTGACCTCGGTCGCCGGACTCCCCGCGCTGTCCGGCACGCTGCCCGAGGCGGCCGCCGGATCCGGGAACCTCTTCGACGGCTCGCTCGGTCGCGCGTCGGGCGACTCCGACGATTTCTTCCGCGACCGGATCGAAGAGCCCGAACCGCTGCGCCTGCGGCCGGTGCTGCTCGTCGACGCCGACACCGCCCCGGTCCGCCGCCAGGTCGAGGCGGTCCGTCGCATCACCGGTGAACTCGGCCTGCCGTTCAACGAGATCACCGCCGAGGGTCCCAACGCCCTCGCGCAGTTCGGCGAGTTCGTCGCACTCGGCGACTTCGCCGCCACCTACCTCGCGCTGACGACCGGTCACGACACCGGGTCCGAGGGCTGCTTCGACGTGTTCGCGCCGGGGGACGGGGACGGGACCCGATAGCAATGGACCGCCTCGTCAACCGGGTCCGGAACTCCACGTGGGGCTCCACGACCGCGATCCCCGAACTGCTCGGCGTGCCGCCGACCGGCGAACCGCAGGCAGAACTGTGGATGGGCGCCCACCCCGGCGATCCGTCGCGCGTGGACCGGCGCGACGGGCTCGGCGCGCGGTCGCTCGCCGACGTCATCGCGGCCGACCCCGCGCGCGAACTGGGCGCCGCGACGGCGGAACGCTTCGGGCCGAGGCTGCCGTTCCTGCTCAAGGTGTTGGCCGCGGAGGCGCCGCTGTCGCTCCAGGTGCATCCCAACCCGGCGCAGGCCGCCGCGGGGTTCGCCGAGGAACAGGCGCGCGGCGTACCGCTGGACGCCCCGTTCCGCAATTACTGCGACGCCAGCCACAAGCCGGAACTCGCCTGCGCGCTCGGTGACTTGGAGGCCCTGTGCGGCTTCCGCGAGGTGGCCGAGACGGTCAAGCTGCTCGACCTGCTCGCGGTACCCGAGCTCCAGCCGTGCATCGACGCGCTGCGCAAGGAGTCGGAGACCGAGGGGCTGCGCATAGCCACGACGTACGCCCTGACTCTGCCGGACCGCCGCCGCGCCATCGTGGTGGGCGAAGTCGCCGCCGCCTGTCTGCGGGTGGCCGAGACCCCCTCGCCGTTCGCGGACGCCTGCGCCGCGGTCGCCGACCTCGCCCGCCGGCACCCGGCCGACCCGGGAGTGGTCGCGGCCCTGCTGCTCAACCACGTGCGGCTGACCGAGGGCCAGGCGGTGTACTTCGCGGCGGGGTTGCCGCATTCGTACCTGCGTGGCGTCTTCGTGGAGATCCTCGCGAACTCCGACAACGTGCTGCGCTGCGGGCTCACCGACAAGCACATCGACATCGCCGAGCTGCTGCGCGTACTGGAGTTCCGCGCCGGTCCGGTGGACGTCCTCGACCCGGTCGAGGGCGACGACGGCGAGCAGGTCTACCCGACGCACGTGCCGGACTTCCGCCTGTCGCGCTACGAACTCGACGGCGCCTCCCGGCACATGCTGCACTCCGCGGCACCGCAGATCCTGCTGTGCACCGGCGGCGCCGCGACCGTGACGGACGCGCGCGGCGACGAACTCGAACTGCTGCGGGGGCAGTCCGTGTACGTACCGGCCGACGACCCCGAGCTGCTGCTCCGCGGTGCCGGCACGGTGTTCCGCGCCACCGTCCCCGGCCAGGGATGAACGGCGTTCCCCACCCGCGTTCCCGACCGCGTCCCGACCGCGTTTCCCGCCGCGCTTTCGACCGCGTGCCGACCGGGGTCCGGATCGACACGTCTCGGCGATGTCCGCCGCGGGCCCTCCCGCGATGACAGAATGACCGCCGCGGAATGGCAAAGCTGGATTAAGGGCCAGGGAAAGTCCGACCATCGGCAAGACATGACGGCAAGACCTCACATAGGGCGGTAGTGCATGAGTGCGGGTGGCGGTACCAAGGCTGTCGTCGCGGCGTTGTTCGCGAACCTCGGCATCGCGGTCGCGAAGTTCGTGGCCTTCGCGTTCACCCGCTCGTCGTCGATGCTCGCCGAGGGCGTGCACTCGCTCGCCGACTCCGGCAACCAGGTGCTGCTGCTCGTCGGCGGCAAGCGCGCGCAGCGCGAGGCGACGCCCGAGCACCCCTTCGGCTTCGGCCGCGAGCGCTACATCTACGGCTTCCTCGTCTCGATCGTGCTGTTCTCGGTCGGTGGCATGTTCGCCATCTACGAGGGCTACGAGAAGATCGCCCACCCGCACGAGCTGAAGAGCTGGTACTGGGCGGTCGGCGTCCTGGTGTTCGCGATCATCCTGGAGTCGTTCTCCTTCCGCACCGCGATCCAGGAGTCCAACTCGGTACGCGGCAAGCTGTCGTGGGTGCAGTTCGTACGCCGCGCCAAGTCGCCCGAACTGCCGATCGTGCTGCTGGAGGACCTCGGCGCCCTCGTCGGCCTGTTCCTCGCGCTGGGCGGCGTCGGACTCACCGTCATCACCGACGAGCCCGTCTGGGACGGCATCGGCACCCTGTGCATCGGCATCCTGCTCGTGGTCATCGCGGTCGTCCTCGCGCTGGAGACCCGCAGCCTGCTCCTCGGCGAGGCCGCCGACCTCGACACCATCCGCGCGATCGAGAAGGCGATGGTCGACGGCGACGACGTCGAGAGCATCATCCACATGCGCACGCTGCACCTCGGTCCCGAAGAGCTGCTGGTCGCCGCGAAGATCGCGGTCAACGCCCGGGACACCGCGGCCGAGGTCGCGTCGGCGATCAACGGCGCCGAGGAGCGCATCCGTACGGCGGTCCCCATCGCGCGCGTCATCTACCTGGAGCCGGACATCTACCACGCGCCCGAGCCCACCTCCTGAAAGTGCTAACGTCGTTTGCAGCAAGGCGCACACAGTCGCTGCGGACGGCAGTCAGAACCGGTCCGCCCCGGCACAGTCCCGGGCGTACGGCATGAGGGCAGAGGGCTCCCGACTGGATCGCGTCGGAGTACGGCGGGTGCGGTTGCGCCTGCCTGTCGACGACGTGTCCCCGGACCCCGTACCGACTCTCATCTGAGGAACGCCCTTATGGCTTTCACCGACTTCAAGGTCGCCGACCTCTCCCTCGCGCCGTTCGGCCGCAAGGAGATCCAGCTCGCCGAGCACGAGATGCCCGGCCTGATGTCGCTCCGCAAGGAGTACGCCGCGGCGCAGCCGCTGGCCGGCGCCCGCGTCATGGGCTCGCTGCACATGACCGTGCAGACCGCCGTGCTCATCGAGACCCTGGTCGCCCTCGGCGCCGAGGTCCGCTGGGTCTCCTGCAACATCTTCTCCACCCAGGACCATGCCGCCGCCGCGATCGCGGTCGGCCCGAACGGCACGGTCGACGACCCCCAGGGTGTCCCGGTGTTCGCCTGGAAGGGCGAGACGCTGGAGGAGTACTGGTGGTGCACCGAGCAGGCGCTCAACTGGCCGGGCCACGAGGGTCCGAACATGATCCTCGACGACGGCGGTGACGCCACCCTGCTGGTGCACAAGGGCGTCGAGTTCGAGAAGGCCGGCGCGGTGCCCGCGACCGCCGCCGACGACTCGGAGGAGTACGCGGTCATCCTCGACCTGCTGCGCCGCAACCTCGCCGAGAACCCCGGCAAGTGGACCGCGATGGCCCCGCACATCAAGGGCGTCACCGAGGAGACCACGACCGGCGTGCACCGCCTGTACGAGATGTTCGCGGCCGGCTCGCTGCTCTTCCCGGCGATCAACGTCAACGACTCGGTCACCAAGTCGAAGTTCGACAACAAGTACGGCTGCCGCCACTCGCTGATCGACGGCATCAACCGCGCCACCGACGTCCTCATCGGCGGCAAGGTCGCGGTCGTCTGCGGCTACGGCGACGTCGGCAAGGGCTGCGCGGAGTCGTTGCGCGGCCAGGGCGCGCGTGTCATCGTCACCGAGATCGACCCCATCTGCGCGCTGCAGGCCGCGATGGACGGATACCAGGTCGCGACGCTCGAAGACGTCGTCGAGACCGCCGACATCTTCATCACCACCACTGGCAACAAGGACATCATCCTCGCGTCGCACATGGCGAAGATGAAGCACCAGGCCATCGTGGGCAACATCGGCCACTTCGACAACGAGATCGACATGGCCGGGCTCGCGAAGACCCCGGGCATCGTGAAGGACGAGGTCAAGCCGCAGGTCCACACCTGGACCTACCCCGACGGCAAGGTCCTCATCGTGCTGTCGGAAGGCCGCCTGCTCAACCTGGGCAACGCGACCGGCCACCCGAGCTTCGTGATGTCCAACAGCTTCGCGAACCAGACGATCGCGCAGATCGAGCTGTTCACGAAGACGTCGGAGTACCCGGTGGGCGTGTACGTGCTGCCGAAGCACCTCGACGAGAAGGTGGCGCGCCTGCACCTGGACGCGCTCGGGGTGAAGCTGACGAAGCTGACCGAGCAGCAGGCCGCGTACATCGGTGTTCCGGTGGAGGGGCCGTACAAGGCGGAGCACTACCGCTACTGATGTGACGCCCGATCCGGGGTGACCCGGGGCAGGGTGTTCGGGACGTGGAGTGGGCGTGTCCTCGCGGAGGACACGCCCACTCGCCGCATTTCCGGGCGAATCGGTCAAATCCGGCGGGTTTCTGGCTAGGGTTGACTCGCTCGGGTTCCACTTGCTTGCGGAAGGCGTGCCGGACGATGCGGTTCCGTACCTCGTGGCAGGCGTGCGCGGCGTTCGCCGAATGCCTCCAGCCGCTTCCGCTCACCGCCGACTGGGACACCGCGCCCCCGTGCGCGGCCGGTCCCCGCGGGGAACCGCCCCGGGAGGCCCCTCGTCCGCCGCGCCCGGTCGCGCCTCCCGAGCCGATCGCGACTGCGAAACCGGAACGCGGGTAGTCCGTCCGACAGGCACGTCGGCCGATCGCATGCGGCCGGCAGTTCGGGCGGCTTACGATCGGCGGTCTGCCGGCGAAGGGGACTCGGGGACATGGGCAGGGGATGGGGACGGCGTACCGCCGTGCTCGCCGCATCGGCGGCCATCGCACTCGCAGGATGCTCGAACCCCGGCGACACCGTAGGGCCCGGCGGTGCCGGTTCACCCGCGTCGGCCGAGGCGCCCGCCGGCCCGGCAGGCCCCGCGGCGCAGCCGCTGGACAACGGCGACGGGACCGCCCCGGGACTCGCTCCCGTGACGGCGGACGCCGACCGCGCCGAGGCCCGCACGTTGATCGACAAGGTGGGCACGGCCGGGCGCGGGCCGAAGACGGGCTACGAGCGCGAGATGTACGGACCGGCGTGGACGGACTCCGCCAACGGCGTACCGCTCGGCCGCAACGGCTGCGGCACCCGCGACGACATCCTCAAGCGCGACGGCACGGGCGTGCGGTTCAAGGCCGGTTCGACGTGCGTGGTCACCGCGATGTCGCTGGCCGACCCGTACACCGGCAAGGCCATCCCGTTCGACAAGAGCAAGGCGACGGCGGTGCAGATCGACCACGTCGTCGCCCTCAGCGCGAGCTGGCAGATGGGCGCCGCGCGTTGGCCCGAGGACAAGCGCGTGCAGTTCGCCAACGACCCGCTCAACCTGCTCGCCGTCGACGGGCCGACCAACAGCGGCAAGGGAGATGCGACGCCGGCTTCGTGGCTGCCGCCGAACAAGGACATAAGGTGCGCGTACGCCGTGCGCTACGCGCAGGTCTCCATCAAGTATGAACTGCCGGTCACGGACGCGGACAAGACCGCGATGGCGCAGCAGTGCGCGTAGGCCGGTTCGCCCGCGTTGTGGCAGCGCGCATGGACCGGCCTGCTCATGTCGCGGCAGTGCGCCTTGACCGTCTTGCCCATGTGGCAGCAGTGCGCCAGGGCCGGCTTGTCGGGGTCTCCCGCGGTCAGCCGAAGTTGGGCGGGCTCCACAACTCCTCCAACTCGACGCCGGGCGCGGCCAGGACGACGTCCCCGGCCAGATGGACCACACCCCGCACCCCCGTCGCCAGATCCGCCACCTCGTAGCGTGCCACCGGCAACGGCCCACTGGGAGTGGGGTGTTCCTCGATCCCGGTGAGGGCCCAGGCCTCCTCGCGCGGGTGCGGGGCGAGGACCGGGTCGGTGAACGCGGTGAGGCGTACGCGCACCGACTGCCCCGGAGCAAGTCCCAGCAGCCGCGCGGTCGCCACCAGGAAGGCCGGCGAACGCCCGGTGAATGCGGGCGTCTTCGCGTCGCCTTCGACCGCGGTGTCGACGAGCGAGGGATCCACGGCGGCACGCACCCACGCGACCGCCGCAGCGCCGTCCACGACGGTCGCGCCGCCGCGCACGCGCCAGTCGCCCGCGACCACTTCGGCCCGCACCGGCCGACCGCGCGCGTCCAGGGTGAGGTCGATCGAGCCGCGGCCGTCGGACGCTGTGGCGGTGTAGCGCCAGCCGGCGGGCCCGGGTGCGCAACTGAAGCGTTCGCCGCCGAGCGGGGTTCCGTCGGTCGGGTCATGGAAGGAGTAGACGCCGGAGGGCATGGTCAGGAGCCTATGCGGGGGAGGCGTCGCGACCGCACACTGCTCGGGGGCGTCCGGCCACCCCCAGCGCCGGTGCCTGACGCATGATCACGTACGCTGCCCGCCCCGGCTTCCGCCTCCCCGCCGAGGCAGTGCCGGCCGATGCCCCGCGACGGTCCGCCGCCAGAACCCGGGAGGCCTTGTGACGCACCGCAAGGTCGCGCACGAACAGGTTGCGCACGCCGAGGTGACACGAGGACAGGTGACGACGGGCCGGAGTGCGCGGCGCGGGACCGCGCATCCCGTGCGTGCCGCCGTCCCGGCCGTGCTGGCGATCGCCGCAATGGGGACGGCCTTGGTCGGCTGCGCGGACGCCCGAGTGGCGCGCCAGGTCGTGGACTCGGCCGCCGACCCCGCCGGTTCGCTGCGCGATGGGGAACTGCGGGACGTCGTGCTCGCCGGCGAGGACATACCCGGCGGCATGACCGGGCCTTCGGAGGCCACCGAGGCGGCGTTCGTGGACGCGCGCGACGACGACTGCGACCCGTTGGCGCGCCTGCTCTCCGGCGGGGTCGGCAGTGCGGACGTCGAGGGGTACACCGCGGCGTCGTGGGCGCTGCCCGGGTCGGCGGCGCGTACGACTGTGGTGATCGCGTCGTTCGTCGGGACCGGGGCCCAGCGGGTCGTCGACGAGGGCCTGCGGGCGCTCGACTGGTGCTACACCTTGGCCCGGCCCGCGGTGTCGTCCGACGACGGCTGGACCGAACACCAGCCGCAGTGTGTGCCGGTTCCGAAGGACGGTGACCTCAGCGTCGGCCTGCGGCTGGGCGCGTCGACCACGGGCCGTTCCGCTGAGGCGCCGACCGGATACGTCATCGTGCGAATCGACGACGTCCTGGCCGTGTTCGCCCAGTCCGACCCGGCCCGCGAGACGTCCGGCATGCCGAGCCCCGAAATCGTCTCGGCCCAGGTGGAACGCATAAGCGACGCGCTGCGCTGACGGCCGTAAGCCGCTGACTGACCGCCGTAACCGCTGGCCGCCGTACGCCGCGGTCCGCAATCAGGCAGGCGATGCGGGCACCCGAAGCCGACCGTAAGCCCTTCCGAAGCGTCCCCCGGCAATCTGGCCCCTGTCGCCACACTCGGCCAGAGGGAGCAAGCAGATGTCCGCAGAGGCAGTGCCGGTGTCCGGGGCGGCGTACTCGCCAAATGCGGCGCGGCAGATTCCGGGCGACGGCCTCACGGAGCCGCTGCGGCTCGCGGTCATCGTCGGCGGTGCGCGCGACGGGACATCGGGGCCGGTCGTCGCCGAGTGGTTCGCCTCCCGGGCGCGCAAGCGCGCCGACCTGGACGTCGACGTCCTGGACCTCGCACAGGCATGGCTGCCGGACCAGCCGCACGATCGTGCCGCGGTGCCCGGCGCGGTACGCGACCTGGGCCACTGGCTCGCCGCGGCCGACGCCTTCGTCCTGGTCACACCCGAGTACAACCACAGTTTCCCGGGCGCGATGAAGACGGCGATCGACTGGTTCTGCGACGAATGGCAGGCCAAGCCCGTGGGGTTCGTGGCGTACGGCGGTTCCGCATGCGGCCTGCGCGCGGTGGACCAACTGCGGCTCGTCTTCGCCGACCTCCATGCCGTCACGCTCGCCGACACGGTCGGATTCCCCGACGTCGACAACTGCGCGCTGCACGAGGGACACCACGAGGCGGCCGAGGCATTGCTCGACCGGCTCACTTGGTGGGGAGAGGCGCTCCGCGTGGCCCGCGCGCGGCAGCCGTACGACATGCCGTGCCCGGCGAAAGGCGACCCTGACGAACACTGAACCGCCGACACGCGCGGGGCCACGGAAGGGGACGCGCGGGTCCGACCGTCAGGCGGGCGGCTTGAAGCCGGTCGGCGCCACCGGAGCCGGCGGCGCTTCGTCGCCCTGCGGCTCGGCAGGCACGGCGGGCAGGGCGGGCACGGCGGCCTGCGTCGGGGGAGTCGCGGGGACACCCCAATTCGCCTGCGGAGGAGCCGCCGTGCCCACCGCCGGCTGGACCCGCTCGTACGCCCGGCGCTGCCGCTCGGCCAATACCGCGGCCAGGAACCCGGCCGGGTGCACCCCGCTCGGCGGCGCCACCCCGATGCGAACCGCGACCTCGCCGGCGAGCCGCGTGCCGAGCGCGGCGGCGACCGACGGGTCGAGCTGCGCGATGCGTCCCAAATACTGCCGGGCCTGGAGGGCCAGGTCGTCGGTCAGCCGCGACAGGTCCAGTCCCGAGGCCCACGCTGCCGCCGCAGGGTGCATGGCGACCGGGACTTGCCGCGCGCCGGGCGTGCGCTCCAGGACGACGAACGTGCCCGCCGCCTGATCGCCGAGGCGCTTGCCGCGCGTCGACGCGAGCGAGGAGATGACGGCGCCGCAGCCGCCGGTCGTCCAGAAGTCCGCGAACACGCCGACGAGCCCGCGTACCAGAGCGTGCCGGAACCGCACCGGGCCGCCGTCGTCCCTGACGACCCGCAGCCCCATGGCCATCTTCCCGGGGGAGCGCCCGCGCGTCGCCGTCTCCCAGCCGACCGGCCAGCCGAGCACGAAGATCACCAGAAAGGCGAGCCCGACGGCCATGCCGAGCGCGGGGTCGACATTGATCAGCAGACTGCCCAGCCCCCAGGCGAACACGAGCAGGCAGACGGCCTGCAGCAGCAGGTCGAGGCCGAACGCCAGCGCCCGGCTGGCAAGCCTGGCCGGCCGCAGGTCAAGCGCGACGGCTTCGCCGGTGACCAGGTCGCTCACGTGGCGCTCCTCTTGGATCGGCCCGATGCATAGATACTGCTTCTCATACTTCCGATGGTCACCTCACACCCACGTCTTGGAGGATGGCCCGCATGGACGTGGATGTCTTCGTCTCGGTGCACCGTGACGAATGGGACCGGCTCGACAAGCTCGCGCGCCGCCGCGGGCGGCTGAGCGGTGCCGAGGTGGACGAGCTGGTGACGCTCTACCGGCGTACGGCCACCCATCTCTCCCTCGTGCAGTCGGCCGCACCGGACCCCGTGCTGGTCGGTCACCTGTCCTCCCTGGTGGCGCGCGGGCGCTCCGCGGTCACGGCCCCGCGCGGTACGGGATGGCGCGACGCGCTCCTCTTCCTCACCGCACGATTCCCCGCCGCGGTGTACCGCAGCCGTCGGTGGTGGGTGGCCACCGCACTTGTGTTCGTCGTGGTCTCGACGCTCATCGGGGCGTGGGTCGCCTCCGACGAGTCGGTCCAGTCGTCCATCGCGGCCCCCGAACAGATCCGCGAACTCACGCGCCCCGGCGGCGAGTTCGAGTCCTACTACGAAAGCGCACCGGCCTCGTCCTTCGCCGCGCAGGTGACGACGAACAACGCCTGGGTCGCGGCGGGCAGCTTGTCCCTGGGCGTGCTCTTCGGGCTGCCGGTCCTGTTCATCCTCTTCACGAACGCGGCAAACGTCGGCGCCTCGGGCGGGCTGATGGCCGACGCGGACCGCCTCGACATCTTCCTGGGCCTGATCATGCCGCACGGGCTCCTGGAACTGACCGCGGTCTTCGTGGCCGCCGGCACGGGGTTGCGCCTGGGCTGGACAGTCATCGACCCGGGACCCCGTACGCGCGGGCGCGCGCTGGCCGAGGAGGGCCGGATCGCGATCGGGATGGCCATCGGACTGGCCCTGGTCCTGGTCGTGTCCGGTGTCATCGAGGCGTACGTGACCCCCTCCGGCCTGCCGACCTGGGCGCGGATCGGCATCGGGGTCGCGGCGGAGGCGGCGTTCCTCGCGTACGTCTTCATCCTCGGTCGGCGCGCCGTTGCCGCCGGCGAGACCGGAGATATGGCATCCTCGGATGTCGCGGACGAGCTTCCCGCGGTCGGCTGATCGAGTGACCTTGACACAGCAGGCCGGGGGCGCGTAAGTTCGAAGGGTTGTCGCAACACTGGCAAGTCGCGCGGCAACCTGGTAGCATCTACCGGGTCGAGCGGGCGGTCCCGTTCCTGTCGAGTCTTCGATGGAACTGGATCCAGAATCCGCCACAGCAGCAGCAATCCGATCTCACGATAGTTCTCGTGGTCTGCCACGACGTCTGCCGTGCTTTCTTTTGCGTGCCCTGTCGGCGTATTCGAAAATTACTCGCACGACACGGGTTTGGCAGCGGGGAAATCGGCTGCTAAGCTCGAAGAGCCGAAAGGGAAAAGCCCGCGAGGGTCGATTCCGAAGGCAAAGCGGAAAGCGAAACAGACCGGAAACGGTGTGCTAAGCTGGAAGCGCGGAAAGAAAAGCAAGAACAAAGAAACACCGAAGAGCGTAACGCCCGGAGAGACCGGTGAAAGGGTCTCGAAGGAAGCGTCCGTTCCTTGAGAACTCAACAGCGTGCCAAAAGTCAACG
>NZ_JBEZFP010000146.1:0-22684 GCF_040649515.1 Streptodolium elevatio
TCCGGGCCCGGCACCTGGAACAGCAGACCGAACAGGCATGGTGCCTCACCCTCGTCACCAACGCGGTCGTCACGTGGACCACCGAGTACTACGGGTCGGCCGTGGACTCGATGAGCCGCTCGGGCGGCGCGTCGACGACGAGGTCTTGGCCCACATCTCCCGGCCCACAGCGAGAACATCAACTTCTTCGGCGCCATCGAGGTCGACATCGAAGGCGAACTCGCCCGACTCGGCCCCACCGGATACCGGCCGCTACGCATCGCCGACGCCCTGTTCTGACCGCGGTTGCGCGCCGTCGGCGCGGGCGCCGGCCCGCCACGACCAACGTGGCTATTGGAGCAGATGCCCGCCCCCGCCGAACTGCTCAGTGCCCCGGGCCCGGGGCACCGGCTGCTCCCAGGTCGCCTGTCGGCATGCCTTTGTTCATCTACTGGGCAGACCCCACACGCGCATCACGCCGTCCTGGCCGTTGATCGGTGCGTACCGCGGCTCGATCGCATCGTCCTCGTGTTCGCAATCCTCGGCCATGTCGGGCACTTCCCAGACCCACAGTTGCCCGGGGTCGGCTGCCGCGACCACAACGGGTCGATCGTCCACGCGACACAACGAGACGGCCCACGCCGACTCGGTTGTCTTGAACACCGGCTCCCAGCCCGGCTGGGCAAGATCCCAGACCAGCGCGCTCGATCCTTCGGCTCCGGCGACCAGTGAGCGGCCGTTGATCTCCGCGGTGGCGAGACTCCAGACGTGCACGCACTCCGAAAGCAGCGTCCAGGAGTCGAAGGGCTCCTCCCACAGCAGGAGAACATCGGAGTTCTGTCCTGCGGACACGAACCGGGCCGGCCCTGGACCCCGCACGGCGGCGACGGCCCCGAGATAGTCGCCCTCGTCAAAGATTGCGCCGCGAAGCAGCTCGCCGCTTTCCAAATCCCAGAAGGCGACGGGCTGTTCGTCGTGACCGGCAGCCAGTACCACGCACTCGCCGGCAACGGTCACTGCCATTTGGTCGATCCGGTTCTTGGCATCGGGGTAGTTGCGGATGATGTCTTCGTCGTATCCGAACGGCAGCGGCCGTTGCCGCCAGACATCCCGCGCCGGATCCCAGGTCCACACGCCGTCACGCGCATCCACGCAGACGACCAGGGGATCGTCGTTCATCGTCACGACTGCGAGATCCTTGATCTGCGTCGAGGAAGGTATCTCGCTGGCCAGCAGGAGCGGCTTGTCAGGCATGCAGCGGAATTCAGCCGACGCGCGGCCCCCTTGAGGCTCGGTCCCGGTGTGGATGAGCCCAACCAGGCGAGTAACTTGTCCGGGTTGCCGGATGGCGCGCATGCGCTCCGGCAATGTCATTAGACGATCGAATAACGACAGGCGCTCCGGGACCTCCGGCGTCCGCGCTCCGCCTCGGCACCGCCGACGACGCCCAGTGCCGCCGAACAATCACGCCATCACAGTCACACCCCTCGCCGACGGTCGCCTACGAGCCCGGTCTCGTAGGCGACGATCACAAGCTGGGCGCGGTCGCGTGCATGCAGTTTGGCGAGGAGGCGGCCGATGTGGGTTTTGACCGTAGCCAGGCTCAGGTGGAGGTGTTGGGTGATCTCTGTGTTGGACAGGCCGCGGGCGATCAGGCCGAGTACCTCCAGCTCACGGTTGGTGATCGCGTCCAGCGATCGGCTCGGCGGTCGGGTCGGCTCTGGGCGGCGGGCGAACTCCCCGATCAGGCGGCGGGTCACAGAGGGAGCGAGTAGTGCCTCACCTGCGGCGACCACGCCGATGGCGGTGAGGACCTCGGTCGGCGGGGTGTCCTTCAGCAGAAAGCCCGCAGCGCCGGCGCGCAGGGCGGCGTAGACGTACTCGTCCAGGTCGAAGGTGGTGAGGATGAGGACGCGAACGCCGGACAGGGCCGGGTCCGAGCAGATCTGCCGGGTCGCCTCAATGCCGTCCACGTTCGGCATGCGTACGTCCATCAGCACGACGTCCGGTCGTTCGCGGCGGGCGAGTTCGACGGCCTCTATGCCGTCTGCGGCCTCACCGGCGGCGGTCATGCCGGGCGTGTGGTCGACAAGGATGCGGAAGCTGCCGCGCACCATTGCCTGGTCATCGGCGATCAGCACCCGGACCTGTGGCTCGTCAATCATGCCTATTGCTTCCCTTCGGCCGGCAGCCGGACAGACACCGCGAAGCCGCCCTCCTGCCGGGGCCCCGCCTCGAAGCTGCCGCCGTACATCATCGCCCTCTCCCGCATCCCCAGGAGACCGTGTCCACCTGGCAGTGGACGGTTGGCCGGTGGGCATCCGGGCGGTGGTCCCTCATCCTCGATATCGATGCGGATCTCGCACGTGTCCGCCTCGACCGTGACCCGGCAGCGGGTGGGAGCAGCGTGCCGGACAGCGTTGGTGAGGGCCTCTTGGACAATCCGGTAGATGGTCAGCTGTGTCCCCTCGGCCAGGCTCTGCGTGCCGCGCACCGTCAAGTCGACGTCCACCCCTGCCCGGTTCGTCTCCGCAGCGAGCGAGCCGAGGCGGTCGAGGTCCGGCACAGGCCCCAGGGGCGCACCTTCGGTGCGCAGTACGCCGAGCGTGCGCCGCATCTCGGCCAGAGCGGAACGGCTTGTCTCCTCGATGACCTTGAGCGCGGCCCGGGCCTCCTGCGGGTCGGCCTCCGCCACATGCCCGGCAATACCCGCCTTGACGGCGATCAGGCTGAGGTTGTGCGAGACAATGTCGTGCAGCTCCCGGGCGATCCGCAGGCGCTCCTCGTCCAGCGCGTGCTCCGCCCGGCGCTGCTCTTCCCGCCCGGCCTCGACCCGCCGACCACGCACGGCGAATCCCGCGCCCCAGGCCCCGCCGATCACCACAAGCACCAGTGCGGCCACGCCTACGGCACCCTGCCCGTCCTCAGCGGGAGTGACCACCGCCTGGCAGAGGTAGACAGTGCCACACGCCACCGGCAGCGTCACTGCGAGCGCGGGCACGGACCGGCGGACGGGCTCGGCCAGCCCGACGAGGTATGCCGCCAGACCGGCGGCGATGTACGGCTCGCGAGGGATGTCGAGAAGCGACGCCGCGGCCAGAGCAGCGAGCACGATCCCCAGGGCCGGGAGCGGCCAACGGCGGCGTACGGCGATCGGCAGGCCGACCGCGGCGGCGATCAGAAAGCCCAGCCAGGTAGGACCTGTGTAGGCGGGCTGCGCGTCGTCGGCGGTCAACCGGGCGAAGCCGACGTAGATGGCTGTCAGAGCCAGGGCCGCGCCGAGGTCGAGGGCGTAGAGATGACGCTGCCCCTTGAGCTTCATGGCCCGACCGTACCTGTACAGGTGCACTCAGCCGGCCTGTCCTAGCAGCACCATCAGCCCGAGCACCACCAGGGTCAGCGGCACCCAGCACAGCACCGCCTTGCCGCTGAGACGGGGCCCTTCACGCAGCAGCGCCAGGCCCAACGGCACCAGCCCGACACACAGTCCGGCCAAGGCCACCAGGGACAGGGGCGTGGTCCCTTTGAGTACTCCGAGAGGCAGTGCCGCCATGAGGCCGAGTGCGGTGGCCCGGACCGGGCCGAGCACCTGGGTGCGCCAGGCCCCGAGGGCCAGGACGAGCCACCCCGCGAGGATGGCGAGGTTCAGCGCGGCGAAGACGTGGAAGGCGCCGTAGCCGTCGGAGACGGCCTCGGTGGCAGCATCGACTCCTTGGGAGCGCACCAGTTGAAAGGCCAGGTGGTCCACTCCTGCATGGAAAGCGCGGGCGAACAGCCCGAACATCACCAGGCCCCCGCCCCACACGGCCCAGCTGGCGCTCCGGACCCCGATCCGTGCGGCCACCACCGCCACAGCGGGCCAGAGCAGCAGGCTGCCTGCGGCAAAGAGGCCGTACGCGGTGGCCATCAGGGTGGGGTGCTGCTCGTACGCGGCGAGCTGATCGGGGTAGAAGAAGTGAAAGCGGACCCGCAGCAACGCGCCGGCCAGCATCAGGAGTGGTCCGAGCACCATGGCGGTGCCGCCCACCCAGCGTCCGGGGAAGCCTGTGCCCTCCAGCCGCTCCACAGGAAGGGCGCCCCGCAGTCGGGCGCCGATCGTTGCGGCCGGGGTAGCCATGGATGTCGTCGTGTTTTTCATACTGTTGACGATGCCTTCGCCGCCCCTGCTGGGCGTCGGACCAAGATCTGAACTTGCAGCGTCAGACCTGGGTATGACCCGTCAAAGGCCGGAACTGCGCAACCCGCCAGGCTCGCACCCTGATCACCGCTGTTTGCGGCTGGTAACACCGGCCAGCGCCCCGAGTTGCCGCCCGACTTCACCTGAATCAGGCCGCTGTGCCGAAGCCCTCGGCCCGCAGGTCCTGATCGCGGAGCTGGGCCAAGTCGACGTCGAGTTTCGGGTCGTACGCCTCGGGCTGGATGCCGAGTTCGTGGGTGGAGTACTCGCCGGACCGTTTGACGTGCTCGGTCAGGTACGGCGAGATGTGGGCCAGGTCCTCCGGGTCGATCTCCCAGCCCTCCTCAAGGAGCTGGCGGACGATCTCCGCGATGTCGAGGGCGTCGTGAAAGATCACCGTGTTCGTGAGCAGGGCGTTGAACTTCAGAGGTTGAGCCGGTCGAGGAAGTCGGCGGCCAGCTCGCGTATGGCGTTGGTGATCACGCCGCGCGCCGCACCGGGGGCGAGCTGTTCCACGTTGCCCGGATCTCCCGGGTCGCCGGCTCCCGTGCAATGCCCAGCAACGAAACCAGCACCAGCAGACCCGTGGCGGGCCTGCAGTGTGGCCGTGCTGCGACGACCCATCGCAGGCCCAGCGCCCGAAGGACTATGGCAGCCTTGCGCGCTTGATCGACAACACGCGTCACTCTGTAGGACTTCACTGAGCTGAAGTGGGTCACCAGCGGCAGCCAGTGTGACCGACGTGGAGCTGGTTGCCGTCTACGTCGTCGGAGATGACGGTCGTGATACCCCTCCGATCCGCCAGTTTTCCCCATCACTTGCGTATACCTCTGCGCCCTGGCCTGTTAAGGCTCTGAGGTGCGGAGCTCCCGGCCGTTGGTGCTGGGTGTTTTGCTGCTTCCGGCGAGTGTCGCTCGGGCCTGCTATTTGAAGCACTTTTTTTGTGGGGGCATCGCCTGTCCCTGAGGGACATTCCCGGCCCTCGAGCCGAGACCGGCGTCGTGCGCCGTACGCGTCCGACGAGGACGCTGCGAGCCAAGGAGCGACGAGATCCCTCAAGCTTCCGGCGTCTGTGTCGTTTCCGGGTCGGGATTCCTCCGTAGAGGGTGACGGTTTCGTTCGGCCCTGACGGGCCGCCTCACCCTCGCGGAGGCCGCTGTGCGCGACAGCACCGACTGTGAACTCCCCTCCCCCGCTGCTGCCTCCTCCGACATTGAGCCCGGTTTGGTGTTGCTGCTCACGCCGGCGCAGGCTGCTGCGCGGTTGCAGGTGCGGGAGTCGTGGTTGCGGGCGAAGGTGTCCGCGCGGGTGGTCCCGTGCACCTTTGTGGGGCGGCATCTGCGGTTCTCCGAGCAGGACTTGGCCGACATCATCGCCGCCGGCCGCACCGAGCCACGCCGCGGCAGGCACAACCGCCGAGCCCCGTAAGCCGGGTGCGGCCGCTCCGCCGGCCGCTGCAACGCCGTTGCCGGGCCCCGGACTTGCCAGTGTTGACCGAGTGGAGCGTCCGGCAGCGCACGCCCGGGCAAGCTGTCGGCGGACACCACGAAGACGGGCAAGACGAAGGGGAAGAAGAAGGACAAGGCCACCCGGAAGAAGGACCACCTGCCCGAGACCGCCGCCGGCCGTCCGCGTGGCCTGGCGTCAAGGGGTCATCTCCGTTCGACGGGGTACGACGCGGCTTGACGCGGTAGTGGGAAAGTCCAAAGCCTGACGAGGCCGCCCGGGCCTTCGGCCTGCGATGGACGGCAACGTGCTGACACCGCCTTGCGGGGTCGGTGTCCGGGCGTCGTCCAGCGTGGCCCCGTTGAGGCGGAGAAAGCGCACGGTGCGCGGGAACTCCACCCCGACGTCAGGGCACCGGCGCCCAGTCGGTGGGGGAGCGTTTACACCGTAATGGGTCGTCAGGCGCCGCTCGCGCCGCGGACCCTTTACGGCGTAAAGACCCGGGAGTCACCCGCCGGCGGGGGCGGCCCGCTGGCCGAAATTCGGGACGTCGTCCGGCGCCAGGTCCTCGCGCAGCCGAAGCAAGCGGATGGGGTGGCGCCAGGCCCCCCGCTCGAACGCGGCGTCGACAGCGACCTCCGCAACGACGTCCGGAGCTACCGGGACCATCGGATGCCGTTCCCGGCTCCCCCACGCCGCCGCGAACGAACGGCCGTGCCACGTGTGGTCCGGCACAGCGGCCCGCACACGGCCGACCAAGGCGGCACGTGCTCGCGAGCCCGGGACGGTGCTGCGTCCGACGAACCGCATCCAGTCCCGTATTCATTGCTCGGCTTCGGCGGTCGGTGGTCGCCGGGCACAGCACCCACGGCAGGCCCAGCGTGTGCGCGGCGAAGAACGCCTCCAGACGAGCGCGGCGCCGCGCGTAGGGCAGGGCCGTGAGGTCTTGGTCGTCCTCCGCCAGAATCTCGAACGCCACGAAGTCCGCCGTACACGCCCGCGCTTCCCGCGCCGCGGACGCCGCGGTGCGGTTCATCCGCCGCTGCAACAGATCGAACGCCAGACGCCGTCGTGCCAGACCACCACCCCGCCGTCCAACACGACACCGCGCGGCAAGTCCCGTTCCGCAGCCGCGGCAATGTCCTCGAACGCCGCCACCAGGCGTGTCCCCCGCCGGGAACGCAGATCCACCGCACCGCCCGCCGCCCGCCGCCCGCCGCCGGCCGCCCGCCGCCCGCCGCCCGCGACAACAACACCCGAAAGCCGTCCCCCTTCGGCTCGAACGAACCGGCAACCGGCAGCACCTCCACCGGCGCGGCCAATATCGGCTCCTCAGGCACCCGCATCGTCATCACCGCCAGGTACCACCCATCTCCCGCAACCACGCCGCCCGGTGAGGTCTTTACGCCGCAAAAGCTGGCGGTAGGAGTCGGTGCCGGTCTCGATGATGTTGCCGCCGAAGGTCAACTGGTCCACGACCGCCGAACACAGCCGGGATCGGCGAAACACCGGATCCAGCCCGCGAACGCTCCCGACCGAGTTTGCCTTTGCGGCGTCAGCCCCGCAGTTCGCGGAGGCGCTTGACTACTTCGCCCGCGCCTGCAGCCAGGACAGCCAGGACCGTCACGGTGTAGAAGGAGTCCGGGGTCTGCCAGCCGCCGTTGAAGTCGGCCAGAAAGACCGGGTTGAAGAACTCCTCGTCGTACAGGATCCACGCCAGCGGCAGGCTGAAGGCGGCCTGGGCGGCGATGCCCCAGACCGCGAGAGATCGCGTGGCCCCGCGTACCGCACGGACCGCGTCGATTGTCACCAGCGCGGCAAGTCCGGCCAGGATCGGCCAGATCCAGCCCGACCATAGGCCGGGCTCCAGGGCGTCTACGTGGGTGCCGTCCTCGATGCGGTACGGCTGCGCGGTGTGCTGCCACACGATGAGCGCGGCCAGAAGCGCGTGCCACGTCATCGACGCGTACGCCGGTGTGCCCGGTTCCGTCGGCGTGTGGCGGTCCGGCAGGTCGTCGGGCGTCCATGTGGCGCCGGCAACGGCGGTCCGCTTTCCGGACCGCTCGACGACGGCGAACACCACCGTGAGCCAGGCGACCAACTGCGCGCCCACGGTGAGCACCGTCCCGACGGCCCCGCCGATCACGTCCGGGGTCCCCCGGCCGTCGACGACATCGAGCACCGCACTCACCGCCACGACCACCGGCAGTACGGCGGACAGCAGGAGGGTGAGGATCCGTATGTACGTCGGGTAGAGCGCGGGGCCGACCAGCGCCAGCGGGCGGTCGGTGTACCGGGAGGCGAGCCGGATCGGGTCGCCCAACTCGACGAGCACCTCGCGCTCGGCGGATTCCGGGTCGTCCGCGCCGCGCGCCTCGACCGTGTCGGCGATCGTGGCACGCAACTCGTCAGCCACGTCTCCGCGTTGGTCGGCCGAGATGTGTCGAACGACCTCCGCCACATAGCGATCGGTCAGCTCACCAGCGCCGGTCATCTGCAACATCCTCAACAGCCTCCCTCGGTCAGTCGCGCAATCGACGCACCGAGCTCCTGCCATTCGCGCAGCAGCCCGGTGCGGACCTGCGCGCCCTCAGGACTGACCCGGTAGAACTTGCGCGGTCTGGACTCGTCGGTGTTCCACTCACTGATGAGCAACCCTTGCTTCTCCAGGCGGCGCAGCAGCGGGTACAAGGTGTTGCCGTCGACAGCCACCCCGGTGTCGCCCAGTGTCTCCAGAAGCGCGTACCCGTACTGCGGCTCCTCCAGGAGCGCCAGGCACGCCAGAACGACTGTGCCGCGGCGCAGTTCCTGGACGTGACTGACGATCAGCTCACCAGTGTCCATGCATCACACGATAGTGTGTGCCACACACTATTGTCACGCGCCCGCACCCAAGCGGCGCTCCCCGGCTCAATCCTTCCGGCACCTCTGACGGACTCGCCCTGCCTGTGGTCTCCCCCGGGAGGCCCCAGCCCTGCCGGTCGGTAGATGTCTACGGCAAGGGCCCACTCTCATAAGTGAGTTCGCCAGAAGGCAGACACGAAGGTCAATAATCCCGTGCGTGGCGGCGGGCAGGCATGAGCCAGACCGGCGATCTCCCGATGACCTAACGACGAGGCAGGACGACGAACCCGACCCCCGGCAGCACCTCGACGCAGATGCCGGGGCGCCGTTTCTTCGGGACGTGGGCACCCGACCACCCGCCGCTCATTCCCCGCGTACGCCCCGACACGGACCAGCCCACCCGCCCCGGGGCCCAGAGCCTCGTGGGCCTCCTGCTCCTCCGACAGCGCCCCCATCCGCCACCCGTCCTGACCGCACCCATCCGATTTGCGCGGGTCCAATGGCGGACACGCAGCGACGTGTGAACAGAAAGCACAGATACGACAAGATTGCTTGCCTTGCAGCGTGTGTGAATGGTCGGTGTGTGAGGCGGGTGCGTCATTCTGAAACGTGGGGTCTGGCACACCTATGTCAGGTGAGTTTTCGGAAACGTTTTGGCCGGAGGGCCTGGGCCGCATCTGGCAGACCGCCCGCCGCCTCGCCGGGCGTGCCGATGCTCGCGCGGCAGCCTCGGCGCGTTCGGACCGGCCCTGGGCGTGGAGCATCGACCGCTCTCAGCAGGTCCTCCGCCATCTGCTCTGGCGTGCGGGTGTGCCGGTGGACCCCTTCCCGGTCCGCAATCCGTGGCTCGCCGCGGCGTCCGGGATCGCCGAAATCAACGCGGCTGCCGCCCGGGCGCTCCAAGCCTCACAAGCGGGGCTCGACGGCCAGTACCCCCACGTAGCGGAGGTGACGTTCGGAGACAACGTCGATCCTGACCGGGCGCGTCATTTCCTGGACGGGGTGCTGTTGGCGGCCGAGCACTTCCCCGACGCCCCGGTGTCGCTGGTGGACGACAGACCACTGAGCAACCAGCCCCTGGCCGGTGTCGACCACGGCCAAGTGTCCGCCGAGACAGGGTCGACTCTCTCCATGTCCCCGTCCGCCGACAACAAGCCTGGTCGCTTTGTACACGCGCGGTCGGAAATCCTCGTGGACTCCGACTCCTACCTGTCCGCGGACCCTGACACACAACGGATCAACGACGCCGCCCTACGCGCGACCGAGCGCGATGGGCTGCTCCTGGGGTTGGGCGCAATCCTGCCGACGCCCGCAGGCGTGCACGAGTACATCCATTCGGTCGACAAAGCGATGGCACACCCCGAATGGCGCGAGGCCGACGTGGTCCCGGGCCATCCGCTGTCGCTGCGCGACGAGGCGTTGGCCGAGGTCGGCCGACGCGTGGGTAAACCCACGGACCAGGTATCCCGGGATGATGTCGTAAGCGTCTGGGGAGAGTACGCCGCCACCGACCTCAGCGAGTTCGTACCCGTCCTGGTCGCCGACAAGATCGTCAACGGGCCCTATGCGGACCACTTCAGCCACCGTGTGTACGACCGCCTGCAAGTCGCAGTGAGCGCCTTCAAACCCGGCCCCGGTGCGAAACTACAAAAATGGCGCGGGCGGCCGCGCACCGGCAACTCCCACGGCATCTCCGAACTATTCGACGAATATCCCGTGTTGCCGCCGGGCGCACCGACCGCATCGTCCGGCCAGCAGGAAGACGCCCGCATCAGCCGGACGGCCGAGATCCACGGCGCGATGGCGGTCGCCTGCGCCGGTCTCACCCCGGCAGCCAACACCGCCGCGGCCCCGAAAAGCCCCGTCCTCCGTAGCCCATCCACGGTTACGACCAACCGCCCCGAGATCCTGCGCAGTATCACCCCGCCACAGATCGACAAGGCCCACGAGCTCAAAGAAGCATCGGGCCTCGGTACGTCCCTGGACCTCAACTGAAGTCCGAGGTTCGGACGTGGGAATGACCCCACGGTGGTTCGCAGTAGGTGGTGTTGCGCGACTCCGGGCGATCGGCCATCACGTCACAACGCCTTCGGGCCCGTCACGGTCAGTTGGGTGTCGGGGTGGCAGGTGCGCGTGGTCCCGCAGCCGCCGTGCCGCCCCGGCAGGACGGGCGCGGGACCGGAAAGGCCGCCTCCTCCTCACGGAGAAAGCGGCCTCTGACCTGCGTTAATGCTGGTCGGGACGAGAGGATTCGAATCTGGGACCCCTTGAACCTCCAGCCGCGACGCTACCCCGCCCTGACCTGCAAGGCCGCCTCAACGGGCACGCGCACGAGGCCGGTTCGCCCAACGTCGAGGCGATTCGGTTCGGTACGCATCAGCTGCACACTCCTCCTATCCCCCAACCGACCGTGTCTGCCGGGGGGACGTCGGAATCATGAGCCGCAGATCGGTGCTCTCTCCTTGTCGATGATCGCGGTGAGGTCGATCTGGTCGTAGTTGCTGAGGATGACTCCGCACCAGTGCGCATCGCGGTAGATGGTCCAGTTGGTCGATTCGCCCGCCGCGCCGCCGCCGTGGGTGAGGAGCCGGTGGTTGTTGACGATCGGGGCCGTCGCACCGTAGGCCATGAAGCTCCGGACGCCGGGAACCGCGGCACCGCGTGGGCGCATGGGCAGTTTGGCGGTCATGAAGAGTTCGGTGTAGGCGGAATCGAGCAGTCTGCCGTCTTGAAGGGCGTGCGCGAACTTGACCAGGTCCGAGGTGGTGGAGAAGGCGTTGCCGCCGCCGGTGCCGATGAACATGCGCGCCGCGCCTTCTCCGGCGCGGACGGCATCGATCCTTTGCCCGGACGGGTTGAGCGCGTAGGGGTGCGCGATGCGCTGGTCGGTCAGCCACTGCTGCCTGGTGTAGAAGTCGGTCCGGGCCATGCCGGCGATGCCGAAGATGTGTTCGCGGACGTAGTCGTAGAACGACTGTCCGGAGACTGCAGCCACGATCGCGCCGAGTGTGTCGTAGCCGCTGTTGCTGTACCGGCTGCCGGTGCCGGGCGCGAACTCCAGCGGCTGCTTCTGAATGATCCTCACCAGCTCGGTGGTGACCTCGTCGGCGCTCGCCCAGGTGCCGACCTTCTCCAGGAATTCCTGATTGTTGAGGAGGTCGCCCATGCCGGAGGTGTGGGTAAGCAGGTGATGGATGGTCACGGTGTCGGCGATCGCGGCCGGGAAGCCGGGGAGGTAGGTGCCGAGCGTCCCGTAGCAGTCGAGCTTGCCTTGTTGCGCGAGCTGAAGGATGGCCAAGGCAGTGAACGGCTTGGAGGCGGAGGCGAGCGCGAAGATGGTGTCGGTCCGGTTCGGTACGGACAGTTCCTTGTCGGCCATCCCATAGGCCCTGGAAAGCACTGTTCGTCCGCGGTGGCTGAGCAGCACGGTTCCGGAAAACTTGTCCTGCGCGGCCAGTTGCGCGACGAATCGGTCGTACGCGCCGCCGGGACGCAAGTCCTCGGGTATCGGTCCCGTCGTGGTTTGTCCGGCGGTGTCGGTGTAGGCGTTGGCGGTGGATGCGAGAACGCCGGTGGATGCGAGAACGCCGGCTGGTGTGGCAACGCCCAGGAACCGGAGCAGGTTTCGCCGTGACGCCACAGGTTGGTGTCGAGTCATGGTGCTGATGCAACACTGCGCGCTGTTTCCGAGCTGTTTCCTTGCGTACCGGGCGCCGGTGACCGCAAAGAGCCCGACCGGATGTCCGGTCGGGCTCTCCACAACGGTGTTGGCTGCGGCAGCGGCGTCAGGGAGCCGCGAGCGCCTCGGTCGGCGCCAGCCGTGATGCACGGACGGCAGGGTAGAGTCCCGCAACGCAACCGATGACCAGCGTTGCTCCTGCCCCTCCGAGGACCGCCCAAGCCGGCACCGACGTCGGCCAGCCCTGGGAGAGGGCGTAGCCCCCGGTCACCCCAGCTCCGAGGACCGCGCCGCCGACTCCGCCGAGGGCCGACAGCAGCAATGACTCTGCGACGAACTGCGTGCGGATCTGGCCGCGTGTCGCGCCGAGTGAGCGCCGCAGACCGATTTCGGCGCGGCGTTCGAGCACCGAGATCACCATTGTGTTCGCCACACCGATGCCGCCGACGAGCAGCGCTACCGCGCCCAGGCCCAACAGCAGCCCGGTGAACGCTTTTCCTGCCGCCTCCTTCGCGGCCAGCGCGTCGGACGGGCGTGACACTTCGACCTCGTTCGGTGCCTCGGGGTTGGCCGTGGCGCCCAGCACCTCCCGGACCTGCTCGACGTGTGCCTCGCCGGTCCGGGTGTAGACGGTGGTCGCGTGTCCGTCGAAGTCGAGCACGGTCTCTGCGGCGGGCCAGCCGATGAACGCGCCCGCGTCGAGTTCCGGCGCCAGCGGGATCGGCTCCAATACGCCGATCACGGTGAACGGCCTTTCGCCGATGAGCACTTGTGGCCCGGCTTCGACCGAGCCGATGCCCAGGCGTTCGGCAGCGCTCGCGCCCAGCACGACCGCCGGATAGCCGGCGGTGGCGCTGTTGAGCCAGGTCCCGTCGCGCAACGCGGCGCCGAGCGCCTCACACAGGTTGCCGCGCGCCGCGTACGCCGCGATGCCCTGCGTCTGGGTCTTGGGGATCCTGTCGCTGCGGTAGACCTTCGCGTCGTCGATGAGGCCCACCGCCGACACGGTGTCGACCGGTTCGAGACGCCCCACCATCGCCTCCGATTCGAGCGGCAGTTGCGCGTCCGCTCCGGTGACGGTGCTGCCCGGATTGACGGTGAGCAGGTTCGTCCCCATCTCGGCGAGCCGCCGGTCGAGTTCGGCGCGCGAGGACGACGAGATGCCGACCACCGCGACCATCGCGGCGATGCCGATGGCGATACCGAGCGCGGACAGGAACGCCCGGAGCGGCCGTGTCCGCAGGCCGACCCCGCCGACCTTGACTATGTCGCGCGGCGTGAGCCGGGCCGGGCGCAGCGCGGTCCGGTGCGCGGGGGAACCGGACCCGGTCGGGTCGGTCCTGTGGCCGGGCCCGGTCACGGGGCCGCCGCTTCGAGCAGGGAATCCGCCGTGACACGCCCGTCGCGCATGCTGACCTGCCGGGGCAGTGACGCGGCGATCTCACGGTCGTGTGTGATGATCACGACCGTCGTGCCGGACGCGTGGAGTTCCCGCAGCAGGGTCATGACCCCCGCACCGGACGCCGTGTCGAGGGCGCCGGTGGGTTCGTCGGCGAGCAGCAGGGGCGGATCACCCGCGACCGCGCGGGCGATCGCGACGCGTTGCCGCTCGCCGCCGGACATCGCGTGTGGACGGTGATGCATCCGGTGGCCCAGGCCCACCCGGCGCAGCGCCGCTTCCGCACGCTTCCGACGATCGTGGTGGCGCAGGCCGGTGTAGAGCAGGCCGTCGGCGACGTTGTCCAGCGCCGCGGTTCCCGGGGCCAGGTGGAACTGCTGGAAGACGAAGCCGATGCGTCGAGCCCGCAGCGCCGACAGTTTGGCGTCGGAGAGTCCCGCGACGTCGTACCCGTCGACGTGAACGACGCCGGCGCTGGGCCGGTCCAGCGTGCCGAGCATGTTGAGCATGGTCGACTTGCCGGACCCGGACGGGCCGACGATGGCCACGAGTTCCCCGTACGCGATGCCGAGTGTGATGCCGGACAGCGCGGTCACGCCGCCCGCGTACTGCTTGGAGACGTCGCTCAGAGTGATCATTTCGGCATCCCCACGACGGTTCCCTCGGCGAGGCCCTCACCGCTGACCTCGACCCGGCCCGAGGCGAACAGGCCCATGGAAACCGGGACATGCCGGGTCGTGGCGCCGGTGACGACCTCGACGCCGAACCCACCGGCCGGCAGAGCCAGCAGCGCCGCAACCGGGACCGTGAGGACGTTTTCCCGCGTCCCCGCGGTGAACGTCACGTCGACAGCGGCCAACGCGTACGGTGTGGCGGCCTGCTGGGCCTGCGGATCGTCGAGCGCGACGACGACCTCGACTTTGGTGGCCGGTTGTTCGTTCGGCCCGGTGGCCGGCTCGATGACCGTCGCGACGTCGTGGACCCGGCCGCGTACCGTCGTGTCGTCGGGGAGCGTCACCGTCACCTCGGCGTCCTTGGCGGCGAGGCGCTGGTCGGTGGTGTCGAGTGCGGCCGTGACCGCCTTGGCGCGGCCGGTGTACGTGAGCACTTCGCCTCCGGCCGTCGCGGCGGCGCCCACGGTTGCCTTGACACTGTCGACGCGGATTTCGCCGGGCGCGAACACCGCACGCCCCAGCTCGAGGACACCGGTCTCGGGGACTCCCAGATCCTCCTGCCAATCGGCCACGGCTTCGGCCGTAGCTTCGGTGTAGTCGTCGTCGACGGTGAAGCCGCGGTAGCCGAGAGACCACAGATTCTCCTCCAACTGCCGGACGTCCTCTCCTTCGACACCGGGGACGAGGCTGCGGTACGCGGGCAGTGCGCCGTACAGGAGCGGCACCGGCTCCGCGTCGACGGCGTAGACGGGCTGCCCGCGGGCGATGCGGTCGCCGGTCTTCGGGACGCCGGTGATCGTGCCGACGCGACGCCCCGTGACCGCCGTCGTCGGTCCGAATCCGAGCTCGCCGTCGACGGTCCGGGTGTCCTTGAGGGATTGCCGGGTGACCTCGGTTGTTCTCGGAGGCAACGGGCCGGCCTGAGCGGGCCGACCCGCGTCGTCCTCGCCGCGCAGGACGAACACGCCGGCGGCCACGGCGGCGAGGACGGTCGTCACCGCGGCGCCCGCGAGGACGGTCCGCCTGCCGCGCCGCGTGCCGGGCGGCTGATCGGACCGCAGGCCGTCGTCGGGCGGGGAGTTCGTGTCGGGCTCCGTGAGGCTCATCCCTGCCCCTGTCCGCCCTGGCCACCCGAGAAGATCGGCTGGCAGGTCGCCACGGCGCTTTGGAAGTCGGGGTCCTGCTGCACCTCGGCGCTCATCCGGACCCCACGTTGGTTGGGGTCGGGGTCGGGGAACTCCTCGACGCCGTTCTCGCGCATGCACGCGGCGAACTGCTGCCCTGACGCGTTGTCCTGCCCTCCCGAGCCGGCCCCGGACTGCGGCGGGCTGAACGGACGACAGTTCTCCTGGGCTTCGGCCACCATGGCCTTGTCGGTCTTGCTCCGGTCGATCTGCAACTGCACGTTCTGCCCGGGCGGCGGGTCCGCCACGTCGAGGCCGTTCTCGCGCAGGCACTCGGCGTACTTGACGTTGCGCTCGTCGTCACTCAACCCGGCGGCTGCGCCGGCCGGACTCTGGGCGGCCTGCTCCGACCCCTTGCCGTCGTCCGACGAACATGCGCCGACCAGCAGCGCCGCCGCCACCGGCAGGGCGGCGAGGAGTGCACGCGCCGCAGGCCTCGGTCGGGACCGCGGTGCTCCGGCTTCGGATGTCGGCCGTATTCGGGTGATGCGCATCCAGGGCTCCTTGTCGCGGGCCGGGGCTCGTCCCGGCCGGTTGGGAGGTCATGGAACGCGACAGGCCGTTTCCGTCTTGTTTCCGCTACCCGGCCGTGGTCGCCGGCAGGTGGACACGGCACCGCCGGTACGGGGCTCGCTCCGCCACTCGGGGGCCACCGGCTCCCGGGTCCGCAACCGCCTCGGGGATGGAAACCGCAGCGTCCTAACGCGGCGGAAACAACCGTGCGGCGACCATGAACCCGTCTGTCCCCGTCCCGCCCGAGAGAAAGCAGGCCGCCGATGCGAGTCCTGGTGGTCGAAGACGAGCCGCTGCTCGCCGACGCGATCGCGGAGTGGCTGCGCGACGACGCGCACGCCGTCGACGTCGCGCATGACGGAGAAACCGCCCTGGATCGGGCAGGGACCAACGACTACGACATCGTCGTCCTCGACCGTGACCTGCCGCGCGTGCACGGCGACGACGTGTGCCGGTCGCTCGTCGCGTCGGGATCCTCGGCGCGCGTGCTCATGCTGACCGCAGCCGCCGACGTCACCGAGCGCGTCACCGGACTGACCTTGGGCGCCGACGACTATTTGACGAAGCCCTTCGCGTTCCCCGAACTCGCGGCGCGCGTCCAGGCGCTGGGACGCCGTGCCCGCCCGGCGGCACCGCCCGTGCTGAGCCGGGCCGGCGTCACGCTCGATCCCGCACGCCGCGAGGTGTTCCGCGACGGCCGCTATGTGCCCTTGTCGAACAAAGAGTTCGCGGTCCTCAGCGAGCTGCTGCGCGCAGACGGGTCGGTGGTAGCCACCGAACAATTGCTGGAAAAGGCCTGGGACGAACACGCCGACCCGTTCACCGGCGCCGTGCGCCTCGCCGTCCTCAAACTGCGCCGCAAGCTCGGCGATCCGCCCGTTGTGCACACCGTCACCGGGGTGGGGTACCGCATCAAATGAAACTCACACTGCGCGCCAGGCTGACCGTCATGTACGGCGGGATGTTCCTGGTGGCCGGGATCGTCCTCCTCGGACTCACCTACGCCCTGTTCCACAAGCAGCTCGACCGCCCCCAGCTGGTCAAGGTCGCCACCGACACGCCGGCGGCGGCCCTGCGGGACGAGGCCCTCGTACAACGGCAGGTGTTCGCCGTCGGCGGCGACGGAGAGCTGTACGCGGGCGAGGCGGCACGGCAGGAGATGCAGGAGTACAAAGACCATCTGCGCGATGCCGCGACGACGTCGATGATCACCCAGGGCGGCGTCGCACTCGCCATCGTCGGGGGCCTCGCGGCGGGTTTCGGCTGGTTGATCGCCGGACGGGTGCTACGGCCCCTGCACCGGGTCACGGACACCGCGCGCCGCATCGCCGCGGCACCGGCCGCGAACCGGGGACTGCGCGAACGCATCGCCCTGAGCGGGCCCGACGACGAAGTCAAGGAACTGGCCGAGACATTCGACCGCATGGTGGAACGCCTCGACCGCTCCTTCGACGGGCAGCGCCGCTTCGTCGCCAACGCGTCGCACGAGCTGCGCACCCCGCTGACGCTCGGGCGCGCGCTGGTCGAGGTGGCGATGCACAAGCGCACGGCCTCGGATGACGTACGCCAACTGGGCGCACGTCTCCTGGAGATCAGCACGCGGCACGAACGCCTCATCAGCGGACTCCTGGCCCTCGCGGACGCGGAGAACGAGCTCACCGAACGCGCGCCCGTCGACCTCGCCGACATCGTCGGCCACGTCGTCACGCAATCCGCGTCGGCCGCCGCGCACGCGGGTGTCACGGTCGACGAACATCCCGGTGAATCGACAGTGGTCGGCGACGCCCTACTCCTCGAACGACTCGTGCACAACCTCGTCGAGAACAGCATCCGGCACAACATTGCGGACGGATGGGTCACGATCACCAGCCGGACCCTCTCGGACGGACGTGCTCAGATCGAGGTCGCCAACAGCGGCGATCACATCGAACCGGGCGACGTACCGGCCCTGTTCGAACCCTTCCGTCGCGCCGGCAGGCACCGCCCGGCCGACGCCGGCGGCGCCGGGCTCGGCCTGTCCATCGTCCAAGCCGTCACCCGCGCCCACGGCGGCGACGTCACCGCTCACCCCCGACCCGACGGAGGCCTGACCGTGACCGCCACATTTCCCGGAGTGACGTGGGGGCGACCCGCCTGCGAGCATCCCCGCACAACCACCTCTGCCCCCGACCGACCGGGAGCGTTCATCGGGCCCCCCACAAGGTGACCGAACCGTTCCTCCGGGGCACGGACGGCCTGGCCACCGAACTCCACGACCGGGCACCGTTTCACCTATTTCATCCGGGACCGGGATGTGACATGGAACTGGACCGCCCCGGGGCCGAGTTGCTGTTGCAGGTGTTGACGGAATGGGAGGAGAAGGCGAGTGTGGCGATTGCCTTCAACGAGGCTTTCGGAGGCTGGACGAAGACGTTCGCGGACCCCAATGTTGTGCGCGGCGATCGTCGACCGGCTGACGTTCGGTGGGAACATCATCGAGACCGGCACCGGCTCCTACCCTTAGGGCAAACCTGAGCCGCGCCGAGGAAGCCGGGTCCACCTGCCCCTTCCCACGGGAGAGCGCGGTGTCGCGCGGGGTGGTGCTCGCCTCGTGTGCGTATGTGCCACGTGCGGGACGTCATGGTCGTTTTCCGGGCTGGTCCTGTGTGTCGACTTCGGGGGGATGTGGTGCCGCCTGGGGTGCGTTCATGTCGAGGAGGAGCAGCGCGTCGTGGTCGGGGGTGCCGGGCTGGGCGACGTAGACGCTGAGGCGTTGGCCGGGGGTGCCTTCGAGTTCCATGGACTGGGCGGTGAGGTTGATGGTGCCGACGGTCGGGTGGTGGAAGGACTTGTCGACGGCTTGCGGCCGGTGACCTCGTAGCGTTCCCACAGTTTGGCGAAGTCCCGGCTTTTCATTAGTAGTTCGCCGACGAGGTGGGTGAGGTCGGGTGCGTCGGGCGCGACCCCGGCTAGGGCGCGGAGGCGGGCGACGCAGGCGCGGACCTGGGCCATGAGCGGCCTTGGCACCACCGAACGCGACTACACCGCCTCCTGCCCCGGCGCCACCCTCGCCGAACGACTCGCCGTACGCGGAGAGGAAGTCGCCGCTGCCGACACCGCCGTCGAAGCCTGGCTACGCCGCATCGGACTCGCCCCCGCCTGACGCCCCCCGCCGACGTGATCAACGGTTCTGGGCCGTAGCGCACGAAGGCACCCGCCGCATCAGAACTGCTGGACAAACGTTCTCGGTCCTTATGGGCAAAGCCACGGCGACGCCGCGCGACGCCTTTGTCAGGCGACCTTGACAACGACAGCCGCGACGAAGGGGAGGACTGGGTTGAACGGTGAAAGCACCGGCTGGCAGACCGCGGGGGCGTGGCCTGCTTGGTGTCCTCGTCGACGCCGTCTATTGCCACTAAAGGTTGTCTCGTAACTCGATCGGCGTAGTCGCGTTGGTATGGGCATGGGGGTTGTCTCAGCGGCAGACCGCGAACTGGTGCCTGTCTTCACGGGGTTGACGTATCGGCAGTTCCGCGCGTTGGTGCGGGTGGTGCAGGCCCGGGGCGGGCACGCGCTGGATCCGGCGAGGCCGGGCCGGCCTTGGGCACTGCCACTCGAGGACCGGGTCCTCATAGTCGCGTTCTACCTGCGGACGAACCTGACGATGCGGCAGCTCGGGCCGCTGTTCGGGGTCTCGCACGCGGCCGCGCATCGGATCGTCGACAAGCAGAGCCCGCTCCTCGCCCTGGACCCGCCACGGGCGAAGCCGCGCACGGACGAGGTGCTGATCGTCGACGGGACCCTGGTCCCGACCCGCGACTGCACGGTCGCGGCGCCCTCGAAGAACTACCGGTTCTCCGCCAACCTGCAGGTCCTCGTGCGCGCCGACACGCGCCTGGTCGTTGCGGTCGGCCGGCCGCTGCCGGGCAACCGCAACGACTGCCGCGCGTTCGCCGAGCCCGGCGTCGACACCGCTGCCGGGGAGGCGACGGTGACCGCGGACGGCGGCTACCAGGGCACCGGTTGCCAGATCCCGCACCGCACAACCTCGCCATGACCGGATAACGAACAAGGCCGCAGGTCAAACCCGTTCGCGAGTTGCGAGACAACCTTTAGTCCGGCGTGAACCATGTCAGGGCCGCAGCCGTTGGCTGCGAGGCTGCTGGTACCGGGCCCGTGGGCGTGGTGGAATGAGGCGCGCTGCAGCAGTGTCGGCCGTAAGGGCAAGCGTGTCGTCGAACCGACGCAGGAACCGTTGGACGGCCAGCGCGCGCAGCTACTCCATCATCGATGGGCCAACAGATAGCGGGTCGGATGACGGCTCAGCGAGAGGCCCGAGTATGGGCGATTGGGTTACCGGGTCGTCCTCCAGGGGGTATGGCATGCCGCTCTCGACGACGGGCGTCAGGCCTGCCGCCGCAATGGTCAGCAGTGCCGTGGTGGTCTCTGCGTCAGGGGCGCGCTTCGACGGCGCTGCCAGTTCGGGGGGAGGCGGTGAAGCGACGCTGTGCAGGACCGGCGGTCGCTGCGGATGGAGCCGTTGGCCTAGGGCCGCGTCGGTCCGTTGGAGCCATGTCTGGTAGGTGTGCAGGGGAACGAACGTCGTGACGGCGTGGTCGAACATGGCGCCGATGTCCTGCTCCGGCGGGAAGAGCGGGCTGCTCGAGGTCACCACCTGCCTCAGGGCTTCGGAGTAACCGACGAGGGTCTCGGGGATGTCCTTGCCGGGCGGCTCGGCGGTCCACCGGAAGAACGACGTCAGTGCGGTGGCCCGTTGCTTGTCGGACAGTTGTCCCCAGCGGGCGTCCAGGGCTGGCGCGGTGGGTCGGTCGGTGAGCCCGAGGGACCGTGCGAGACGGGTGGCCTGGTCGAGGGAGAGCGTGTCCGCGTGGATGCGGAATGGGCCCCCGACATCGGCAAGGGCTGTGACAGCGTCGGGGTAGCCCTGTTTGGCACGCCACTGCTCGATCGTCTGCGGCTCGTGCTTGCTCTGTGCCGTGTCGATGACCATGAGCGCGGGACCGCGCTCCGGCCCGGACACCCAGACTGCAGGTGCGTAGTGACTGGCGAACGGCTGTGTGCGGGTGGGTTCCGCGACCCACCAGCGCTTCTCCCCGTCGACTGTGCCGATGGACACGCCGGGGCGTCCATTCCAGATCTGGTGGTAGATGGAGATGTCATCCACACGGGCGACGCCGCGGGACTTCCAGTCGGGCTGCCGTTCCATATCGCCGTCGTAAGCGACGCGCTGGGACAGCGTGTGGGGGGCGAACGCGCTCCTCCTGTGCATCACCGCGCCGTGCGAGTAGTGCGTGTCCAACCCTCGGGCTGACAGGTCGGGTACGAAGTTCCCCACGACGCACAGAGCGTCCCGAGGAACTTTCTGCGCGAGCAGGTAGCTGATGATCCCCCGCGTCCGGACGGTGCACGCCACCACCAGGTCGTGCGCGAGGGGCAGCGAGGCGACGTCGGCGACGAGCCCCCGGGCCGAATCTGCATCGGGGAAGGGGTCGGATGAGGCTGAAGTGCGTTCGAGGTTCACCTACTTGGCTCGCCTTCCATCCGCGGGAGACAACGCTGCCGGCTCTCAGGGGGCTGCCGTGCACCGTGGTCCCGGCCGGGTGACGCCGAACTGTGGGCGGTTGTGATGCCCCGTTCGATGCGGGTGATGCCGTGCCCGGCAGACCAGGTGCGGGTCCAATGCATGTGGAGGCGAGCCAGGAGCAGCCGTCGACAGCCGAGTGCAGGTGGACGTCCCTGCGACGCTTGAGCTTCGTTGTCGAGTGCTCGGCGGCCTTGGCTTGGTCACTTCCCCGGCCGTGGGCGCGCCGGCGCCGCCGAGGCGATGCTGGGGGCAGGACGTTCCGCTGAGCCATTTGCCGGTCAGCCCTCGGCCAAGATGCGAGGGTCGTGCGCGTTGACGAGCCGAACCGTACTGTCGGCTGCTGTGAGTGCAGCCAGTTGCCGCTGGGTGTGGAGTCTTGCTGTTTCGTTGTGCTGAGTGGCCGCGGCGAATGCCTCAATCGCCGGTGGGGCTGTGCAGGTGAGTTGAGCGCAGTGGTGGATCGCATCGCCGACATGCACCAGCTCCCGGTCCAGGTCGAGGGCGCCGATCACGACGCCGGCGTGGCCGGGCGAATGCCCTGGCAGCGCGAGCAGCCGGATGGATGCGGGGAGGTCGTGGGGTATCCACGTCGGATGCCCCCGCCAGTCTGATCCGGGCTCAGGGGCCGGCGCCCACCGCACCCCGTGCGACCACTGGGCTGCGACGACGCGGTCCGTGCCCTCCTCAACCACAGTGCGGCACTCAGGAGTTGCGTGTACGTGCGCCCAGGGGAAGTCCGCGAGGCCGCCGACATGGTCTCGGTGGTGGTGGGTCAGGATCACGTCGGTCAGATCCCGCGGTTGCAGGCCCAGAGCCAGGACGTGGGCAAGCAGGGTCTCCGTGGGGTCGAGCGCGGGGTTGACCTGCGAGAGCCAGTCCTCCCCGAGCCGTTGCCCGGGAGACTCGATGTCCCTGTGCCCGATGCCGGTATCGACGGCGATCAGTCGATCGTCGGCCTCGATGAGAAGGCAGCGGCAGACGAAATGGGAGACGCCGAGAACGGCCTCGGCGCCGGGGAAGTTGAGGGTTCCGCAGTTGAGTTCGTGGATTCGCACCTGTCGGACGGTAGAACTTCGCGTCAACACGAAGTCAACGACAATGGTCACGTGTCCACGCAACTACTGCGCATCGGCGAAGCCGCTGAGCGCCTCGGAGTCTCGACCCACCTCCTCAGACACTGGGAGACCGCCGGGGTGATCACTCCG
>NZ_JBEZFP010000147.1:0-22624 GCF_040649515.1 Streptodolium elevatio
GACTTGAACCCCCATGCCCTTTCGGGCACTAGCACCTCAAGCTAGCGCGTCTGCCTATTCCGCCACCCGGACCGGGTGTGTGGCCCGTGACTTTTTGGTCGGGGCGACGACGAGAACCATACCAAAGATCGGGGGGTGGACGGATCGGGGGCGTGGTGGGGGTCGTGGGGGTGGGGGCGGGTGCAGGATGGGGTGGGTAGCGGTTGGTCGGTTTCGGGTGAGACCAGGGTGAGAGGGGTGTTGGCGTGGAGGGTGCTGGGGAGCTTGAGGTTGTCGAGCTGTGCCGGGATCTGATCCGGATCGACACGAGCAACTTCGGGGACGGCTCCGGGCCGGGGGAGCGGGCCGCGGCGGAGTGGGTGGCGGAGAAGCTGGCGGAGGTGGGGCTCGAGCCGGAGGTGTTCGAGTCGGAGCGGGGGCGCGCCAGCACGGTGGTGCGGATCGAGGGGGAGGACCGGAGTCGGCCGGGGCTGTTGATTCACGGGCACACGGATGTGGTGCCGGCGAACGCGGCGGACTGGACGTACGACCCCTTCTCGGGGGAGATCGCCGACGGGTGCGTGTGGGGGCGCGGGGCGGTCGACATGAAGGACATGGACGCGATGGTGCTCGCGGTGGTGCGGGACCGGATGCGGTCGGGGCGGAAGCCGCCGCGGGACGTGGTGCTGGCGTTCCTGGCGGACGAGGAGGCCGGCGGGACGTACGGGGCACGGCATCTCGTCGACACGCGGCCCGACCTGTTCGAGGGCTGCAACGAGGCGATCGGGGAGGTCGGGGGTTTTTCGTTCACGGTGAACGACGACCTGCGGCTGTACCTGATCGAGACGGCCGAAAAGGGTATGGAGTGGATGAAGCTGGTCGTCGACGGGACCGCGGGCCACGGGTCGATGATCAACAAGGACAACGCGATCACCGAGCTGTGTGAGGCGGTCGCGCGGCTGGGGTCGCATCAGTTCCCGGTACGCCTGACCAAGAGCGTGCGCGCGTTCCTGGAGGAGGTCGCCGACGCGCTGGGCATCGACCTGGACCCGGAGGACGTCGAGGGCGCCATCGAGAAGCTGGGGCCCATCGCGCGCATCATCGGGGCGACGATCCGCAACACCGCGCAGCCGACGATGCTCGGCGCCGGGTACAAGGTGAACGTGATCCCGGGGCAGGCGACCGCGCACGTGGACGGGCGGTTCCTGCCGGGGTACGAGGACGAGTTCTACGCCGAGTTGGACGCCGTGCTCGGGCCGCGCGTGCGGCGCGAACGGGTGCACGGCGACAAGGCGTTGGAGACGGACTTCGACGGTGCGCTGGTCGAGGCCATGGCGGCGTCGCTGCGTGCGGAGGACCCCGGCGCGCGCGCGGTGCCGTACTGCCTGTCCGGTGGGACGGACGCGAAGTCCTTTGCGGATCTAGGCATTCGGTGCTTCGGCTTCGCCCCGCTCAAGCTGCCCGCGGACCTCGACTTCGCGGGCATGTTCCACGGTGTGGACGAGCGAGTCCCGGTCGACGGACTGAAGTTCGGCGTACGCGTGCTCGACCGGTTCCTCGACGCGTGCTGACGGCGGATTGCCCGGACATGGACGGGTCCGGGGGCCACGAGCCGTCGTTCGGGTGAACCCTAAAAGGTGAATCGTTCAGGTGGTCCGTAGCCTGCGCCGAGCGATGTCGTTTCCCCTTGTGCGGCGCGCAAGCGTGCCGTGGTTCCGACAAGGAGGACTGAAACACATGAAGAAGATCGGCAAGGTCGTGGTTCTGGCCGCCGCGACCGGCGGACTGGCGCTCGCGGGCAGCGGCATGGCGATGGCCGACGCGGACGCGGACGGCGCGGCCGTCGGTTCGCCCGGTGTCGCGTCCGGCAACCAGATCCAGGTGCCGGTTCACGTCCCCGTGAACCTCTGCGGCAACACGGTCAGCGTCATCGGCGTGCTGAACCCCGCGTTCGGCAACTTCTGCGCCAACGTCTGATCCTCCGGCGCCCGACTCGGGTATAGCCAGGGCTCACGAACAGCCCCGGAGCTTTCGCTCCGGGGCTGTTTCGTTTCGCCTGCCGGACAAGGCTGTTCGCCTGGTTTCGTTTGCGTTCGATACGGAATCGGATGGCGCAATCTGATGGTCGTCGGAATTCCAGAATCTCATCCGATCGGGCGAACTTTGAGCGTGTACGCGGCTCCTTAAGTGACTTGAAGTGATCGAACCCTGTTAATGCCGTTGCGGGGCAACTGTCCCGCCCCTCACACGGAAGACACAGGGGATTCTCCTATGCAACAGCTTGCCAAGAAGGGGCTGTTGGTTGCCATCGCGGCGTCGGGCGCACTCGCGTCCGCCGCGGTAGGCATCGCCAACGCCGGCAGCGGTGCGCAAGGGGCCGCAGTGGGTTCGCCGGGTGTGGCCTCGGGCAACGTCGTGCAGGTTCCGGTCCATGTGCCGGTCAACGTGTGCGGCAACACCGTGAATGTCGTGGGTCTGCTCAACCCGGCCTTCGGCAACAAGTGCGCGAACGTATCGGGCGGCAAGCCGTACAAGCCGCCGACGAAGCCGCCGCACTGCGGTCCGAACGCGACGTGCCCGCCCACGCTGGGCCCGCCGCCTTCGTCGCCTCCGCCGCCCCCGCCGACCACGTGCCCGCCGACGACGCCGCCTCCGCCGCCGCCGCCGACCACGTGCCCCCCGACGACGAAGCCGCCGACGACTCACCCGCCGACGACCAAGCCGCCGACCACGCACCCGCCGACGACCAAGCCGCCGACGACCAAGCCGCCGACGACGAAGCCGCCGACGACGAAGCCCCCGACGACTCAGCCGCCGACGACTCAGCCGCCGACGACTCAGCCGCCGACCACGCAGCCCCCGACCACCAACCCTCCGACGACTCACCCTCCGACGACCAAGCCGCCGACGACGAAGCCGCCGAAGACCACCAACCCGCCCAAGACGCCGCCGCCTCCGCCCGGCAGCGAGTCGCCCAGCCTTCCCCCGCCCCCCGGTGACAACACCGGCGGCAACGGAACGCACCGGAGCGGTCTCGCGAGCACTGGTGCCGCAACGATGGTGCTGGCCCCGGCCGGCGCTGCGTTCCTGCTCGGTGGCGTGGTGCTCTACCGACGCTCCCGCCCGAGCGAGAGCTGACCGCACACCCGTACGCGACACTGATCACGTACGCAGCACAACAGTGAAGGCCGCCCACCCCGCAAAGGGGTGGGCGGCCTTCGCCTTTTGTCTCCGTCCGCGCACGACCGCGGCGCGGCCGGTCGGGTCATGTCATGTCAGCCGGAGCTGCCTGATGATGCGTCTGCGCAGCAGTACGCGACGACTCCCGTCCCGGCGGATGGTGAGCCGCTCCAGCTCCCACAGCCCGTACTCCGCCTGCTCGGTCAGAATGCGCCGCGCGTCACTGCGCGACGTGCCTCGCGGCAGGTGCAATTGCTGGAACTCGTATTGAGTGCCGCCCACCCGCGTACGAGTTCCCGTGTTCGGCTCGGTCCCCTGCATGGCAGGAGGTTACCCCGCCTCCTCAACCGGATATTCGGGACAGGGCCCGGGAAAACCGCCCCGGGGCCCCGCGCCGGGATCGTTTTGCCGCCCTCGGGACCCCGGGCGTCGCAAGCTTTGTGCGCAACGGGGGCTGTTGCGGATAGCGTCATGCCATGACCGGTGTTGCGCAGCCCACGCCCGAGCAGGTCCGAGCAGCCGCCGAGGCACTCAAGTCGGCCGTCGACCGCCACCTGGCCGCAGTCGAGCGGCGCCAGGGGGAGAGCGACCCGGCCGTGTTCGCGGCGTACGACGAGCTGGCATCCGCCGCCGAGGCGTACGACGAACTGCTCTACGACGTCTACGACGAGGTCACCCCCTTCGAGGTGCCCGACCGTTCCGAGGCCGAGGAGTACCTCGGCCCCGAGAATCCCGACGCCATCAGCGTCCTCATCCGCCGCGACTACCTCGTGAAGGACGCGTTGACCCTGCTCGACCACGCGCGCCGGGCCGACGCGGAGGCCGGGGAACCCGGCGGCGGGGAAGGGGTCGAGACCACGTCGACCGCACTCGCGGTGCTGTTCGACGTCTACGACCCCGACGAGATCGCCGCGCGCGCCGAGGAGATCGGTCTGGAGTCGGGCGACTCCACACTGTGGGTCACCGCGATCGAGCAGGCCGAGCCGGGGGAGTGGCTGGACGCGCCGTTCGACGACGTCGACCCCCAGGGCGTCATCTACCGGTTCGAGACGAGTACCGCGTACGAGGACGACCTCGAGGCGCTGGAGGAAGACCTGCGCTGACCGGTCCTGAGGGACCGGTCGGCCCGACGCGGGCCAAGCAGTCGGCCCGACGCCGGCTCAGGCCCCGTCCCGGACCTCGAAGCCCGCCTCCGCCGCGGCCTCGCGCAGCGCAGCCGCCAGCCGGGTCGTCCGCACACTTCCGCCGGGACGCGCGACCGCCTGCGGCAGCGTGCCGCCCACCGGGTACACGACCGACAAGTGTCGCCGCGCCCGCGTGAACGCGGTGTAGACGAGCGCACGCGTCACCAGCGGCCCCGCGTCGCCGGGCAGCATTGCGACGACCCCTGGCCGTCGTACGCCCAGCGCCTGACGCACCGTCACCGCCCAGCCGTGGCGCAGCTCGCCGATCCGCGCCCGGGGCACGGTCACCGGAGCATCGGGGTCGTCGCGGTACGCCACCGCAAGCCCCTCCGGCCCCGCCGCCACCACACGCCCCTCGACCAGCCCGGTGGTACGAGGTGCCGGTACGCGGACCACACGATCGCCGATGTCGAACCCGGCGTACTGCCCGGGCCCGGGATTGAGGCGGGATTTGAGGGCCGCGTTGAGCGCGGTCGTGCCGGCGCTCCCGCCGTCGGCCGGCGTCACCACCAGGACGTCTTCCGCCGGGATGCCCAGTGCGCGCGGGATCGAGTCGGCCACGAGCTGCACGCATCGGTGCACGGCCTCCGCCGCGGCGCGCGCGCCCACGAGCACGACCTCGCGGTCCGGCGACTCCACGGGCGGCAGCGTGCCGCCCCGCACCGCCGCGGCCAACGAGCCCAGCACGCCCGGCGCCTGGGCACGGGAGGCCACGACCGGCAGCACGCCGCTTGCCACCACGTCGGCGAACACCCGCCCCGGGGCCGACGGTTCCAGCTCGTCGGGATCCCCGCACAGCACGACGCGCCCGCCGTCCGGCACGGCTTCGAGCAAGGAGGCGGCGGTCTGCACGTCGAGCAGGTGCGATTCGGCGACGACGAGGAGGTCGAGGTCGAGTAGACCCTCCGGCGTCCGGCCGGGGCCTTCCGTGCCGACGAGGAGACCGTGCACCGTGACCGGGCCGGGTACTTCCCCGGACACCCCGGGCACGGCGGCGGCCAGGCGCATCCGACCGTCGACGGTCGGCGAGGCGACGACCACACGGGCGGACTTCGCGGCACGGGCCGCGACCTCCAGTGCCGCGGCGGGCGGATCCTCGCCCGCTCCCGTGACGTAGAGCGCGACCGCGGCATCGCGCAGCGCTTCCCCGAGGTCAGCGCCGCCGCCCGAGCCGCCGACGAAGCCGGTGCCGTCGTCCGCCACCCCCGCCGTCGAGATCAGGCGCAGTACGGCGTCGGCGATGCTCTCCTCGGCGAGGGCGTGGCGTTCCAGCGCGACGAGCAGGCGATCGGACGGCCCCTCGAAGGGGTCCTCGAACCCGCCGGGCCCCACGTCGTCGAAGCCCTCGTCGTACTCCTCGTCGAAGTCACCCCCGTCGGCACCGTCGAAGTCCTCGTCCGCCGACTCCGCCGACTCCGCCGACGGCGGGCGCTCCGCGAAGGCCATGATCCGGCCGGCATCGTAGGCGGCCCGGACCGCCCCCGGCGCGTCCCGCACTCCCAGGCCTTCGAGCGCGGACACGACGGCCTCGACCTCGACGGCGGTGTGGCCGCTGTCCCGGGCCGCGCCCGCGAGGGTCCAGAGCACAAGTGCGCGGGTACGCCGGGGCTCGTCCGAATCGGCCGGGCCACCCGCCCCGGCCTGTGCGAAGAGATCCGCCTGCTGCGGCGAAATACCGGGCAGGGCAAGAAGGTTCCACGGGTCCTCGGTCAGCAGAACGGCCGCGTCCGGGCCGAGCGAGACCACTGCCTGGTCCGCGAGCCGCGCGGGCGCGCCGCCTGCCGCCAGCACGTCGCGTACGGCCGCCAGAACGGACTCGTCGGGCTCGCGCGCGTCGTCGAAGCGCGCGGAGGCGGCGAACCCCCGGGCGGTTGATCCGGGGGCGTCCGGAGCGGGGCGCCGTACGTCGAACAACGCCTCGCCGCCCCCGGATTCGCGCGCCTCGGCCGCCCGAGGGGCCTGGTCGCCGGCTGCGTACGCCGCCCTCGCCGTCCCGTCCGCGCCATCCGCGCCATCCGCTTCGTCCGACGCGTACGTTGCCGCCTCGTCGACCGGGGGCGCGGGCGGCGCGTCGAGCACGGGCGCCGCCCAGTCCGCGTCGGGGTCGCCGGTGAGACGCGGCCGCGCGGCGGCGGTACGCCCGCTCCCGCCGGGCCGCGACGCCGCGCGCTCCGGCTCTGGCGCCGGGGCGACGGGTTGCGTCCCGGGACGCGGCCCGGCATCCGGCCCCGGCCCCGGAGCCGGGTCCGGGTACACGTCGTACTGCGTCGGGGGAGCGTCGACCACCGGAAGCGCCCACTCGGTGTCCGAGACTCGGGTGGTCCGCCCACGGCCGCCGGGCGCGCGCGGGGCGTCCTCGCCCACCGGCCCGCCGCCGTGCTCCTCGCCGAGCGTGCTGAGCGCCTGCCAGGCCGCGGCCAGTTCGTCGCGGTTCGACTCGCTCTCCGCGTTGGCCTTGTCGAGCGCCGCGAGCGCCGCCCGCGCGGCGGCCAGCGCCGGATTCACCGGCGCCTGCCCGCCCTCCGCCGCCGACCCGCCGCCGGTCGCTCCCGCGGCGTTTCCGCCGGCCGCAGCTTCGTCGGCCGCTCCCGCAGCCTTCTCGGCCGCCGCAGCTTTCCCGGCCGCCGCAGCCTTCTCAACCGCCGCAGCCTTCTCAGCCGCCGCAGTCCCTTCGGCCGCCGCGGCCTTACCGCTCACCCCCGCAGCCTTGCCGGCCTTCGCCTGGTGGTTCTTCTCTTCGTCGTCCATGCCGTTCACGCCGTCCCCGAGCCTGCCCACGTCCTACGCCTGATCCCGCCGCCCCACGGTCCCGGTTCGCCCTACGCCTGACTCCAGTCGTGGTCGGGATAGCCGGTGAGGGGCGCCGACACGTCGTCGAGGGCGTTGCGGATCTCGGTCGGCAGGGTCAGCGCCTCCGCCGCCAGCGACGCCCGCAACTGGCCGGAGTTGCGCGCCCCGACGATGGGGGCGACGACGCCGGGCCGGTCGCGCACCCACGACAGCGCCACCTCGATGGGTGCCGCGCCGAGGCCGTCCGCGGCCGTCGCGACCGCGTCCACGATCCGCCGCGAGTCGGCGTCGAGGTACGTCGCGACGAACGGCCCCATGTCCGCCGACGCCCCGCGCGAGTCGGCCGGCATTCCGTGCCGGTACTTGCCGGTCAGGACCCCGCGCCCGAGCGGCGACCACGGGAGCAGGCCAACCCCGAGGTCCACGGCGGCCGGCAGCACCTCGCGTTCGATGCCGCGCTGCAGCAGGGAGTACTCCATCTGCGCGCTGGCGATGACGACGCGCCCGGGCGCGACGAGTTGCCAGGTCGCGGCCTTGGCGAGCTGCCAGCCGCAGAAGTTCGAGACGCCGACGTACCGCGCGCGCCCCGACGAGACGGCGAGTTCGAGGGCGTGCAGCGTCTCGTCGAGCGGCGTCGCCGGGTCGTACGCGTGCAGCTGCCACAGGTCGACGTGGTCGGTGCCGAGCCGGGCCAGCGACGCGTCGAGCGCCTGGAGCAGATGGGAGCGCGAGCCGTCGAAACGCCGCTCGCTGTACGGCACGCTCGCCGCCTTGGTCGCGATGACCACTTCGGAGCGCGGCATGTAGCCGTCGAGCAGGCGTCCGAGCAGGTACTCGGCCTCGCCGTCCGCGTAGACGTCGGCGGTGTCGACGAGGTTGCCGCCGGCGTCGAGGAACGCCTTCATCTGGTCGGCGGCGTCCTGCTCGTCGGTGTCCCGCCCCCAGGTCATCGTCCCGAGGCCTGTGCGGGAGACCCGCAGCCCGGTCCGGCCCAGATGTCGCTGCTCCATGGATCGGGAGACTAGCCGCTCCGAGGGACAGGGCGACGATGGCGGGGCCGTACGGCTCCCTCGGGTCAGGTGTTCGGAATCCGGGGCCCCCGCCCGTCGGCATTACTGAGCGGTAGTTATACCGGTAGGGTTCCGCCAGGGACACCACGACCTCACGCAGAGAGGCAGCGGCATGGGCATGCGGCTCGGCATCAACCTCGGCTACTTCGGCGCGGGCAACGACGCCGACAACCTGGCCGTCGCGCGGGAGGCGGACCGGCTCGGCTACTCGGTCTGCTGGGCCGCGGAGGCGTACGGCTCCGACGCCGCCACCGTGCTCTCCTGGGTCGCCGCCCAGACCGAGCGCATCGACGTCGGCTCGGCGATCTTCCAGATCCCGGCCCGCACGCCGACCATGACCGCGATGACCGCGGCCACCCTCGACACGCTGTCCGGCGGCCGGTTCCGGCTCGGCCTCGGCGTCTCCGGCCCGCAGGTCTCCGAGGGCTGGTACGGCGTCCGCTTCGACAAGCCGCTCGCCCGCACCCGCGAGTACGTCGAGATCATCCGCAAGGCCATGCGCCGCGAACGCCTCGAACACCACGGCGCGCACTGGGACCTCCCGCTCCCCGGCGGCCCCGGCAAGCCCGTCAAGCTGACCGTGCACCCGGTGCGTGAGCACATCCCGCTCTACATCGCCGCCGTCGGCCCCAAGAACCTCGAACTCACCGGCGAGATCGCGGACGGCTGGCTCGGCGTCTTCTACGCCCCCGAGCACTCCGAGGACTCCCTCGCGCACGTCCGCGCGGGCCGCGAGAAGGCCGGCCTGACGATGGACGGCTTCGACGTCGTCCCGACCGTCCCGGTCGTGCTCGGCGAGGACCCGGTCGAGGCCGCGCACGCCGTCCGCGGCCACGCCGCGCTCTACATCGGCGGCATGGGCAGCCGCGAGCAGAACTTCTACAACAGGCTTGCGGTGCGCATGGGCTACGAGAAGGAAGCCGCCGAGATCCAGGACAAGTTCCTTGCCAAGGACTACCTGGGTGCCGGAATGGCCGTGCCGCACGACCTGCTCGACAAGACGGCCCTGCTGGGCAGCAAGGAGCGGATCGCGGAGCGGATGCAGGCGTACGCCGACACCGGCGTCACGACCCTGACGATCGCCCCCACGGCCGACACGCTCGACGCCCGCATCGCGACCGTCCGCGCGGTCGCCGAGGCACTGGAACTGTCCGGCCTGGCCTGACCCCTGGAGCCGCCGTCCCACCCGAGGAACAACTCGACGACCGGGCGGTCGACCGCCGCTCTACCGGGGGCCCGGGACCCGCTCCGCCACCACCTGCGCGAACTCCAGCAGGCGGCGGATCTGGCCCGGGCCTCCGTCGTCAAGGGACTTGCTGAAGCGGTACGCCTCCTGCCGGAAACGCCCCGTCGACGTCCCCTCCTCGCCGCGCACCGTCGCGATCTCCTGCAAGGTCGGCGTCGCGAGGAACACGTACGCACCGCGCATCTCGCGCCCGCCGTCCGCCGCCGTGCCGACGAGCGTCCTTATGCCCACGTGCGAGACCGAGCCGAGCGGGATCACCTGCACCGACGAGTCGAGGACCGTGCCGCCGGGCGCGGTCGCGTCCGTCATGTCCTCGCTGTGCCAGAGCACCAGGCGGTGGTCGTCGCAGACCGCCGCCTCCTGCCACACGGAGGTGCCGTTGGCGTTGATGTCGACGACGCGTTCGAGCGTGAACGCGCGCACCGGACGACGGCCCAGCACGGAGCCCAGCGCCTCCAGCGCGATGTCGGGGTGCAGCATGTACGCCCCTACTGCGTCCTCGAGTTCGCGGTGCGACGACCAGTCCGCCCCGGCGGCACCAGAACCCGGCACCGCGGGGGGCTGCGTCCGCGACATGCGCTGCCTGCCCGGCCTGCCGAACATCCCCACCTGCTCTCCCCTGGCGTGCTTACCGGACCAGCCTATGCGGGGAAGTGCGCCACGGGTGGCCGGGGCAAGGTGCCGGACCGATCACGAAACGGCGCACACCATGCTTTACGGCCGGGGCGGGGGTTCTGAACAGCCCCGCCTCGGCCGTCACAGATGTCAACGACTGTGCCTCGAAAGGGTTGCGGGTGCGGTTTGCGGCAACCGCCTCGGTCATGCGTGTGGGTGACCTCACAACCAGCGGGTCGCCTCATACAGCGAGTTGCCTCACTGCCGGTGAGTGGCCGGCCGGCTGCCTCACAGCCAGCCGTTGCGGCGGAAGAGCCGGTGGATCGACACACACGCGACCACCATCAGAATCAACGCGGCCGGATAGCCCCACCACTGCCTCAGCTCCGGCATGTGCTCGAAGTTCATGCCGTAGACGCCCGCGATCATCGTCGGCACCGCCGCGATCGCGGCCCACGCGGAGATCTTGCGCATGTCCTCGTTCTGCCGCACGCCCACCTGCGCGAGGTTCGCGCTCAGCACGTCGGACAGCAACCGGTCGAACGAGTCGACCTGCTCGTTGACGCGCGCGAGGTGGTCGGCGACGTCGCGGAAGAACGGCTGCGTCTCCGACGGGACGTACATGACCTCGGAGGTGGACAGCTTCCTTATCGGGTCGGTGAGCGGCTGGGCCGCGCGCCGGAACTCCAGTACCTCGCGCTTGAGGAGGTAGATGCGCTCGGCGTCGTTTTCGCGGTGCGCCGAGAAGACGCGGCCCTCCATCTCCTGGAGGTCGGTCTCGAGTTCGGAGGCGATCGAGACGTACGTGTCCACGACCGCGTCGCACACCGCGTACAGCACCGCCCCCGGGCCGTGCCGCAGCACGTCCTCCTTCTTCTCCAGGCGCTTGCGCACCTCGGAGAGCGGGTTACCCGGGCCGTGCCGGACCGTCACGATGAAGGAGTCGCCCACGAAGATCATGAGTTCGCCGGTCTCGACCGACGAGGTCTCGTCGATGTAGTAGAGCGTCTTGAGCACCACGAAGACCGAGTCGTCGTACAGCTCCAGCTTGGGGCGCTGGTGCGCGTGCAGGGCGTCCTCGACCGCCAGCGGGTGCAGGCCGAACTCGCTCGTGACGAGCTCGAACTCCTTCTCCGTGGGCTCGTGCAGGCCGATCCACAGGAAGGCGCCGCCGACCGCCCGCGCCTCGTCGAGCGCGTCGGAGAAGTCGGCCGGGCCTTCGGTGCGGACACCGTTTCGGTAGATGGCGCAGTCCACGATCACGCGAGACATTGTGGCGGCTCCCGCCCCGCGGCGGGGAGGCGGCAGGTGCCTGCCGTCTGATATGCGGCAGTTTGCGGGGGCAATGGCGGCTCCCGGGCCGCGCCACCTGGCCGGCGACCGCCGTACAGTGATCCGATGGCGACGCTGCTCCTGGTCCGGCACGGGCGGACCACCGCGAACTCTTCGGGCGTTCTGGCGGGCTGGGCCCCCGGAGTCCACCTCGACGACAAGGGGAAGGAGCAGGCGGCGGCGCTGGCCCGGCGCATCGCCGAGGTGCCGCTCGCCGCGGTCGTCTCCAGCCCCCTCGACCGCTGCCGGGAGACCGCCGCCGAGATCGCCGCGGCCCGCGAGGGCACCAAGCTCGCGCTCGACGCCGGCGTGCAGGTCGACGACCGCGTGGGCGAGTGCCGCTACGGCGACTGGACCGGCCAGGAACTGAAGAAGCTCGTCAAGGACCCGCTCTGGCCGGTCGTGCAGAACCACCCCAGCGGCGCGGTCTTCCCCGGCGAGGGCGGCGAGGCGCTGCGCGACACCCAGGCCCGGGCCGTCGAGGCGGTCCGCGACTGGAACGCCCGCATCGAGGCGGAGCACGGCCCGGACGCGCAGTACCTCGTGTGCTCGCACGGCGACGTGATCAAGGCCATCGTCGCCGACGCCCTGGGCATGCACCTCGACCTCTTCCAGCGCATCATGGTCGACCCCTGTTCGCTGACCGTCGTCAACTACGGCCGCATGCGGCCGTTCGTGGCCCGGCTCAACGACACCGGCGGCGCCGTGACCGGTCTGATCCCGGCCGCGAAGCGCCGGCGCCGCGGAAAATCCGCCGCCACCGACGACGCGGTGGTGGGCGGCGGAGCCGGTGCCCCGTAGGGTGCAGCGAGGGGTCCTTCCGGCCCGTACGCGACCGCCGGCGCCACCGCGGGCGGCGCGCGCGGTACGGTCGGGCGTCCCGACCGGCCCGCCCGGTCCGGCGGCGCCCGTCTCGTCGGTGCGCGGTCCCAGCCCCCGTCCCAACGCCCAGCAGCCCCCCAGCAGCCCCCAGTCCAAGAGCCCCCAGTCCAATCCGTTGTACGAGTAGTACGGAGCCAACTCGTGCCCCGCCAGGTCTTCCTGTACGACCCCCCGGACCGGTTCGTCGCCGGCACGGTGGGGGAACCAGGGCAGCGCACCTTCTTCCTGCAAGCCTCCGCGGCCGGCCGCGTCACCAGCGTCGCGCTGGAGAAGGCCCAGGTCGCGGTCCTCGCCGAACGCGTCGACGAGCTCCTCGACGAGCTCGTGCGCCGCAGTGGCGGCGAGACCCCCGTACCGGCCGTCGCCCCGCCGGACCTGGAGGACGCGGCACCCCTGCAGGTGCCCATCCTCGAGGAGTTCCGGGTCGGCACGATGGCCCTCGCGTGGGACTCCGACGACGAGCGCCTGGTCGTCGAGGCGCAGGCGCAGGTGCCGGACGACGACAACCCCGAGGACACCCTCCTCGGCGAGGACGACGAGGACGGGCCGCCGCTGCTGCGCGTGCGCCTGACCGGGCCGATGGCCCGCGCGTTCGCCAAGCGCGCGCTCCTCGTGGTCGCCGCCGGCCGTCCGCCGTGTCCGTTCTGCGGCCTGCCCATGGACGCCGAAGGCCACATCTGCCCCCGCGCGAACGGGTACCGCCGCTGAGCGCCGCACACGGCCCGGTCGGGGACCTCGGCAGCGCCCTGGACACGTCGGCCGCCGAAGAACTGCTGTCCCGCGGCGAGATCACCGTCGAGGGGCGGCTCACCGACGCCTCCAATGCGACGCTCTACTGCCGCGTCGAGCTCGACGGCGTGTCGCGCGCGTGCGTCTGGAAGCCGGTCGCGGGCGAGCGCCCGCTGTGGGACTTCCCGGACGGCACGCTCGCGGGCCGCGAGGTCGCGACGTACGCGCTCAGCGAGGCCACCGGGTGGGGCATCGTGCCGCCCACCGTGCTGCGCGAGGGGCCGTACGGAACCGGCATGTGCCAGCTGTGGATCGACGGCGAACCGGCCGAAGGGCTCGTCGACCTCCAGGACCCGGCGGCACCCGAACCGGGCTGGAAGCCGGTCGCGCAGGTGGCCGTGGAGGACGGCAAGGGCGGCCACCGGCCCGCGCTGCTCGTCCACCTCGACAGCGAACCGATGCGCCGCATCGCGGTGTTCGACGCCGTGGTCAACAACGCCGACCGCAAGGGCGGGCACCTGCTGCCCGGCGCCGACGGCCACGTGTACGGCATCGACCACGGCATCTGCCTGCACACCGACGACAAGTTGCGGACCCTGCTGTGGGGATGGGCGGGGGAGGAACTGCCGGAGGAGGCCGTCGAGACGCTGCGGCGGCTGCGCACCGACCTCGGCGGCGCTCTGGGCGCCGCGCTGACGGCCCACCTCACCGCGGACGAAGTCGACGCCGTCGGAGCGCGCATCGAGGCGCTCCTGCGGGACGGGAAGCACCCGCTGCCGAGCCAGGGGCGGCGCCCGGCGGTTCCCTGGCCGCTCATTTGACCGCGGGCTCCCACCACTCGGCCGACCGCATCAATCGGCCGACCGCATCACTCGGCCGATCGCAGCACCCGGCGACCGCACCGGTAGGCCGCCCGCCCGACAAGACGCCCATCCGGCCGAACTCCAGCTCCACGAGACCCGCACGGCGAAGGCCCGGAACCCCTCCCAGGGTTCCGGGCCTTCGCTTCGTACCACCGCCGCGCGGGCGTCAGCCCACGTGCACCGCACGGGCCGGAATCTCGGCCCCCTCCTTGGCGGGCGCGGGCCGCGGGGTGTTCATCAGGAACCCGACCAGCACCGCGGCGCCGACCAGGATGAACGCGGCGTACGTCGTCGCGATAGAGAACCCGTGCACCAGCCCCTCCCGCTGCACCTGCGGGGTCACCGGTCCGTGCTCCTTCATGTAGTCGCCGGTCGCGGTCGTCGCGATCGTGTTCAGCAGCGCGATGCCGATCGAACCGCCCACCTGCTGCGCGGTGTTGGCCATCGCGGACGCAACACCAGAGTCCTCGGCGCGCACGCCGTGCGTCGCGTAGTTCATCGCGGGCGCCATCACCAGGCCCATGCCCGCACCGAGCAGGAACTCGGCGGGCAGGACGCCGGCCGCGTACGAGGTGCCCACATCGATGCGCGAGAGCAGGAACATGCCGCTCGCCGCGATGAGCATGCCGGGCACCATCAGCGCGCGAGGCGCCACCTTGGGCAGCAGCCGCGACGACAGGCCGCCGCCGCTGATCACCACGCCCAGCGACATCGGCAGGAACGCCAGGCCGGCCTTGACCGGCGAGAAGCCCTTGACGACCTGGAGGTAGTAGGTCAGGAACAGGAACATCGCGAACATCCCGATCACCGCGAGGCCGATGGCCAGGTACGCACCGCCGCGGGTGCGGTCCAGCATCACGCGCAGCGGCAGCAGCGGCTTGGCGACCCGGGACTCGACGTACGCGAACAGGCCCAGCAGCAGCGCGCCGCCGACGAGCAGGCCGACCACGGTGCCGGAGCCCCAGCCGTCGGTCTCGGCCTCGCTCAGGCCGTACACGATCGCGAACAGGCCCGCGGTGACCAGCAGGACGCCCGGGATGTCGAACCGCGCGCGGCCCTTGGCGCGGGTCTCGCGCACCACCATGTAGGCGCCGGTGCCGGCGATCGCGGCGATGGGGATGTTGACGAAGAAGCACCAGCGCCAGTCCAGGTACTCGGTCAGCACGCCGCCGAGCACCAGGCCGAGGGCGCTGCCGCCGCCCGCGATCGCCCCGAACACACCGAACGCCTTGGCGCGTTCGCGGGGATCGGTGAACCCGACCGCGAGCAGGGACAGCGCGGCGGGGGCGAGGAGGGCGCCGAAGCCGCCCTGGAGCGCGCGGGCGGCCAGCAGCAGCCCGAACGTGTTGGCGGCGCCGCCGAGCGCCGAGGCACCCGCGAAGCCGACCAGGCCGATCATGAACGTGCGCTTGCGGCCGGTGTAGTCGGCGATGCGTCCGCCGAGCAGCAGCAGGCTGCCGAACGCGAGCGTGTACGCCGTGATGACCCACTGCCGCGACGAGTCGGACACGTCGAGGTCCTGCTGCGCCGAAGGCAGCGCGATGTTCACGATGGTCACGTCGATGATGACCATCAGCTGCGCGAGTGCGATGAACGTCAGGGCGAGCCAGCGGCGGGGGTCCGCCTCGGAGGGGGAGGCCCCGGCCGCCGCTTCCTTGTGCGGGGTGTCCGGTGTGCTCATGGCGATCGCCTTCTTCGTCATTCTCGTCGTGGTCCGATGTCGGGGTGGCGGCACCGGGGGACTTGGACTTGGACGTGCGTGTGCCGGGCACGGCGGTGTGTCCCGCCGTGTGCCTGAACGGTGTTGCGGGGGGCGCGGAACGGAGCCGGCGTGCGGTGGCATGCGCGCCGGGACGGGCGTACGGGTGGCGGCCAGGGGTCAGAGGTCGTCCGCTCGGCCGCTCGCGAGCCGCTTGCGGACCTTGTCGAAGTCCGCCAAGGTGACGACGGGCGCCGGGAGTTCGGCGCGTTCGCCGTCGCCCTCGGCGCGCAGGCCGTCGAGGTAGATGTCGAGGTGCCGGTGCGCGAGGTCGCCGTCGACGAGGAGCTTGGCGATCGCCGGGAGCGGGCGCGTCAGGCGGATCACCATGAAGGTGATGTCGCCGAACGCGATGTCCTTGCGCACGAGCCCTTGCTCCTGGGCGGTGTCGAGGATGCGCTGCACGACGGTGCCCGCGGCGAGCCGCGCGCCGTCGACCTCGTCGTCGAAGACCACGCGGCCGGCGAGCGCGGGCATGGTCGCGCCGATCTTGGCGTCCAGCGCGCGGTGCATGAACAGGCGGAGCGCGTGGTACGCGTCGGTGCCGTTCGCCTCCGCGTCCTGGGCCGCGTCGACCATGGCGGAGAACGTGTTGAGCACGACGGCGCGGATCAGGTCGTCGCGGTCGGGGAAGCGGCGGTAAAGGGTCGCGATGCCGACGCCCGCGCGCCGTGCGATCTCGTCGAGCGGGGCATCGGCGCCGGACTCGATGAAGATGTCGCGCGCGGCCTCGATGATCAGCTGCCGGTTGCGCTGCGCGTCGGCCCGCATCCGTCCCTCGCCCGACTCCTTGCGCCCCGCGTCGCTCCGCTCGCTCATGCCGCCACCCCGCTCATGCCGTCTCCTCGTGGTGCAGGTGGAGAAAATTCCTCCGCTTGATGAAGACCGTAGCAGAAGTGGAGAGAATTTCTCCACTAGTTCTCCTCCGATTTTCGACGCAGCCTGTGCCGCGCTCCGTGGACGGCGGCGGGCGGCCCCGGGGCGGCAGCCGCGGACGGGCGGCGGGCGGCCGGCGTACGGGCGTCGGACGGGGGTGGACGGCTGTCGGACGCGGGCCGCGGCGCGCATTCCGGCCCGCCGGTATCCGGCGTGCGCTCACGTACCGTTACGCTCATAGGCATGTATGCCTGGCCCGCACCCGAACTGCCCGTCCTGCCAGGTCAGGGCGCGTCCCTGCGCGTGTTCGACAGCGCCGCCCGCGACCTCGTCACGACCGACCCGGGGCCCGTCGCCGGGCTCTATGTCTGCGGCATCACGCCTTATGACGCCACCCACATGGGGCATGCCGCGACCTACGTCGCGTTCGACCTCCTCCAGCGGGTCTGGCGCGACGCGGGGCACCGCGTCCACTACGTGCAGAACGTCACCGACGTCGACGACCCGCTGCTGGAGCGCGCGGCCCGCGACGGCGAGGACTGGACCGAGCTCGCGGAGCGCGAGACCACGCTCTTCCGCGAGGACATGACGGCCCTGCGCGTCCTGCCGCCGGACCACTACATCGGCGTCGTCGAGGCCATCGACCGCATCGTCCCGCTGATCGTGGACCTGCGGGACAAGGGCGCGGCGTACGACGTCGACGGCGACGTCTACTTCGCGGTCGCCTCCGACGCGCGCTTCGGCGGGGTGTCGGGCTACACCGCCGAGGAGATGCTCAAGCTGTCCGCCGAACGCGGCGGCGACCCGGACCGGCCCGGCAAGAAGAACCCGCTCGACCCGCTGCTGTGGCGCGCGGCGCGCGACGGCGAGCCCTCGTGGCCCAGCCCGCTCGGCCCCGGCCGCCCCGGCTGGCACGTCGAATGCGTCGCCATCGCGCTGGAACACCTCGGCATGGCCTTCGACATCCAGGGCGGCGGCTCGGACCTGGTCTTCCCGCACCACGAGATGGGCGCCTCGCACGCGCAGGTCGCCACCGGCGAAGCGCCGTACGCCAAGGCGTACGTGCACGCCGGCATGGTCGCGCTGCACGGCGAGAAGATGTCGAAGTCGCGCGGCAACCTGGTGTTCGTCTCCGCGCTTCGCAAGGGCGGCGTCGACCCGATGGCCATGCGCCTGGCGCTACTCGCGCACCACTACCGCAGCGACTGGGAGTGGACGGACGAGGTGCTGGCCACCGCCGAGGCCCGGCTCGAACGCTGGCGCGCCGCGGTCTCGCGCCCCGACGGCCCGTCGGCCGATCCCCTCCTGGCCGAGATGCGCGCGCGTCTGTCCGACGACCTCGACGCCCCCGGCGCCCTGGCCGCGATGGACGCGTGGGCGGACCGCCAGCTCACCGAAGGCGGTGCGGAGGAGTCCGCCCCCGGCGTGGCGTCCCGAGCCGTCGACGCGCTCCTGGGCGTCGCTCTGTAGGCAAGCCCGGGAAGAACCCGCCCCGCCGGGTCGGGGCGCACCTCAGGGGGCGATCGAGTCGACGTAGCCGCCGTCGACGCGTACCGCCGCACCTGTGGTCGCCGACGCCTGCACGGAGCTGAGGTACACCACCATGGCGGCGATCTCGTCCGGCTCGATCAGGCGCTGGAGCAGGGACTGCGGCCGGTGCACGCGCATGAACTCGCGCTGCGCCTCGTCCCACGGCAGCGAGCGGTCCACCAGCTGGTAGACGAAGTCCTCGACCCCACCGGTGTGCGTCGGCCCGGCGACCACGGTGTTCACCGTGACACCGCTGCCGGCCGCCGCCTTCGCGAACCCGCGCGAGACGGCGAGGAGAGCGGTCTTGGACATGCCGTAGTGGATCATCTCGGCCGGCACGGCGAACGCCGAGTCGCTGGCGATGTACTGGATCCGGCCCCAGCCGCGGTCCGTCATGCCGGGCAGGTACGCCCGGGTCAGGCGCACCGCGGTCAGCACGTTCACCTCGAAGTACCGGCGCCACTCCGCGTCGGTGATCTCCAGCGGCTCCTGCGCGCCGAAGATGCCGAGGTTGTTCACGAGGATGTCGATGTCCGGCAGCCGGTCGACGAGTTCGGCGGTGCCCTCGTCGGTCGCGAGGTCCGCCGCGACGCCGAGCACGTCCGCGCCCGGCGCGCCGTGCCGGATCTGCCCGACCGCGGCGTCGACCTTGCCCGCGTCGCGCCCGTTGACCGCGACCCGCGCGCCCGAGCGGGCCAGCCCGGCGGCGATGGCCAGCCCGATGCCTTGACTGGAACCGGTGACCACGGCGGTCTTCCCCGTGAGGTCCAAGTGCATGTGGCGACAACCCGTCTTCCGTGTGTGGGCGGCGCGTCGGCCCCAACTCGGGGACCGGCGCCATGCGGTGCCCGTGCGCGCACCGCATGGCCATCAGCCTGCAACGGCGCCGCCCGGGGAGCGCACGGCACACGCCGGGTTCCGCGGAGCGCCGCCGACGCGGCCGGCTCCGTCGGCGCTGTCGCACACTCCGCTCTCTCGGCTCTCTCAGCTCCGTCGGCTCCGTCGACCCGGCCGGATCAGCCCGTGCGGCCCAGCCGGTCGGGCAGCAGGCAGGCGTCCCCGAACATCGTGATGCCGGTGATCTGCCGGCGGTACGCCGTCGCCGAGCATGCGTCGAGGTACGTCCACACCGGCACTTGCTCGGCGGCGATGCGCTGCACCCGCGCATACGCCGCGGCCCGCACGCCCGCGTCGACCGCGGTCCGCGCCTCGTCCAGTGCCCGGTCCGCCTCGGCGTCCCGCCACCCGCCGAGATTGGCCGGCCCGCCGCCGCGCAGCAGTTCGGAGAGCGCCGGCTCGGGATCCGTGAAGGACACGCTGAACAACGAGGCCTGGAAGTCGCGGTTGACGATGACCCCGGACTGGTAGCCGGGGCCGTCGACGGCGCGGATGTCCATCTGCACGTTCTTGAGGGTGAGCAGGCGGCTCTGGATGTACTCCGCGGTCTTCCGCGAGGCCGGGCTGTTGAGTGCGGTGAAGGTGAACCTCAACGGCTTGCCGGCGGTGGCGAGTTCGTCGAGCAGCGCTTGGGCGCGGGCGCGGTCCTGACCCGGCTGCCGGGCGTCCGGGGCGGCGTACAGCGTGCCCGCCGGGAAGAGGCCGGTCGATCCGGGCAACTCCCGGCCGTAGACCGTCTTGACGAGGTCGGAGGTGTCCAGCGCGGCGGCGAACGCCTGCCGTGCGCGGACGTCGTCGAACGGTGCCCGCGTCGTGTTGAAGACGATCAGGAGGCCCCCGGCCGTCACGGTCTCCGCCACACCGAGGCCCGCGTCCCGTGCGGCGCCCGCCTGGGTGGCCGCCGAGGCGAGCAGCAGGTCGGCGCCGCCGGAGGCCACGGTCTCGACCTGCTGCCGCTCGTCCAGCGCCGTCCTGACGACGAGCCGGTCCAGGTACGGGCGTTCGGGCTGCCAGTAGCGCGGGTTGCGTTCGAACACCATCTGGCTGCCGCGCGTCCACGAGGCCAGGACGAAGGGTCCCGCGCCGACCGGGTTCGCCGCGAACCCCGCCGGGTCCGCGGCGATGGCCTTGGGGGAGCCGACGAACGCGAGGCTGCGGGCCACCACGCCGTCGAAGTGCGGGTTGGGCGCGGGGAGGGACACGGTGAGCGTGACCGGGTCCGTGACCGCGAGCCGGAGGTCCTTGGCGATCCGGAACTGCGGTGAGCGTACGCCCGGGTCGGCGGCCCGTGCCCAGTTGAAGCGGACCGCGTCGGCGTCCAGCGTCGTCCCGTCGGAGAACAGCACGCCGGGGCGGAGCCGGAGCACCCAGGTCGTCCCGCCGTCCGGGGTGGTCAGCGACTCGGCGAGTTGCGGGCGCACCTCGCCGTTGCGCTGGTCCGCGTACACGAGCACGTCGAACACCGCGGCCATGCGGGTGCCGTACGTGATTCCCGTGGGGTTCACGGCCGCCGGGTCGAAGCCGTTCGCCTCCAGGGACAGCATCAGCGTCGCCGTGCCGCCGCGCACCGCGGGGGCCGTCGGGTCGGCCGCCGGGGCGCCGGCGGAGTCGTTGCCGCCTCCGCCGCAGGCCGCCACCGAGGCCGCGAGGGCGGAGGACAGCACGCCGGCGGAGAACACGCGGCGGCTGACACTGGTCGGCTGGGCCAGTCTTCGTGTCGGCGGGACGCGGGTCGGCCGGGTCGTCGGCGTCATCGGGGATATCGGGAACATCGGTGTCATGGGGGGCTCCAGAACGGGTCTTGCGGCCGGGGTGCGTGGTTCAGCGGGGCGCGTCGCCCTCGATGACGATGCGGTGCATGACGCGCGGGCCCTGGTAGTCGTAGACCGCGTAGTGCTGCGTGCTGCGGTTGTCCCAGAGCGCGATGTCGCCGGTACGCCACGTGAATCGCACCTGGAACTCCGGCCGGGTCACGTGGTCGAACAGGAACGGCAGCAGCAACTCGTTCTCGCGCTCGTCGAGTTCGACGATCCGGGTGGTGAAGATCCGGTTCACGTAGAGGCAGCGGCGGCCGGTGGCCGGGTGGGTGCGTACGACGGGGTGGACGACGGGAGGCAGCGCGTCCATGTCGCCGCCCCGGTGCGAGCGCGACTTCGTGAAGTCGTGTTCGGCGGTGAGCCCGTCGAGCAGCGCGCGCATCGGCGCGGACAGCGACCGGTACGCACTCTCCATGTCGGCCCACAGCGTGTCGCCGCCGACGGCCGGCAGGGACACCGCGCGCAGCATCGTCCCCATCGGGGGAGCGGCCATGAACGTCGCGTCGCTGTGCCAGATGTCGGCGTTGGAGACCTTGGGCCCCTCGCCGCCGGTCGCCAGCACCATGACCTCGGGCAGGTCGGGCGCCGCGGGCTTGCCGAACGGGAAGCGCTGCAAGGCGCCGAAGCCGGCCGCGAAGTCGCGCTGGTGGTACGCGGTGGCGTCCTGGTCGCGGAAGAAGAGCACCTGGTGGGTGTGCAGCGCGTCGGCGAGTGCGGCGTACACCGCGGGGGGCGGCGGTTTGCGCACGTCGAGGCCGCGGACCTCGGCGCCGATCGCGGGAGTGAGGGGGTGGATGTCGAACACGGGCATACCTCGCGAACCGATGAGACAGTTTGACTTAATCCGATGAGACGGAATGTCTTACACTGCTCGCATGGATGTCAAGACCCGGACCCGGGCGCGGATTCTCGACGCCGCCGAGCGCCTGTTCGCGGAGCGCGGCGTGGCGGACGTGTCGCTGCGGGAGATCGGCGCGGCGGCGGGCCAGCGCAACAACTCGGCGGTGCAGTACCACTTCGGCACGCGGGACGCCCTGGTCAGGGCGTTGTACGAGGACCGCCTCGCACCCCTCAACGCGCGCCGCCTGGAACTCCTCGCGGATCTGTCCGGCGGCCGGCGCGACGACCTCGGCGCCCTGGTGGACATCTACCTGCGCCCACTCGCGGAGGCCATGCGCGACAACCCCCGCGACGACAGCCACTACGCACGCTTCGTGCACCGCTTCACGCTGGAGGACGCGCCCGTCTCACCGCCCCTGGGCGAGGACGTCGCGGGCGGCATCAGGGAGGTCACCGCGCGCATCGGGGAAACCCTCGCGGCACATGAGCCGGACCTGCCGCCGGGAAACCGCGCCGCACGGCTGCGCCTCATGCAACTGCTGGTGACCGCAACCCTGGCCGACGCCGAGCGCCGGTTGGCCGACGGCAGCAAACTGCCGCTGCCCTTCGACGAGTTGATCACCGATCTGCGCGCCGCCGCGGTGGGCGTGCTGCGCGCGAACTCGGAACTGCCCCCGCGCGCCTGACAGTCGTCGGCGGGGGTGGACTCACGGCCGCGGGCGGACGGAAGGCTCCGCCCGCCGCTGTCGGTCGGCCGATGTCGGGTCAGCCGGTACCCGGCCGGCCAGTGGTCGGCCGGCCGTCAGTGGTCAGCTGGTCGGCCGGCGGTCGAGCGCCGTTCAGCCGACGTGCTGCCGGTGTCGCGTCAGTACCGGTCCTGGAACCCGGTCGGCTCCGGGCGACCGGCCATCCGCGGCGGCGGGACCTGGCCGCCGTACGGCTGCGGCGCACCCGGCGCGGGCCGGTAGCCCTGTCGGACACCCACACACGCGCGGGTACGAAGTCGGCGCGGTCCACGGCCCGCCAGGGCTCGAC
>NZ_JBEZFP010000148.1:0-22422 GCF_040649515.1 Streptodolium elevatio
GAGCCGGCTCGGGGTTCGGCATCTGCGACATACAGTCACCCGGCCTGCCCGCCGCGCCCACCCGTCCCAGCGGTCGGCCGGGTGGCACACCTGGACGCAGCCCCGCGCCTGCGGCCCCAGGGCTGCCCGTTGCGGCGGCCCGGACGGCGCTTCTCGCCGCACCGCGGGCCGGGCCTTCCAGGGCGGAGGACAGTCCCGCTGCCGCGTCGCGCGCGCTCGACCGTGTGGGCGGACGGGGGGCGACGCGGCAGCGATGGGGGCGACGCAGGTGCCGATGCCATCTCGGCCCCCTCGACGCCCTGGCGCACCCCGGCGACAGGCGCGGGGTCGGCAGGGCCGGCCACCCCGACGGTTCGACAATTGTCGTACGTGAGCGAATCCGACCGGTGACACGTGCCGACTTTTCGACCATCGGCGACAGCACTCCAGGCGCCGAAAGAATCATGGTCAGCCACCGTTGACATCGCCGGATGAGGAGTCTTTAATCGGATCCTCGGATCTGCTGCCCGGAGACCCCGGATCTTCCTCCGCGGTGGTGGCCGAGAATCCGCTCCGGGACGACCGGGGCGGCCACGCATATTGCACTTCGCGCATTGTCCGCCGTGTTTATTCGGCGTTCCCCTGGCATGCCCGTAAACGCGTCGGGCCCCGCTCTCCGCAGATTTCCGGCAGGTTTCCCGATCATCCGGCACTGCCGACTGCCACACCTCGCACCCGCCGGGCGGACCACCGCGGAACACCGCCACGGGAATCCGAAAGAACAGCCCGAAGTCGGAATCTGACGGAGCGTCACATCCATCATGTTGGTTCAACCACATTACTTCCGGCGAAACTTCGAGACACGTGTCACCCGCGTCTCGCTATTCATCGGCAGCTGACATCATGAGAACGGCATCGCGGCGTTTGCACCGACCAGCGGCGGCAAGGGCGTTGGGCGCGCAACCCTACTTCGGACGCGAAACCGGTCAGGCCTAGACGGACATGTCGAGGGGTACTTCGAGAAGCCGCCGGAGGCGGCGGGTGAACTCCTGGGCCTCGGCGCCCTCCAGGCCGCCCAGAGGGGCGACCAAGCGGTCGAGCAGTTCGTGGACGACAGCGATCGCGGAGGCGGTTGTCTCGTGCCCCTGTCCGGTCAGAGACAGGCGAACGGCCCGGGTGTCTTGGGCGTCGCGGGTGCGCTTGATCATCCCGTCGGACTCGAGGGTGCGGGCGAGTTTGGAGACGTAGAGGGCTTCCAGGCCCGCGTGGTCCGCGAGTTCGCGTTGGGTGGGGCTCGTGCCGGACCGGGTCATGCCGAACAGCGAGGCGAGCAGCGCGTATTGCGCGTGTGTGAGGCCGAGGGGCGCAAGGGCGCGGTCGACGGCGACGCGCCACTTCATGGAGAGCCGCCAGACCAGGAAGCCGGGGGTGGGTCCGAGGGGCTCGTCCGCCGGCTGGTCGTCCGTCATGCAGATACTATACATGGCTACTAAATTCTGTGTGCAGGCGACACCGCCGAAAGGGCGCCCGGCAAGATGCGGGCGGCGCTCTCAGCGGGTACCGCCCGCGTGCTGCGGTCACAGTGTCAGGTCGTGGCCCGTGGTGCTGTCGACGTGGTCGGGGATGTCGCCCTCGTGGCGGTCGCCCGTCGTGGCGGTGCCGGAGGGCTCGAACATCAGGATCGACCCGCCGGGCGAAGTCGGCTTGTGCTCCGTGCCCTTGGGGACGACGAAGGTGTCTCCCTTGGTCAGCACGACGGTCCGCTCGTTGCCGTCGGTGTCGCGCATCGCGATGTCGAAGCGGCCGTCCAGGACGAGGAAGAACTCGTCGGTGTCCTCGTGCACGTGCCAGACGTGGTCGCCGAGCGTGTGCGCGATGCGTACGTCGTAGTCGTTCATGCGGGCGACGATGCGCGGGCTGTACACGTCGTCGAACGAGGCGAGGGCGGCGGTGAGGTTCACGGGTTCCATGACCCGATCCTCACCGATCGGGCCGCTCGCGGCACGGATTATTCGTACGCGCGGGTCACACCTCCAGCGTGACCGGGTACACGTCGTCGGCCGGGTGGCCGGCCATCGCGTGTACGCGGCGCACGGCGTCCGCATCAGGCCCCTCGGCCAGGCAGAACACCATCCCGGAGTCCGGGTCGGCCCACGCGTGCTTGAACTCCACGTGCTCCATGTCCTGGAGCGCCAGGTCCTGTTGGTGGGCGGCCTTCAGGTCGTCGGCGCTGATCCCCCGCATGTTGCGGTGCACATCCATGAAGACAGGCATGGTCTTGCTCCTCACCGTCGGCAGGCGTCGGGGAAGTCGACCCTTCAAGTCAAGCACTCATACCGGGACAGATCTATACAAAACGGCTATTGGTCGGTGCCGCGCACCTCATGGCGCGACTTCGCCGCCTGCCGGGCGAAGCGCTCCTGGATGTCGGGGCGCTTCGCCAGCTTCGCCGGGTAGCCGGGGCCCATGCGCATCGAGGTGTCCTCGAAGCGGAGCCGTTCGCCGCACGACGTGCAGTGCGTGTCGGGCTCGGTGACGTTGCCGCAGCGGTCGTGGTGCACCAGGACCGGTGGGCCGGACTCGTCGGTCGTCCAGCGGTCGCCCCAGCGCATCATGGCGACGAGCACCGGGAAGAAGTCCGTGCCCTTCTCGGTCAGCACGTAGTCGTAGCGCACCGGGTCGGTCTGGTACGCCCGCTTCTCCATCAAGCCCTCGTCGACGAGCGTCTTCAGGCGGTCCGACAGCGTGGTCCGGGCGATGCCCAGGCCCTGCTGGAACTCGTCGAACTTGCGGACGCCGTAGAACGCTTCGCGCAGCACGAGCGGCGTCCACCAGTCGCCGAGCAGGTCCATGGTCCGGGCGACCGTGCACGGCCAGTTCGCGAAAGACGTGCGCCTCATGCCCTCCACCCTACGGTCTTGACGCAGTAAGTCCATCTAGACAACTCTGCTGTTCAGAGGGCCATCTCGATGGAACGGCCAAGGAGCCCCAGATGGAGTGGACAGGACAGCGCTACGCCGACACCCCGACCGTGGCGGTCGAGACGTACATCGAGGCACCGCCCGCGCGGGTCTGGGAGTTGGTCTCCGACATCCACCTACTGCCCCGACTGAGCAGCGAACTGCGGTCCGTCGAATGGCTGGACGGCGCGACGGGTCCCGCGGTGGGCAACACCTTCGCCGGCGACAACAAACACGACGCGTTCGGCGAGTGGCGGACCACGTCGTACATCACCGAGTGCGAGCCGCCGCATCGCCTCGCCTGGGCCGTCACAGACCCCGAAGAACCCACCGCCACCTGGCGGTTCACGGTGCGCCCCGAGGGCTCGGGCACGGTGCTGGAGCAGTGGGTGCGCATGGGGCCCGGGCGTTCGGGGCTGAGCGTCGCCATCGAGCAGATGCCGGAGAAGGAGCAGAAGATCGTGTTCGTCAGGCTGCGCGAGTTCGAGGCGGGCATCACGGCCAACCTCGCCGCGATCAAGGACTTGGCGGAGGGACGGGCATGACGATGCGTACCGCGACGACGATCGAGGGCTCCGGCGGGCCGAGTTGGGCGGAGACCGTCGACTTCGCCGTCGAGGCGGAGAAGCTCGGTCTCGACATCTGCTGGGTCGCGGAGGCGTGGGGGTCCGACGCCCCGTCGACGCTGGGCTATCTGGCCGCCTGCACCAACCGCATGCTGCTCGGCTCCGGCGTCATCCAACTGGGCACGCGCACGCCGGTAGCAGTGGCACAGGCCGCGATGACGCTCGCGCACATGACCGAGGGGCGCTTCCTGCTCGGCCTGGGGCCGTCCGGCCCGCAGGTTGTCGAGGGGTTGCACGGCGTGCCGTTCGCGCGGCCGCTGACGCGGATGCGCGAGACCGTCGAGATCGTGCGCGGCGTGTTCGCGGGAGACAAAGTCGCCTACTCGGGCGAGGCGTTCGCGATCCCGCTGCCGGACGGCGAGGGGCGGCCGATGCGCGTGAGCATGCCCCCGGTGGAGGTGCCGGTGTACCTCGCGTCGATGTCGCCGAAGATGCTCGAACTGACGGGACGGGTCGCGGACGGGTGGCTCGGCACCAGCTTCGTGCCGGAGGGCTCGCAGGCGTACTTCGCGCACCTGGACGCGGGGCTTGCCGCGAGCGGGCGTACGCGCGCCGACCTCGACGTCTGCCAGGGCGCGGAGGTCTACTTCGTCGACGACCAGGAGGAGTTGACCGCGTACGTCGGCGAGCGCAAGAAGGAACTCGCCTTCTCCCTCGGCGGCATGGGCTCCGGCCGCACGAACTTCTACAACAACGCCTACAGCAGGCAGGGTTGGGCCGAGGTCGCGGCCGAGGTACGCGAGCGCTGGCAGGCCGGCGACCGCGAAGGTGCGGCCGGGCTCGTGACCGACGAGATGGTGCTCGCCACCACGCTCATCGGTACCGAGGACATGGTCCGCGAACGCCTCCGCGTATGGCAGGACGTCGGCGTCACGACGGTACGCATGTACCCGTCCGGTGCCACGATCCCCGACCGCCTCGACACCCTCGGCCGCGCGATCGAGCTGGTGCACGAAGTCGGCTGAACCGATGTCGGCCGTCCGGTCCGCGCCTGCCGGCCCGCGACGTGCGGACGCAACACGAACACGCCCACCGCCGCAGCAATCCGACCGGCCCGCCCGCACTCCCCGCTGTGATGAGTCTCCGACCTCAACTCCTCGGCGGGAGCGACCATGCACTCACGCGCCAGCTTTGCCGTAACCGCGGCGGTCCTCGTCGCCTTGCTCGCCGGGGTCGCCCCGGCCGCCGCGGCAACCACCGCCCCCACGCAGGCCATCCCGTTCCCCGATGCCGCCTTCGACGACTACCTCGCGGCCGGCGACCTCGACATCCACGTGCTCAATGCCGTCCATGTCTGCGCGATCAACGTCTCCGTCGTCGCCCCCATCCTGCCCGGCGGCCTCCTCGGAGACGTCCCGGGTGAGGAGGTCTGCTTCATCGTCGACGACGAGGACGCCGACGGCGCCGACAACCAGAACCCGTGACACCACGTACCGGCCTACGCGGTGTCCCACGTGAAGCGGGGGGCGCGGCGTTCGGTGAAGGCGGCGAGGCCCTCGCGTACGTCTGCCGACGCCCGCGAGCGCTGCTCCCACGCGTGCACGCGCTCCGGGTCGGGGGTCGCGGTGCTCAGCAGGTCCTTGGCCGCGCGCACGGTGAGCTGGGAGCGCGACGCGATGGTGCGGGCGAAGGCGTACACGCGCTCCTCGGCGTCCTCGGGCTTGACGACGTCCTCCACCAGTCCGACCCGCAAAGCCTGCTGACTGTCCATCAACTCGGCCGAGAACAACAGGTACTTGGCGGTCGCGACACCGACGACGCGGGCGAGGCGGGCGGTGGAGCCCGCGTCGTAGACGATGCCGAGCTTCGCCGGGGTCACGCCGAACCGCGCGGTGGCGTCCGCGAATCGCAGGTCGCACGCCACGGCGAGCTGGCAGCCGCCGCCCACGCACGCGCCCCGCACGAAGGCGATCGTCGGCTTCGGGAAGGCGGCGAGCGCCTGTTCCGCCGCCGCGTTCAACGCGTGGTAGGCGTCGGCCGACTCGGCCGTTGCGTAGTGGCCCTGGAGTTCGCGGATGTCCGCGCCCGCGGAGAAGACGCCGTCGGTGCCGGTGAGCACCAGGACGCGCACCTCGCGGTCGACCTCCAGGCCGGCGAGGATGTCCGGGATCGCGGACCACATCGCGGCCGTCAGCGCGCCGCGCGCCTCGGGCCGGTCGATGCGCAGCGTCGCGATGCCGTCCTCGACGCCGAGGGCCAGCCCCGCGACTCCGGTGTCCACCTGCCGTGCGCCCATGCCGCTGTCCCGCCTTCCCTCCGCCGTACCGGACGCGCAAGGGTCCGGTCCCGTGGCGACCACGGTACGGGGGCCGCCTGGCGCTACCCGGCGAGGGGTTCCAGCACGAGCACCGGGATCGTCCGCGCGGTCGCGGCCTCGTAGTCGCCGAAGGACGGCACAAGCGCCTTGTGCGCGGCCCACAGTCGCTCCCGCTCGGCGGGCTCGACGACTTCGGTGGCCCGCACCACGAACGTACGGTCCCCGGTCTCGACGATCGCGGCGGGGTCGGCGAGCAGGTTGCGGTACCACTCCGGGTGCCGGTCCGACCCGCGGTTCGAGGCCGTGACGACGTAGCGGGACCCGTCGCCCGAGTACGCGAGCGGCGACGTACGCGGCACACCGCTGTGCCGCCCGGTCGTGGTCAGGAGCAGCATCTGCCGGCCTTCGAAGGCCCCGCCGAGACGACCGCCGTTGGCCCTGAACTCGGCGATCAGCGCGGCGTTGAACCGCCTCATGTCCTGCGGGCTCATCGGGGTCCGTTTCTCCGTGTACGCGGTCTCCCGCACGTTAGGCCACGGCCCCCCGGTACCCGCAACGAAACCGGGCGCCGACACGCCCACCGGCGGCCGATACCCGGCGGACATTCGCCGCCTGTCCCCTACAAACGGGCCAGACACATCAAAAACCGAGAAAGAACCCAATATGCGCAATCACCTCGTAGCGCCTCCCCTCGTCGCGGCCGCCGCGGCCGCCGGCCTCGCCTCCGCAGCACCGGCCCAGGCCCAGGCCGCCGAACCGCTGCTCGGGGACCTCGCGTTCCGGTCCGACTGCGGCGAGAGCGGCCACGACCTGGGCAAGGCGTTCCACCTCGGCGGACCGCTCCCCATCGACCACGACGGCTGCGCGAGCACCGACCACCAGACCCTCCGCCTGGCCCCGAGCGAACTCACCGGCCTCTGAACCGCCTCCGACCGCGCCGAAAACCCCGCGCGCAACCCCCGGGACCGCACGCATAATCGGGCTCCCGACCGGTGTCGGCCGCCGCAGCCGGTACCCACCGGGTCCAGTCAGGTCCAGCCAGGTCCAGGGGGACCCATGCCCACGCCGTCCACCCGGTCCGTGCCTCCCCGGCGGACCGCGCCTTCCCGGCAGTCGACGCGCCGCCCGCTGTCCGACCTGCTGCCGCCCGGCGAGCTCGCGGACGAGGTCGCGGCGGGGCACGTCCGCCGGACGCAACACCCGACGCTCGGCCTGTCGGTGTACGCGTACACCGCCCGCTGCGTGTTCGCCGAGCACTGGACGGACGTCACCGCCTGGTGCCGCGGCCTGGTCGTCGACGACACCACCGGCGAGATCGTCGCCCATCCCTTCCGGAAGTTCTTCAACGCCGACCAGCACTGGGCCGGTTCGCCGTTCGCGCCGCCGCTGTCCCCGGACGAGCCGTTCGCGGTGTACGACAAGCTCGACGGCAGCCTCGGCATCGTCTTCCACTTCGCCGACCGCTGGCACGTCGCGACCAAGTCCGCGTTCACCTCCGAGCAGGCCGTGTGGGGCCAGAAGTGGCTGGACGCGCGGGACACTTCGGCGCTGCGGCCGGGCACCACGTACCTCGCCGAGATCATCCACCCGGGCAACCGCATCGTCGTCGACAACGGCGACCTGGCGGGCCTCGTCCTGCTCGCCGCGTTCGGACCGGACGGCACGGAGCTCCCGCTCGCGCAGGCCGCCTCCGCCTGGGCCACCGTGGGCGGCGACCACGCGGTCGTGCGTACGCACACGGTCGGCTCGCTCGACGAGTTGCTGCGCCTCGCCCGCGACAGCCGCGGGCTCGACGGCGCCGCGTTGTCCGGGGTGCGGGCCGAGGGGTGGGTCGTGCGCTTCGCCTCCGGCATGCGCGTCAAGGTCAAGCTGGCGGACTACGTACGCCTCCACGGCGCGATGTCCCGCACCACCGAGCGGTCGGTGTGGGAGGCGTTGTTCGCCGGCGTCGACGTCGCCGATCTGTTCGACCGCATGCCGGACGAGTTCCGGACCTGGATCCTCGACACCGCGGCGCGGCTGCGCGGCGCGCACGCGGAGCGCATGGCAGGCGCGCAGGCGACGTACGCGGAGATCGGCCCCACGCCGGACCGCCGCACTTTCGCCGAGCGCGTGCGCGACCCGCGCTACGCGGCGTTCAAGGGGGCGCTGTTCCTGCTGCTGGACGGCCGGTCGATCGACCGGTGGGCCTGGCTGGCGGTCAAGCCGCCGACCGGGGCGCCGTTCCGTCCCGCCGAGACCGGCTGACCCGCGGCGGCGCCCGACTCCCCGCTCGTCAGGCGCCGGGCAGCGCCTTGCCGCCCGGCGCCGACGGGGCCGACGGTGCCGCGGAGACGTCGCCCTCCAACGGGGGCGCGCCCACCGCGCAGTTCGTCCGGCAGGCGGGCTCCGCACGCGGCCCGGAGTCCGCGGTGACCTCCAGCGCGTCGGAGCGCACGGTCGTCCAGGCGAGCACGGCTCCGAGCACGAGCAGTCCGGCGCAGATCCACATCGCCTTGTCGAAGCCCGAATCCACGGTCGCCGGGACCCGATAGCCGTCCCCGGTCATGCCCACGATCGCCGGCAGCCCGGCCACCGCCAGCAGGCCGGCCGCGCGAGCGGCGGCGTTGTTGACGCCCGAGGCGATGCCCGCCCGGGCGACGTCCACCGACGCCAGCACCGTCGCGGTCAGCGGGGCGACGGTCACCGACAACCCGAGGCCCAGCAGCGCGACACCTGGCAGCACCTCCGTGATGTACGGCGCGTCCGCCCCGATCCGCAGCATCAGCAGCAGGCCGCCCGCGCACAGCAGCGGCCCGACCGTCATCGGCAGGCGCGGCCCCATGCGCTTGGCGAGGTCGCCCGCACGTGCGGACAGCAGCAGCATCAGGACGGTGATCGGCAGGGTGGCGAGCCCGGAGTTCTGCGGCGAGTAGCCGGAGACCGTCTGGAGTTGCAGGACCAGGAAGAACAGGACGGCACTGAGCGCGGCATACACGCACAGGGTCACGATGTTGACGGCGGTGAACTGGCGGGACGAGAACACGTCCAGCGGCAGCATGGGCTCGCGTACGCGCCGCTCGACCATCACGAACGCGACCCCCGCCGCGATGCCCGCGACCCCGGCGACCACCGCGGTCGGCAGCGAGTCAGGGGCGGAGATCAGCGCCCACGTCACACCCGCGAGGCCGAGGGCCGCGAGCGCGGCGCCGCTGATGTCGAAGCGGCCGGACTGCCGGGCGTCGAACGTCTCGGGCACGTGCTTGAGCGCCACCACGATGGTGACCGCCGCGAGCGGCAGGTTGATCAGGAAGATCCACCGCCAGTTGACCGAGTCGACCAGCCAGCCGCCCAGGAACGGCCCGATCGCGGTGGCCACGCCGCCGAGCCCGGACCACGCCCCGACCGCGCGCGGCCGGTCGTCGGCATGGAAGGTCGCCTGGATGATCGCCAGCGACCCCGGGGTGAGCAGGGCCCCGCCGATGCCCTGCAGGGCCCGGGCCAGGATGAGCATCTCGGCGTTGGGCGCGATGCCGCACAGCAGCGAGGCGACGGCGAACCACGCGACGCCGATGACGAAGACCTTCCGGCGGCCGTAGCGGTCCCCGAGCGCGCCGCCGAGCAGGATCAGGCCCGCGAGGGTGAGGGTGTACGCGTTGACGATCCACTGGAGCGCGGAGACCGAGGTGTTCAGGTCCCGGCCGATGGTCGGCAGGGCCACGTTGACGACCGTGCCGTCCAACATGACGATGCCGGAGCCGAGGACCGTCGTGAGCAGGATCCACCGTCCGGTGGCCGAGCCGTACCTGATCTCGCCCACCCGCGCCGCATCAGCCATACCCCCGATGATGGTGGGTGCACGGGGCCGCCGCGCGCTGAAGAGCCCGTACGGGCAAGGCCCGCACGGGCTCCGGTGGTGCTTCGGAAGGCGTCCGGCGTCAGCGCACCGGGACGCGTGGCGCGGGGATTATCCGGACCAGCTTCGCGTGTGGCGAGCGGTCCGGGAACGGCACGATCACCATCGCGATGGCCAGCAGGAGCGTCGCGACGAAGGCGTCCAGCCAGTAGTGGTTGGCGGTCACGACGATGACGAGCAGCGTTATGGCCGGGTGGAACCAGATGAGCTTGCTGCCGGCGCGGCGGAGCGGGTCGCGGTTGCACCAGACGGCCATGACGCCGATCGCGACGACGATGGCCCAGCCGAAGTGCAGCGAGGGCATCGCGGCGTACTGGTTCGCGATCTTGGCACCGGCGCCGGAGTAGGGCGAGGTGCCGTCGGCCATGCCGGTGTCCTCGAAGCCGGGCATCATCCGGGGCGGGGCCAGCGGCACCAGGATGTGGATGACCAGCGCGACGCCGGTCATTATGGCCAGCAGGTTCCGTATCCACTTGTAGTGGTCGCGGTGCCGGACCCACAGCCAGATCAGGAATGCCACGGTGACCGGGAAGTGCACGTAGGCGTAGTACTGGTTCGCGAACGACCTCAGCCACTCGGACTGGATCCACCAGTGCTGCACCACCGACTCGTCCGGCAGACGCAGCGCGTTCTGGATGTTCAGGACTTCCTTGGCGTTGTCGAAGGCCTTGCTGTCCGCACTGGACGCGAGCCCGCGCCCGAACTTGTAGACCAGGAACAGCGCCGCGACGAGCAGCAGCTCGCGGAAGGCGTCACGCGCGTACTTGCGGCGCTTGGCGCGCTTCGCGGCGGCGGCCTCCTCCGGGGTGAGCGGCTTCGGCTCGGCGACGTCGGCAACGGACGCGGCGGCGGTGGAGAGGTCCGGCTGTCCGGTAGCCCTCGCTTTGAGTCTGCTGATCACCGCTCCCCCATCTCCGTCCTGACGCCCGGTCAGATGCGCCATCTTCGTAACCACTTCATCGCCCACGGTCACCAAGTGGTGAATTTGGGCCGCCGGCCAGCCTAAGCCCGCCGTCAACCTGCAACACAATCAGCGGCCTTGGGCCCGCAACCTCTCAGACACCCCTCGGTGGCGTTCGGTTGCCGGAATCCCCGAAGACGACCCGAAGGCGCCCGAGCACTCCCCTGACGAAAACCGACGAGTCCCTCTGCGAGGAGACCCGAAAAGAAGACTCCACGAGGCTATGGGACTCATCGGCGGGCGGGCATCCGCCTGAGGACGGAGCCTGCCCCCTAAGGACTCAACCTCTGTACCGAGACCTGTGTTCCCTCCGTACGCTGCGGTCCATGACCGACCACAACGCGTCCGCGTCCTCGTCGTCGTCCGCCTCGCCGCCCCGCCCGCCGTCGGCCGGGCCCGCGGCCGCACACGCCGTCCCGGTGGCCGGTCCGGGCGAGCAGCGCCTGGTCCTGGTGGTCGAGGACGAGCCGACCATCGCCGAGGCGGTGGCTGCCCGGCTGCGCGCAGAGGGGTTCACCACCGCCGTCGCGATGGACGGCCCGGCCGCGGTCGCGCTGGCCGAGCAGACACGCCCGGACGTGGTCGTGCTCGACGTCATGCTGCCGGGACTGGACGGCCTGGAGGTATGCCGGCGCATCCATGCCGCGCACCCGGCCGTGCCCGTCCTGATGCTGACCGCGCGCGACGACGAGACGGACCTGCTCGTGGGCCTCGCCGTCGGCGCGGACGACTACATGACCAAGCCCTTCTCGATGCGTGAGTTGGTCGCGCGCGTGCACGTGCTGCTGCGGCGCATGGAGCGCGCCGAGGCGGCCGCGCGGCAGGCGGCGCCCGAGACGATGCGGCTGGGTGCGCTGCGCGTGGACCGCACCCAGCGCCGCGTCCACCTCGACAGCGCCGAGGTGCACCTCACGCCGACGGAGTTCGACCTGCTGGTGTGCCTGGCGTCCCGGCCGCGCGCGGTGCTGTCGCGCGAGCAGTTGCTCGCCGAGGTGTGGGACTGGGTGGACGCGTCGGGCACGCGTACGGTCGACAGCCACATCAAGGCCCTGCGCCGCAAGCTGGGCGCGGAGTGGATCCGGACCGTGCACGGGGTCGGGTACGCGCTGGAGACCCCCGGGGTCCCCGGCGCACCCGGGCCTGGCGCACCCGGGCTTGGCGCACCCGGCGTCGGTGCCCCCGGCCCCCCCGGCACGTCGGGCGGGGTACCGGGCCAGGCCGGCCCACACGGCGGGTGACGGCGGTGCCCCGGCCCGCGTGGCTGCACGCCCGGCCGCTCGACCCGCTGCGCTCGATCAAGACGAAGCTCGGGGTGCTGGTCGTCACCTCGGTGTTCGTCTCGACGCTGCTGATGATCCTGGGCCTGCGGGCCGAGGTGCAGTTCCGCTACATGTTCGTGGTCACCTCGCTCGCATGCCTGTCGGTCACCCTGCTGCTCGCGCACGGCATGACGTCGCCGCTGCGCGAGATGACCGCCGCCGCGCGGGCGATGGCCCGCGGCGACTACTCGCGTCGGGTGCGCGACACCTCGCGCGACGAGGTGGGGCAGCTGGCGAGCGCGTTCAACCGCATGGCGTCGGACCTCGAACAGGTCGACCGGCACCGGCGCGAGCTGGTCGCGAACGTGTCGCACGAGCTGCGTACCCCGATCGCCGGACTCCAGGCGCTGCTGGAGAACATGGTCGACGGCGTGCAGGAGCCCGACAAGGAGCATCTGGGCCAGGCCCTCACCCAGACCGAGCGGCTGGGCCGCCTCGTCGCGGACCTGCTGGACCTGTCCCGCCTGGACGCCGGCGTGGTGCCGCTGCGGCCGCGCGAGTTCGCGGTACGCCCGTTCCTGGAGTCCGTGCTGCGCGAGGCCGAGGCACTCGGCCACGACGTCGTCTTCGTTGTGGACGTCGAGCCGGCCGCGCTCAACGCCGTCGCCGACACCGAGCGCCTGCACCAGGTGGTCACCAACCTGCTGGCGAACGCCTGCCGCCACTCGCCGCCGGGTGGCCGCGTCAGCCTGCACGCGCACCAGGAGGACGTGCCGGGCAGCCTGCGCCTGGAGGTGCAGGACCAGGGGCCGGGCATTCCGCGCGAGGAGCGTACGCGCGTGTTCGAGCGGTTCATCCGGGGCGGCGACCGCTCGGCGATCGGCGGCGAGGGGGCGGCGGTGCCGTACCGGGGCGCGGGCGGTCGGCGCGAGGGCGGCGGGACCGGCCTGGGGCTGGCGATCGCGCGCTGGGCGGTGGATCTGCACGGCGGTGAGATCGCGGTCGCGGAGTCGCTCTACGGGTGCCGGATCAGGGTCGTCCTCCCGGCCGACGCGGGCCGTGCGCGGCAGGATGCGGGCTGAGTCCGCGACTGGAAACGTGGACGTCCGATTGATGACGTTCCGTGACGATGACAAATCCTCACAAGACGACTTCTCGCACAGTTGTACTGGCCAAGCACAGGTGGGCGCGTGTTCAGCGCACGGCGGCAACGGAATGTGGATAGGGACCGACGTTCCGGTTATGACGTTCCGTCACCTAGAATCCCCTATTAAGGGACAAATCTCCGCCACTCGGTCATCTCTCTGTGATCTACGCGACGCGTAGGACGTAGGGCCTGCGCACCATGGCCGAAAGGGCGTAGCCTTGTTTCCCGCTGTCCACCACCCCAGGAAGCGGAAGAGGGCGGTTGCCGCCGTGTCGTCACAGTCCCCTAGCAACCCGATGGCCAGCTTCGGCCCCAACGAGTGGCTTGTCGACGAGATCTACCAGCAGTACCTACAGGATCCCAATTCTGTGGACCGTGCCTGGTGGGATTTCTTCGCCGACTACAAGCCCAGCGGAGACGCGGTAACCGCACCCGCCGCAGACTCGTCGAACCGGAGCGGTCCCATCACCACCAGCACTCCGAGTGCGCCCGGCGCCGCCGGCACCGCGCCCGCACCGAGCCAGGCCGCAGCCGCGGCAGCCCCCGCCACCGTTCCCGCGGCTCCGGCAGCCGCCGGTGCGGCGGCGACGACACCGGCACCGGCGTCCAGCCATCCGATGGTCACCAGCGGCGTATCGACCAACGCCGCCGCGACCGCCGGCAGCGCGGCCCCTGCCAAGCCGACGCCGGCCGACCCGCCGCCCGCCAAGCCGAAGTCGGCCGCCCCGGCGCCGGCCCCGGCCGGCGCGGGCCCCGAGACCGTGGCCATCAAGGGCCCGGCCGCGCGCGTCGTGACCAACATGGACGCGAGCCTCGTCATCCCCACCGCGACCAGCGTGCGCGCCGTTCCGGCGAAGCTGCTGATCGACAACCGCATCGTGGTGAACAACCACCTCAAGCGGGCCCGCGGCGGCAAGGTCTCGTTCACGCACTTCATCGGGTACGCGCTGGTCCAGGCGCTCAAGACGATGCCGGCGATGAACCACGGCTACCAGGAGAAGGACGGCAAGCCCTTCCTGGTCAAGCCCGAGCACATCAACCTCGGCCTCGCGATCGACCTGACCAAGCCCAACGGCGACCGGCAGCTGGTCGTGGCGGCGATCAAGAAGGCCGAAGAGATGGACTTCTTCGGCTTCTGGCAGGCGTACGAGGACATCGTGCGCCGCGCCCGCGCCAACAAGCTCACGGTGGACGACTTCCAGGGCGTCACGGTCTCGCTGACCAACCCGGGCGGCATCGGCACGGTGCACTCCGTCCCGCGCCTCATGCCCGGCCAGGGCACGATCGTCGGCGTCGGCGCGATGGAGTACCCGGCGGAGTTCCAGGGCGCGTCCTCGGACACGATGGCCCGCCTCGCGGTCAGCAAGATCCTCACCCTGACCAGCACCTACGACCACCGGATCATCCAGGGTGCGCAGTCGGGCGAGTTCCTGCGTCGCATGCACCAGCTCCTCCTGGGCGAGGGCGGGTTCTACGACGAGATCTTCGCCTCCCTGCGCATCCCGTACGAGCCGGTGCGCTGGGTGCAGGACATCTCCGCGAGCCACGAGGACGACGTCAACAAGACGGCGCGCGTGCAGGAGCTGATCCACTCGTACCGCGTGCGCGGCCACCTGATGGCCGACACCGACCCGCTCGAGTACAAGCAGCGCCGCCACCCGGACCTCGACGTCGTCGAGCACGGGCTGACGCTGTGGGACCTGGAGCGCGAGTTCGCGGTCGGCGGCTTCGCCGGGCAGTCGATGATGACGCTGCGCGAGGTGCTCGGCGTGCTGCGCGACTCGTACTGCCGCACCGTCGGCGTCGAGTACATGCACATCCAGGACCCGCAGCAGCGCAGCTGGATCCAGCACCGCATCGAGCTGCCGCACACCAAGCCGGACCGCGAGGACCAGCTCCGGGTGCTGCGCAAGCTCAACGCGGCCGAGGCGTTCGAGACGTTCCTCGCCACCAAGTACGTCGGCCAGAAGCGCTTCTCGCTGGAGGGCGGCGAGTCGACGATCCCGCTGCTCGACGCGATCCTGTCGTCGGCCGCCGAGGCGGGCCTCGACGAGGTCTCGATCGGCATGGCCCACCGCGGCCGCCTCAACGTGCTGACCAACATCGTCGGCAAGAGCTACGCGCAGGTCTTCCGCGAGTTCGAGGGCAACATCGACCCCAAGTCGATGCACGGCTCGGGCGACGTGAAGTACCACCTGGGCGCGGAGGGCACGTTCACCTCCGAGGACGGCGCGCAGGTCAAGGTGTCGCTGGTGGCGAATCCGTCGCACCTGGAGGCCGTCAACCCGGTCCTCGAGGGCGTCGTACGCGCCAAGCAGGACATCATCGACATGGCCGGAGCCGGCTTCACCGTGCTGCCGCTGCTGCTGCACGGCGACGCGGCCTTCGCCGGCCAGGGCGTCGTGGCCGAGACGCTGAACATGTCGCAGCTGCGCGGCTACCGCACCGGCGGCACCGTGCACGTGGTGATCAACAACCAGGTCGGCTTCACCGCCGCCCCGGCCGCGTCGCGCTCGTCGATGTACGCCACCGACGTGGCCCGCATGGTCGAGGCGCCGATCTTCCACGTGAACGGCGACGACCCCGAGGCGTGCGTGCGCGTCGCGCAACTGGCGTTCGAGTACCGGCAGGCGTTCCACAAGGACGTCGTGATCGACCTCATCTGCTACCGCCGCCGCGGCCACAACGAGGCCGACAACCCGTCGTTCACGCAGCCGCTCATGTACGACCTGATCGACAAGAAGCGCTCGGTCCGCAAGCTCTACACCGAGGCGCTGATCGGCCGCGGCGACATCACCGTCGAAGAGGCCGAACAGGCGCTGAAGGACTACCAGGACCAGCTGGAGAAGGTGTTCGCGGAGGTCCGCGAGGCCACCACCGCGCAGCCCTTGGCGCACGCCGCGCCGCAGGAGCTGCCGGAGTTCCCGGCGTCCGCGCAGACCGCGATCGCCGCCGAGACGGTCAAGCGCATCGTCGAGTCGCAGATCTCGCTGCCCGACGGCTTCACCGTGCACCCGCGCCTGCAGCCGCAGTTGCAGCGCCGCGCGGCGATGGTCGAGGACGGCACGATCGACTGGGCGATGGGCGAGACGCTCGCGTTCGGCTCGCTGCTGATGGAGGGCCACCCGGTCCGCCTGGTCGGCCAGGACTCGCGCCGCGGCACGTTCGGCCAGCGCCACGCAGTGCTGGTGGACCGCGACTCGGGCGGCGAGTGGACGCCGCTGGCGAACCTCACGCCCGAGCAGGCGAAGTACACCGTCTACGACTCGCTGCTCAGCGAGTTCGCGGCGATGGGCTTCGAGTACGGCTACTCGCTGGCGCGGCCCAACGCGCTGGTGCTGTGGGAGGCGCAGTTCGGCGACTTCGCCAACGGCGCGCAGACCATCATGGACGAGTTCATCTCGTCGGCCGAGCAGAAGTGGAACCAGCACTCCGGTGTGGTCCTGCTGCTGCCGCACGGCTTCGAGGGCCAGGGCCCGGACCACAGCTCGGCGCGCATCGAGCGCTACCTCCAGCTGTGCGCCCAGAACAACATGACGGTCGCGTCGCCCACGCTGCCCAGCAACTACTTCCACCTGCTGCGCTGGCAGACGCACAACCCGCACCACAAGCCGCTCGTGGTGTTCACCCCGAAGTCGATGCTGCGTCTCAAGGCCGCGGCGTCGAAGATCGAGGAGTTCACCTCCGGCGAGTTCCGCCCCGTCATCGGCGACACCACGGTGGACCCGTCGAAGGTGCGCCGCGTGGTCATGACGTCCGGCAAGTTCTACTACGACCTGGAGTCCGCGCGGACCAAGTCGGGTGTCGACGACGTCGCGATCGTGCGCGTCGAGCGGCTGTACCCGCTCCCGGTCGAGGAGATGCGCGCCGAGCTGACCCGGTACGGCATGGACCGGTACGGCAACGGCCTGGAGCTCGTGTGGGCCCAGGAGGAGCCGGCCAACCAGGGCCCGTGGCCGTTCATCGCGCTCAACCTGGTCGAGGCGGGGCTGCCGACGCCGCGCCGCATCGCCCGCCCGGCGGCGTCGTCGCCCGCGGTCGGCTCGGCCAAGCGCCACGAGGCCGAGCAGCAGGAGCTGGTCGCCGAGGCGTTCAAGTAGCAGCGGCACCCCGGACCGCGCACGGTCCGGGCGGTATTTCCGACGGGTCCGCCCCGGCGCCTACGATGCGCCGGGGCGGACCCGTCCGTTCGTCCCTCAGTGGGCTCATCTATCGGGAGAGCACGTGTACTTCACCGACCGGGGCATCGAGGAGCTGGAGAGCCGGCGCGGCGAGGAGGAGGTCACCTTCGCGTGGCTGGCCGAGCAGCTGCGTACCTTCGTCGACCTCAACCCCGAGTTCGAGACCCCGGTCGAGCGCCTGGCCACCTGGCTCGCCCGGCTCGACGACGAGGACGACTGACACTGACCCGGTCGGTGCGCGGGCGGCCCGCGCAACGCCTCGCGCGACGCCCCCTTGCTCGCCTCCGCATCCGCATCCGTCTAGGCACCCGCACCCGCTCCCGGCACGCTCATGCCGACGAGCGCGAGAGGCGCTGGGCGGTGGTGGCGCGCCACAGAAGCCAGGTCGTGCCGTAGAGGAGCAGCGCGACCGCGGTCCAGCGGCCGAAGCCGGTGGCGAAGTAGAAGCCGAAGACGTCGAAGGGCTGTTCGACGTGGGAGTGGGAGGCGCGTACGGCGCCGACCGTGCCCGCCAGGACCAGCGCGCCGGCCACCGCGGCGCGGGCGGCCACCGGGATGCGCATCGCGGGGCGGGGCGGATGCGCGGGGAGCGCGGCGTACCGGCGCAGGCCCCACCAGGTGAGGGCGATCAGGCCGACGAAGGTGCTCGTGTACTGGAGCACGCTGAACCACGGGCGGCCGTCGGGCAGGAAGCTCGGCTCGCGCAGCCAGGGCGCGACGTCGGCGACGCCGGGGTCGCCGTGGTGCGTCCAGGCGTCCCAGAAGATGTGGGTCGTCGAGCCGATCCACGCGGACACCGCGAACCAGCCCGCGGTGCCCAGGAGTTCACCGGCGACCGGGCGGCCTTCGCGGCGGGCGGCGCGCAGGTCGGCGGGGAGGCGGGGCAGCAGGGGCGTCTCGACGCGCGCGCCTACCGCCTCCGGCAGGAGGGCCAGGAGCGGGCGCAGGAGCAGCAGGTGCCAGACGGCGACCGCGAGCGCGGTGAGCGCGAGGTTGTGCATCAGGACGCCTGGGACCACCGCGTGGGTGTCCTGCCGGGTGAACGAGAACGGCAGGAAGCCGAAGTCGAAGAAGAGCACCGCGTCCGGGACCATCGTGGCGAAGGCCATCGCCGACGCGACTAGCGGCCCGCGCCGCTCCCCGGTACCTGTCCGCGTCCCCGACTGCATGGGCAGCACGGCGGCGATGTGGCTCACGGTGAACGGCATTCACGGTCCTGGACGTCGGGGGCGTGGTCGTGGGAAGTGCGGCGGCCCCTCGGACGCGTCGTCGGAGCTCCCCGCCTGACACTGCCCGACCGCCATCTCCCCGGTTGTAGGACTCGCGGGAACAGCCGGTGGTTCCCGGCCTCTTGACGCCTCGTCAACGCGATATATCGTGGATGGCGGGGGCACGCGATATATCGCGTATCGCGGCCGCCGGACCATCCACCAGGCCATGGTGCGCCCTGCCGCGCACGGCCGGAAGGGGAGGGGGGATTCATGTCCCAGTGGACCGTCGCCGAACCGCAGGTGCTCGACTTCGATCCCGTGCGCGTCGTACGCGTACGCGCGGTCGCCGGAATCGTCGACGTCGTGGGCACGGACGGACCGGCTCGGCTGGAGGTCTCGGCGGTGGAGGGGCCGCCGCTCGACGTCCGCCACGAGGAGGCGTCCGCCGAACTCGTGGTCGGATACGACGACCTCACCTGGAAGAACCCGAAGACCTGGCTCGACCGCCAGGTCCACGGCCGCAGTTGCACGGTCTCGCTGGCCGTGCCGTGGGACTGCACGATCGACGTCGCGGTCATGTCCGCGCACGCCACGGTCTCCGGGATGCACGGCGGTGTGACCGTGCGCAGCGTCGCGGGCGGCATCACCCTGGTCGGCCTGACCGGCTCGGTCGACGCCGCGACGGTGGCCGGCAACCTCGAAGCCGAGTCGCTGGCGGGCGACTTCCAGGTCGCCACGGTCTCGGGCGACCTCACGTTGGTCGAGGGCACGGGCGGCCGCGTCCGCGCGCACTCGGTCTCCGGCGCGATGGTGATGGACCTTGACGCGTTCGGCCGCAACGATGTGCACCTGTCGACGATTTCGGGGGCGCTGACGGTACGCCTGCCGCATGACGGCGACATGGATGTCGACGTCCGCTCGTCGGGCGGCACGGTCGGTTCGGCGTTCGAGGGGCTCACCGCCCGCACCGCGTTCGGAACCTCGCGGCTGGTGGGCACGTTGGGCGGAGGGACGGGCCGTCTGAGGATCAACTCGGTGTCCGGCGACGTCGCCCTGCTGCGGCGTCCCGCACCGGAAGGAAAGGTAAGCGTATGACCCCGGTCTTCGGCCACGGACGCCTTCGGCTGTACCTCCTCAAGCTGCTGGACGAGAGCCCGCGCCACGGGTACGAGATCATCCGGCTGCTCCAGGACCGCTTCCTCGGCCTGTACGCCCCCTCCGCCGGCACCGTGTACCCGCGCCTCGCGAAGCTGGAACAGGAAGGCCTGGTCACGCACTCGGTCGAGGGCGGCCGCAAGGTGTACCGCATCACCGACGCCGGCCGCGCCGAACTGGGCGAGCGCCAGGCGGAACTGGACGCCCTGGAGACCGAGATCCGCGAGTCGGTGTACGAGCGCGCGCGGGAGATCCGCGACGAGGTCCGCACCTCGGCCCGCAACCTGCGCGACGAACTGCGCCAGGCGGCGCGCGACGTACGCGACGACGCGCACCGTCCGGGCGGCGGCCCCGGCGGCCGCCCGACCGCTCCCCCGTGGCGCGTCCCCGGCGGGGGCGGCAAGGACGACCCGATGTCGGCGTGGGCCAAGAGCCTCGGCCCCGCGCTCTCGCAGAAGATGGTCGACCTCGCGGAAGGTCTGGCCCAAGGACTTGCCGGCCTCACCGAGCAGCGGGCGCACCTGCTCGAGGAGGAGATCCGCAGGCGCTTCGGCCCGGACCCCGAGACGGACGACCGCTCCGACCCGTGGGCGGCGGAGACCGACCCCACCGACGAAACCGGCGGCGCGGCCGCGGCATCGGGGCCCGCCAAGACCACGGACCCGGCCCGCGGTTCCGGCGGGGACGGCCCGAGGCCGGGCACCGAGTCCGACCCGGGTTCCGGCTCCGGCTCGGAGCCCAACCCGAGGCCGGGCGCCAAGTCGGGCGGCGGCAAGTCCGGCAGCGGCAAGTCCGGCGGCGACACCAAGTCCGGTGCCGGTGCCAAGTCGGGTCCCAGGGGCGGCGGCAGGCACTCCATCCCCGACCTGGACCGCCACGTCCAGCGCCTCTTCGACCGCTTCCGCACCGAGATCGACACCGCCGCCGGCCACGCCGGCCTGACCCCGAGCCAGGTCGACCGAGCCCGCGACGTCCTCGTCCAGGCCTGCTCCGACCTCAAGACCATCTTCGACGAACACTGATCCGCCGCCCAATTGCACGGCCGCACCGTGACACCGCGAACGCCGAGCGCTCCTCCGATTTCAGGAGGGAGCACCCGGCGTTCGCGTGCACATGGAGTTCCATGGACGTGGGTTTGTCATCTCGGCAGGGTGGGGGAACTGGTGGAATTTGTGGTGTTGTTGCGCAAACCGTTGGGTTCTCGGATGGAGACACACGGGGTGTCCGGGCGTTCGACCCGAACCGCAGGTGAAGTAGGGTTTGACTGCACACAGTCATCTGACGCAACGTCATAAAGTACGGGGGGACAGGGTGTCCGACGATCCGACCAGCGACTGGGCTCCGACCGGGATCGACGTCTCGGTGCCCAGCGTGGCCCGCATGTACGACTACTACCTGGGCGGCAAGGACAACTTCGCCGTCGACAGGGAGGCCTCCGACCAGCTGTCGCTGGCGGCACCCGGCACCCAGGCACTCGCCGTCAACAACCGTCGCTACCTCCAACGCGCGGTCCGTGTCCTGGCCGAGCAGTTCGGCGTACGGCAATTCCTGGACCACGGATCCGGGTTGCCGACCCAGGACAACGTCCATCAGATCGCCCAGCAGGTGCACCCCGCGTCCCGCGTGGTCTACATCGACAACGACCCGATCGTCCTCGCGCACGGCCGCGCGCTGCTGGCCGACAACGCCACGACCACGGTGATCACCGCCGACATGCGCGACACCGACGGCGTCATGTCGCACCCCGACGTCGAGAAGCTCATCGACTTCGACGAGCCGGTGGCCGCGCTGTTCGTGTCCGTGCTGCACTGCGTGCCGGACAGCGACGACCCCGGGGCCCTCGTACGCCGCGTCATGGACCGCCTGGCCCCCGGCAGCTTCATCGTCGTGTCACACCTGGTCTCCGACGACGACCCGGTACGCGAGCGTCTCACCGACTTCATGCTCACCGCCACGCAGGGCAATTGGGGCCGGGTACGCCGCACCGACGAGGTCACGGCGTTCTTCGACGGCCTCGAACTGCTGGAGCCCGGCCTCGGCGAGATCTCCGCCTGGCGCCCGGACGGCCGCCCGGCCCCGGTCCAGGAGTCCGCCGAATGGATCGAGTTCGGCGGCGTGGCCCGCAAGTCCTGAACAGGTGCGGCCTGTTACGAGAGGGCGGCAACGCACGCGCCCCTGCCGGGCAGCACCGTTCGGTGAGGATCGTGACGGCAACAGTGAGGGCCGACGAGCGGGTTGCTCGTCGGCCCTCACGTTTGTGTGTCAGGCTCCTGGCGCTGCGCACACGCGCCCTCGGCGGGCATCCACACGGCACATGTCACGTGCCTCGCCGACGGGCGGTCGGACACCGGAGGCCGTTCGGAGTGGGAGCCACCCCGCTCGCCGGCCGTACGGCCCCCGGTCGAGGGTGGCGTCCGCCCGGGGCGCGGAGGAACGCTCCCCGGGCGGACGCCTGCTGAGGGGTGGTCAGGACGTCTCGCGGATGGCGCGTACGGCCTCCTCCAGGCGGCGGCCGTACTCCGGGTCCGCGGCGTGGAAGTGCGGCAGCACCCGCTCCACGATGTCGTCGCGCTGCACCTGGCCGATGAAGCCCGCGAGGTTGGCGATCAGGCGGGACTTCTCCTCGGCGGACATGAGGCGGTACAGCTCGCCGGCCTGGAAGAAGTCGTCGTCCTTGGTGTGTGCCGGGGCCTCGTGGGTGCCGGTGAAGCCGACCACGGCCGACGGGGCGGCGAGCGGCTCGCCGGTCTCGTACGGGCCGCCGAAGCTGTTCGGCTCGTAGTTCTTCGCC
>NZ_JBEZFP010000149.1:0-22221 GCF_040649515.1 Streptodolium elevatio
GCGAGCTGTGGGCCGCGGCGGCGTGTCTGCGCGACCCCGAAACCGACCGCACACCGCCCAAGACCGCCGAGATCAATCGCGCGGTCGTATCCACAGCACCCACCAACCGCAATAGGCTCGTTACATGACCAGGGAGTACCCGACCGGCTACATGTCGGCCCACGAAGCCCCGACGCCCCGACAGCTGGGCGTAGCCGGCCGGGTAAGTGATGAGGGGGTCGCATGACCGTCCAGCGCGTGATGGGCATCGAGACCGAATACGGGATCTCCGTGCCGGGACACCCCGGCGCCAATGCGATGCTGACGTCGTCTCAGGTCGTGAACGCGTACGCCGCTGCCATGCAGCGCGCCCGCCGCGCACGCTGGGACTTCGAGGAGGAGAACCCGCTGCGCGACGCCCGCGGCTTCGACCTCGCCCGTGAACTCGCCGACGCCAGCCAGCTCACCGACGAAGACGTCGGCCTCGCCAACGTCATCCTCACCAACGGCGCACGCCTCTACGTCGACCACGCGCACCCCGAGTACTCCGCCCCCGAGACCACCAACCCGCGCGACGCCGTCGTCTGGGACAAGGCCGGCGAACGCATCATGGCCGAGGCCGCGCGCCGGGCCGGCGAGGTCCCCGGCGGGCAGAACATCCTGCTCTACAAGAACAACACCGACAACAAGGGCGCGAGCTACGGCTGCCACGAGAACTACCTCATGCAGCGCGCCACGCCCTTCGCGGACATCGTCCGCCACCTGACCCCGTTCTTCGTCTCCCGCCAGGTCGTCTGCGGAGCCGGCCGCGTCGGCATCGGCCAGGACGGCTCGTCGCACGGCTTCCAGATCAGCCAGCGCGCCGACTACTTCGAGGTCGAGGTGGGCCTGGAGACCACCCTCAAGCGCCCCATCATCAACACCCGGGACGAACCCCACGCCGACGCCGAGAAGTACCGCCGACTGCACGTCATCATCGGCGACGCGAACCTCTCCGAGGTCTCCACGTACCTCAAGCTCGGCACCACGGCGCTCGTCCTGTCGATGATCGAGGACCGGTTCATCACCCACGACCTGACGGTGGATCAGCCGGTGCGCACGCTGCACCAGGTCTCGCACGACCCGACCCTCAAGCAGCTCATCACCCTGCGCGCCGGACGCACGCTCACCGCCGTGCAGCTCCAGATGGAATACCTGGAACTGGCCCGCAAATACGTCGAGGACCGCTTCGGCACCGACGTCGACGACACCACCGCCGACGTCCTCGCCCGGTGGGAATCCGTCCTTTCGCGCCTGGAGACCGACCCCATGTCGCTCTCCCGCGAATTGGACTGGGTGGCCAAACTCCAGATCCTCGAGGGCTACCGACAGCGTGACGGCCTCGACTGGGACGCGCCGCGCCTGCACCTCGTCGACCTCCAGTACGCCGACGTACGCCCCGACAAGGGCCTCTACAACCGGCTCGAAAACCGGTTCGAGCGCATCGCCACCGAGCCGGAGGTCCAGCGGGCCGCGCACCTGCCTCCCGAGGACACCCGGGCGTACTTCCGGGGCCGCTGCCTGGAACAGTACGCGGACGAGGTCGCGGCGGCCTCCTGGGACTCGGTGATCTTCGACGTGCCGGGCCACGACTCGCTGCAGCGCGTCCCCACGCTGGAGCCCCTCCGGGGCACGAAGGCGCACGTCAAGGACCTTCTGGACCGCTGCCGCACCGCCGAGGAACTGGTCGCCGCACTGACCGGCGGCTGATCGCCGCGGGCGCCGCGCGGTCAAGATCATCCGACGGGGTGAAAACCCGTGTTCGCGGTGAGGTGAACGCGTATGCGGATGGGTGAACCTGACCCGTGTGGGGGAAGAAGCGTGTGGAGGCGCCGGACCACCGAACGTGTCTTCGAAGGCGCGGACGGTGGTCCTCCGCTCCTCACGGCAGCCGGCCGTTCCTTCTACGCCACGGGACCACCCGCGCGTCCCGGCCTGGCAGGCAGTGTGACAAAAAGAATTCCGGTGATCGGGAACAACCGTGGGCCTACGCTTGTAGTGTCTGATCACCTGGCCTTCCGGGGCCGGTTGACCGGATCGACGGGTGGGCAGCGGTATCCCGCACGGGATCAGGATGAAAAGGTGGGGTGAGTCAAATGGCTACCAAGGACACCGGCGGACAGGCTCGCGCTAATAAGCGCTCGGAAGAGGTCGAAGAGAATTCGGTCGAAACCAACGAGGCTTCTGACCTGCAGGAACGCCAGGAAAAATTGACCGATGACGTCGACGCGGTGCTCGACGAAATCGACGAGGTGCTCGAGGAGAATGCCGAGGATTTCGTGCGTGGATTTGTTCAGAAGGGCGGAGAATGACCCAAATGTCCGATTTGCCCTCGAGCAAAAAGTGCTCGCGTTGCAAACGGCATTTGCCGCGTAATTCCTTCGCTTCGAATAAATCCATCGAGGATGGCCTGCAGTCTTATTGCCGGGAATGCGCTGCGAATTACTACGCCGAGCGGCGCAGGGCAAAAGGATTCACGGTCCGTCCGAAAGTGGAGGTGCCCCCTGGGCACAAGCGCTGCCCCGGGTGCGGCGTGGTCAAGCCGCACTCGGAGTGGCACATCCATCGGCGTAGTTCCGACGGCTTCGCGGCGCGCTGCAAGGCATGCCGCGCAGTCGAAGGGCGCGCCGGCCACCTGAAGCGTCAGTACGGCATCACCGAGCAGCGTTACCAGGAGATGGTCCGGCAGCAGGTGGGCCGTTGTGCAATCTGTCTCGTGGCGAAGGCCGAACACGTGGATCACGATCACGAAACAGGTAAGGTCCGAGCCGTACTCTGCTTCAACTGCAATGCAGCACTAGGGCACTTCAAGGACCGTCCCGATGCACTCCGTCGGGCCGCCGCCTACTTGGAAGGGATCGTGTGGAAGCCAACACGCGTGGCACCGGGCGTCTACCGGCTGCCTTCCTGACCCCCGGGTCGTCCTCGTTCACCGAGTTCCTGGACGCGTACCAGCCCGAGTTGCTGCCGTCGCGGCGATCCGTGCCGACGTCGCCGGTGACGGTGGAGGCGCCGCACGGAACGACCATCGTGGCGGCGACGTTCCCGGGCGGTGTCGTGATGGCCGGCGACCGCCGCGCCACGATGGGGAACCTCATCGCGCAGCGGGACATCGAGAAGGTGTTCCCCGCCGACGAGTACAGCTGTGTGGGGATCGCGGGAACGGCCGGGATCGCGGTCGAGATGGTTCGGCTGTTCCAGGTCGAGCTGGAGCACTACGAGAAGATCGAGGGCGCCACGATGTCCCTCGAGGGCAAGGCGAATCGACTGTCGCAGATGATCCGCGGCAACCTCGGCATGGCCATGCAGGGGCTTGCGGTGGTGCCGGTGTACGCCGGCTACGACCTCGACGCGGGCACCGGGCGCATTTACAGCTACGACATCACCGGTGGTCGCAGCGACGAGCAGGGCTTCACCTCGGTGGGCTCCGGTTCGCTGTTCGCGCGCGGCGCGCTGAAGAAGCTCTACCGCGACGACCTGTCCGCCGACGACGCGGTCACGGTCTGCGTGCAGGCGCTGTACGACGCGGCGGACGACGACTCGGCGACCGGCGGGCCGGACCTGTCCCGCAAGATCTACCCGATCGTGACGGTGGTGACCGACGAGGGCCTGACGCGGTGGACCGACGAGCAGGTCGGGGCTGTGGTGCAGACGATCGTCGGGGAGCGGCTGATCCGCCCCAACGGTCCGAACGCACCTTTGAACTAATGGTTTTGACGGCCCATCGGGTGGTCGGTGACTTCTTGATCCTCTACCGGCAAAGGACTCCACGGTGACGACGCCTTTCTATGTGTCGCCGCAGCAAGCCATGGCGGACCGGGCCGACTACGCCCGCAAGGGCATCGCCCGGGGCCGCAGCGTGGTCGTGCTGACGTACGCGGACGGCATCTTGTTCGTGGCGGAGAACCCGTCGCGCGCCCTGCACAAGATGAGTGAGATCTACGACCGCATCGCGTTCGCGGCGGTCGGCAAGTACAACGAGTTCGAGAACCTGCGGATCGGCGGTGTGCGGTACGCGGACATCCGCGGGTACTCGTACGCCCGCCACGACGTGACCGCGCGCGGCCTGGCGAACGTGTACGCGCAGACGCTCGGCACGATCTTCTCCAGCGGCGGCGAGAAGCCGTACGAGGTCGAGCTGATCGTCGCGGAGGTGGGCAGCACGCCCGCGGACGACCAGATCTACCGTCTGACGTACGACGGTTCGATCGCGGACGAGCGGCACTATGTGGCGATGGGCGGCAACGCCGACCAGATCACCGAGCAGTTGAAGCGCGCGCATCGCGAGGGGTTGCCGCTCGACGAGGCGCTGCGGGTCGCGGTCGACGTGCTGGCGCGCGACGGGAGCGGTGAGAAGCGGCAGGTGACCGCGGCGCAGCTCGAGGTCGCGGTGCTCGACCGCACGCGTTCGCAGCAGCGGAAGTTCAAGCGTGTGGCGGGCTCGCAGTTGGCCCGGCTGCTCGGCGAGGCGGCTCCGGCCGGGGGTTCGGGTGAGTCGGGGGCGGACGAGGCCGAGGCGACGGACGCGGCGGAGTCGACCGACGCGACGGACACCACCGAGACCGGTGGTTCGACGGGCTCGGGCGGCGGGAACGGCGGCTCGGGGTCGGGTGGTTCGGCGTCGAACGGCTCGTCGGCCGACGAGTAGCCGACGGGCTGGTCAGCTGGGCTGTGCAGTTGGGCTGGGCAACCGGCTGGGCAGCGAAGCCGGGCAGCCGAGCCGGCAATCGAGCAGGGCGATCGAGTAGGGCGGTGCCGCCCGGCGCAAGCCGGGGCGGCAGCGTGGACGCCACGGGCGCGCTCCCTTCGGGGAGCGCGCCCGTCCGCGTTTTCAGCGCCGGGCCGGGGGTGCGGTGGAGCCGCGCACGGTGAGTTCGGCGGCGAGGGAGGTGCTTTCGGGCCGTCGGCCGTCGAGGAGGTCGAGGAGCGCGGTCATGCCGGTCTCGCCGAGTTGGTGCGCGGGCAGGCGTACGGTCGTGAGTTCGGGTTCGAGGACGGTGGCGATGATGAGGTCGTCGAAGCCCGTGATGGAGATGTCCTCGGGGATGCGCAGGCCCTGTCGGCGGGCGGCCTTGTAGGCGCCCGCGGCGAGGACGTCGTCGTCGCAGACGAGTGCGGTGGGCGGTTCGGGGGTGTCGAGCAGTGTGAGCGCGGCCTCGGCGGCCTCGTGGACGCTGAACTCGGTGCGGGCGTGCGCGACGTGGACGGCTCCGCTGTCCCGCAGCGCGGCGCGGTAGGCGTTCTCGCGCGCGGTGAAGGTCCATCCGTCGATGTCGGGGACGAGGCGGGCGAAGCGCCGGTGGCCGAGGGCGAGCAGGTGGGTGACGAGCGCGTGCATGCCGGCCGCGACTTCCACGTTGACGGTGGGCGGGCCGGCTTCGGGTGCGCTGTCGAGCATGACGAGGGGGAGGCCCGGTCCGGGGCCGGTGCCGCCGAGGAGTTCGGAGAGGCTTTCGAGGGCCATGGATGAGGCCAGTACGCCGTCGAGTGCGGTGTGTGCGGCGGCGAACGGGCTGGCGAAGGGCGCCAGTTCGGTGCCGGCGCGGATGGGGGAGGGGTAGACGACGACGGAGAAGTCGCGGCGGGCGGCCGCTTCGGAGGCTCCGGTGTGCACGGCGCCGAAGAAGGGGTTGGTGAGCGCCGGGACGACGAGGAGGACTGTGCGGGTGGTGCCGAGGCGGAGGTGGCGGGCCGCCTGGTTGGGGCGGTAGCCGAGGGTGGCGCTGGCTTCGTGGACGGCTTGTACGGTGCGCTCGGAGACGCGGCCGTGCCATTTCCCGGCGTGCACCAGTGACACGGTGGACTGCGAGACGCCGGCGAGTTTGGCGACGTCCTTGCTGGTGGGGCGGGCGGCGGGGCGGTCCGTGGCAGGCGGTTCCGCCGGCGGGCCGGTGGGAGGCACGGTGACGGCGTTCCCTTCGTGCGAGCGAGGCCCGGTGGGGCGTCGATGGTCGTCGGCGGGAGTCGGCGGACTTCGGTCGGTGTCGGCGGTCGGAGCCTGGCCGGGTGGCGGTGTGCCGGGTGGCGGCGCGCCGACTCCGGGGAGCCAACTTTAGGCGTTGGGCGCGGGCGTATCCGGCAGGACTCGGCGGATACGGCTTGCCTGATTGCGGTGCCGCGGGTCAGACTGAGTGCTGAAGTCATACGTATGACCCGGCGGAGTCGCCCCCCGCATCCGAACGGACGGCACGCCGACACTCCGGACAACACCCGTTCGAACCCCGCTCACCCGACGATCCGACGACTCGACGACGACTGACGGCACCGGACCACGGCAACGGCCCGCGTCCGCGACGAAGCCCAGGAAACGGCGGCCCTGCCCATGCGCATTTACGCGGACCTCTTCCGCGCCCGGTACGCGGCCCGGCTGCTCGGGGGCACCCTGCTGGGCCGCCTGCCCAACGGCATGGGCGCCCTCGCGATCCTGCTGCTGGCGCGCGAGGACGGGGCCGGGTACGGCGTGGCGGGCACCCTCTCCGCGCTCTCCGGCCTCGCGACGGCCCTCGGGCAGCCGGCACTCGGCCGTTGGATGGACCGGCGCGGCCAGACGCGCGTTCTGGTCGGCGGTGCCTTCGTGTCGGCCGCGGGCTTCGCGGCCTTTGCCGTCGTCGGGGTGGATCCGCTGCCGCTGGCCATCCTGGCGGTCCTGGTCGCCGGGTTCGCGACGCCGCCGCTGGAGTCGGGCCTGCGGGCGCTGTGGCCCGCGGTGCTGCGCCCCGACCAGGTGCACGCCGCGTACGCGCTGGACGCCGCCGCGCAGGAGATCCTCTTCACCGCCGGCCCGCTGCTGGTCGTGCTGATCGCGGAGACGATGTCGGAGGCCGCGGCCGTGATGGCGACGGGCCTGCTCGGCATCCTCGGCACCCTCGTGGTCGCGACGTGTCCGCCGTCGCGCGCGTGGCGGCCGGAGTCGCACGCGCGCCATTGGGCGGGGCCGCTGCGTTCGTCCGGTCTGCGTGTGCTGTTCCTCTCGCTGACGCTGACCGGGACGGCGCTGGGCGTGCTGAGCGTGGCGGCGGTGGCGTACGCCGACGACCGCGACTCCGGCGTGTGGGCGGGCGTCCTGATGGCGGCCATGTCCACCGGCGCGTTCGTGGGCGGTGTGGTGCACGGCGCTCGGCAGTGGGCGCGTCCCGCGCGGGAGCGACTGCCGTGGCTCATGGCGTGTCTGACGGTGGGTTACCTGCCGCTCGTGTGGGCGCCGCAGCCGTGGCTGATGATCGTGCTGTCGGTGATCTCGGGTGTGTTCCTGGCGCCGGTGATCGCGTGCACGTTCACGCTGGTCGACGAACTGGCGCCGCCGGGCACCCTGACCGAGGCTTTCGCGTGGGTGGTGGCGGCCATGGGGACGGGCGCGGCGATCGGCACGGCGGCCGCCGGATTCGCCGGTGAAGTCGGCGGCGTTCGCGGTGCGTTCGCGGTCGCGGGCGTCGGCGCCGCGCTCGGGCTGGCGCTGTTGGTCGCGGGACGGGCGACGCTGCGCCCCCGCGAGATCGACTTCGCGGGAATCACCGCCCGCGAGTTGTCCCGGAACGGCACATCAGCGGCGTAATGTTGGTTCATGGACCGCCGAATCTTCGGGCTTGAGAACGAGTACGGCGTCACCTGCACGTTCCGCGGACAGCGCAGGCTGTCTCCGGACGAGGTGGCGCGGTACCTGTTTCGCAGAGTCGTCTCGTGGGGCCGAAGCAGCAACGTCTTCCTACGCAATGGGGCAAGGCTGTACCTGGATGTGGGCAGCCACCCCGAGTACGCAACGCCGGAGTGCGACTCCGTGCCCGAACTGGTCGTGCACGACAAAGCGGGTGAGCGCATCCTCGAGGGGCTTCTCGTCGACGCCGAGCGGCGTCTGCACGAGGAGGGCATCGCCGGTGACGTCTACCTGTTCAAGAACAACACCGACTCCGCGGGGAACTCGTACGGCTGCCACGAGAACTACCTGGTGGCGCGGCACGGCGAGTTCTCCCGGCTGGCGGACATCCTCATCCCGTTCCTGGTGACCCGTCAAATGCTGTGCGGTGCGGGCAAGGTGCTCCAGACGCCGCGCGGTGCCGTGTACTGCGTGAGTCAGCGGGCCGAGCACATCTGGGAGGGCGTCAGTTCGGCGACCACCCGGTCCCGCCCGATAATCAACACCCGCGACGAGCCGCACGCGGACGCCGAGCGGTATCGGCGCCTGCACGTGATCGTCGGCGACTCGAACATGGCCGAGCCGACGACGATGCTGAAGGTCGGCGCGACCGACCTGGTGCTGCGGATGATCGAAGCGGGCATGGTCATGCGTGACCTGACGCTGGAGAACCCGATCCGGGCAATCCGCGAGGTCAGCCACGACATGACGGGCCAGCGCAAGGTGCGCCTGGCCAACGGGCGCGAGGCGTCCGCGCTGGAGATCCAGCTGGAGTACCTGACGAAGGCGATGGACTTCGCCGACCGCCGGGGCATCCGCACGGGCACCGTGCAGCAGGTGCTGGATCTGTGGGAGCGCACGCTGACCGCGGTGCAGACCGGGAACCTGGACCTGGTCGGCCGGGAGATCGACTGGGTCATCAAGTACCAGCTGATCGAGCGGTACCGGGCGAAGCACAACCTGCCGATGGCGTCGCCGCGGGTCGCGCAGATCGACCTCGCGTACCACGACATCCACCGGCGGCGCGGGCTGTACTACCTGATGGAGCGGCGCGGGCAGGTCGAGCGGATCGGGCAGGACGTCAAGATCTTCGAGGCCAAGTCGGTGCCGCCGCAGACGACCCGGGCGCGGTTGCGCGGCGAGTTCATCAAGAAGGCGCAGGAGCAGCGGCGCGACTTCACGGTCGACTGGGTGCACCTGAAGCTGAACGACCAGGCGCAGCGCACGGTGTTGTGCAAGGACCCGTTCCGGGCGGTCGACGACCGGGTGGAGAAGCTGATCGCCAGCATGTGACGGCCGGTCGGAGGCGCGTACCGCACGGTGGTACGCGCCTCCGTCGCGTTCCGGTCGGGCGGGAGGTTACGGACCGGTACGGATCGGCAACAGGCTCCGGTCTTCACGCGATTCCGACCTGGGTTGCCCGTAGAGTGTCCGGGTCCTGTCGGCTCTTGCAGAGGATTACCGTGCGCCGTTTCGCCGCGCTGCTTCTTGTCCCCGCCCTGATGCTCGGTGCCGCGGCGTGCGGCGACGACTCGGGTGACAAGAACTCCAGTTCCAGCCCCAGCCCGTCGTCGACCAAGGAGGCCCGTTTCGCGGGCCTGAGCACCACCGGGGCCGCAACGGGCAATCCGGCGTACGGCCAGGCACCCGACATCAAGGTCCCGGACGTGCCGGCGCCCGCGGGGCTGCAGTCCCAGGTGCTGACCGAGGGCACGGGCCCGGTGGTGACCGGGCAGGACATGGTCAACGCCAACTACGAGGGTGTGGCGTGGAGCACCAAGAAGGTCTTCGACAGCTCCTTCGAGCGCGGTGAGCCGACCGAGTTCTACCTCGAAGCGGTCATCAAGGGCTGGACGCAGGGCCTGACCGGCAAGAAGGTCGGCAGCCGCGTTCTGCTGACCATCCCGGGCGACCTGGGCTACGGCGCCGCGGGCGGCGGCGAGGACATCAAGTCCAACGAGACGCTGGTGTTCGTCGTCGATATCGTGGGCACGCGCCCGGGCTTCGCCACCGGCGCGCCGGTGGCCCCGAACCCCGACCTGCCGACGGTGACGACGGACGGCAACAAGGTCACCAACCTGACGTTCCCGGCGGGCAAGGCCGCGCCGGCCGCCGTGGTGAACCAGAACCTGATCGAGGGCACCGGCGCGCCGGTCGCCGCGACCGACCAGGTGGAGATGCAGATCGTGCAGTGGCTGTGGGGCGCGCCCGCGGCGTACGGCTCGTCGTGGGCGGGCAGCGGCCCGCAGCCGCTCCAGCTCGGCGGGCAGGACCAGACGCAGCTGATGACGTCGCTGCAAGAGGGTGTGGTCGGCAAGAAGGTGGGCAGCCGAGTGATGCTGGTGCTGCCGCCGGACAAGGGCGTGGGTGCGGCGGGTGCCCCGGAGAAGGGCATCCCGGCGGGCTCGACGCTGGTGCTCGTGCTGGACATCGTGAAGTCCGGTCCGGCGCCCGCGACCTCCTGATGTCCGTCCGCCGCGCGCGGCCCGGGTTTTCCGGGCCGTTGCGGCGGGGCGAGCCGAACGGCGGTGCCGGGGCTGGAAGAGTGTCCGGCGGCGGTCGGCGAGGCGCAGTACCGGCGACCGGACCGGACAGCCGACGGCGTACGTCACCCGAGTGCGTCGCACCGGACATGCCACATCATGTCCGTCACACCATGTACCGAGGAGCGGGACCGCGATGAGCAAGAACGAGAAGCCCGAGATCGACTTCCCGGGCGGCGAGCCGCCGGCCGAGCTGGAGATCACGGACATCCTGGTCGGCGACGGTGAGGAGGCCAAGGCCGGCCACACCGTGCAGGCCGACTACGTCGGTGTCGCGTTTTCCACCGGCGAGGAGTTCGACGCGAGCTGGAACCGCGGTCAGCCGCTGGAGTTCCCGCTGGGCGCGGGCCGGGTCATCAAGGGCTGGGACCAGGGGATCGAGGGCATGCGGGTGGGCGGCCGGCGCAAGCTGGTCATCCCGCCGCACCTGGCGTACGGGCAGCAGAGCCCGAGCCCGCTGATCAAGCCGGGCGAGACGCTGATCTTCGTCGTGGACCTGCGCGGCGTGCGCTGACGCCGACTGCGTGAGTCGAGGGCGGTGCCTCCGGGAACGGGGCGCCGCCCTCGGTCGTCGGTGCCCCGATGCGGCCCGCGCGGCCGCGTGCCGGCGCTCCGCCGGGCTTCATCCGCCGGGCTTCAGGGGCTCGCGGGCGGGGGCAGCAGCGCGGCGGCGTGCCGTCCGGCGGCGGCCGAGGCGACGAAGTGCGCGTGGTCCTCGTCGAGGCCGCGGCCCATGGTCGACAGCTTGACGGGTGTGGTGCGCAGCGCCTCGTCGAGGCCGTCGACGGGCACCGTGACGACGCGGTGCCGGGCGCGCAAGGTGGCGACGTCGGCGGCGAGTTGTGAGGCGAGCGGTTCGTCGAGGTCGGGGACGACGACGTCGGCGGCGGCGAGGGCGACGCGGCCGTACGCGGTCAGGCTGTGGTGCGAGACGCCCTGGTGGCGTTCGCGGGGGTCGGCGTCGGAGATGCGCAGGGCGGCGACGGCCCGTCCGCCGAGGGCGGCCGCGGCGTTGACGGCCTCGCCGGCCGCGACGCCGGAGAAGCCCCAGCGCGTGTCCGTGCCGAGGTTGCCGGGCCCCTGGGTGACGACGGCGATGTCGGCGCGCAGCACCTGGCGGGCGGCGAGCAGGCCGGAGTGCACGGTGACGGCCTCCAGGTCACCGCCCATCGCCTGGCCGGTTGTCACGGTGCCGACGATCCAGTCCGCGTCGCGGAGGGCGGAGACGGTCATGGAGAACCACGCGGGGAGCGCGCCGCCGTCGGTCATGACGTACGCGATGCGCGCTTCGGGGCGCACGGCGCGCACGCCCGCACACACGGCGGGCAGCGCGGAGTGCAGGTCGGCGATGACGACGGGCATCGCGTCGAGGTCGTCGGCGTCGCGCAGGACGGCGTGGTGGGGCGAGTCCTGCTCGTCGACGCCCAGCACGACGGCCTGGAGGGGGGTGTAGCGGCCCTTGACGAGGTGTCCGGGGCCGCGCTCCGGGTCCGCGGGCAGCCGGTCGGGGATGGCGGTGACCAGGGCGTATCCGCCGGTGCCGAGGCCCATTGTCTGCGCGGTCGTGTTGAGCAGGACGGTGTCGCCGACCTCGGGGCGTCCGACAAGCTCGGGGTACGCCAGGGCGCGGAACTCCGGCGCGCCGCTTGCCCCGCCCGCCCCGCCGTCGGTGTCACCGTCGACCTGGCGCACCGTCAACTCGACGGCTCCGCGCCACTCGCGCCGTACCGCCAGAACCTCGCCCCGCCGCCACGTGATCACGGTGGGTGAGGTTAACGGACCGGCCGCCCCGACGGCGAGTCGCGGTGGTCGCCGCGACCGGGCGGACGCCGCACGCGCGGACGCGGTACGGTCGGGGCACAACGCGCCGCGCCTCCCCGAGGGAGTGTGCGCGGGCGTCGGATTCGGGTCAGTGAGCCAAGGGGCGGGAACGGATGGCGATCCCCAAGCAGGAGCGGTTGGTGAGCCTGGTCATGTGCCTGCTCGCCGCGCGCCGGTACGTCACGAAGGAGGAGCTGCGTACCTCGATCGAGTCGTACCGCCTGTGCACCTCCGACGAGGCGTTCGACCGGATGTTCGAGCGCGACAAGGACGATGTGCGCGAGCTCGGCTTCACGATCGAGACCGGTGCGAACGACCCGCTGGTGGAGTCCGCGGACGGGTACCGCATCCGCCCTGAGCACAACACGCTGCCGCCGGTCGACCTCGACCCCGAGGAGGCCGCGGCCCTCGCGCTGGCGGCCGGGGCATGGCAGCAGTCGTCGCTGTCGGGCGCGGCGACCGGGGCGCTGTACAAGCTGAAGGCGGCGGGGGTCGAGATCGACACCGCGCCGCTCACGTCGGTCGAACCGCGGGTGGCCGCACGGGAGTCCGCGTTCGGGCCGCTGTTGGAGGCGCTGCGCACGCGGCGGCCTGTGCAGTTCTCCTACCGGGCGTCGGGTGCCGCGGAGCCGCGGGTGCGCGTCGTCGAGCCGTGGGGGATGAGCTGCTGGCGGGGCCGGTGGTATCTGGTCGGGTGGGCGCGCGACCGCGAGGAGCAGCGGGTGTTCCGCCTGGAGCGGGTTCTCGACAAGCCGAAGCCACGCATCCTGCGCGAGCAACTGCGCGCTCCCGTACCGGAGAACGTGGACATTCGCGCGCAGGTGGCGCGGTTCGCGGGCGAGGGCGGCGAGGGCACCGCGCGGATCCGGCTGCGGTCGGGTGCGGGGTTCCCGCTGCGGGCCCGGGCGACGGCCGTGAAGCCGGTCGACGAGGCTTGGGACGAGCTGGAGTTGCCGTACGGGCACGGCCTGCACAACTGGCTCGCCGAGTTCGGCGCGGAGGTCGTCGTGGTGGACCCGCCGGACCTGCGTGCCGCCGTCATACGGCAGTTGCGGGCGGCGGCCGGGCTGCCGGCGGGCGCCGATGCGGTCAATGAGGGGGCGGCATGAGCAACGCACTGGACGACACGCGTCGGCTTCTCTCGCTCGTCGCGTACCTGCGCGAGCGTCCCGGCACGCGTCTTGAGGACGTGGCGCGCGCCTTCGGCCACGACATCGAGGCGATCGAGGCCGACCTCGGCACGCTGCACATGTGCGGCACCAGCTTCATGGCCGACGACCTGCTGGAGCCGCACGTCGACTCCGACGGCCGCGTGTGGCTCGACAACGCCGACGCTCCGGTGCGGCCGGTACGGCTGGCCCCGCACGAGGCGCTGAGCCTCCTGGTGGCGCTGCGCGCGCTGGCCGGCCTGTCCGGGCTGCGCGACCGCGACCGCGAGGCGCTGGGCCGCGTCACGGCGAAGCTGGAGGACGCGGCCGGAGAGGCCGCGCAGGTGGCGGCGCACGTGAGTGTGGAGTTCGAGGCCGAGGAGTCGTCGTTCGCGACGATGGACCGGGCGATCGCCGAGAAGCGGGTGCTGCGGCTGAGTTACTACGTGCCGCGCCGCGACCAGGTCACCGAGCGGGTCGTCGACCCGGTGCGGCTGCTGCTGGTGGAGGGCCGCCCGTACCTGCTGGCGTGGTGCCGTACCGCGGAGGACCGGCGGCTGTTCCGCCTGGACCGGGTGGTGGCGGCCGAGCTGCTGGACGAGGCGTCGGACCCGCCGACGGTGGCGCCGTTCGATCCGGACGAGGGCCTCGTGCAGCCGACGCCGGACGACGTCGAGGTGGTGCTCGAACTGGGGCCGGGCGGGCGCTGGGTGCGCGAGTACTACCCGTACGACGCCATTGCGGAACTCCCGGACGGCGGCCTGCGGTTGACGCTCCGTACCCCCGACACGTCGGTGGTGCGGCGGCTCGCGCTGCGCCTCGGCGGGCACGGCCGCGTGGTCGCCCCCGCCGAGCTGGCCGACGAGGTCCGCCGGACCGCGTCCGCCGCGCTCGCCGCGTACGCGGACGCCTGACGCGGAGCGGCCCCGTTGCGGGCCGCCCGTCCTGCACGTGTGTCAACCAAGGTGTGAACCCAAGGTCCGACCAGGTACGCCTCCGTGCGGGGCGTGCGGTAGACGTGAGGAGCGGCCGATGGCCACGTTCACGGCGCGCTGCCCGGTGTGCGGCAGGGTCGAGCTGACCGCCGATCAGCTGCGGCTCGTGGTGCGTCCGGGCAAGTCCTTCTACGTGTTCCGCTGCCCGGGCTGCGACGACTCGGTGCGTCGCCCGGCCGGCGAGAAGATCGTGGAGCTGCTGTCCGACGGCGGAGTCGCGTCGATGCAGGTGGCCCGGTGAGCGGCCGGATATGCGCGGCGGGCGCGCGCCGTTCGCGCGGCCAGGCCGTGCGCGGCTGCCGCGGTGGAGCGCTCACCCGGGGCCGCGGCATACGCCGGCCATATGCGGCGGACCGGTAGGGTCGGCGCATGCTGTTGTGGGTGCTGCTCGTCGCCGCGTTCCTGCTCGTGGCCGGAGGACTGGCCGTTTTGGGCCGACTGGCTTTCCGGTTGGCAGGTGACGTGCGTCACTTCGGACGCGCGGTCGGCGACGCGTCGGACCGCATCGGCCGTGCCGCGGCCGAGCTGGAGGAGGCCCGGGCGACGTTGCATTGACAGGTCGGGTCGACAGCTTGCACGGTCGTTCCTTGAACGCTTGGCGAATTGCGGGTTCCTAAAGCGCCCGACGTTCGCCACGATTGCGTTGCACGGCCGTAACACTGATCGGCGTACGATCGGACCCATCAACCCCCCGGTTATGAGGTAGCAACTATGTTCGGCAGGCTTGGACCCACCGAGATCATCCTGATCCTGGTCATCGTCGTGCTCCTGTTCGGTGCCAAGAAGCTGCCGGACACCGCTCGGGCGCTCGGCCGCTCGATGCGCATCCTCAAGAGCGAGACCAAGGCCATGAAGACCGACGACGCCGAGGCGGAGGCCGCCGCGAAGTCGAACGCCCCCGAGGCGCCGCGCACCATCCAGGCCGCTCCCGGCGACGTGTCGCAGTCCCGCCCCGTGGGCGAGCCCGACGCGAACCGTCGCTGACCCCCTGCCCCCCGGAGTCGGCCCCTCAAGGTGAGCGAACGCAGAGGGCTCTGGCGCAAGCCTGCCCGCCCACCCAAGAACGACGAGGGGCGTATGCCCCTCATGGACCACCTGCGCGAACTGCGCAACAGGCTGGTCAAGGCGCTGCTGGCCGTCATGCTGGTCACCATCGTGGCGGCGTTCTACTACAAGGACGTCGCCAAGTTCCTCGTGGATCCGGTCTGTGACCTGGACAACGTCAGCGGTGTCGGCAACAACCAGCAGTGCGGCGAAGGCGTGCTCGTGCAGTCGGGTGTGCTCAGCCCGTTCTCGATCATGCTGAAGGTGTCGCTCACCACCGGCGTGGTCGTGGCCGCGCCCGTCTGGCTGTACCAGCTTTGGGCGTTCCTCGCGCCGGGCCTGCACAAGCACGAGAAGCGCTACGCGATCTCGTTCGTGGCGATCGGCGCTCCGCTGTTCGCGGCGGGCGCCTGGTTCTCGTACACGATCCTGCCGCACGCGCTCGACGCGCTGCTGGGCTTCACGATCAGCGACGCGAACAACCAGATCCAGTTGGACGAGTACCTGGACTTCGTCCTGCGCATGGTCATCGTCTTCGGCCTGGCGTGCGAACTGCCGCTGATACTCATCCTGATGAACGTCGCCGGGCTGGTCAGCGCGCGGCAGTTGGTCGGGTGGTGGCGCTGGGTCGTCATGGGCATCTTCGTCTTCGGTGCGGTGGCGACGCCGACCACCGACCCGCTGACGATGTGTCTGCTGGCAGTGCCGATCACGGTGTTGTACGTGCTCGCGGTGCTGTTCGCGTGGATCAACGACAAACGCCGCGGACGCAGCCGCAAGGAGACGCTGGGCGGCGACGTGGACGACGACGAGGCGTCCGCGCTGGACCTGACGCCGTCGCGGATCGAGCAGGCCCCGCCCGCGCCGCGCAACGGCGACGGCAGCGAGCAGCCCGTGGTCCACGCCGACGACATAACGTGACCGGTCCGCGCTCTCCCGGCCCCTGACCTGCCCGGATGACACGCCCTGCACTACTGTGCCCGGCGTGTCCCGTGAGATCGCACTCTTCGTCAATCCCGCCGCAGGCCTGGGCCGTGCCGAGCGCGCCGCCGCTCCGGTCGCCGCCCGCCTGCGCGCCGCGGGCCGTACCGTTCGGGAGATCCGCGTACCGGCGCCCGCCGACGCGCTGGAGCGGCTGCGGGCCGAGGTGCGGCGCGGCGTCGGCGCGGTGGTGGCGCTGGGCGGCGACGGGACGTTCTCGCTCGCGCTCCAGGCGGTCGCCGACACCGGTGTGCCGCTCGGCGTCGTCGCGATCGGCTCGGGCAACGACTTCGCGCGGTCGGTGGGACTCCCGGTGGGCGATGTCGACGCCGCGCTGGCGGTGGTCCTCGACGGGCACACCCGGGACCTGGACCTGGGCAAGGCGGGCGAGCGCTGGTTCGGGACGGTGATCGCGTCGGGGTTCGACTCGCGCGTCAACGAGCGGGCGAACGCGATGCGCTGGCCGCGCGGGCGCATGCGCTACAACCGGGCGGTGGTCGCGGAACTGCCGGCGCTGCGGGCGATTCCGTACGAGATCGAGCTGGACGGCAAGACCCTCGAGGTCGAGGCGATGCTCGTCGCGGTGGGCAACGGCACCTCCTACGGCGGCGGGATGAAGATCTGCCCCGGCGCCGACATGACCGACGGCCGGTTCCAGGTGACGGTGGTCGAGGAGTGCGGGCGGCTGGAGTTGCTGCGGGTGCTGCCGCGGGCGTACAGCGGCGGGCACGTGCGGCACCCGAAGGTGACGACGTACGAGGCCTCCGTCGTGTCGCTGGCCGCACCCCGGGTGAGTGCGTGGGCGGACGGCGAGCGGATCTCGGCGCTGCCGGTGACCGCGCGTACCGTGCCCGGCGCGCTGCGGCTGCTGGTCCCGCGGGACGGCGCCGGCGACGTGCCGCGGTGACGTGCTGCGGTGACGCACTGCGTGGGGTGCCGCGGTGACGCGCCGCGCGACGCGCCGCATGACGTGCCGGGGCGCCGGCCGCGTGACGTGTCCGGGGGGTGGCCGCGCGCCGCGATAAACGTGATCACATCCGAGGACGCCGCCCGGTAACCTGCTCGGTGAGATGCCTCTCGATCCTTCCCGCGGCGACCGCCGCGATCCCCGAGTCCTGAACAGCGCGCGACCGAAAAGCGGGTGGTCCGAATGACCGACCAGACCCCCGAGCCGTCGCCGGCCGAGCGCTTCGCGGCCGCCCGCGTGCGCCAGGCCGAGGAGCGCACCAGCCTCCACGCCTTCCGCGGCGAGTACGAGTTCGGGCTCGACCCGTTCCAGGAGGAGGCGTGCCGCGCGCTGGAGGCCGGGCGCGGCGTCCTGGTGGCCGCCCCGACCGGCTCCGGCAAGACGGTGGTCGGCGAGTTCGCCGTGCACCTGGCCCTGGAGCGGGGCCGCAAGTGCTTCTACACGACGCCCATCAAGGCGCTGTCGAACCAGAAGTACGCCGACCTGGTCAAGCGCTACGGCGCCGACAAGGTCGGTCTGCTGACCGGCGACAACTCGGTCAACGGCGACGCGCCGGTCGTCGTGATGACGACCGAGGTGCTGCGCAACATGCTGTACGCCTCCTCGCGCACCCTCGACGGCCTCGGCTACGTGGTCATGGACGAGGTGCACTACCTGTCCGACCGCTTCCGCGGCGCGGTGTGGGAGGAAGTGATCATCCACCTGCCGCAGTCGGTCACGCTGGTGTCGTTGTCCGCGACGGTCTCCAACGCCGAGGAGTTCGGCGACTGGCTCGGCACCGTGCGCGGCGACACCGAGGTCGTGGTGTCCGAGCACCGGCCCGTGCCGCTGTGGCAGCACGTGATGGCCGGGAACCGGGTCTACGACCTGTTCACGGACGAGAACCACCACGAGGTGAACCCGGACCTGACACGGCTCGCGCGGGAGACGAACGAGCGCAGCGGGCGTCCGTACGACCGCTACCGCAAGTCGCGCGGCCGCGACGACAACACCCGGGCGCGCCGCGTGTGGACGCCGAGCCGTGTCGACGTGATCGAGAAGCTCGACGCGCAGGGGCTGCTGCCCGCGATCACGTTCATCTTCAGCCGGGCCGGCTGCGCGGCGGCCGTGCAGCAGTGCCTGCACGCGGGGCTGCGGCTCAACACGCAGGCCGAGCGGCAGCAGGTCAAGTCGATCGTGGAGTCGCGCACCGGGCACATTCCGGACGAAGACCTCCAGGTGCTGGGCTACTTCGAGTGGCTGGAGGCGCTGCAGCGCGGCATCGCGGCGCACCACGCGGGCATGCTGCCGACCTTCAAGGAGGTCGTCGAGGAGCTGTTCGTACGCGGCCTGGTGAAGGCGGTGTTCGCCACCGAGACACTGGCCCTGGGCATCAACATGCCGGCCCGGTCCGTGGTGCTGGAGAAGCTGGTCAAGTGGAACGGCGAGACGCACGCGGACCTGACGGCGGGGGAGTACACCCAGCTGACCGGGCGCGCGGGGCGGCGCGGCATCGACGTCGAGGGCCACGCGGTGGTGCTGTGGCACCAGGGCTTTGACCCCAAGCACCTTGCGGGGCTGGCGGGGACGCGGACGTATCCGCTGCGGTCGTCGTTCCGGCCGTCGTACAACATGGCGGTCAACCTGGTGGGGCAGGTCGGGCGGCACCGGTCGCGCGAGCTGCTGGAGACGTCGTTCGCGCAGTTCCAGGCGGACCGCTCGGTCGTCGGCATCGCCAAGCAGGTGCACCGCAACGAGGAGGGCCTTGCGGGCTACCGCGAGGCGATGACGTGCCACCTCGGCGACTTCGAGGAGTACGGCGCGCTGCGCAGGGCGCTGAAGGACCGCGAGACGCACTTGGCCCGCGAGGGCGCGCAGCAGCGGCGGGCCGCCGCGGCGGCGTCGCTGGAGAAGCTGCGGCCCGGAGACGTGATCGTGGTCCCGACCGGGAAGTACGCGGGCCTCGCCGTGGTCCTCGACCCCGGCCTCGACGAAGGGCACGACGGGCCGCGACCGTTCGTGCTGACCGCGGACCGGCAGGCGCGGCGCCTCGCGTCGATCGACTTCCCGACGCCGGTCTCGCCGGTGGAGCGCATGCGCATCCCGCGCTCGTTCAACGCCCGCAACCCGCAGTCGCGCCGCGACCTGGCGTCGGCGCTGCGCACCAAGGCCGGGCACATCGAGCCGTCGCGGCCGCGGCGGGGGCGCGCGGCGGCCGCCGACGACCCGGAGATCACCCGGCTGCGGGCGGCGATCCGGCAGCACCCGTGCCACGGCTGCGACGACCGCGAGGACCACGCGCGCTGGGCGGAGCGCTACTACCGGCTGCTGCGCGACACCGAGCAGCTGGAGCGGCGCATGAAGGGCCGCACCCACACGATCGCGCGTACCTTCGACCGGGTCTGCGCGATGCTGACCGACCTCGGCTACCTGTCCGGTGACACGGTGACCGACGACGGCCGCAGGCTCGCCCGCATCTACGCCGAACTCGACCTGCTCACCGCGGAATGCCTGCGCGAGGGCCTGTGGAACGACCTCACGCCCGCCGAACTGGCGGCGTGCGCCTCGGCCCTGGTCTTCGAGGCACGTATGCCGGACGACGCGCTGGCGCCGAAACTGCCGGGCGGTGCGGCGAAGTCCGCGCTGGCCGAAATGGTGCGGCTCTGGGGGCACCTCGACGCCCTGGAGGAGCGCCACCACCTCGACTTCCTGCGCGAGCCGGACCTCGGCTTCGCCTGGACCGCGTACAACTGGGCCTCGGGGCGGCGGCTGGACGCGGTACTCGGCGAATCCGACATGCCGGCGGGCGACTTCGTACGGTGGATGAAGCAACTTGTCGATGTCCTGGGCCAGATCGCGGATGCCGCACCCGAGAACAGCGGCGTCCGCACCACCGCCCGCAAGGCAGTCGAAGCGGTACGCCGCGGCGTCGTCGCCTACTCGTCCGTGAACTGACGCCCCCAGCGCGGCAGCCGAGGCGCCACCGGAGCGCCGACGTCACGCCACCGCGGGGCGTCGTCGTCGGGGACCCCCGGGGACGCGAAATGGAAGGGCACGCCCAGATGGTCGGCCAGCGCCCGGCCGGCCGCGGCGGCGGGCCCGGCGGGCGAGGGCACGTCCCGGCGCTGGTAAACGATCGCCAGGCCGCGCTCCTCGGACGGGTCGTCGAGGACGGCGAGCAGGACGACGAACCAGTCGTGGACAGTGTCGCCGTCCCACACCGCTTCGACCGCGACAACCCGCCCCGCGAAGGGCACGGCACGGGCGGCCAGCGACGGCAGGTCCAGTGGGTCCGCGGGCCTCGACCGCACCCGGCCGCCCAATGCGGCGTAGCGGGCGTTCACCGTCGCCATCGCCGCATGCAGGCTCGCGCCAGAGGCGCGCAGGGCGTCCCACACGGTCCGCACCGCCGTCAGTCGACGGTCGCGCAGGACGTCCGCATCGACGGCTTCGCGGGTCCGCTGGTCGAGAAGCCCCCAACTGTCGTCGGCCGTCCGTCGGTCCGGTGCGACCCGCCCGTTTGCCGCGTCATCCGCCATGCGTCGAACCTAGTTGCGGTCGGTCGCGTGGTGCGGCAATTTTTCGCTCCTGCCGCGGGCTCCGGGGCAGGGGATGTCGACGGCCGGGGCCACCGGCCGCTAGCCGGAGGCTGCCGCCAGGACGGCTGCGGTGACGCTCATGGCGAGCGGCGGGACCAGCCACCATGCGGTCGGCAACCTGCGGTGGCCGGGCCATGCCACGATGACCGCCGACAGGGCGCTCGCCGCGATCGTGCACACGCAGGCCGCGCCGATGCTCGCGTACGCGCCGTCGTCCCAGGGACCGGCCGGGCGGACGGCGAATGCCGTGTACAGGCAGGCTGCCGCGAACAGTTGCAGCAGCGCCGCCGGGACACCGACGATCCACCGCACCGCCCGCGCGTCCTCGGGAGGGATCGACTCCGGCACCGGCGGCGTCCCTACCACTGGCCGGGCTGGTAGTCCCCCGCGGGCTGGCGGGTGATCAGGTTCATGCGGTTGTAGGCGTTGATCAGCGCGATCAGCGAGACCAGGGCGGCGAGTTGGTCCTCGTCGTAGTGTTTGGCGGCGTTCTCCCAGGCCTCGTCGGTGACGCCGCCCGCGGCGTCCGCGGTGCGGGTGCCCTGCTCGGTCAGCTCCAGTGCGGCCCGCTCCGCGTCGGTGAAGACCGTGGCCTCGCGCCAGGCCGCGACGAGGTTCAGGCGCGGCCAGGACTCGCCTGCGTGCGCGGCGTCCTTGGCGTGCATGTCGGTGCACATGCCGCAGCCGTTGATCTGGCTGGCCCGGAGCTTCACCAGTTCCTGCGTGGCCATCGGCAGCGTGGAGTCGGAGAGGACCTTGCCCGCCGAGTTGATGTACCGAGCGAACTTCGAGGCGACGGGGTTTCCGTAGTAATTGATGCGGGCTTCCATGGTGCTCTCCTCGCGTGGTGTTCGGTGTGTTCTCGAAGCACTGACGGAGGCGGGCAGGCGGACGTGACAGGTCGACGAAAAAAATGATCAGGGGGATCTGCCGGCCCCGGACCCCGGCACGCCCCGCGGCGGGCGCGTGCGGGCCACCTGCTATTTGCGGCAGATGGTGAGGTTCGGGGCTCCGGTCGGGCCGAACTGTCGGCAAGTCGGCGCGGGGTTCGGGCGGTTGGGTGCCGGCGGCCGCGACGGCAGGGTGAGCGTCACGTTCTCGCAGCGGGGGACCCCGACGCGTCCGGCCGGCTGCCCGGAGCACTCGACGCGCACGACGCCGTTGTCCACAACGATGCGCGTCGGCTCGACGATGATCGTCGGCCTCGGCCGCGGCGTCTTCGGCGGCGTGGGCTTGGGCGGCTTCGGCGGCGGAGTCGCCTTGGGGGGCGGCGCCGGTGCCGCGGGGGGAGGCGGCGTCGGGCTTGGCTGCGGAGGCGTCGGCGTGGGCTTGGGCGGCGGGGCCTTGGGAGGCTGCGGCTTCGGCGGCGGAGGGGGCGTCGGCGGAACCGGCGTCGGCTGTACGGGCGCTGGAGTGGCGCGTCAGCGCGGGGCTCGGCACCGTCTACAGCTGGACGATCGTGCACCGCCCGGTGACGCCGAGCTTCACCACGCCGT
>NZ_JBEZFP010000150.1:0-22051 GCF_040649515.1 Streptodolium elevatio
GCGCGGCCGTGGTCTGTTCGAACGGCAGGCCAAGGAAAGCGGTACGGCCCCGGGATTCCGCCCCGAGGCCGTGGTGAGCCGCAACTACCTCAAGGAGAAGGCGACTTGAAGAACATCGTACTGGCTGCGTCGTCCGAGCCGGACCCCGCCGCCCGCCGCCAGGCGGACGAGGCGCTGCGCCGGGTCAGGGAGGACGCGGCGCGTAGGAAGGCCGGGGCGTCGTGAGCGCCGCGACGGACCTGGCCGAGGCACGGCAGCGCGCCCGCGAGGCGCTGGACAGGGCGGCGGAAGCCGCGCGGCGCCTCGCCGAGACCCAGCAGCAGGCACGCACCCGCTGACCCACATCCATGCACGATCCGCGCCCGCCCGGCACCCGCCGGGCGGGCGCCCCTGCTTCCCCAACTGCCTTGCACACAAGGAGAGATGACATGGACTGGCGTCACCGTGCCGCCTGTAAGGACGAGGACCCTGAGCTGTTCTTCCCGTTGGGTAACACCGGTCCGGCGCTGCTGCAGATCGAGGAGGCGAAGGCCGTGTGCCGTCGCTGCCCCGAGATGGAGGCGTGCCTGCAGTGGGCCCTGGAGTCCGGGCAGGACGCCGGGGTCTGGGGCGGGATGAGCGAGGAGGAGCGGCGCGCGCTGAAGCGCCGTGCCGCCCGCAACCGCGCCCGCGCGACCCGCTGACATGGCCGCGCGCCGCACCCGGGTTCGCCGCCGCGGGCGGGCGAACACCGACGACTTGCTGGAGGCCGGCGCCCGCCGCCCCGTGGCCCGCATCACCCCGGCCCGATCGCGGGCCCGGGCGCCGCGGCCGCTGCGCCGCGCGGTCCGTGCCGCGCTCCGGGCGGCCCGCACCGGCTCCGGCCGCTGAGCCGGTGGCCACCTACTCCACGCGGCCGGACGGCTCGCGGCCCCCAGGCCCGCACGGCCCAAGGCGGCCGTCACCGACCCGCCCACCCAGTAACCGCCGCACCAACACCGCGAAGGGAAACCCGCCGTGCTCAACACCGACGCCGCGCAGGAGATGGCCCAGCGCCTCAACGCCCTGCTCGACATCCCCGTCGAACTTCTCCTCGGCACCCCCGGGGAGCCGTCCGCCCGCACCCGCGACCTGCTGGACGTGGACCCGTACCTGGTCATCCACGCCCGCCAGGTCATGGCGGCCGCCCTGCACACCCGGCGCGGGAACCCGGTGGCCGTCCCGATCCTGGCCACCATGCCCGCCCTCGACCAGGACGACCTGACCCACGCCGCGTGAACAACGTCTGCCTGTTGCCTTTCGTCGCCCGTCCCGGCCGCTGCTGTGCGGCGCGGGCCGGGCGACGTGAGGGGAGCCGGGCAGCTGCACTCCTCTGGAGCCCCGCCCCGTGATTTCGGGAGCGGCCTCCTTGCGTTTCGGACGCAGCCCTCCCGCCCTTGCGCGTAGCCCGCGGCGGTCGTGCCGCCCAGGTCGTCGACGGTCGCCGCGCGACCGCGGCCGGAGGTTCCTCGCACCCCTGTTTCGGACGCACCGGCGGCCGTTTCGGGAGCAGCCGCCCGCGTTTCGGGCGCACCCTCTTTTGTTTCGGGCGCAGCCCCGACGACCCTCACCGGAGGTTCCAGTGACGATCACCGAACTGCCGCCCCAGGCGGCCCGCTCCTCCCCCGTTTCGGGTCCGCCGGACCCCGTTTCGGACGCGGTCCCGCCGGTTTCGGATGCGCCGTCGACCGTTTCGGAGGCGTCCGAGGGCGGCCCGCTGCTGTCGGCGATGCTGTGGGCCACCGCGATGGTCGGCGGCCTGCTGGTCGGCGTGATCGGCTTCGCGATGTCGTACAGCACCCTGGCGGAGACGGCGCTGTCGTGGGGGTTCAGCCCGGAGCTGGCGATGTGGTTCCCGGTCGGGATCGACGCGTCGATCATCGCGTTCCTGGCGCTGGACCTGTACCTGATCCGCAAGGACACCGGCTGGCCGGTGCTGCGGCTGGCGGCGCACGCGATGACCGGCGCCACGGTGTGGTTCAACGCCAGTTCGCAGGGCGCGATCGGCGCCGACCCCGTCCAGGCCGCGGCGCACGGCGTCATGCCGATCCTGTTCGTGATCGGTGTCGAGGCCGGGCGGCGCCTGGTCATCCAGCAGGCGCAGATCGAGGCTGGCACGCACACCGATCGCATCCCGCTGCACCGCTGGATCCTCTCCCCTTGGGCGACACCGCGCCTGTACCGGCGGATGCGGCTGTACGGCATCACCTCCTACCCGGAGATGATCCGCCGAGGTCAGGAGCTCATCGCCTATGAGTTGTGGCTCAAGCGCAAGCACGGCGGCGACCTGAAGCTGGCGTCCGAGGACGAGATGCTGCCGATGACGATGGCGCCCTACGGCTACACCGTCGCGGAGGCCCTGGCGATGCCCGCCGAGCAGGAGCGCGCCGCCGAGGAACGCCGCGAGGAAGCAACGCGGCGGCAGTTGGAGGCGGAGACCCGCCGCCAGCTCGCCGAACGCCGCGCCGAAGCCGAACGCATCCGCGCCCAGGCCCAGTTGGAGGTCGCCCAGGCCCAGGCCGGCGCCGAGGCGGAGCGGGCCCGCGCGCAGGCCCGCGCCGACGTCACCGCCGCCGAGCGCGCCGCGCAGTTGGAAGAGGCGGCGCTGGAGACCGCGACGGTCGCCGAGGCCCGCGCCCGCACCGCCAAGGCGGAGCGGGAGGAAGCCGAGGAACGCGCCCGGGAAGCGGAGGCGAACCGCGCCGCGGTCGAGCAGCAGCGCCTCGCCGACGATGAGCAGCGCGCCGCCGAAGCGGCGGCGTCGATCGCCGAGTTGGAGGCGAGGGCGATCGAGACCGCGGCCATGGCCGAAGCCCGCAGGCGCGCTGCCGAAGCGGACAAGGCCACTGCCGAAATGGAGGAGGCCGCCGCCGAAACGCGGCGCCGTGCCGCCGAAGCCGACCGTCGCGCCGCCGACGAGCGGGCCCGCGAAGCGGCTGCCGACGCGGCGGCCGCGCAGTCGCGGAAGGACGCGGCCGAAGCGGATGAGGCCGTTGCCGAAACGCGGCGGCGTGCCGCCGAAATCGAGGCGGCCGCGGTCGAAATGGAGGACGCCGCACGGCTGAGCCCGCGCGAGCGTGCCGCCCGTAAGGTCGCCCGCATGGTCCTCGTCCACGCCGGCGGGGACAGCGAGCGGCTGCCGCTGGACGCGATCACCGAAGCGTTCGGCGTCGCGTACTCCACCGCGTCGGAGTACCGCAACGAAGCCGCCGCGCTCCTCGCGGCCGGCTACCGGCCCGCCGCCTGACCGCGGCGGGCCTTGTGTCCGGCACCACCAGTGAAGGCCAGCCCATTCGACCTGGGCTGGCCTTCGCTGCGACTGCCGGAAGCAGTCCCAGCAACGCCCAGTACAGCACCGCAGATCCGGTCGTGACCAGTGTCAACGGCCCTGCGGCACACCGTTCCAGATCGAAGGAGACAGGGTCGTGACTGACCGAACGAGTCCTCAGTGGACCGCCGAGGCGCTGCTGACGCCGGAGGGCGTGCACGCTTACAGCAGCCAGGTGGAGATGGTGTTCCAGCGCCGCCGCCGGGCGTTTCGGGAGCTGCGGCTGGACGTGTTCGCCGAGCTTTTGGCGACGCCGATCCCGGGTGACAACGCCGTCCAGGGCCGGATGCACGCCTGGCGGGTGGCCCGTCAGCTGCATGTGATGGAGCGCAACGCGCAGTCCACCATCACCGCTGCGCGGCGCCTGGAGGCTGTCTACCGGCGGCTGTACGTGGAGCTGCCGCAGGCCCGCCGTGCGAAGGAGCTGCAGATCGCCCGCCGTGCGGAGCTGACCGCACGCACGTCTGCGGACATCCGCGACGCCGCCAATTCGGCGCTTGTCGAGCCTGCCGAGGTGGTCGACGTCACCGCCGAGCCGCCCGCGTTCGACCTGTTCCGGAACGCCAAATGATCGCCCCTAAGGCGCCCGGAGCGATCACGCCGAAGCGCAAGGTGAGCGGCCGCGCGAAGTTCTGGAACGACCGGTTGCAGCAGGCCGACAACAACCGCGCGATGGCCGCGGTGGTGATGGACCAGGCCCGCGCGATCGCCACCGCGTTGGAGCGGCAGACCGGCGACGACATGGTCTGGTACTCGCTCGCCAAGACGCTGCACGACTGGTGCCGTGCTCACGATGCGTGACGGATTCCTCATCACCATCACCCCGCCGCCCTACGGCTGGCGGGGTCCCAAGCCGCGCGCACGACGCGCGCGCGTGAGGCTCCCGCACCTAATCACTCTGTGTCAACTCCCGAGAGGAGGCGATCATGGCTCGCGACGAGCCCCCGACGACCGGTTCCGGCCCGGGCGACGGCCCTGACACCAGCCCCGCGGACGCAGCGGAGGCGGGTGTCGCGGGCACGGTTTTGCCGTTCCCGCGCACCGGCGGATTGCGTCCGCCGATCGTTCCGGAGACCCCGGTGACGGTCCTCGAGGTGCCCGGCCGCACCGACGTGGACAGCGAGCCGCCGGCGTTCCCCGAACTGGCCGACGACGACTTCGGCCCGCCGCTGCACCTGTTGTTCGCCGACGCCGTCCCCGGCCCGGTCGTCGCCGACCCGGACGGCGACCAGGCGGCGGTGCACGGTGCCGAGTTCAACCGCCGCACGGCGCCGCTGTACTGGGCGGCGGGCGCGGCCGCGGGGCTGCGGATCGCGTACAACGCCGCGGACTGGATGCGGGCCCGCGCCGAGCACCACCGCGAGGAAGCGAAGAACGCGAAGGAGAACGCGGACAAGGACGGTGACGGGAAGAAGGTCAGGGACGGCGGCGCCGCGCGGCGGGCGGCCCGGGCGGCGCTGCAGCACGTCCGGTCCGCTCGCGCCGCGAACACCGCCGCCCGGCCCCCGCGTGGCGGCCAGTCCGGTGGCCTGGGGGGCGCCCGGGGTGCCGCGTCGGGCGGTGGCCGGTCCGCAGGCGGGGTGGCCGGGGCGGGCCGCAGGTCTGCCGCGTCGCCGCCGGCCGGCGGGCCCCGCAAGGCGTCCGGTTCGTCGGGGGCGTCGGGTTCGGGGGCGGGCCGCACCGGCAAGGGCGGCCCGGGCTCGGGCGGCCGCGGCGCGGGGCCGACCGGCAAGGGTGCGGGCGGGCAGCGCGCCTCGTCGGGCCTGGCGGGCAACGCCGCCCGGTGGCTGGGCGCGAACGCCGCGCAGAAACACGCCGAGGCGAAGAACGCCAAAGCCGCCGGTGCGTCGGGGAAGAACGGTCCCAAGTCGGCGGGCACCTCCGGCGGCTCCGGCTCCAAGGGAGGTTCCAAGGCCGCGCCGAAGCCCGCTGCGGGAAAGAGCAGCAGCGGCAAGGGCACCGCGGGGGCTTCCGGGCCCGGCCGGGGCGGGACCAAGTCCGCTGCCGCCAAGCGCGCAGGCAGCGCCCGTGGAACCGGCGACGGGTCCAAGCCCGGGTCCAAGCCCGGGTCCAAGTCCGGGTCCAAGTCGGGGCCCAAGTCCAGCGGCAAGTCCGGTGGCACGTCGGGCGGCGGTTCTGGTGGCAAACGCACCTCGGGTGGGACCGGCGCCTCTGGGTCGAAGACCGCGAAGAAAGCAGCCCGGAAGAAGGCCGCCCGCGCCGAGGCCAAGAAGACCGCGAAGAAAGCCGCGAAGGCCCGCGCAGCCGATGAGGCCGCCAAGTCGTCCGAGTCCGCCAAGGACGGCTCGGCGGAAACCGAGGCGCCGGACCGGGCCGCGCGCCGGGCTGCGCGGTCGGCGAAGCGGTCCGCCCGGTCGGCCAGGCGCTGGGCGCGCTCTGCTCGGTGTCTGGTCCGCGCGGCGCGTTCGAAGGCCCGGCGTGAACGCCTGCCCCGGCACCGCGCCGAACGGCGCTGGCATCCCAAGGGCTCGCCGAAGGACACCAGCAAGGACACCGGCACGGGTGCCGTGTGGAAGAACGCTCCCAAGGGGTCGTCGAAGGGCCCCGAGCCTGCTGCGGACCCGGAAGCGCGCACGCCGCGGTCCGGCCGGGACGGGACCGGCCGGCACCGTCGCCCGTCACGCGGCGGGTTCCGTTCCTGGGTTGCCCGCCGCGTCTCCACAGGAGGCTCCACCGGCGACGGTGACAAGCTCAGCGCTCCGAAGCCCGTCACGCCGACCCACGGAGCCGACCACTCCGAGGCCGCTCCCGGAACGAAGGCGCCGTGGACGGGGCCGGTGTTCGAGGACGAGGCGATGACGCCGCCGCCCGGCATGTGGCCGACGACCTGGACCGCCGAACAGGAGGACCCGCCCACCGCGCCCGCACCCGCCGCTGCTGCGGCGGCCGTCTCATCCTCCGCATCCCCGGCACCCCCGCGCAGGGGTGTCTCCGCCTACCCGGAAGGACCCACCGACGTGCCTCCCAGAACCGCCTCCCCCGCCGTGCCCGGTGCCGCCGCCACGGGGTCCGGGAGCGACCTGACGATCGAGGACCTGATCGGCGCGGACGGCGACGCGCAAGGCGAGATCACCGGCCGCGCCGAGGGCGCCCGCTTCGCCGCGTCGATGGCCGAAGACCTGGTCACGTCCCTGGAAGGACTCCAGGCGACCATCGCCGAACTCCAGGTGCCCGGATCGCTGGCCGGGTCGATCGCGACGCTGATCGACGCCTGCCAGACCGTCCGCGGCCACGCCGACGACCTGGTCGCGTCGCTGCCGCGCGCCGCCGAGGCGATCGGCAGCGCCGGCACCAACGCCTCCGACCGCCACCAGCCGTTCGCCCGCGCCGTCGCCGACGCGGGCCACACCGCGCCCGCCGAAGCCGCCTACCACCAGGAGTAGACCCGTGTCCGACCTCGTACCCGTCGCCCAGGCCGCCGCCGCGACCACCCACTCCGCCGCCGACGCCGGCAGCTACGCCCTCTTGATCGAGCGGCTGCGCATCGCCAGCACCGCCGTCGGCCGCCTCTCCGACTACGCCAACAAGGTCGGCGAGGACGTCGGCGAGGTCGCCGCCAGCGTCGACCGGCTCGCCGAGATCGCCGCGTCCCTGAACGTGGACAGCGACACCGTGGGCGAGCACCACGAGGCCGCCGTCCTCATGCGGCAGAGCCGCGAGCACGCCCGCAGCCTCGCCGACGCGGCCGCCGACCTGTCGACGCTGTTCCACCGCGCCGCCGAAGCCCACCAGGCCGACTACGGCCGTGTCGTCGAAGCCGCGCAGGCCATGCCCGTACCGATGGCCGACCGCACCTTCTACGCCAACCACTGACCACCACCCCACACCCGCACGAGCACCGCCGCCCGGCACTTCCCGCCGGGCGGCGGTGCTGCGTGTCAGGGCGGGTTCCGGAGAGGAGAACGGATCCGTGAGCAGCACGATGAACGCCGTCCGCAGCGCGGCGGGCCGCCTGGGCACAGCGGCCGGCGCCGTCGCGCTGGCCGCCTCCCTGACGTCCACCCCCGCCGCGTTCGCCACCGCCGCCACCACAGCGGGGCTGGCCACCGCCGGCCTCGCGATCTCGGTCCGGCCGTGGCGGCCCGAGGTCGGCCCCGAGGTGGCCGTGCTCTACCTGACCGCGCCCGCGCTCCTCGCCGCAGGCGCGGTCACCGTCGCGGTGGTCCCCGGCACCACCCTGGACCAGGCCCTGGCCACCCTCGGTGGCGCCGCGGTGTGGCTGGGCGCGACCTGGTACTGGCGGCCCTCCCAGCTCGCCGTGCGGTACCTGCGCGAGATGGCCGACGGCCGCGCCCTCGGCACCGTGGAGGATGCCCGCACCCCCGAGGAGCGGCTGACCCGGTGGTGGGCCGAAGCCGTCGGCTGCGACGGCGGCGCCGCCCCCGGCACCCGCCTGGAGAACGCCCGCGTCGACGCCGCCGACACCTTCGGCGCGGTCATCGTCGCCCCCGCCGGGCAACCCGTCCCCGACATCCCGCCCGCGCGGCTGTCCGCCCTGACGGACATCCCCGTCGACCGCATCCGCATCGAGGAGATCCGCGACCGCGGCTCCCGCTACAAGCGGCTGATCGTCGGCACCCCCGCGGCCGCCGACATGAGCGACCTGGACACCTACTGGGCCGCCCGCGTCGCCCCCACCGCGATGCCCGGCTCGCAGATCGTCGACATCCGCCGCGGCGCCCTGGTCCACGACCACGCCGGCCCCCGCGAACCCGCCGGCGCCTCCCCCGGCACGGACCGCCCCTTCGCCCACGGCGACGCGCTGACCGCGCCGACCGACGAGGCGCTGGCGGCGGTCACCGCCGTCCTGACCAAGCAGCCCACGAATCCCGACGGCACCGACCGCGCCGGCACCGACCGGCCTGACGACACCGAGGGGACCGAACAGCCGTGAGAGCCGTACTCCTGCCGCCGTCCACACCGGCCGCGGACTGCGACTTCATCGAGATCGAAGTCGCCGTCCCGCAGGGCGGCGTGGTCGACCTGACCCCCGAGCGCCTGCGCAACCTGCGCTCCGCCCTCGGCGTCCAGGACTCCGCCTGCCTGGTCGTGGAGACCGACGGCCTCAACCGCGCCCTGGTCACCGTCTACCGGCGGCCGCCGCTGGCCGACCTGCCCGCCGCGCGCGGCGAGGACCTGGTGATGAACAAGGACGGCTACATCTGCGTCGGCGCGTACCACGACGGCATGCCCGCCCCGTTCCGCCTGTACGAACCCGGGTCCGGCGCCCAGCGGTCGGCGATCTTCGGGACCACCGGCGGCGGGAAGTCCCGCGCCGTCCAGCTCGTCCTCGCCGCCGAGAAGCGCAGCCGGATCACCTCCTGGCTCGCCGACCTGAAGATGGGCCAGTCCTGCCCCGAGGCCAAAGGCCAGGTCGACTGGCGCGTCACCAGCTCCGAGGGCGCGATGGACATGCTGCTCGCCGCGTACGAGGTCGCCAAGGACCGCATGGCCCGCTACGCCGAACTCGGCAGGTCGCACTTCATCATCGACCGGCCCGACCCTTTGTTGTCGGTCACCCTCGACGAAGCCAACCGGCTCTTGGAGAAGGGCAGCCCCTACCGCGAAGGCGCGACGTACTTCATCCGCGAACTGGGCCGCACCGGACGCTCGGTCGGCGTCGGCGTGCGCATCGCCGCGCAGGCCGGGCACCTGGAAGACCTCGGCGGATCCGACGTGCTGCGCGCCATGCTCAAAGAGGGCGAGGTCGTCCTGCTGCGCTGGAGCTCGGGGATCATGCAGCAGCTCGTCTCCGACGGGCTGCTGCCCATGGGGATGCGGCTCGCCCCCATCCCGAAATACTCCGGGGCGCCCACCCTCGCGTCCCGGTTCGACCACGGCGGCGAACTGCGTAAAGGCGCGTCCACCGCGGGCACCGCGTACCTGCTCTCCTCCGACCGGCCCGGCTCGGTCATGCGCTGGTCCCGCGTCGGCAGCCTGGCCCCCGTCGACGGCCTGGACCCGGAGATCACCGCCCTGTACGGGCCCGGCGACCCCCGACCGCTCGAAGCCGCGTCCCACGCCGCGGCCGGACCTGCCTACCTCAACCGGCACGACGACCAGCCGACCCACCTGACCACGCCCGCCGGGGCCGGGGCGGGCGGCACCGCGACCCTCGTCCGCCCGCCGGCCACGGCCGTGGCCCCGGGGCAGGAACCGCCCGCGTTCTCCACCCAGTTCCCCGGGCCGTTCCCGGCGCGTCCGGCGCACACCGCGCCGACCATCAGCTCCCGCATCCTCGACGCCCTCGCCTCCGGCCCGAAGACCAAGGAGGAACTCGTCGCCGCGCTCGCCGAGGACGGCGGGCAGCCGGTCTCCCCCGGCGGCGTCGCCAACGCGCTGACCGGTCTGAAGCAGACCGGCAAGATCCGCCCCACCGAGGCCGACAGCCGCAGCTACGAGCGAACCGAAACGGCCCCCACCCCCCGCTGACCACCACCCGCCCTGCGCCTCGGCCGCCGCCCGCACAGGACGGCGGCCGACGCGCGCACTCAACACTCGCGGATTCCTGCCCCCATGGTCCGGCCGCTCCCCCACTCCGGGAGCGGCCGGACCACGGGCGCACGACCCTGCCCCGACCACCACCAGATCCCTGGAGTGATCACCGATGTCCCGCACCCGAACCCACCTGCGGCGCACCGCCGTTGTCGTGTCCACCACGCTGGTGCTCGCCCTGCTGCCCGCGGCGGCGTACGCGGCCGACGACACGGCCCCGGCTGCTACGACCGGCGGCGCGGTCACCGTCACCACCAAGGTCGTCGCCGCCTTCGCTGTCCTGGGCCTGGCGTACCGGCGCGGCACCGTGCTGCTCGTGCTGTTCGCCCTGGCCGCCGGGGTGATGCTCGCCGGCACCTCGTTCGGCGGCACCCTCGCAAGCCTGGCGGACAACATCGTCCGCGCCGGCATCAACGCCGTCACCGGCATCTTCGCCTGACCCCGCGAAGCCCAGGAGCACGACGGGTGTGTGTCCGGCCGCAGCTCACGCGGCCGGACACCCGCACCGCACCTTGCCGCCCCGCCTGGCCACACCGATGGGCGTTGCCGCACACACGCGGCAGCGCCTTTCCGTCTGCCCCAGACACCCCACGACGAGCGGACCGGAGGTCCACCCGCCATGACCGAGCACACCCCCACCACCGGGGCCCTGGTCCCCCGCACCCCGCGCGTCCTCGAGGGCGCCGTGGCCCTGTCCGGCGAGCAGCCCGCCGACCGCCCGGCCGATACGGCGGTGGCGATGGTGTGGATCCCGGGCGAAGGCCAGGCTGTCCGCATCGCCCGGGACGAGTTGCCGCCGGAGTTCTTCAATCCCCGTCTCCTGCCGGCCTACCAGCCCCGCGACCTCGCCCCGCAGCCCGCTGCGGACCCGATCGCGCAGCGCATCGCCGCGGGCGGCATCGGTCTCGGTGCGGCCGGCGCCGGGCTCGGCTGGGGATTGGGACAGGCCGCCGCCGGGATCACCGCGACCGGCGGAGGCGGCCTCGTCCTGGGCGCGCTGCTCGGGCTGCTGCTGGCCCGCCTGGGCAGTGGCGGCTCCACGACGACGGTCCACCACGAGCACCACGAAACGCACGTCACCACCCACAACCGGGGTCTGGCCCGGTCGGTCACCACGACGGGCATCCCGCGGTGACCCGCCGCACGGATGCCTCCCGCGCCCACCCACATCCGCTGACTCCGGCCGACCTGCCGCGGGGCGAGTACTGGTGCAACACCTGCCCGGCTTGTCACTCCCCGATCCAGGGCGGCAACGCCGGGCTGGCCGCGCACCAGAGCACCGTCCACAACCCCGACCCGGACCGCCCCGCGATCACCTCCGGTTCGCCCGAACCGCGGTGACCGGTATCCCTGAGGAGGCTCCTGTGCCGCACGACCTGTCCCCCAGCGCGCTGAAGCTGCTGCGCGCCATCGCCGACCACGACACCGGCCACGGCGTGGCGTTCCACCGCGAGCCGTGCGCCCGCTGGCGCCTGGCCGGGACCTTCTACACCGTCAACAACCGCACCTTCGGCCCGCTGGTCGACCTCGGCCTGGTCGACGTCGGCAACGGCCAGACCGATCCCGTCACCCTCACCGCCGCGGGCCGGGACGACCTTGCGAGCCGTGCCCGATGACCCACACCGAGACGTCCACCAAACAGGCGCGGATCGACCTGGGCTTGCCCGCCCTGATCGTGCTGGTCGGTACGGCCGGAGCCGGGAAGTCGAGAGTGGCCACCGCGTTCCCGGCCCATTGGCGGCTGTCGCTTGACGCGTGCCGCCAGCGGGTCTGCGACAACGCCGGGGACCAAGACGCCACCCCCGACGCCGTAGCGGTGTTCGCCGCGGTCCTCGATGCGCGGCTCACCCGCGGCTTGCCGACGGTGATCGACGCCACCAACACCGAATCAGCCGTCCGCACGCGGCTGGTCGGCCGCGCCTACGCGCACTGCATGCCCGCCGTGGCGATCGTGGTGCGCACCCCGCTGGAGGTCTGCCTGGACCGGCAGCGGCTGCGGCTGCCGGACCGGCAGGTGCCGCGCCGGGTCGTCGCCGCCCAGCACGCCGGGATCCCGACCACGGAGCAGCTGCACGCCGAGGGGTTCGACGCGGTGCACGACGCGGCCGAGGTGGACCTGCTCGGCATGCTCCTCGCCCGGTCCGCCGGCGACTACCCGGACCTGCTGAGCGAGGTCCGCGCCGCGTTCGGCGACGACCTGGCGGCGGTGTTCGCCTGGCACCCGGACACCGGTGACGGCACCGGCGTCTTCGCGGTCGGCGGCCGCCACCTGGTCGCGCGGCTGTGGGACGGCGCCGGGGTGTACGCGCCGCACTGGCAGGCCCGCTGCGACGCCCAGCGCTGTGACCGCTGCGGCGGCGTGGTGTGGGCCGCGGTCGACGACGCCGCCGACCTGCTGGCCGTCTACCGCCGCCAGTTCCCGGACGACCTGCACTGCGACCCGTGCGACACCCCGGACGACTGGGACCTCCCCTGAACCCCGTCCGCCCGTGCCTGTGGCACTGCCCCTTCATCGACAGCAGACCTGATTCGGAGTCGCGTCATGAACCGCTTCGCCCTGAACTCCCCACAGCTGACCGCCGCCCGCGCATGGCTGGCCGCCTGGTTCTGGTTCGCCGCCCGCCGCACCGTGCGCCTCGGCGCGTTCCTCGGTGCGATCGTCCTCGCGTCTGCCTGGGCCGATGCCCCGCGCGCAACCGCGTTCGGCGCGGGCGTGGTGTGCCTGGCCGTCGGCATCGTCGCCCGGGACGCCTGCCAGCAGATCGGCAACCTCCTCGCCCCACCCGCCTGCACGCCGACAGCGGACCTCCACTCCTGCGTCCCGTCCCCCTGCACCTGCGGGGACCTCCCCGGCGCGGCCACCACCGTGCGCCGCACCAACTGACCCGCGCTGTGCCCGACTTCCGTGCCATCCCGACTCGGCGTGCCGCGGTCGGGGCGGTGCGGTGGCCTGCCACGGCCCGCGCCTCGCCCCCTTTCGGACCACCCCAGCAAGCGGCGCCACTCCCGACCGGGAGGGCGCCGCTTTTCTCACGCCCCGACCTGCGGGGCCAGATCGGAGACACGACCCCATGACCGCCCGAACCCCACTGCTGCGGGGACATCCCCGCCCGGCCTGGCTCGTCGCGGCCGCCGTGCCGCTCGCTGCGCTCGCCGTCGCCGACAACTGGCGCGTACGCCGTCGCCTCGAGGAAGCCGCCCGCGACGAACTCACTGGATTGCCGCGCCGCCAGGTGCTTGTCCGGCACGGCGAGCAGCTGCTCGCGCGCCGCGCCGACGACGTCCTGGTGGTCTTGGTGGACCTGGACGGCTTCAAGGAGATCAACGACGATTTCGGTCACGCCGCGGGCGACCAGGTCCTGGCCGCGGTCGCCGCGCGGCTTTGGGACTGGAGCGCGGAGCACGGCGGGATGGCGGCGCGGCTGGGCGGCGACGAGTTCGCCGCAGTCGCCCACGTTCCCCGCGGGAACGTCGAATGCGACCTGGACCTCCTGCAGATCCGGTTGATGCGGCCCGTGCGCCACCGCGACACCGCCCTGCCGGTCCGCGCGTCCGTCGGCGCCGCGCACACCGCCGACCTGCCGAGCCGACCGTGGTCCGCTTTGCTGCGCGCCGCCGACATGGCGATGTACCGCGCCAAGACCGCGCGGGCCCGCAGCGACTGGTCGGTCGGGCCGTGCGTGGGGTCGGCGGCCGACGCGGACGCGCCCACCGTCAACGGCCGCCGCCCCGGCCGCCCGGGCACGCACCTGGCCCCGGCTCTCCGCACCAACACCGCGGCGGCCGCCCGGTGATCGCGGCTTCCGTCGTGTCCGTCACGGAGGGCCGGCCGGTGCGGGCGCTGACACTCCACCAGCCGTGGGCCCACGCCATCGCGCACCTGGGCAAGGACGTGGAGAACCGGACCCGTCGCACGAACTTCCGCGACGGCCTGGTCCTCGTCCACGCCGGGGCCCGCGTCGACCACGACGCGCTGCGCGACCTCCCCGCCGACGTGGCCGCCGCCATGACCAGCAGCGCGGTCGTCGCCGTCACCCGGATCACCGACGCCCACCCCGATTGCGGGGGCCGGTGCAGCACCTGGGCGCAGCCCGGCGCCTGGCACTGGCAACTCGCCGGCACCGTCGCGCTCACCGCGCCGGTTCCCGCGCCCGGCGCGCAAGGCCTGTGGATCCCCGACGACGGCCTGCGACGCCGGGTCGCCCGGGCCCTCCCGGCGCACGCGGCAGACCGGCTCGGACCGCTCCTGGCGTCAGACCTGTTCCCCTCCCCCGAAAGGACGGGCCGACTGTGACTGCCCCGACCCTCACCACCCCCGGCACCGACGAGCCTGAGCCCGCCCGCCCGGCCGCGCCCCGCGCGGACCTGGCGGCCGCCGTCTACGCGGACTGGCGTACCGTCGCCGCCGCGATCGACGTCCTGGACCTGCGCGGCTCCTCGTGGAGCTACCAGGACGTGGTCGACCTGGCTGCGGCCGAACGGCCTTCGATCGTCTCGCGGACCGTGGTCGGCTGGGTGGACCGCCTTGTCCGCGCCGGGTACGTGGAGCGCGCGAGCGTCTACGACCGTCACGTGTACGCCGTGAAGTCCGCAGGATGGCAGGCCCGCGCCGCGATCGAGGCGTCCCTGCGCCCCGCGGCCGCGGGGCCCGGCGAGACGGCGCCGGACCCTGCGCGGCAGGCCGCCGACCGCGACGCTGCCGACGCGGGCAGGCTGCGGGCCCGGATCGCGTCGGCGGAGGGCAACATCCGGGCGGCGGATGCGAAAGCGAGTGTGCTGCTGGCCGGCCTCGGGTTCGTGGCCGGGCCGATGCTCGCCCTCGGCGGCGCGGCCGCCGTGGTCGTCGCCGCCGCGCTCCTGGTGCCTGCGGTGCTGCTGGGCCTGGTGCTGCTGCCCCGCACCGCGGGCCTGCGCGACCTGCTGCCGGGGGCGTCCGCGCGGGACGTCATCGACGCCGTCGCCGACGCGGACCAGCCCGTCCGGCTCGCGTCCGAGCTGTCCGTGCTGAACGGCATCGCCGTGCGCAAGTACGCGCTGATCCGGGCCGCGCTGATCGCGATGACGTTCGTCGTCCCGGCCTGCGCCGCGGCCTGTCTCGCGTCCTGAAGCCCCGCCCGGTGCGGGACGCACGGCGCCCCGCCATCCCGAATCTTCCGACCGAACCCGAAGGGACCCGCGCCCTGATGCCGGAGTACTACGCCGAGCTCAAGGACAAGGACGGCCATCACTGCGGCGAGCGCTTCTTCGCCGTCGCCGCGGACGCCGCCGAGTCCCACGCCGCGGGCCTGCTCAAGAGGGCCCACGGCAGCAACGCGCAGGTCGTCCGCATCGAGGTCTACCGGCGCACGCTCGGAAACCAGCGCGCGCAGCGGGTCCACGAGATCACCCTCTGACCGCCGCCCGCGCAACCGTCGCGGGCCGGAACACCCCACCGGAGAACACCTCATGGCCAGCTACACCCTGGGCGTCGGCGAGAGCACGACCCCGGTCGACCAGAAGCCCTGGCAGCTCGACGGCGCGTTCTGCCCCGAGTCCGGCCCCGCTGTGGACACCGAGCCGTGCGGCCTCGCCGCCACCGGCGGCACCAGTCACTGGACGCGCACCGGCCCGACGACCACCGTCCGCACCTTCGCGTACGGCTGCCTCGCGGGCCACGCCTGGACCGTCGACGTGTCCGGGCACTGCCCCGACCGGCCCGCCGACACGGCCACCGGCGACACCACCGAGCCCGCCGCCGACGCGGTGCGGCTCGCGCACGCCTGACCACGCCCTGGGGCGGCCGTCTGACCCACCAGATCGTCGGCCGCCCCAGGCCCCTGACACCCACTCACGAGCAACAGGAGATCACCAGCATGACGGCCCCCGACCCGGACCGCACCGCATTCCGCCGCACCCGCCGCGCCCTCGACTGGAAGAGCGTCACCGACGGCGCGCGCCTGGAGTACACACCCATCGGCGACAAGCCCGTGATCGTGCGGATCACCGGCCGTACGAACGAGCACCTGTTCGCCCACCCGACCGGACGCCGCCGCGCCGACGACGAGCTGGTCATCCCGCGCGCCGACGTCGACGCCGGACGCGTCGCCAAGCCCCCGGCCCGCAAGCGCGCCCTCGGCTACGCCGAAGTGCCCGGCGGCGTGCTGGCGTTCTGCCGCTGCTGCGACTGGGAGGCGGACCGCCCCCAGGGCACCAAGACCGCCAGCGAGTACCTGTTCATGACCAGCCACGCGCGCTGCCCCGGGACGGAGGCGGCCCGGTGACCGCCCCCGCCCGCACCATCGAGGAATTGATCGGCGCGGACCGCGCCGGACTGTGGGCGGTGGACCGGGCCCGCGAGTACACCGACCGCGACCTGCTGGACCCCGACGCGGCGCTGCGCTGGGTGTGGGCGCAGGCCGACGCCGGCGACCCCCTCGTGCTGGCCGGCCCGGGGCAGGTCTGGCGGCTCCCCGACGACGCCGACCCGGAGGACGAGGAGATCGACGCCCCCGCCCGCGTCCTGCTGATCTGGGCGCGCCTGGAGGAGCCTGCCCGCGTGGAGGTCCGGCTCGTCGGCGAGGACGGCACCCCCGGTGTCCGCGACGTGCTCCTGGTCGACGTGCTGCGCGACTACACGCTGACGACCTGGATGCCGTGGGGCGCGTTCGCCGACGACCCCGACCCGGCCACCCGCCCGGGCCCGGCGGCCTCGGACGGCGAGCCGTGACCGGCTACGGCATCTACCGGCCCCGCCTCGCACCTGACGGCATGGCCACCCGCCGCCAACTCAGGGCCAAGGGGTTGCGGCCGAACGGCCAGGAGCCTGCGGGTGAGATCAGGTACCGGCGCAGCGTCGCGTACCTGTACTGGCTGCACCTGGCCGCACCTGTGCGCCCGATGACCGCGGCCAAGCAGGCCGCGCTGGACGCCGCCATGCGTGCTCGCCGGACCTGCCCGCAATGCCTCGTGGAGCTGCCTTTCTGCATCCCGCGCCGGTACGGCCGCTGCCTGCCGTGCGAAGACGCCGGCAACTGAACAGCGCTGAGCGAACCGCCGCCCCTGGCGGCCCCCTGTGCCGCCCCACCACGCGGTGGGGCGGTGCGGAGGACCGGACAGCCCGGCCCCGTGACGATTCGGCCCGCGCCTGAAGCAGCGGGCCTGACCGCGCCCGGAGGCGCCCCATGCCCCGAACCCACCCGCGAGACGCGGACATCCGCGCTCTCCTGGCCACCCACAGCACCGACTGCATCGCCGCCCAGCTGGGTGTCGACCGCGCCGCCGTGCGCCGGATCCGACGCGACGCCGGCATCGACTGGGCACGTCCGGAACCCGACACCGCCGCATCGAAGTGGGCCGCGCGGGTGCGCCCGGTCGACGGCGGCCACCTCGAATGGCTCGGCGAACGCGGCAGCACCAGCGGCTCACCCGTCATGCGGCTGGGCGGGAAGAGCATTAGCCCGGCCGCGATCGCGTTCCGCAGGCGCACCGGCCGCGACCCGGTCGGACCGGTCCGCGCCGAATGCGGCTACCCGCACTGCGTGTCACCGGACCACGTCGACGACACCCCCGGCCGTCAGCGGCTGCGCGCCCAACTCCGGGCCCTCCACGGACGATCGCGGCGCCGGACGCGCTGCGGGCGCGGCCACGACCAGCAGGAACACGGCCGATTCGGACCGGACGGCGCCCCGTACTGCGGGGCCTGCAGCGTCGCGAACAAGCACACCCCGACCTGAACCCGCGCTCTGCCGACGGATCTGACGGTTGCCGATGCCGCCCCACATACCGGTGGGGCGGTGCCGAGGGCCGGACAGCCCGGCCCGACACCACAAAGGAGCAAGGGTGATTCCCACCGTTCGCGATATGGAGGCCGTCCACCACGGCATCGCCGTGGCCGCGCCCGGCGACGACGACCACACGCACGGGTTCCTGGCGTTGGGGCACCACAGCCCGCGCCGGGTCCTGGCGGCGTTCCTCGCCTTGGACAAGAGCACCTACGGCGAACTCCCCGCGGCCGCGCGGCTGGGTCCGCTGCTCCCCGAAATCCGGCACGCCTGGGGCGTCTTCACTGCCGGCACCGAGGAGGACAACCACGTCTGGACCTACCGGCCCCTCGCCGAACACATCCCCGGCGCCGTGCCCGTCACGGTCCTGGACCTGGTCTGACCATAGGTCCCGCCCCGGGGCGGCCGCCTCTCCCGCAAAGACAGCCGGCCGCCCCGGACCCGCCCGCAAGGCCCAACCTTGAGAGAGCAGGAAGCACCAGCATGACGCACGTTGACCGCCCGCCCCAGCCCCCGCCGTACGCCGACGACGACCCGATCGCCCGCGCCATCGCCGGACTTCAGGCCGACACCAGCAACGGCGGCCTCATCGCCCGGTTCGGCGATCGGATGGCCGCCCGGTACCAAGCTGTCCAGGCCGCCAGTCGGGCCGCCGCGCAGGCCGCCGAGGAACACGCGGCCGGTACCCCGGGGGCGGAGACGTGACCGCGCCCGCGACACTGGCGCCCCGGCCGCGCCTGGACGGCACCGAGCCGTGTCTGCGGCCCGGCGTCGACCCGGACCTGTTCTCCCCCGACTACGAGAGCGACGCCGCGCTGGCGGCCGCCGCCGTGTACTGCCGCGCCTGCCCCCGCATCGCGGACTGCCTGGCCTGGGCCGTCGACGCCGGCGAGTCCGGCATCTGGGCCGCCACCACCACCGCGCAACGCAAGCAGCTGCGCGAGCAGCACGGCATCACCACCCGGATCCCCGGCCTGACCCTGAGAGAAGTCACGACCATGACCACCGCCCTGAAGCCCTCCCCCGCCGCCTACGCCCCCGGCACCCCCGACGCGGTGGCTGCCGAACTCGCCCGCCAGGACGACACCGACGCGGCGGCCGACACCACCATCGCCACCACCACCTCGACGACGGTCGTCGATGTCCCCGTCCAGCCGAAGCTCGACCCGGCCCCGGCCGCCGACCGGAGCGTGGCGCACCGGCACGGCACCGCCGGCAGCGAACCGCCGTCGGTCGCCGACGTCATCGCGGCGGCCCGCGCCACCGGCGACGCCAAGCTGACCGCGCAGGCCGACAAGACCGAGGCCGCCATCGGCACCCTGGTGGCGCTGGTCAGCGGTCACCAGGCCCTCGCCCGCGCCGAAGACGAGGTGGAGCGTCTGGCCGCCAAGCTCGCCGCGGCCAAGGCGAGGGTCCGCGACATCAAGCAGGGCAAGGCCACCACGCCCACGACGCGGGCCACCAAGACCGACACGGCCGCGCGGCGCACCACCGACGGCCCCAAGGTCGACCCCAAGCGGGTGCGCGCGTGGGCCGCCGACAACAACATCGAGTGCAACAGCCAGGGCATCGTGCGCCGCGAGGTCGTCGCCGCCTACATCGAGGCCATGAACGCCGAAGGGGCGCTGGCATGACGCCCGCGCGTTCCTGGCGCATCGACACCGTCCTCGGCCCCGAGGGCGCGGCCGAAGCCGTCCGCGCCCTCGCCGCCACCTACCAGCGCCGCGACCGGCTGGGCGAGGCCGCCGCGTTCCGCCTCGCCTGCGAAACGATCGGCTCCGGCTCCGCCTGGCTGCTCGCCCGCCGCGGGCAGGTCTGGCAGCTGCACGGCACGTTCTTCGCGTGCGCCGAGATGCCCCGCCGGATCCGGATCCGCGCGGTGCTTGCGGCCTGCGCGGCGCACCCGATGCGCGTGGAGTTCGCCGATCTGTCCCGCCGCCGGCGCCCGTGGCGCAAGCCTGGTCACCTGAGGGTCGACGACCTGGACGCCTGCTACGCGCTCACCGCATGGCCCCACCCGCCCACCCGAAAGGCGGCGACATGACCGACTCCACGGCGCTGTTCGGCCAGGCCCCTGCCGCCGGGCCGGAGGTGCACCGGTCCGCGGTGCTCAGTCAGTGCGGGACCTACCGCTACGAGCTGACCCGCCACTGGGCGCCGGGCCCGGTGGTCGGATGGGTGATGCTGAACCCGTCCACCGCCGACGCGGCCGCCGACGACCCCACCATCCGCCGCTGCACCGGCTACGCGAAGGCGTGGGGGTACGGCGGCCTGGTGGTGCGCAACCTGTACGCGCTGCGCGCCACCGACCCGGCCGAACTCGCCCGCCACACCGACCCGATAGGCCCGTACAACGACGCGTACCTGGCCGAATGCGCGGCCGACCCGTTGACCGTCGTCGCATGGGGGGCCCGCGGCGGCGACCGCGGCCGCGACGTCCTGGCGCTCCTGGAACGCCTCGGGGTGCGGCCGTACCGGCTGGGCGCTACCGACGACGGCCAGCCCCGCCACCCGCTCTACCTCAAAACCGACCTGGCGCCCATTCCGATACCGCCACGCGAGCCGAGAGGGGACGCACGATGAGCACGACGACGATCGAGTGGACCCGCGGCGACGACGGCTCACCCGGGGCGACGTGGAACCCCGTGACGGGCTGCGACCGTATTACGGCTGGTTGCGATCACTGCTATGCCCTCACCCTGGCCAAGCGGCTGAAGGCGATGGGGTCCGCGAAGTATCAGAACGACGGCGACCCGCGCACCTCCGGCCCCGGTTTCGGCGTCACCCTGCATCGCGAAGCGCTCGGTGTGCCGTACCAGTGGCGGAAGCCGCGCCGGGTGTTCGTCAACAGCATGTCCGACCTGTTCCACGCCCGCGTCCCGGAGGCGTTCATCCGCCAGGTGTTCGCGGTGATGGCCGACACCCCCAGACACACCTACCAGCTGCTGACCAAGCGGTCCCGCCGCCTGCGGCGCCTCGCCGACCGGCTGGAGTGGCCGGCCAACGTCTGGGCCGGGGTGTCGGTGGAATCCGCGCAGCAACTGCACCGGGTCGACGATCTACGGCAAGTCCGGGGCGCCGCGGTGCGGTTCCTGTCCCTGGAGCCTTTGCTCGGGCCGCTGCCCGACCTGGACCTGGACGGCATCGGCTGGGTCATCGTCGGAGGCGAATCCGGCCCCCGTCATCGGCCGGTCGACTTGGACTGGGTGCGGCAGATCCGCGACACCTGCGAATCCACCCACGTGCCGTTCTTCTTCAAGCAGATCGGCGGCAGGAACCCCCAGGCTGCCGGACGCCTGTTGGACGGCCGCACCTGGGGCGAGATGCCCACAACCGTGCCCGCCTCCCCCACGTTGCACCCCACGACCACGCCGACCCCGGAGGGGAACCCGTGACCACCACCTACCTGCTCACCCCGTACGCGACCGACAGGGACGCCGCGGCCGGCGCCGCTCCCCTGCCGCGCATCCAGGTCGGCGACGGCATCCTCGACGTCCTCGCCGAAGTCCGCACCTGGTTCGACCGCCGCGCCGCCGCGGTGGTCCACGTCGCCCGCGACGGCGTCCCGGTCGCCCGCATCACCGCCGCCGACCTCGCCACCGACACCGGCGTCACCTTCACCCGGCCTGGCCACGCCGACCCGAGCCCGCAACCGGCCGGGAACTTCGCCCAGGCCGTCCTCCTGGCCGGCGCCCACCTCGCCACCGCCACCCAGGCCCGCGCCGCCGTCCAGCACGCCGGGGCGTGGCTCCTGTCCCTCGACGCCGGCGACTTCCCCGGCCTGGCCGACCCCGCCGACGACAAGCCCCCCACCGCCGAATGGCCGGACTGGGGCTCCTGGCGGCACCACCCGCCCGCCGCGTACATCGACGCCGTCGCCGACAGCCTCAGCGATGCCTTCGACTGGACCATCGCCGACAGGTTCGACCACGGGTTCCGGATCGACCTCTCCCCCAAGACCCCCGAACCGCACCGCAGTTGGCACGCGATGACCGACGAAGACGAATGGCTCGCAGTGTTCACCCCCGGCCGCGGTTGGCGGTACGGCGTCAAGTTCCTCCGGGCCGGCACGGCCGCCCGCGCCGAGCGCGAGTTCCCGCTGCCCCTGCCCGCCGACCCCGCCCACCCCGGCGACGTCGCCGTGTACCTGGACCTCGTCCTGGAACGCGGGCCGCTGTGCCCGTGCGGGACGCTCCTGTCCGCGGGCGAGCACCGATACGCATGACCACGACAAGGCCCCTGCCCGCCGGTTCGCGCCGGCGGGCAGGGGCCTACTTGCGTTTTGGGAGGTGGAGGTGTCCGTCGCGGTCGTCCGCGTACAACCGCATTCCGATGTGGGTGCCCGCTCCGAAGCCTTGCCGAAGGTCCGCGCCTGCGGTGGGATGGCCTTCGCGGAGTCCGTCGCGGGTAATGTCATGCTGGATGCTCC
>NZ_JBEZFP010000151.1:0-21968 GCF_040649515.1 Streptodolium elevatio
TCCAACTCCGCGAACGACTGCCGCACCTCACCGAACACGACCGCGGTCTTGTCCGGAGTACGCGCCGCCGAACGCGCCAACAAATCCGCAAGCCCATGGCGCCGGGCGCGTACGGCAGGGGTGATGGCCTTCTCCGAGGTCACAATGCACTCCGTTCGTCCTGGTCGGGGTGACATTGTGGGCCGCCGCACACTGCTGCGGAAGACGTACGCGCCACGTCGCGCCGGATTGTGTCTGCCGAGCTTCGTCTCGCCTGTCGGAAAACCCCCGGGAGCAGCCGCACCGGCTCGGTAGGCTGGGTCCATGACCAGCAGCGCATCCTCAGCCGTCCTCGACACCGCCCGCCGTGCCCGGGAGGCCGCCGCCCTGCTCGCGCCACTGGAGCGCAAGGTCAAGGATGCCGCGCTGCTGGCGATCGCCGACGCCCTGGTGGCCCGTTCCGCCGAGATCGTCAAGGCCAACGCCGAGGACGTCGCCCGGGCCCGGGAGAACGGCACCCCCGAGTCCACCGTCGACAGGCTGACGCTGACCGACGAGCGCGTCGCCGCGATCGCCGCCGACGTACGCGACGTCGTGGGCCTGCCCGACCCCGTCGGCGAGGTGGTCCGCGGCTCGACGCTGCCCAACGGCCTGGAGCTGCGCCAGGTGCGCGTGCCCCTCGGCGTGGTCGGCATCATCTACGAGGCCCGGCCGAACGTCACGGTCGACGCCGCCGCGCTGTGCCTGAAGTCGGGCAACGCGGTGCTGCTGCGCGGCTCGTCCTCGGCCTACGCCTCCAACACCGCGCTCGTCGGCGTGCTGCGCGACGCGGTCGCGTCGGCCGGCGTCCCCGCCGACGCCGTGCAGCTCGTGCCCGGCGAGTCCCGCGACAGCGTCACCGAGCTGATGCGCGCCCGCGGGCTCGTGGACGTCCTCATCCCGCGCGGCGGGGCGTCGCTGATCCGCACGGTCGTGGAGGGTTCGTCGGTGCCGGTCATCGAGACCGGGGTGGGCAACTGCCACGTCTACGTCGACGCCGACGCCGATCTGCAGATGGCCGTCGACATCCTGGTCAACTCCAAGGCGCAGCGCGTGTCGGTCTGCAACTCCGCCGAGACGCTGCTCGTGCACGCCGACATCGCGGACCGTTTCGTGCCCCTCGCGCTGGCCGCGCTCAAGGACTCCGGGGTGACCGTGCACGGTGACGAGGCGGTGCAGAAGTTCTCGGCCGACGTCGTCCCCGCGACGGACGAGGACTGGGACGTCGAGTACCTGTCGTACGACATCGCCGCGGCCGTGGTCGACTCGCTGGACGACGCGGTCGCGCACATCCGCCGCCACTCGTCGGGCCACACCGAGGCGATCGTGACGCGTTCGCAGGCCGAGGCGCGCCGCTTCGTGCGGCTGGTCGACTCGACCGCGGTCATGGTCAACGCCTCGACGCGCTTCACGGACGGCGGCCAGTTCGGCTTCGGTGCCGAGATCGGCATCTCCACCCAGAAGCTGCACGCGCGCGGGCCCATGGGCCTGCCGGAGCTGACCTCGACGAAGTACGTCGTGACCGGCGACGGCCACGTGCGGTAGCGCGTACCGGCCGGGTCGCCGCCTGCCGAACCTCGTCGCCTGTCGCCCGTGGTCGGCCCTCGGCCGGGTGATGCGGGCATGCTTTCCGACGCCCTCCCGCCTGGGATTCTCGCCCCGGTCGGGAGGGCGTTGTTGCACGTACTCGCGTATTTCGTTCCCTCCAGGGGCGTCGCGGTAATAGTGTGATTGAGTGCCCGATTCGCGAGGGCCGGAACCACCGGACGGCCTGCCGGAGTTCGGGGAGGACCCCGAGCACGCGGGGGACGAACTGTCCTCCGTGGTCTTCGACGAGCAGTTCGTCAGGGCCGCGCAGATCCACGAGCCGTCCGCGCTGGAACGCCTGCTGGCCGCCACGCCGCCGGCCGCCGAGGCCCCCGAGCCCGCGGACGGCAGCGTCCCGACCGACTTCGCGAACGGCCCGGACGACCCGTTCCCGCTCGTCGAGCCGCGTACCAGCCCCGGCTTCCGGCCGGACACCGGCATCCCGGTCGGGTACGGACCGTACGAAGAGCCGACCACCGGCCGGACGTCGTGGTGGCGCCAGTCGGTGGCCTGGGTGCTCGCGCTGCTGATGGGCATCGGTGTGGTGGCGATCGCGATCACCGCGGTCGCGCCGGGGCGCTCCGGCCAGACCCCGCCGGCCCCGCAGCCCACGGTGGGAAGCGCCGTGCCGCGCCCGGAGGTACGTACGCCCGCCGCGACCGGCTCGGGTATGACGCCGGCTGCCGCGGCGGGGCGTTCCTGCGGCGCGCCGGTGCGCGACGGCTGCTGACCCGGCGGATTCGCCGGCGAATCGGTCCATACCTCGCGTAACTCCCGGAACCCTTCCGATATTTGGCGACTGAGCCCCATACCCGGGTGCCGATGTCGCCGCCATCCGCTAGGTTTTCGCGCGTGTCTGAGCGCGAGCGTGACGGGGGCGGGTCCGCGCGACCCGGGGGATCCGACGGTATGTCGGAGGTGACGGAGGGTCAGCAGCCGCAAGGCGCCGACCCGTTCGAGGGCCTGGTCCTCGACGAGGAATTCGTGAGGGGGGCGGCGCAGAGCGAGCCTTCGGCACGCGCCAGGATGCTTGCCGAGCGCTGGCGGCACAATCCGCCGCAGAACACCGGGTTCCGTGAGGCCGCCAACAAGGAGATGCCGGGGCGCGTGCGTGCCCGGCGGGGCGGTGACGGGCCGCGGCGCACCTCCGGTCCGCGCGACCGCACCAACCTCAAGGTCGCGGTGTGGTTCGTGATAGTCGCGACGGTCCTGCTGGTGGCTTCGAGCCGCGGTCTCGTCTGAGCCCGTCTGCGGCGGGAACCCGACGAGTATGTCTGAGACCCCGTCAGGAGTGTTGTCCGCCCTGCGTTTCCGCAGTTCCGGGGGCGGCTCCGGGGACCTACCATGGAGTCATGTCCGGTCGGGGCGAACCCCCTGAAGGCAGCCGCGGGGGTGGGCCCGACGGCGACGACGAATTCCAGGCCGTCTTCGACGAGTCGTTCGTCAGCGCCGCCGTGCTCCACGAGCCATCGGCGCAGGAGCGGATGCGTACCGGGAAGGGGCCCCGGCAGCTGCGCCGGGTCTTCGGCATGCCCGCGGCCGCGTTCCAGATCGGCGTCCTGATGCTCTCGGTCGTCCTGCTGCTCGCGGGCGCCCTCTACCTGGGCGCCCGGCGCGGCGGTGGCACCGCGGCACCGCGTGCGGCCTCCGGCCCCGCGGTCCTGGTCCGCGTGTCGCTGGTGCCCGCGCAGGGCCTGGTGCTGGTCGCCACGGGCCCCGGCGGTGACCCGTTCGCGGGCAGCGCGGCGGCGGCGTGGAGCGACGGCCGCGCCGGAATCGTGCTGCCGCAGCACGGCGACACCGCGCACTTCAGCGCGGCCCAGGTACGCGAGGCGCTGGAGCAGATGCGGGACTTCGTGTACGGCACCCAACTGGACCCGGAGGTCTGGGGCGGTATGCGCCCGTGGTCCGCGGCACTCCGGTTGGAGACCGATCAGCATGCGCAGCTGACGGCGTCGTACGACCACCCCGTCGACGACGACGTGCACTCCGCGACCGGCTGGGCGACACGCTTCGACCCCGCGCAGATCGCGGTCGCCGACACGAAGGTACGCGTCTCCGCGGCCGCCACCGTCGCCGAAACCGACGACGAGGAACTGATCGTGACCGTCGACGGGGTCTTCGTGTACGCGGTCAAGGCCGTCGGCGGCGACACCTGGTCGCGCTTCGTCGTGCACCGGGCCTGGGAGTTCCAGGTCGACCGGCACGGGCTGCGCACCGGGACGATGCGGGTACGGCGCATCGTGACTATCGCGGCGCCGCAGGCGTGTACCGCCGACACGGCGGCGTTCTTCCGTCCGGTGACCGCGACGACCGCGGGGGCCGCCGCGCCAGGGGCCGTGCAGACCGCGACAGAGGCCACGACCGCTGCTGCCACCGCCACCGGTGCCGGAGCGACGGTCGAGCCCTACGACCCCCTGGTGCTCGGTACCGCGACCGCGACGACGTGCGGAGTGCTCGCGGTCGCGGTGTGACGTACCGTCAACTCCCGCTGCCGGGCGGCGGGTCGCCCGCGCCGGCGGGCCCCTCGTCGGTCCCGTTCGCGGTTCCGTTCGCGGTTCCGCTCCCAGTATCGGGCCGGGGCGCGTCGTCGGGCGCGGTCTTCGGCGGCGGGGGAGCGGTCGCGGTGCCCGTACCGCCACCGGGACGGCCGGTGAACTTGTCGCGCAGGCGCCCGCCCGCGTCGGCCGCGCCGCCCACGACGTCGCGCAGCAGCCCGAAGAGCGGGTCGGCGCTCTGGCGCACCGACTCCCGGTACGCGTCGGCCGAGGCCTTGGCCTCGTCGCGCACCGACGCGTTCGGGTCCTCGTCGCGGCGCGGGTACTCGCCCGCCAGGATCGCCTGGTACTCCGGTCCGTCCGCCCAGCGCTTGAGTTCGGCGACGCGTACGACCGGGAAGGGGTGCGAGCGCCCGAAGACGTTCATCAGCTTCAGCACGCTGTCGCGTATGTCGCCCGCGGCGTCGTACTCGGCCGCCTGGGCCAGGAACTCGTCGGTGCTCATCTCGTGCAGGTGCGAGCCGCCCGCGATCTTCATCAGCGCGCGCATCGACACGTCCGGGTCCTGGCCGACCAGCAGGCCCGCCCGGTCGCAGCTCAGTTCGGACTTGCGGAACCACTCGCGCAGGGCCGCGATCACCGCCTGGATGGCCAGCGTGCCGAGCGGGATCCCGGACAGGCTGAGCGACAGGTTCGTCAGCAGCAGGAGCATCGTGCGGTACACCGCGTGCCCGGACAGGATGTGGCCCATCTCGTGCCCGATGACCGTGCGCATCTCGTCGTCGTCCAGCAGTTCGACGAGCCCGGTCGTCACGACGATGAACGGCTTGTCCATGCCGATCGCCATCGCGTTCGGCTGCGGGTCCAGGGTCACGTAGACCTCGGGCACCTGGGGCATGTCCAGGATGTACGCGGCTTCGCGCGCCATGTCGTGCAGCCGCCGGAACTGCTGGTCGCTGGTGCGCACACTGCCCGCGAGGAACGCCAGGCGCACCGACCGCTCGGAGAGCATGCCGTGCAATTGCTTCAGGATCGCGTCGAAGCCCTGCAACTTGCGCAACGCCACGAGCGCGCTGCGGTCCGCGGGGTGTTCGTACGCCCGCGACGAGATCCCGGGGAAGCGGATGCGCTGCCGCGCCGGCAGGTTCGCGCCCTCGGCCCCCGGCTGCTTGGTCGTGTCGGGCATGGCTCGATCCCCCTCGTGGCAGAGTGCACGGTCGGTGGCGGACGCCGAAGCGGCCGACCCCCGTGTCGTCCATCCCTCAGGGTAGGCGCTCGCGGCGCACCCGACTGGGGGACAACCCTCATCAGGGCGATCCTGCGCGCGCGTGTCGAGGGGACCTTCCGTACGATGTCGTGCGCGGCCGTGTGTCCTTCGGGTGCCCGGCCATCGTCCGACGACCAGACACTTAAGGGTTGACCACGATGACCGATCAGGCCATGACCGTTCTCACCCGTCTCGCGAGCGAGGGCGGCGAGCATGGTGGCAACCACGAGAGCCTCAGCCCGATCGGCGCCGGCCTCGGCGCGTTCATCGCGCTGATCGTCCTGCTGCTCATCACGATGTCCTTCAACAAGGACCGCTGACCAGTCGGCGTGACCCTTCGTGCGACCCCTTGGCGCGACCCCTTGGTTTGACCTGTCGGAGTGACTCGTCGGCGTACGCGTCCACGTGATCGGTCGGTGTGACCGGGGCTGCCGTGACCGGCCGCCCCGGTTTTGTGCTGCCCGGCCGGCACCGCCGGGTATGGGGTTCCCGCGTCTTCCCGCCCGCCGCGCGTTAATCTTCCAGGCGGGCGCGTGGGCGGAGCGGGAGCACAGTGCACCAGGGGAGGGCGGAATGCGTACGTTCGCCATGGGCGAGAAGGCCAGACTTGCGGATCTGACCGCGGCGACCGCGCTGCGCGTCGAGGTCGCGGGCGCGGCGACGGGCACCGACATCGCGGCGTTCTGCTTCGCGCTCGACGCGGAAGGGCACATCGACTCCGATCGGCCGCCGGTGAGTTCGGCGCGGCCGGCATCGCTGGTGAGCGCGGTCGCGCTGGTGTCGGGCGGGGCGTCGGAGGCGGCGTTCGACCTGGACCTCGACGCGGTCGCACCGGAAGTCCACCGGCTGCTCTTCGTCCTGGCGTCGGTGGGGCCGGACATCGCGCTGGACGCCGGGAGCGTGGTGCTCACGGTCGACGACGAGCCGGTCGCGGCGTTCATCATGGAGCCGTCCGAGATGAAGGGGCAGCGCGCCCTGATCCTCGGCGAGGTCTATCGGCGCGACGGCTGGCGCTTCGGTGCGGTCGGACAGGGATACCGCGACGGGCTGGAGCAGTTGGTACGCGACTACGGGGCGGACCCCGGGGTCGTGCTGCTGTCGGCGGCCGCCGCGGCGGAAGCGGACGCGGAAGCGGCGGCCGAGGCGGCGGCGGCCACAGACGAAGCGGTCGACGCTGCCGAAGCAGCCGCCGAAGTGCCGGGAGCTGTCACGGAATTGCCGACGGAGCCGGCTGCCGAGGTCGCGGAGGCGCCGGAGGCCGTTCCAGAGGCCGACCCCGAGCCGGAACCCGAGTTGGAACCCGAATCGGCATCCGAGTCGGAGGCTGCCGCCGAGGTCGCGGTGGACGTCGATGCCGAGCCCGAGCCCGAAGTGGCGTCTGCCGCCGTACCCGAGCCGGCTCCGGCGCCGGAGCCCGCGCCGCAACCCGAGACCGAGACCGAGACCGAGACCGAGCCTGCCTCGGAACCCGAGCCGGAACCGCAGCCGGATCCGCATCCTGAGGCGCAATCCGAAGCCCAACCCGATGCCGAAGCCCAACCCGATGCCGATGCCGACGCCGATGCCGCGGCCGCCGAGGCCGAAGCGGAGGCCGAGCCCGCGCCGGTCCCCGGCATCCACACCTTCGAGGGCAACGGCGACCGAATACTGCGCATCTCGCGCCCGGTCGCCTCGGGCCCGGTGATTGCCGAGATCACGTGCACCGGTACCGGCAACTTCGCCGTCTGGACGCTCGATTCGAGCCTGGAGCACGACAAGCTGCTGGTCAACGAGATCGGGGCGTACCAGGGCCGCGTCCTGCTCGACGAGCGCGGCACGGTCACCGAGCGCCTGAAGATCGAGAGCAACGGCCCCTGGACCGTTGCCGTGCAGCCGCCCACGGCCGCCCCCTGGCTCACCGGTGCGGTGAGCGGTGACGGCGCCGAGGTGCTGCGGTGGACCGGCCCGCGCACCGTCGTCGCGATGACGCACAACGGCGCGAGCAACTTCATGGTGCGCGTGTACGCGGAATCGCCCGACCGGGCCGCGGATCCGTACCTCGCCTCGCTCGCCAACGCGATCGGTGCCTACGAGGGTGAGTCGATCATCCCCGCGGGGCCCTGCCTCATCGAGATCGAGGCCGACGGCGACTGGACGGTCACTCCCGAGCGGGGCTGACGAATCGCGTGGACCAGGAGCGCTGGCCGGCAGCGCCGGACGGTGGGGCGTACCCGGGGAACTCCCGGATACGCCCCACCGTTCCGCGTCATCACCGCACCGCTCCGCGCTCGTTGTCGGCCGCTCTCACCGCCCGGTGGCCTGCCACGCGGATATGCAGAGTCCGCTCAGGCCGGTGAGGGCGGCGACGGACGGCAGGGGCCAGCGGGCGCGACACGCAGATGCGCGCGTCGTGTTCGTCCAGCACCTTGTCCGCCTGGTCCGCGCGTTGCAGCAGCAGCGCCAAGTCGCCTCGCGTCGTGGCGAAGCCGACGTCGACGCTGCGCCGCAGTTCGGCCAACTCCAGTGCCACTGAAGCCGGGTCGTGGGTCTCGGTACTTCGTGTCATCATGCGGCCTCCCCGGGTACCGGATCCGCCTCGTCGGGCCCCTCTTCGACGGCACTGTGCTCCGGCGCCGTGTCGGGAATCGTGTCGGGAATCGGGTCGCGGATCAGACCGAAGATCAGACCGAAGATCAGACCGAGGATCGGGTCGAGGACGGTCTCCGGGGTTCCGGTCAGCGAGTCGCGGCCCGTGGCCGCCGGCGGGACGGCTCTGGGGCCGGGGCCGTCGGCGGACTCCGCGTACCGGACGTCGCGTTGCATGGGAATGATCATGGTGGCGGCCTCCTGTCGGTTGGATGAGCCGCTCCGGCCGGGCCGGTCGGACGGCTTGGTGCGCTCGAAGTCGCTTGGTGGAAGCGGTCGTTCAGCCACTCGGCACCGGTACGGGAACGACTGTCGTGGCCGGCGCCTCGGCGGCCGCGCCGAGTGTCAGCCGGACGGTTTCCGGGGTCCCGGGGGCGGGTGTCTCGACCGCAACACCGACGACCCGCAGGCGCCGCTCTGGGCCGCATTCGTTCGGGCGCCTGTCGAGGCGTAGCCGGACATGACGACCCATCAGCGACGGGGCGGTGCGCGGGTCCAGGCGTACCGTCGCGTCGAGCGCGGCGGGTGCGTGCCAGGCGGCGCGCAGGGCGTCCTGCGCCTCGGCGTCGAGGGCCTCGCGTCGCCCGCACTCCGGGGCGTCCGAGGCGCCGTCCAGGCGCGGCCAGGTGAGGTCGGCGTCCGCCGGGTGCAGGACGTCGGTGATCTCCCAGACGTGCGACATGAGGCGCCCCGCACCGCCGGTCCGGGAGCCGCGGCTTCGCCACATCGTGGCCTTGCGTGTGCCGTCGTGTGTGTACGCGTACCCGAGCACCGCCCCCGGTCCGTCCAGCGCGAGGTCGGGCAACTCGGGGGCCAGCACCGGGTAACCGAGGTCGAGCCGCTTGCTGCGGTATCCGGTCACCGGCTCGCGGGTGCTCGCGATATGCCACTCGAACCCGTCGCGGCGGTCGGCCAGTTGCCGCAGCGCCTCGCCGATGCGCATCAGGTCGAAGTCGGCGTGTCGGGCACGCCGTTGCACACCTGACATGACGGTGTCGGAGGTGGTGATGCCGATGTGGCTGTTCGGCTGGGCCTGGGCCTGTTCGACCAACTCCCGGGCCAGCACCAGTTGGTCGACGGCCGTGTCGCTCTCCTTGCCGGCGTACAGGATCCGGTGGTCGAGGTAGCTGTCCCAGGTGGCGGCGACGACCTTCAGGGCGTCGCCCGCGAGTCCGCTGTGCCGGGTCGTACGCCAGACCACGCCGCCCCACCAGATGTCACCGCCGCGCTGTACCCACACGGCGGTGCGCGCGGGGACGACGGCCTCGGCGCGACCCGCCGCGTCGGTGTCCGGCAGCGCGAAACGTCCGGTCAGGGTGCCCCCGCCGCCGATGCGGTCGTCGAACCGCACGTGGTCGAGGGGGAAGGAATCGATGATGTCGTCCGTCCGCAGGTCGCAGAACAGGGCTCGGAAGGGCGTGGTCATGGGTCTGTCGCCTTCTGGTGGGGAGGGCTGTGCGGAACGCGGAACGGCCCGCCGACACGGGGTCGACGGGCCGTTCATCAGCGGGCCGTTCTCGGGCGGGCCCTTCGAGGTCGGGCCGTCCGGGAGCGCGCCTTTCGGGAGGGGCCGTTCGGGAGGGGCCGCTCGGGGAGTCGGCGCGGGCCGCAACTCCCTTGCGGGACAAGCAAAACGGCGAAGCGATGCCCCCTCGGTGGGCACAGCTTCGCCGCTGCCTCAAGTGTGATCGATCGCCGCTGGATTCGCAAGTTTGTTCGACTAAGGCACTCGAACGGAGTCCCTCGTCCGGCGGTGCACGGCGCGCTCCGCACGGAACACGTCCTCCAGTCGGAAGAGGTTCTCCCGGCCCCGCCTGCCCGCCGGGGCCAGGTGCCCCAACTGCACCCATTTCCTGATCGTCGCCGGTACCACTTGAACCTCCGGGGCGGCCTCACCGGCCGTCAGGAGGACCGGCGTCGCCGCACCGGCACGCGGACGGCCCGCCGCGCTCGCCCCGTCCCACCCGATCACGCCGCCACCTCCGCGAGGTCGTCCACGGTGCACCCGACCAGGACGGCCAACTCGGCCCACTCCGCCCGCTCCCAGCGGTGCCGCGCCCCCGGGACGTGGTGGCACGCGCATCCCTCGTCCTCGCACCGGCACCCGGGATTGACGCACAGCACGATGTGCCGCGAGGTGAACGCCCGCAACGACACGGAGTCGCACAGCGGGCAGCGCGGACGGATGCGGCGGATCGGCTCGGTGTCGCCCAGGACACGTGCACACCGGCGGGCCATGCGCCGCAGTTCGGCCAGCACGTGCTCGGCCAGGTCGGCGTCCCGGCCGATCGGATCGAGCAGCCGCAGTACGCGGACAAGACGCGTGGGTACGTCCGCCGGCCGTGGCGAGGGGAGGCCGAGACGGTCGTGCACGGCCTCCTCCAGTTCGCCGAGGCTCGCGGTGATGTCCATGTCGGTGTCGAGAGCCGACAGGCGCAGCGGGGCGCCGCCCGGACCGCCGGGGACGAGCCCGCGCTGCGTGTTCCACAGGGCCGCGGCGCGGTCCTCGGCCGCCTCGTTGTCGAGGCGAGCGGCGGCCTCGGGCGGGACGGGCGCGACTGCCTGGGCCGAAGCGGCCGAGACCGGGGCCGCGTACGCCGGTCTGCCGAGTCCGCCGCCCGCTGCCATCTCCTCCCTCAGCTCCGGGAATTGGCGCAGCAGCGAGTCGATGGCTCGGCGGGCGCGCTCGGCGAAGCCGTCGCGGCGGGGTGGTCGGCGTCGCGGGTTGCGCGGATTTCGCGGTTCGTCGGTACGGGTCACGGGGTCCTCCTGACGCGGGTGCGGGCGGGGGAGGGGAAGTGCGGCCGACGCGTGCACGATGCCGGCCGATGCCTGCGCGATGCCTGCTCGGCGCGTGCTCGTCATGTGCTCACCGCACGCGGGCGCGGCGCCCCACGGCCATCTGGAGACGGGTCCATGCCTCGCTCCCGACGACGAGGGTCGTGGTTCCGTCCGCGTGGGCCGTGGCGGCCCGGAGCGATACGAGGAGGCCGTGGAGTGCGGCCCGCAACTCGGCGTCGGAGCGCGCGGTGCGGCTCAACCGGGCCAGTTCGACGTCCAGTTCCCTGAGCGCGTCGAGGGCGCGGTTCCGCGGGGCGGTGCGACCCGTTCTGTCGGACTCCCTGACGGGCTCTGTGCCGGGCTGGGGATTGCTCATGTCGGACACTCTTCGATCTCGCTCGCAGCATCGAACACTCGTTCGATCGCGGCACCACGTTAGCGGTCTGCGTACAACCTGTCCACGCAATGCGTACCGTGTGGCGTACACCGTCGTAGCGGACGGGTACGCTGCGTGTCGGCAGGTGGCGCACAACGGGGCGCGGCATCCGGGGAACGGGAGCGATGGACCGGCTCAAGCAGCTCGTCGAGGGCTGGATCGACGCGGAACCGGGGCGCAACGCCCGGCGCCTCGCCGACGCCGCGGGCGTCAGCCGCACCACGGTCTACTCACTGCTGAGTCGGACCCAGCAGTCCCGGCGCATGGTCGAACGCGCCACGCTGGAAGCCCTCGCGGCCGGCATGGGCATGCATCCGAACCTCCTCATCGAGGCCGCGCGCGACGACGCCGGCTACTGGACCGAGGACGTGCGCGCCGCGACCAGCCCGCGCGTCCGCGCGCTCCAAGCCGCACTCGACGACCTGACCGAGGCCGAGGCGGAAGAGGTCGCCGAGGTCGCGGAAGTGGTGCTGCGCCGGGTGCTGGCACGCCGCGCCGCCGCGGGGCAGTTGCCGCTCGGCGGCGTACCGGACCAGCGCTCGGGATCGGGCGTCTGACCCCCCTCCGCGCGCTGCCGAACGGGGGTGCGCCGCGCCGGAAGCGGGCCCGACGACGCGGCTCCGTGTTCAACCGGAACCCGGCCCTATAGATTGGCCGCCCATGGACGATGGCACGGCACAGCGCAACAGACGCGTGGGCGTCATGGGCGGCACCTTCGACCCCATCCACCACGGCCACCTCGTGGCCGCGAGCGAGGTCGCGGGCCTGTTCGAACTCGACGAGGTCGTCTTCGTGCCCACCGGCGAGCCGTGGCAGAAGAGCGGGCGCGAGGTCTCCCCCGCCGAGGACCGGTACCTCATGACCGTCATCGCCACCGCGTCCAACCCGCGCTTCTCGGTCAGCCGCGTCGACATCGACAGGCCGGGCCAGACGTACACCGTGGACACCCTCAAGGACCTGCGCAGTGCGTCGGGCGAGGGCACGGAGCTGTTCTTCATCACCGGTGCCGACGCCCTCGCGCAGATCTTCTCCTGGCGCAACGCCGGGGAACTGTTCGAGCTCGCGCACTTCATCGGTTGCACCCGGCCCGGCCACACGTTGTCCGACCCCGGATTCCCGGACGGCGGCATCAGCCTGGTCGAGGTGCCCGCACTGGCCATCTCGTCGACCGACATCCGGCGCCGTCAGCAGGACGGCGAACCGGTGTGGTACCTGGTGCCGGACGGGGTCGTGCAATACATCAGCAAGCGAGGGCTGTACCGAGGGGCGACGTGACCGGATCGGGCGAACGGCGTGACGGACGGCCGTACGAGGGCCATCGGGACGGCGACCCCGGGTACGACCCGGAGGCCTACCCCGCGGGCCCGTACGGCGGGTACGACCCGGGGCAGGACCCGGGCTACGGCCAGGGGTACGCACCCGATCCGGCCTACGGCTACGACCCGCGGCAGCAAGGCGGTCCGCAGGGCCACCAGCAACCGGGGCAGCACCGAGGGCAGCAGCAAGGCGGCCAGTACGGCGGGCAGTTCGGGCAGGACCAGGGCGCCGCGCCGGGCTACCCGGGCCCGTACGAGTCGAGCGCGTACGAGACCCCCGCGTACGACGCGCAGTCCTACGAGAGTCCCGCCTACGAGACCCCGAACTACGGTTCGCCGCAGTACGGCGCTCCCGGCACCGACTCCGGCGGATACGCGTCCGGCGGCTACGAGGCCGTGGGCTACGAGCAGTCCGCCTACGGCTACGACCCGGGCGCCCAGCCCGGAAGCGGGTACGGCGGCTCCGGCTCGTACGGCGCCGTCCCGCCGCCCGCTCAAGCTCCCTCCGCCGAGTACGACTCCGGCGCGTATGCCGCCTACGACGGCCAGACCTACCCGCAGTCCGCCCCCGAGCGCGCCACCGGCGCCGGCGCGGCAGGCGGCGCGGCCGCCGAGCCCCGGGTGCGGCGTACCGGATCCACGAACCCGACCGGGGCGACCAGCACGACCGGTTCGTTCCGCGTGCAGGTCCCCACACCCGCGCAGCCCGGCGAGATGCCCGCCCGGCCGAGCCGTCCCGCCGGACGCCCTGCCCCGCAGGCCCCCGAGAGCCCGCCGATCCCCGGGCAGCAGGGTTCGGGGCAGCAGAGTCCGGGGCAACCGGGCCCGCGGCCGTCGGGCTCCCGGCGGCCCGGGCCGCCCCGCCCCGGCACCCAGGGCGGCCCGACCTCCGGCCGACCCGGGCCCAACCGTGAGCGCGTCGGCTACGCGGCCGACGAGTTCGACTTCGTCGACGACGACGCCGAAGAGTCCGAAGACGTCATCGACTGGCTGAAGTTCGCCGAGACCCGGTCGGAGCGCCGCGACGAGCGGCGCCGCCAACTGCGGAACCGCGCCGTCGCGGTGGTGGCCGCGCTCGTGGTGGTGGCGGCCGGCGTGGGCGGCTACTTCGCGTACGACAAGTGGTGGGGCGGCGACTCCAAGCAGGCCGCGCAGGCGACCGGCGGAGCGGTGCTCATACAGCTACGCGGGACCGACGGAACGACCACCGCCAGCGCGGTACTTGCCGACGACCCGGTGCGCGGCAGCGCGTCGATGATGACCGTCGCGTCGGTGACCATCGTCAACACCGCGGGCGCCGGGCCCATGCCGATCGCCGACGTCATGGTCAACGACGGCGCAGGGGCCTCGCGTGACGCGCTCGCGCAGCTCATGGGCGTGAAGCTGAACGGTTCGTGGGTGGTCAGCGAGCCGGTTCTGCAGGGGCTGGTCGACATGGTCGGCGGCATCGAACTCACCGCCGACGCCGAGGTCAAAAGCCCCGACGGTGCGGTGCTGCTGCCGGCCGGGCCGTCCGCCAACGTCCGCGGCAACGCGGCGCGCGCGTACGCCGCCCTGCGCATCACCGGCGAGCCGCCGACGCGCGGGGCCGAACGGTTCGGCCGCGTCCTCCAAGGCGTGCTCAAGGTGCTGCCCAACGACCCGGGCTACGTCGCCGACGTGCTGCGCAACCTCGCCAACATCGCCGACCCGTCGCTGCCCGACGACCGCCTCGCCGCGGTGCTGACGTCGATGGCCAAGGCGGTGCAGGCGCAGAAGTTCAAGTCCGCCGACCTGCCGGTGCGTCCCGACGGCATCCTCGACGTCGCCGCGGCCGGGCCGGTCGTCAAGGACCTGCTGGGCGGCAGCGTGCAGGTGGCCAAGGCCGACGGGCCCGCGCGCGTCATGATCACCGACGCCAGCGGCAAGTCCGGCGCGCAGGAGGCCGCCCGGATCAAGGTCGTGAACGCGGGCTACTCCTACGTGCCCGGCGGGGCCGTCGAGCCCAAGGCCCGGCCGGCGTCGACCGTCCAGTACTCCGACGACGCGCGCCGCGAGGCGGCGGTGCAGACGGCGCTCACGATCGGCCTGACGGAGGCGGTCGTGCAGAAGATCGACGGCGAGATGCTGGCCGACGTCGTGGTCACCCTCGGCCAGGACTTCAAGCCGTAGGTCGGACAAGGGGTGGCCGCGCGGTTACTCGGCGGCGGCCACCCCGCACGGTGTGAGAACCTGGAAGGCGTCCCTCGTCGCCTGAAGAAAAGCAGATCGTGACCGCCACAACCCACGCCATCGAGCTCGTCAACGCCGCCGCCGAGGCGTGCGCGGAAAAGCTCGCGACGGAGACCGTCGCGTACGACGTCAGCGAGGTCGTCGGCATCACCGACGCCTATGTCCTCGCTTCCGCACCCAACGACCGCCAGGTGAAGGCGATCGTCGACGAGGTCGAAGAGCGGCTGCGGGCGCTCGGCGCCAAGCCGGTCCGCCGTGAGGGGGACCGCGAGGCCCGCTGGGTCCTGCTCGACTTCATCGACATCGTCGTCCACGTGCAGCACGCCGAGGAGCGCGCCTACTACCGCCTCGAAGGGCTCTGGAAGGACTGCCCCAAGATCGAGCTGCCGGAGTCGGTGCAGCGTGTCAACGCCGAGCGCGCCGAGGCCGGTGCCGCGATTGAGGACGCGAGCTGAGCGGGCAGGGCGGCCGCCGCGTCCTGCTGTGGCGGCACGGGCAGACGACGTGGAACGTCGAGCGGCGCTTCCAGGGGCAGACGGACATCCCGCTCACCGAGGCCGGGCTCGCGCAGGCGACCCGGTCCGCGCGGCTGCTCGCGGCGCTGCGGCCGGACGCGATCCTGTCGTCCGACCTGACGCGCACCGCGAACACGGCGGCCGAACTCGCGCAGCTCACGGGGCTCTCGGTGACCCTCGACGAAGGGCTGCGGGAGACGTACGCGGGGCACTGGCAGGGGCTGACCAACCGCGAGATCGAGGAGCGCTTCCCGGAGCAGTTCGCGGCCTGGCGGCGGGGTGAGCCGGTGCGCCGCGGCGACGGCGAACTGGAGACCGAGGTCGCCGACCGGGCGGTGCCCGCGATCGAACGCGCGGTCGAGAAGCTGCCCGAGGGCGGCACCCTCGTCGTGGTGTCGCACGGCGGCACCATCCGGTGCGCGATCGGCCGCATGATCGGCCTGCCCGAGGACACCTGGGGCTCGCTCGGCGCGCTGTCGAACTGCTGCTGGTCGGTCCTGGGATCGGGGGCGCGCGGCTGGCGGCTGCTGGAGCACAACGCGGGCACGCTGCCCGAGCCGGTGCTCGGCGACGAGGTCTGACCCGGACAGGTCCGGCAATTCCGGCTCTTCCGGCGGTGCACATCTGACGCTTCAACAGGGGCGGTGCCTATCGGCGCCGCCCCTGCGTCGTCACTGCCGCTTCTGCGCGGCCTGCTCGTTCTGTGCGTTCCCCGCGGGCGGGCGTTCGGCCACGTGCACGTCGCCGTGCTCGAAGAGTTCGTCGAGGTCGGCCAACATGCCCTCGGCCAGGTCGCGTTCGGCCTGGTAGTAGCGCTCGCTCCACTTGAGTACGAGCGCCGGGAAGGGCCAGCGGTCCTGTGCGGTGTCCTCGGACGCCAGCACCTCGGCGAGCGTACGGTCCGCCCAATCCCGGTGCTCCACAAGCGTCTTGCGCAGCTCCTCCGGCTCGGACAGGTGCCCCATCCACACGCGCAGCGCGACGCCGTGCTTGAGCACCGGCGGGCCGGCCGGCGTGTCGCGCGCCCAGGTGGCCAGGGCCTGCTGCCCGGCCTCGGTGATGGAGTAGAGGCGCTTGTTGCGCAGCTCGTCCTGCGACGCGATGCGCGACACCGCGAACCCGAGCTGCTCCAGGCGCTTGAGCTCGGTGTAGATCTGGCTGAGCGCCGGGCTCCAGTAGAAGAAGCGGAGCGAGGAGTCCGCCCACTTCTTCAGGTCGTACCCGGAGCGCTCGCCGGGGAAGGACAGCAACCCCAACACCGCCCACGCGGTGTTCGGCAGCTTCGGCAATGGTGCCGACGACTCGCTCATCGGTGTCCCTCCCTCTGGTGCAACTGATTCTACGTCAGCTCAGCTCTTGACGTCGCAGTCAGTCATACATCTAATTGGAGTATTCCGCGCCAGACCCCAGGAGTACGGCATGCAGTTCTCGATGATCTTCGAGGCCCAGATGGCCAATCCGACCGCCGAGCACGAGCGGCAGGTCATCCTCGACTCGGTCGAGCAGGCCGTCTACGCCGAGGAGATGGGCTTCGACCGCATCTGGGCCGTCGAGCACCACTCGACCAAGTGGTACTCGCACATGAGCGCCCCGGAGATCTTCCTGACCTGGGTCGCGGCGCGCACGTCGCGGATCCGCATCGCGCACGGCGCCGTCTGCATGCCCTTCAACTTCAACCACCCGGCGCGCGTCGCCGAGCGCATAGGCATGCTCGACACCCTGTCCGGCGGACGCCTCGACGTGGGCGCGGCCCGCGGCGGCACGCTGCAGGAGACCAGCCTCGTCGGCGCCGACATCGAGCGCACCAAAGCCGAGGTCGAGGAGGCGCTGCGCATCATCGGCGCCGCGTGGCAGCAGGACGAGCTCGAGTACGACGGCGAGCTCATGAAGATCTCGCCCCACCCGATCCTGCCGCGCCCCGTGCAGACCCCGCACCCGCCGCTGTTCCTCGCGTGCAGCAAGCAGCCGAGCCTCGTCGAGGCCGCCAACATGGGCGTCGGCGCGCTCGTGCTCGGCTTCGCGGGTCCGGAGGAGGTCGCGAACCTCAACAAGATCTACCGCGACGCGATCGACGCCCGCGACGGCAGCCAGTTCGTCTCCACCGTGCAGAACAACCACCTTGTGGCGCTGTGCCCGACGATCGTGGCCGAGGACGGCCAGAAGGCCCGCCAGATCGGCGCCCGCGGCCAGCGCTTCTTCGCGCAGTCCATCGCGCACTGGTTCTCCGGCGGCAAGTCGGGCATCCCGGACGAGGCCGTCGTCGACGGCGTCGACCACGTCAAGGAGATCCAGGACGCCGCCGAGCAGCAGGTCGCCATGCTGCACGAGGCGAAGATCCCGGTCACCGTGAACGCGACCGCGACGTACAACATCAACCACGCGTACGGCACCGCCGAGGACGCGATCGGCTACGTGCAGAAGCTGATCGACGCCGGCGCCGACGAGATCATGTGCCTCATCCAGATGGGCACCGTGCCGCAGGAGGCGTGCATGGAGACCATCCGGATCTGGGGCGAAGAGGTCATCCCGCACTTCCGCAAGAAGTACGGCGAGAGCTTCGGCGCCTGACGCCGCATCAGACCGGGTCGCCCGTTCCGGTGCGGAGGACTGGAACGGGCGACCCGACCCATGTGTAATCCGTACGGGATCCCGCACGGCCGTCCTGCCCGCGCCGACCACGCGTCGGTGCCGCGCGTCCGGCCGACGGCGGGGACGACGCGCAGCGCCGAGGCGAGGGGTACGACGACATGACGAGCCTGACCGGGAAGGTCGCGATCATCACGGGGGCCGCGCGCGGCATGGGCGAGGCGGAGGCCCGCCTGTTCGCCGAGCGCGGCGCGAAGGTCGTCATGACCGACATCCTGGAGGACGAGGGCCGTGCGGCCGCCGAGAAGATCGGCGACGCGGCGGTGTTCGTACGCCACGACGTGTCCTCCGCCGAGGACTGGGCCCGCGTGGTCGGCATCGCGACCGAGACCTTCGGTGGCGTCGACGTCCTGGTCAACAACGCGGGCCTGCTGCGGCACGCGCTCGTGATGGAGGAGACGGCGGAGAACCTCGACCGCATCCTCAAGGTCAACCTGTTCGGCGCGTTCCACGGCATCCAGGCGGTCGTCCCGTCGATGATCGCGCGCGGCGGCGGCTCGATCGTCAACATCTCGTCGCTCGCGGGGCTGCAGGGCATCCCCAGGCACGGGGCGTACGGCGCCTCCAAGTGGGCGGTGCGCGGCCTGACCAAGACCGCCGCGCTGGAACTCGGCGAGGACGGCATCCGGGTCAACTCGGTGCACCCCGGCGGCGTCGACACCGCGATGCTCGGGCGCGAGGTCACCCGGGGCCGCGGCGGGTTTCCGGCCGTGCCGCTGCGCCGGGTGGGGGAGCCGGAGGACATCGGCGAGTTGGTGGTGTTCCTGGCCTCGGACGCGTCGTCGTGGATGACCGGGACCGAGTTCGTCATCGACGGCGGCTCGACGGCGGGCATCGTGCCGCCGATGCGCGGCTGACCGCTGCCGACCGGACCAGAGTGCCCCTTTCTGCTATACAACTTTTAGTTGTACTCTGCATGTATAGCCCGCGCCGGCCGCGCGGGCGACGTACGACGAAGGAAGCGATCACCATGGCGGAACTCCAGGGCCCGAACCTGGCGGGCAAGGTCGTCATCATCACCGGCGCGGCCGGCGGACTCGGCGCGGCCGCCGCCCGCCAGGTCGTCGCGGGCGGCGGCAAGGTCGTCATCACCGACCTGCAGGAGGAACTCGGCGCCAAGACGGCCGCGGACCTGGGGGAAAACGCCCGCTTCCACGCGCACAACGTCACCGACCCGGATCAGTGGCAGACCGTCGTCGACTTCACCCTGGCCGAGTTCGGCAGGATCGACGGCCTGGTCAACAACGCCGGCGTCACCGCGGGCGGCCCGTTCACGCAGGAGACGCTGGAGAACTTCGAGCGCGTCATCAAGGTCAACCTGACCGGCGTGTGGATCGGCATGCAGGCCGTGATCCCCGCGATGAAGCAGGCCGGGGGCGGCTCGATCGTCAACATCTCCTCCGCCGCGGGCCTGATGGGCCTGCCCTACACCGGCTCCTACTCGGCGGCCAAGTGGGCCGTGCGCGGCATCGGCAAGACCGCCGCCATCGAACTGGCCGGCGACAAGATCCGCGTCAACTCCGTGCACCCCGGCATGATCTACACCCCGATGACCGCCGTCGTGGGCGTCAAGCCGGGCGAGGGCGGCTACCCCAAGGCCCCGATGGGCCGCGCGGGCGACGCGGACGAGGTCGGCTCGGCTGTCGCGTACCTGCTGTCCGACGCCGCCTCGTACGTCACCGGCGCCGAACTCGCCGTCGACGGCGGCTGGACCGCCGGACCCACCGTCGGCAACGTCGTGGAAGGCTGAGGCGAAACAGATGCCGGCACAGGCCCCCGAGCCCGCGGTCCGCGGCCTCATAGACGCGATGACCTCGGTTTTCCCGCAGGTCGGCACCGAGATCGACGACGCCGTGCAGGCGCGCACGATCCTGGCCGCGGCACCCAAGTCGCCCGCGCCCGAGATACCCGTGGCCGAGGTACGCGACCTCGCGGTCCCCGGTCCCGGCGGCGACATCCCGGTCCGCGTGTACCGCCCGGACGGCAGCGCGCCCGCCGACGTCCTCCCCGTCGTCGTCTTCTGCCACGGCGGCGGCTGGGTGCTGTGCAGCGTCGACACCTACGACTCGTCGGTCCGCGCCCTCGCGAACGCCACCGGCGCGGTGTTCGTCTCCGTCGACTACCGGCTCGCACCCGAGACACGGTTCCCGGGGGCGGCCGAGGACGCGTACGCCGCCTACGCCTGGGCGCGCGCGAACGCCGCCGAGATCGGCGGCGACCCGGCGCGCGTCGCGGTGGCCGGCGACTCCGCGGGCGGCAACCTCGCGGCGGCCGTCGCACTCATGGCACGCGACCGCGGAGTCGCGCAGCCGACGTTCCAACTGCTGCTCTACCCGGTGCTCGACCACCGGCGGGCCACGGAGTCGTACCGCGAGAACGCCGAGGGCTACTTCCTGACCGCCGCGCAACTGGCGTGGTTCTGGACGCAGTACATCGGCCCGGACGGCGACCCGGCGCACCCGTACGCCTCACCCGGCACGGCCGACGATCTCAGCGGCCTGGCACCGGCGTTCGTGGTGGCACCTGCCCTCGACCCGCTGCGGGACGAGGGCGTCGCGTACGCCCGGCGCCTCGCCGAGGCCGGCGTGGTCGCGTCGTACGGCGTCTACGAGGGCATGTTCCACGGCGCCATCGGCATGGGCGCGCTGGTGCCGACCGCCGCGACCGCGTTCGCCGAGGCGACCGAGGCGTTGCGCAAGGCGCTGGCATAGCGAAAGACCGTATCGCCGAACGGGGGTGGCGCCGACAGGTGCCGCCCCCGTTCGGCGCTCGACCACCGAAATCCGCCGTTCCCCAAGAGAAGGTGAGCACCATGGCACCCCAACTCGCCGACCAGCTCGACGGCAAGGTCGCAATCATCACCGGCGCCGCGCGCGGCCAAGGCGAGGCCGAGGCACGCCTGTTCGTCGCCCGGGGCGCGCGCGTGGTGCTCACCGACCTCCTGGAGGAGGAGGGCGAGAAGGTCGCCGCCGAACTCGGCGACGCCGCCCTCTTCGTCCGGCACGACGTCTCGTCGCAGGAGGACTGGGCGAAGGTCGTCGCCACTGCGCTGGAGAACTTCGGCCGGGTCGACGTCCTCGTCAACAACGCGGCCATCTACTGGACCAAGCCGTTCGAGCACGAGACCGTCGACGGACTCGACCGCATCTTCAAGGTCAACTTCCAGGGCGTGTTCCTCGGCATGCAGGCCGTCCTGCCGACCATGAAGGCGCAGCGCGCCGGCTCCATCGTCAACATCTCGTCGCAGTCCGGCCTCGAAGGCCTGCCGTCGCACGCCGCCTACGGCGCCACCAAGTGGGCGGTACGCGGGCTGTCGAAGACGGTGTCGCTGGAGGTCGCCGAACACGGCGTACGCATCAACTCGGTCTACCCCGGCGTCATCGACACCCCGATGATCGCCAAGGTCGGCGTCGAGCGCGGCCCGGGAAAGTTCCCGGCCGTACCGCTGCGCCGCGTCGCCGTCCCGGAAGAGGTCGCCGAGACCGTCGCCTTCCTCGCCTCCGACGCTTCGTCCTACATGACCGGCGCCGAGCTCGTCGTCGACGGCGGCATGACAGCAGGCGCCGTACCCCCGCCTGGACGCTACTGACCTGCGCTTTTGCCGCCAGGCATATCGGTTAGGAACTTGGCACGGCGAGCATGTAAAGTAATCCCTGGCCAGCCGGGCGACCGGCTGCCGGGTGAGGGGCTATAGCTCAGCTGGTAGAGCACCTGCATGGCATGCAGGGGGTCAGGAGTTCAAGTCTCCTTAGCTCCACTCACAACACAACTGAACCGGACACCCGCTCGGGCGTCCGCAAGGGGCTATAGCTCAGCTGGTAGAGCACCTGCATGGCATGCAGGGGGTCAGGAGTTCAAGTCTCCTTAGCTCCACAAAGTCTTTGGACGCCCCCTGCCCGCAGAAAGCGCGGGCGGGGGGCGACTTTGTTTTTTGGCGGCTTCGCCGCTGGGCGGGGGCTTCGCCACCCGCACCCCCCTCCTCTGCGGGGTGTTCTGGCTCGGGTGGTGGGTGCGGTTGGGTGGGGCTGTCCGCTTCGGGGCGGTCTGCTGGGTGATGGTGTTCCGCCC
>NZ_JBEZFP010000152.1:0-21894 GCF_040649515.1 Streptodolium elevatio
CAGGTTGGTCGAGCCAGTTGAACTGCACGAAGGACTGGAGCAGACCGAGCCCGACACCTGCGAGCAGGGCGATGCGAAAGGAGACCATGCGGGCGATCACCGCCGCCGCGAGTGCGCGCAGCAAAGTGGTCGGTCCCAAAGTGGCTATCTGCGTGAGGGACTTGGTCTGCGCGGATATCAATATCAGGCACAGCGTGCCGAGCAGTCCCGCGATGGCCCAGACCGCGGTGGAAACGACCTTGGGACTGATGCCGTTCAAGCGCGCCAGTTCCGGATTGCCCGCGGAGGCCTTGACGGTCTTGCCCAGTACGGTGCCGCCGAGGAACCAACCCAGCACGATCGCCGCGATCGGCACCGTGACCAGGACGCTCCGCTGAGCGCCGCTGATCTGCAGGTCGTCGACCGGGGACCACGTGCCCGTCCAGGGCACCGGGTACGACTCCGTGGTGTAGTCGTCCAAATCCGGGTACGCGGTGACGACGGTGAGCGCGAGCTGCGCCACGCCGATGGTGGCGACCAGCACGATGACGCGCGGCGCCGTGAACAGCCTCCGTACGACGACCAGGTCGACGATCGCGCCGAAGAGCGCCCCGACCGCCAGCGACACGATGAGAGCGAGCCAATACGGGACGTCCCAACGCACCACCAGGAGCGCGAAGAGCACCGAGCCGACCAGGCCCATGTTGGCGACGGCGAAGTTGATGACGCGGGTGGAGCGGTGGACAAGCACAATGCCCATCGCGAGGAGGCCGATCACCAGTCCGGTGACGGCGCCGTCGAACAGCAGTTGCAGCGTTGGCATTTCCATGCTGGTCAGCCGCCTTCCTTGCCGAGGAAGACCGCGCGGGCGAGGTCGTCGCGTTCGGCGAGTTCACGGGCGGGTCCGGTGAAGCGGACCTGGCCCTTCTCCAGGAACACCGCACGGTCGGCGATCGCGAGGGCGATGTTCAGCGACTGCTCGACGATCACGATGGTGAGCCCGTCGGCCTTGAGGCGTTCGATGATTGCCAGGAGGTCCTGCACGACCACCGGCGCCAGCCCGAGCGAGAGTTCGTCGATCAGCAGCACCTCGGGTTCGTGCATCAGCACCATCGCCAGCGCCAGCATCTGCTGCTGGCCACCGGACAACGACCCGGCCTGCTGCTTCTGCCGGTCGGCCAAGTCGGGGAAAAGGCCCAGGACGTAGGTGAACCGTTCGTCGCGATGTGCCGCGTCCTTCCGGAAGCGGAACGCGGCCATTTCCAGGTTCTCCCGGATGGTCATGTCCGGGAACACGCCCTTGCCGCCGGGCAGCAGGTGGATGCCGTACCGGCCGCGCTGCTCGGGGGCCACGTACGTGATCGTGCGGCCGTTCAACCGCACCACCCCGCGCGACGGGGTCCCGAGGCCGCAAATAGCTTTCAGAATGGTCGACTTGCCCGCGCCGTTGGTGCCCAGCAGAGCCAGCGTCTCGCCCCGTTTGACGTCGAACTCGACGTCGAACAGCACCTGGACGTGGCCGTAGGAGAAGTCCACGTTGCGGACCTGGAGCACCGGGATGTTCTCCGGGTCCTCCAACTGCCGGTCGCGCTCCTCCAGTTCCTCGCGCAGCTCCTGAACCACCAGCGACAGGTCGTTCTTGATGAAGTGCGAGCTGCGAACCAGCAGGTACCCGCCGACCAACGTGGAGGGAACGCCCACCACGAGCGTGGCCACGCGCGGGTCGTACGCATTGCTGATGAGCCCGGCGAGCAGGGCGCCGCCGGTGGCGCCGATGAAGAAGATGTAGATCGCCGACAGCGCCGCGCCCATGCCGCGCAGCCGGTAGGGGACCACCGACTGCAATACCGGGCCGACCATGGCGAAGGTGACCGACGACAGGATCGTGGCGGGGATTCCGGCGAGCATGAACGCCCAGCCGTTCGGCATGAACCACTGGATTGGCATGAGCACCGCACCGGGAAGGATCATGAATCCCAGCAGCGCCATCGCGCGTGCCGGGTCGCGCCGGTAGAGGCGGTCGTACCAGGGGCCCGCGAACGGGAGCGCCACGAGCATGGATGCGCCGCCGATCGAGCCCATCAACCCGCGCTCGAACGTGGACATGTGGAAGTGGTCCTCGGCCCACAGGTTCGCGAGCACCCCGCCGGAGAAGAGGCTGAACCCGAGGGCGGAGAACGCGATGATGGCGCCCCTGATCGAGCGGATCTGCATCAGCCGCGCGAACGCTGCCTCCATGGAGATCGGCATCGGCTTGGTGTCCTGGACGACCTCACCGAGCACCGACTTCATTTCGTACTGCCCGCGCGGTGGCTCCGGGAGCCGGAACGCCCAGACCGCGACGAGCAACGCGGGAAGTCCGAGGATGAGGAACGGCCAGCGCCATCCGTCGTCCCCGCCCGCCAGGGCGGCTATGCCGCCGACGGCGAGTGGGCTGAGCGCTCCCGCCGTTCTCGCGGCCCCGGCACTGAGCGTGGCCAGGCGTCCGCGGACCCCGATCGGGTAGGTGTCCGCGTTCATGGACCCGTGCACCGGGAGGGTGCTGGACTTCGCCACTCCGACGCCGAAGCGGGCCAGGAAGAAGAGGAAAGCGTTGGCCGCCAAGCCGCACGCGAACACCATCGCGGCGAACGCGACACCCGCCCAGCCGACCACGCGACTGCGCCGACAGCGGTCCGCGAGCCAGCCCATGGGCAGCGCGCCGAGCACGAGGAACGCCCCGGACGCCGCGGAGATGAACACGATCGCGCCGTCGCTCATCCCGAACGCGTCCCGGATGTCCGGCGCGAGGACCCCCAGCGCGGCCGACTCCAACTCGTCCATCGACGCCAGTGCCGTCAAGGTGATGAACGTGGCCGACCCACCTGCGGCCAGACCCTGGCGAAGGGAGAGTTGCCTGTCGCCCACGCCGGGCAGCAGTTCGTCGGCGAACAGCACCTCACGCTGCGCCTCAGACTGGCGCTCTCGGCGTTCTGCCTCCGCATCGATGAGCCCGGCAGCCAGCCCCGCCGCCGACATCGGCGCCTGCATGGCGTCGATGCCGGGCTCCGGCCTGGAGGGCGCGTTCACGAGCCTGGCCGTTCGGGCTGGAGCCGAAAGAGGATGCACTTCAGCATGGGAGTCTCCGCATGGGACGTTCTGAAGGGTTCTGGCGTGGGGTCGGCCGGGGGTCGAACCTGGCTTGGGCGCGCCGGACATGTCGCCTCGTCCGCGTATCGGCGCAAACCATATGGAATCGCTTGGATGACGGCGTATTGCTCGGGCTTACATGTCGTGCGGGTTAACAAGGGAGTGTGTGGAGCGTAGCCGCAATGGGTTGCGCGCGCTACCAATCTGGCTTGAGGTTTTCGGGGAGTTCTGATCACGTGCGGCGGTCAGCCAGGTCAACGCGTTGCCACGTTTGGGTGTGACGCGCCGCTGACCTGCGACGTTGCCTCACGGGTCGGGGGCGACCCGCCGGTGGCGCCCAGTGGGGGAGAAGGACAGAAGACCGCCGCGGGGGTGGCGGCGGTCTTCTGTCGGGGTGGGGCAAAGGCGGTTGTTCCGAACATATTTTGCGTAAGTGTTACGCGCATGATGCCCTGCCGCAACCTCCGCAGTGTTGCCGGCAAACGGCGAGTGGTGGCGCTAGCCGGCAGTGACGCCGCTGTCGGTGGACAGTACGGCCCCGTTGATGTTGCGTGCCTCGTCGGAAGCCACGAAACACAGGAGCGCGGCGACGTCCTCCGCTTGTGCCATCGGGCGCGGCGTCGTGTAGCGCATCATCAGTTCGAAGTCGACGTCCGGCGGCATCTGGTAGCCGCTGACCAACGGCGTTTCCACTCCGCCAGGGGCGATCGCGTTGACACGCAGCGGGGTTTTGACGAACTCCCAGGCCAGGGAGCGGGTCATCTGTACCAGCGCGCCCTTGGACATGCAGTAGGCCACGGTGTAGGCCTGGCCCATCAGGCCCGCGTTGGAGGCCACGTTCACGATATTGCCGTCGGCTTCCAGCAAGTGGGGGATGGCCGCCTGGGACAGGAAGAAGCAGGCGTCGGTGTTGATCGCCATCATCCGCCGATAGTCGACCTCCGAGACCTGGAGCATGTGCTCGGCCCGCGCGACGCCGGCGACGTTGGCGAGAACATCGAGTCGTGCGTACCGGTCGACCGCTTCGGCCACGGCGGCGAAGCACTCCTGTCGTTGTGCGACGTCGGTGACGCGGCCGACGACTTCGCCGGGGGAGGCTTGGCCGCGAGGTCGCAGGTCTCCGCCAAGCGGTCGGCGGCGATGTCCAACGCGAAGACGTGGGCGCCTTCGGCGGCCAGCCTCAGCGTCGTGGCCCGGCCGATGCCGGAGGCCGCGCCGGTGACGAGGGCGGTCTTGCCGGCGAAACGGTCGGGGACGGGGGTGAACGGCATGGTCTACTCCTTCAAGTGCCGTCAGGTGGGGTGCAGGACGGGGGCGATCTCTCTGTATGCGAGCGCGGCGCCCCCGTCGTCTCGCTCGGACTGGGTGCCGTGAACTGCCCCGGATTCAGGCGATGGATGTGGTGGCCTTGCGGTGCTCGGCGACGAGCGCGTCGACGTGGTCGTGGGTGAGGGGACCGCCGAAGTTGGCGATCTTCGTCAGGGGCATGGCCCCGAGCACTTCGCGGATGTTCTCCGGCTTGCCTTCACCCGGTTCGAGGTACGGGGCGATCACCGGGCCCATCAGCTGTGCGCCGACCGGGTCCGCGAGCCACTCGTCGAGGGTGGACATCGCGTCCAGGGCAGGCGCGACCGTGTTCCCCGTGAGGTCCACCAATTGGCGGGCGCGGATGTCGCGGGACGAGAAGCCCACGCGGATCTCGGCCTGACCAGGCTCGATCTTCCAGCGATTCTCGGCGATCGACCAGAAGGCGAAGGCGCGTTCGTCGAGGTGCACGCGTGCCGAGCCGGTCTCGCCGGGCGCGAGATGGACTTTCGCGAAGCCCTTGAGCTCGTGCAGTGGGCGGTCGATCGAGCTTTCCAGGTCGCGGACATAGACCTGCACGATCTGCGCGCCGGAGCGGTCCCCGGTATTGGCCACCGGGACCGTGACGTCAAAGGCGTTGTCGCCGGCGGGCACGACGCCGACGTCTCCGAGTTCGAACGTCGTGTAGCTCAGGCCGTGCCCGAAGGGGTAGGCCACGGGCCGGTCGAGGGTGTCGTGGTGGCGGTAACCGACGTAGACGCCTTCGCCGTAGCGGACACGCCGTTCGCCGCCGGGGAAGAACAGGTACGAGGGAGCGTCCTGGAGGCGCAACGGGATCGTCTCGGCGAGTCGACCGGTCGGGTTGGCGAGGCCGAACAGCAGGTCGGCGACGGCCGGCCCGCCGGCCTGGCCGCCCAGCCACGCCTCCAGCAGCGCAGGCGCATGCGCCTGCCAGGGAGCGACCGAGACGGCGGAGCCGTTGGACAGCACGACGACCGTACGCCGGTTCACCTGGTGCACGGCCTCCAGGAGAAGGATCTGATCGGCCGGCAGTTCGAAATCGGTCCGGTCGAAGCCCTCGGATTCGGCGGTGGGCGGCAGGCCCAGGAACAGCACGGCGACTTCCGCCTCACGTGCGGCGCGTACGGCTTCGGCGGTGAGGGCGGCACGGCTTTCGTCGTCGGCGTCCTCGTCGAGGCTGAAACCGGGGGCAAACGACACGCGATCCACCCCGGCGAGGGCCGTGATCGCGTCGAGGGCGTTCTCAAGCCGTGTCGGTACCACCTGGGAGCTGCCTGCCCCCTGGTAGCGGGGGGTGCGGGCGAACTCCCCGATGACCGCGATGCGGTGGTCGCCATCCGGGTTGAGCGGAAGCAGGTCGCCGTCGTTCTTGAGCAGTACGGCGCCGGCCGCCGCGGCTTCGCGGGCGATCCGGTGGTGGGTGTCCTCGTCGAACGTGCCGGGTTCGTCCCGTGCGTCTGCTGTGGCGTCCGCGAGGCGGATCACCCGAGCGGCGGCGGCCTGAAGTTGCTCGGCGTCGACTGTCCCCGCCTCGACCGCGCGCACGATCAACTCGTCGCTGTGGGTAGGGGGCATCTCGACGTCCGTGCCTGCGGCGAACGCGCGGACGCGGTCGACGACGGCCACCCAGTCGGACATCACGACACCCTCGAAACCCCATTCCCCGCGCAGCACTTGGGTGAGCAACCAGGTGTTCTCGGTGGCGTAGGTCCCGTTGATCTTGTTGTAGGCGGCCATGACGGTCGCCGGTCGGGCGTCCTTGACGATGTGCTCGAACGCGGCGAGGTAGATCTCCCGCAGCGTGCGCTCGTCGATGTCGGCGCTGACCTGCTGCCGGTCGGTCTCCTGGTTGTTGGCCGCGAAGTGCTTTACCGAGGTGCCCACCCCTTGGGACTGCACTCCGTGCACATACGCCGCGCCGAGTCGCCCGGCGAGGAACGGATCTTCGGAGAAGTACTCGAAGTTGCGTCCGCACAGCGGGTGGCGCTTGATGTTCACGCCGGGCCCGAGCAGAACCGACACCCCGGCCGCGCGTGTCTCGCGACCAAGTGCTTCACCGACGCGCCGCAACAGGTCGGTGTCCCACGTGCAGGCCAGTGTCACGGCGGGCGGGAAGCAGGTGGCGGGCGCGCTGTTGCCGATGTTCATCTGGTTGTCGTCGGGTTCGCGACGCAGCCCGTGGGGGCCGTCGGAGACCATCACCGGGGCGATGCCTGCTTCCTCGATCCCTTGGAAGTGCCAGACGTCCTCGCCTGAGGTCAGAGACGCCTGCTGTTCAAGCGTCAGCGCGGCGGCCTTGACGGCGGCGTCGTCCACGGGACGGGTGGTCTCAGTCATAAAGGGGCCTTCGTTGGTCGGGCCGGCGGGCGGCGAGGTTGGTCAGGTCGGACGGTGAGGCGTGCACGACAGCGCGGATCCGTGCGGCGCACCGTTGCGCTGCCCGGCGAACGCGGCGACGTGCGGCCTTGGTTCGTCGGTCCAGGCGGCATACCCGGCCCCGTTGAGGTGCGACGTGTCGCGGGTGTGCTCAGGGCGAAGTCCCGCCGAGCCGTCCGCGAGGGTGCAGTCGGCCTACGAGGGTGCGGATGCGTCCGCGAGGGTGAGCAGATGGTTGCGGTCGTCGTCGGAGAGCGGGGCGTACAGGAAGAACTGGCTCATCGGCATGGGAGCGGCCATGCGCAGCAGCCGGGCGTTCTCCTCGGCCTCCTCCTCGTCCTTGGGGGCCGGGGCGGCAGTGCTGAGCCGGGCGGTGAGTTCCGGGCCGACGACCGGATGGGCGAGCCACTCGCCGAGCGAGGACTCGATCGTGAGGGGCTGCGTCTCCGGTGCGTCGCCAGGAAGAGTGAGTACGGCCTCCGCCGTGACATCGACCGCGTTGTCGGCGATCTGGATGGTGTACTCGCCGCCGGCGACAGCCCATCCCGACTGCTCGACGTTGTAATAGGCGAACGCACGTCGGTCGAGCGTGAACGCCACGCGCCGCGACTCGCCCGGTTCCAGTGCGACCTTGGTGAAGGCGCGTAGCTCGCGGGCGGGCCGGCGGACCGGGCCGGCGCTGGTGGCGACGTACACCTGCACGACGTGCTTGCCGGCGCGGGTGCCGGTGTTGGTGACGGTCACGGCGACTTCGGCGGTGTCGTCGCCGGTCAGGGTGGCCTCCAATTGGTCGGTTGCGAAGGTGGTGTAGCTCAGGCCGTGGCCGAACGGGTAGCGGACCGGCAACGCAATGCTGGTGTAGTGGCGGTACCCCACCATGACGCCTTCGCCGTACCGCACGTGCCCCAGCTCGCCGGGGAAGTTCAGGTACGACGGGTTGTCCGCCAGGCGGAAGGGGATCGATTCGGCGAGCCGTCCGGACGGATTCGCCGCTCCGAACAGCAGGTCGGCGAGCGCGCCGCCGCCGGCCTGGCCGAGCAGCCACCCTTCGAGGATCGCGTCGACGTCGTCGTGCCAGCCTTCGAGCGAGACCACGCCGCCGTTGGAGAGGACCACGACCGTGCGACGGGCTTCCGCCGCGACGGCGCGTATCACCTCGACCTGGGCAGCGGGCAGGTCGATCGTCTCGCGGTCGTATCCCTCGGACTCGTCCGCCTCCGCCAGGCCGGCGAACACCACTGCCACGTCCGCCTCGCGTGCCGCCGCCACGGCCTCCTCGCGCAGGGCCTCGTCGGTGCACTTGAGCGTGAACCCCTGGGCGAAGCGCACGGCATCCGGGCTCGACGCGAGCCCCCTGATGGCATCGAGCGCGGCGTCCGTGCGAGTCGCGTTGATGTGCGAGCTGCCGCCACCCTGGTAGCGCGGGGCGGTCGCGAACGCACCGATCACCGCGATCCGCGCGTCGGCCGCCAGAGGCAGAGTGCCGCCGTCGTTCTTGAGCAACACCGCGCACTCGGCGGCGAGTTGCCGGGCGAGGGCGTGATGCGCGTCGACGTCGAAGTCCTCGGTGGTCCCGGACGACGTGGCCTCCGCGCCGGTCGCCTTTGCCGCAAGGGCAAGGATCCGCCGCACGCTCCGGTCGACCACGGATTCGTCCAACTCGCCCGCACCGACGGCCGCGAGCACCGCGGCCTCACCGACACCCCAGTCCATCGGCATGGCCAGGTCCATCCCGGCGGTGAGTGCCGCCACGCGGTCGTGCACCGCGCCCCAGTCGGAGATGACCAGGCCGTCGAACCCCCATTCGTCGCGCAGGACTTCGGTCAGCAGCCAGCGGTTCTCGGCGGCGAACACGCCGTTGATGCGGTTGTAGGAGCACATGACCGTCGCCGGTTTGGCGTCCGTGACCACGCGCTCGAACGCCGGGAAGTAGATCTCGCGCAGCGTCCGTTCGTCGACGTCCGCGCTGACATGGACGCGGTCGTTCTCCTGGTTGTTCGCCGCGAAGTGCTTCAGCGAGGCCCCGACGCCCGCGGACTGCATAGCTCGCACATGTGCGCCGGCCAACACCCCGGACAACAAAGGGTCTTCCGAGTAGTACTCGAAGTTGCGACCGCAGAGCGGCGAGCGCTTGATGTTGACCCCGGGCCCGAGGACGACGTCGATACCGTACGTCCGAGCCTCGCGCGCGACCGCCTCACCGACCTGGGCGGCCACCTCGGGGTCCCAACTGGACCCCACGGCGACCGCGGGAGGGAAGCACGTCGCCGGCAGGCTCTCGTTGATGCCCAGATGATCTGCGGCGGTTTGCGGTGGCCGGACCCCATGAGGACCGTCGACGAGCACGATGGACGGGACGTCTGCCTCGCGGACCGGGTGGCTGGTCGTGTGGTCCCGTCCCGTCAGGATTCTTGCCTTCTGCTCAAGGGACAGGGCGGCGGGGTCGATGGTCGGCAAGTGGGTCCTCTCGGTGGTTCGATGCGCGCTTTGCGGTTGGGTCTCACGCGAGGCAGACGTGCGCCCGGACGGCTTCCCGGCGCGACCGCGCAGGTAGCGCGCGCTACTCGCTCGCAGGCTATGATGTCCGGGTAGCGCGCGCAACATGCGCCGAGGTTTGGAAGGGGAACCCAGTGCCGGATCTGGCCGCCGCCCGACGTGTCACGGCGGTGGACATCGCCAAGGAGGTCGGGGTCTCCCGCGCCACCGTGGGTTTCGTCCTGAACAACACACCGGGCAAAAAGATCTCGGACGCCACGCGCGCCCGCGTTCTCGACGCGGCGGCCCGTCTCGGCTACCAGCCCAACCGCGCCGCGGCCGACCTCGCCCGTGGGCGCAGCAAGATCATCCTGCTGGTTCTGCCCGGTCGACTCCTCGGATCCAGCCTGCAGGCGTCGCTCGACGAGAGCGCCCGTGTCCTGGCGGAAGCGGGGTATGCGCTGGTGACGCAGACCGGGGGGCCCGGCGGGGCCCCGCCGCTGTGGGAGACCCTGAACCCGGACGTCGTAATCGGGTGGACGACCTTCACCGACGACGAAGTGGCGTCCATGCGACTTGCGGGTGTGCGGCGCATCGTGCCGCGCCCCGGGGAGTCGGCACGCTACGACCAGGCGCCTGGTGTCTCCGAAGGCGCGCGGATGCAGGTCGATCATCTGCACGAGTTGGGGCACCGGCGCATCGCGCTGGCCTCGCTCGCCGATTCCCAGATGCTCGAACTCCAGCGCACGCGCGCGGAGGCTGCCGTGCGGCGAGCCGAGGACCTGGGTATGGAGGTGGTGGGGGTGCGCGCGGTCGCCCACGCCGACGGTTCGTCTGCGGACGCCGTGCGCGCATGGGCCGCTGATGGCGTTACCGCGATTGTCGCGTACAACGACGACGTCGCGGCCACGGTGGCGGGTGCGGCGATCGCAGCCGGCCTGCGCATCCCCGCGGACCTGGCGGTGATCGGACACGACGACAGCCCCATGGCCGAGCTGTTCTACCCGCCGCTTTCGAGCGTGCGGATGGACACGGTTGAAGCCGCCCGCTACCTCGCCGAAGTCGCGCTCCACGAAGCCGACGGTCGCCCCCTGACGTCCACGTGGACCGAACTCGACACGTACGTCGTCGCCCGCAAGTCGACCACCGGCTAACCCGTACGCCGGCAACGCAGCGGTCCGCATTGCCTGCTGCCCCGCGCCCTAACCGTGCGGGGGCACCACTCTTCGCCTCGTGAGACCGACGCCTGACGTCGGCCTGCCCGGCGTGAGTCGCCTCGCAAGAGCGCTCTCGGAGGGGCGCAAGTGGCCACGGAGAGGGGACCAATGCCGGTGGTGCTCAGCGCGTCGGCGAGGGCTCCCCGGCCAAAGGCTGCTCGGCCCAGATGGTCTTTCCGGACTGCCGGTGTCTGCTGCCCCGGCGGCGGGTGAGCTGAGCTACCAGGAAGAGGCCGCGGCCGCCTTCGTCGGTGCTGCCATCAGCAGCGTGTCGTCGTCGAGTGGGATGTCGGCTGCGGCCTCGAGCTGGTCGTGGCCTGCTTGGTCCAAGTCCCGGTGTGCGCAGTCGAATCGCTCGATCTGTTCCAACAGTCCGCGCATGCCGCGTTCGAGACCATGATCAGGGCCGGTCACCAAGCCGTCGCTGGACAGCACCAGAACGCTTCCCAGGTCCAGTTCGACGCCGGTGACCTCGAAAGGCACGCCGCCGACTCCCAACCCCCCCCGCGATCGCTTCGCGCGCTACACGAAAGCGCAGGCGCCGATGGCGCGCCGGGCGTCCTCGAGGATGCGCATGAGCGCAAGCGAGGCTTCCAGGGGCACAGTCGCGCTCTCCGTGTGGCCTTGCAGCACTCGATCACGAACTTCATCAGCTTGCGCGACGAACGCGGCATCCGAACTGTCGATCAGATGCTGCTCTTTGCGTCCGTCTCGCAAAACGGTGATGCGCGTCGCCGCGTGGAACGGTGGCGCAATGACGACTTCGCCCGCGGAGCAGACGATGCGGCCCCTCATGGGCAGCCATTGGGTGAGCGACGTACGCAGATCGGCTTCGGCCCCGTTCGGCCACGTCATATAAAGCTCGGCGTGGGCGTCGAGGTCGTTCGCTGACAGGGTGCCGGTCACGGTGGTCGATGTCGGCTCGCCGAGCAGCAGGTACGCCAGAGCCACCGGATAGATGCCCAGGTCCAGCAGTGCACCGCCACCGCGCTGCGGGTCCCACAGGCGGTGTGCGGGGTCGTAGGGCTGGGGAAATCCGAAGGTGGCCTCGATTGTGCGGACTTCGCCGAGCGCACCGCTGTCGATGATGGAGCGGGCCTTCTGGATCAGCGGGTTGAACCACATCCACATCCCCTCCATGAGAAACACCTTCGCGGCGCGTGCCTGCGCGACAAGGGCATCGGTCTCGGCGAGGCTGGCGGTGAGGGGCTTTTCGCAGAGGACCGCCTTGCCCGCGGCGATGGCGAGTTCCGCGACGGAGCGGTGCTGGGCGTGCGGGGTGGCGACGTAGACGGCCTGCACAGCGGGGTCGCCCACGAGTTCGGCGTAGCTCCCATAGGCGGAGGGGGCACCGAGTTTGGACGCCAGGCTCCCGGCTCTCGACAGGTCCCGCGAGCCCACCGCCGCGATGCTCATGCCGGGCTGCCGGCTGATGATCGCGCCCACTTGCTCGGCGATCGTGCCGGTTGCCGCCACGCCCCAGGAGAAGCTTCCGGATTCAGCGCTCACGGTGTGCCCTTCGGTCGGCCGAACTCGCTTGCAGAAGTAGGCGGCTGCGCATGATGGTTGCGCGCGCTACCTGGGCATCGTAGCCTACCGTTGGTTAGCACGCGCTACCCGCGGAGATTGCTGCCGCCACGCGGCCTCGCCGGGAACGACCACCGACAAGTGAAGGCCATCTGAATGAACACACACATCCGTGCATCGGCCGGTCAGGAACCGTGGGACGCGCCCGAACTGACGTCCCTGAACCGCTCGCCGATGCATGCCGTGCCGCACCCCGAGCGAATGCCCCTCGACGGGGTCTGGGACTTCCAACTCCTGTCCGGTCCCCGGGCGGAACGCGCCGCCACATGGCAGAGCATCGACGTTCCCGGGCTGTGGACGATGCAGGGCACGGAAGATCGGCCGCACTACACGAACATCGCCATGCCGTTCGACGCGCCGTACCCGCACCCGCCCCGGGAGAACCCGACCGGTGTCTACCGCCGTCGGTTCACCGCGGGGGACTGGGCCGGCCGACGTGTGGTCCTGCACGTCGGCGCGGCGGAAAGCGTGCTGCTGGTCCGGCTCAACGGAGTGGATGTCGGGGTGAGCAAGGACTCGCACCTGGCGGCGGAGTTCGACATCACCGACCACCTGTGCGCCGGCGACAACGAGCTCGAACTCACCGTCGTGAAATGGTCCGACGCCAGCTACATCGAGGACCAGGACCAGTGGTGGCACGGCGGCATCCCACGCTCCGTGTACATCTACACCACCGGCACGACCTACCTCGCGGACCTGCAGGCGGTTGCCGACTTCGACCCGACGAGTGGCAAGGGCGCCCTCACCGTCACCGTGGACGTCGCCGAACGGCTTGGCCCCGTCCCCGAGGGATGGACGGTGCGTGCGCGCCTCGTCGCTCGGTCCGAACCCGCCGAAGCGCCGGTTCCTCCGACGCGCTTGCTGGTCGTGCCACCCCGGGAGCGCCCCGGAAACCACCCGGACGGGCCGCCGTTGTCTCAGGTCCCTGACGGCGTGCTCGACCTGTTGACCCTCTTCCCGGCGGGTGCATCGCTGACGGACCAGGAGCAGGCGATCGCACGACTGGTCCACGAGAGCGCATTCCCGCCCAGGGGAGGGCTCGTCCGTCTCCATGCCGCGGACCTCGACGTCCGGCCATGGTCCGCGGAAGACCCGCATTTGTACCCGATGGACGTCGAACTCGTCGCCCCGAGCGGGGAGATCGCCGAGCGAGCCACGATCAGGGTGGGGTTCCGGCGGGTGGAGATCCGCGGCCGGGACCTCCTGGTCAACGGCCGCCGCGTGTGGATCCAGGGCGTCAACCGGCACGACTTCAACCCCCGTACCGGCCGGGTGATCTCGCACGAGCAGATGGCGTCGGAACTGGCGTTGCTCAAGCGGTTCAACGTCAATGCGGTCCGCACTTCGCACTACCCGAACGACCCCGCCTTCCTGGACCTGTGCGACGAGTACGGCTTGTACGTCGTCGACGAGGCGGACATCGAGGCGCACGGTCACGCCGCCACAGTGTGCGAAGACCCCCGATACCTGAGCGCCTTCGTGGACCGGGTCTCGCGCATGGTGCGCCGGGACAAGAACCACCCGTGCGTGATCATGTGGTCGCTCGGCAACGAGAGCGGCTACGGCGTCAACCACGACGCCGCCGCAGGGTGGGTGCGGTCGTACGACCCGACACGCCCGCTGCACTACGAAGGCGCGATCGCCGCCGACTGGCACGACGGCCACCGCGCCACCGACGTGGTCTGCCCCATGTACCCGACACTGGACGCGCTGCGCGCCTACGCCGAACACCCGCGCGCCGACCGGCCGGTGATCCTGTGCGAGTACGCGCACTCGGAAGGCAACTCCACCGGCGGACTCGCCGACTACTGGGACCTGTTCGAATCCACCCCGGGCCTCCAGGGCGGATTCGTCTGGGAGTTCGCCGACCACGGTCTCGACCCCGACGGGGATGGCCGCCACCGCTACGGCGGCGACTTCGGGGACCTGCCCAACGACGGCACCCAGTGCATCAACGGCCTGGTCTTCGCCGACGGAAGCCCACAGCCCGCGTTCTACGAGGCCCGCCACCTCTTCGCTCCGGTGCGGGTGGTGTCCGCAACGAGCGAAGCGCAGCAAGGGCGGGTGGTGCTGCGCAACCGCCAGGCCTTCCGTGACCTGGCAAACCTGTTGGTCGAACTCCAGGTCGAAACCCTCACCGGCCCCGGAAGCGTCGTGACGCTCCCGGCTCCGGCGATCCCTCCCGGCGGCGAAGGGGCAGTGGAACTCCCGCCTTTGGTGGTCGCCGCGCTGGTCGAACCGGACGCGGTCGCGCTCACCTTGACGCTACGTCTCGCGGACGCCGAACCCTGGGCGGTCGAGGGTACGGAGATCGCCCGCCTTCAGGTGCCACTGGGCATACCAGCGGCGCTACCTGCGGTCGGCATCCCCGCGGGCCGTGTACCTGTCGACGAAGAAGGGTTGCTGACACACCCTTTGCTCAGTGCGCCGCCTACCCTGTCCCTGTGGCGGGCGCAGACCGACAACGACCTGTCACCCTCCCTCGACCGGCGCGCCGTTCGCTCCGGGCTCTTCCGCGTCACCCGCACCCTGGCGGACCTGACAGTCACGGGCCCGACCGCGACCCTCGTCAGTCATTACACCGCGGCCTACGGCGCGACGATCACACACCGCCAGCACATCACCGCGGTCACGGATACCTGCTTCCGGCTCGCCGAGACGGTGGTCGTCCCCGACGAGCTGGAAGACATTCCCCGGCTCGGGATCACCTTCGCCACGATCCCCGGTTTCGAGCAAGTCTCGTGGCTGGGTCTCGGACCCCACGAAACGTACCCCGACCGCAAACGCTCCGGCCTGCTGGGCCGGTTCACTTCCTCGGTCGACGAGCTGGCCGTGCCATACCTGCGTCCGCAGGAGAACGGCGGCCGGGCCGACGTCACCGAACTCGTCCTCACCGCCGAGACGAACCAGCGCATCACCGTCACGACGGACCGGCCCGTGCAGATGAACGTCTCCCACTTGCAGCCCGCCGATCTGGAGAACGCGCGGCACACCTGGGAACTCAAGCCGCGCCCTGAGACTTTCGTCCACCTCGACCTCGCCCACCGCGGACTCGGCACCGCCGCGGTCGGCCCGGACACGCACCCGAACCACCGCCTCCGTGCCGGGGAGTACCACTGGACCTGGCAACTCGAACTCGGGTGACGCCGCACCATGCGCGAAGCGGTGCCCCTCCGACTCGGAGCGGCACCGCTTCGCGTCTGCGGTGGTGAAGTCGTGCTGTTCCCAGCGGTGCTACGACTTCAAGCCGAGGCGGTCCAGGAAGATGACGCCGGCGTTGTAGTGCTCGACACTCGTGACCTTGTCGTTGTAGATCGCGCCGGTGACGGATTCGGCGTACGACCACGACGGCACGTCGGCGACGAGCGCGAGCCGGCTCAGCATGAACTCCGCGACCGCGACCGAGGACGGGTTCTGCGGCACCACGTACGTGAGTCGACCTTCTTGCCCTCGGCTGCGCTGCCGGGCGGCCTCGGCGATGCGCATGTCTGGCCCATCGAAGGGAGATCGTCTATAAGTGTAACGCGTACGTAAAACGAGGAGTCCGCGGTGGGATGCAGGTCTTCGTGCATACGAATGTGCTTGCCTGCGGGCTTCCTGCGTTCGGCCTGCACATCGAACTGCAGTGGCGCGTACCGACTTAGAGATGCAGAACCCGTTCCGTTGTGTACTCGGATCAGAGGAGTCAGATATGTACGACCTTGACGGCCGCGTCGCGCTGATCACCGGTGCCGCTCAAGGGCAAGGAGCCGCAGAGGCGCGTATGTTCGCGCGGTGCGGTGCCCGGGTGTTGCTGGCCGACATCCAGAAGGATGCGGTGGCGGAGCTGGCCGCGGAGCTGGGTGACTGCGCGGCGTACGTGCGCCACGACGTCAGCGACGAGATGGACTGGACGGCGGCGGTCGAGGCGGCCGTGTCCCGGTTCGGCCGACTGGATGTCCTGGTCAACAACGCCGCCGCCATGCGCCTGGTGGCCATCGAAGACGAATCCCCCGACGCCTTCCGCCGCATCCTCGACATCAACCTCGTGGGCACGTTCCTCGGCATCCGCGCCGTCGCCCCGACGATGCGTTCCGCGGGGGGAGGAGCAATCATCAACGTGGCCTCGGCCAGCGGAGTGCAGGGCCAGGCGTGGGCCTCCGCCTACTCGGCCTCCAAATGGGGGGTACGCGGACTCACCCGCACCGCGGCGCTTGAGTTGGGGCCCGCCGGAATTCGGGTCAACGCCCTGGTGCCGGGGCCGATCCGCACCGCGATGCTGCCCGGGGACCGCAGCGGCGCCGAACAGGACACCCGGTTCAGCGGGCTCCCGCTCGGCAGGGCGGGGGAAGTCGACGAGATCGCGCACATGGTGGCATTCCTCGCCTCGCCCGGCGCCTCGTACATCACCGGCGCCGACTACTATGTGGACGGTGGCTTCACCGCGGGACCGGCCGCGTCGCCGCGTCCCACCGCGCCGATGATCTTCCACTGACCTGTTGCGCGCGGCGATCCGGCCGGCGGGATGCGTACCTGAGGTCACACGCGGTCCGCACCGATGCGGCGCGGTGAAGGGGACGAGGATGACTCAGGTACCAGGAAGCGCGCCCACGCGTGGGCGCGGTCGTCCGGCACGCCTGTCCCGCGACCAGATCGTCGACGCCGCGGTCGCGTTGGTCTACGAGGACCCGGCCGCTCCACTGACCATCAAGCGGGTGGCGGAGGCCGCGGACTCGGCGCCGATGGCCTTGTACCGGTATTTCCCGGACCGCGACGACCTGTTGCACGCGGTCGCGGACCGCGTCGCGACGGGTATGAGCTTCGAGCCGCCAGTCGGCGCGTCGTGGCGGGAGCAACTGCGCAACTGGATGACCATGAGCATGGAGTACCTGCGGCCCTACCCGCAGCTGCTGCCCTACATCGCCTCTACACGCCAACCGGCGTGGCTGCCGTCCTTCGTCCTCTTGACGGAGATGCTCGAGCCGTTGTCCCTGGGCGAGCAGGATCTGGCTTTGGCGATCACGCTCATCGGCACGACCATCGTCGGGCAGGCCACCCTGGCCAGTAAGAGGAGGCCGATGTCCGACATGCTTCCGACACTGCGCCAAGCTCTCGACAAGGCGAGTGCGGACGAACAGGTACGTGTGGCGCCGATCCTCGACGCGTTGCCGGCCGCGTTCGGACGCCTGGATGACGTGGTCATCGAGTCCACCATCGCCGCGGTCGAGGCGCTGAGTCCCAAGGGGGGCGGGGCGGGCAGCGCGTCGAAGCGGGGCCGCGAGGGCCCGATGAACCCGCTTTTCAGCAACGCCTCGCCGGCGTAGTACTTCGGGGAGTCCGATCGGCGCATCGGCGGAGGTGACGCGCCGATCGGACATTCCAGACCCGGCGCCGGGGTCAAGCCAGGTCGGGCGGGGTCGCGGGGCGATCCATCGTGAACTCGCGCCGTCGAATGCGCCATCCGCCAGGAGTACGCACGACGTGGTCGACGAATCGCCCCGTGGTGTTGACCCTGCCGCTGTCCTCCGCGCCGGTCCGGATCATGCCGAGCATGTAGTAGTGCACGGCAGCGCCTTCCGGCGTCGGTCGGATCCACATGTTCGTCACCACGTGCCAGGCGTGACCCGCGGTCCAAATCTCGGTGTCGCGGGCGTGCAGGATCTGCGCTGCGAGACCGTTGTACTCGCCCACGCCGACGAGTTCGGTCACCACGTCGTCGGTGAAGACCTCGGAAAACCGCTCGTACTCGGCGTAGTCGGAGAAGTGGCAGAACTTCGCGGGCAGTTCGGCGATCTCCAGACGGTCCGCCGCAGACAGCTCCGTCGGCGGCGCCGAACGGGCGCTACCGGTTGCGGTCATGAGGCGGTCGCCACGGGATTGCGCAGCGGGTCGCCCATCCGTGCGTACGCCTCCGCCATGCTCCCGCCCACAAACTGCTCCCAGGCGTCGCTGCCGACGTCCGACAGTTCGCCGCGCCAGAATTCGATGGGTGCCAGGCTGCCTTCAAAATGCGGCATGTCGGAGGAGAAGACCGCGACATCGGGAAGGTTCTCGAACAGGTCGACGGGGGATTGGGCGGCCTGGGGCAGCGGACTGACGCGGACGTTGCGTTGCACGTACTCGCTGGGCTTCAGGGGCAGTTCGTACGGACCGAGCAGGGCGGCCGAGCCGGGCGCCGCCCGCCCGTCCATATTGGCGACCGCGAACGGCAGCCAGTCGATGCCGGTCTCGCACAGCAGGACGGTCAACGCGGGATGGCGTTCGAACACGCCGCCGAAGACCAGCGCGTTCAGGTAGACCTGGGCGGCCTGGAAGGACTGACTGGTGCTCATCCGTGTGATCAGCGCCGGGTCCTGGGTGTTGGCGTACGCGGGGTGATAGCGCGGCGGCATCATCCCGACGTGGAGCACGGCGACCATGCCCAGGTCCGTCGCCGCCGACCAGACCTTGTCGAACTCGGGGTGGTACGGCGGGATGTTGTTGCTGAATTCGGTGGTGACGTGGAAGGCGCGGCTGCCGAGCGCGCGCATCCGCGCCATCTCGGAGACCACCCAGTCGAGGTCGTCGAAATGCGTCACCGTCACCGGCAGGAGTCGGTCCCGGTGTGCCGACAGCGCTTCACTGAGATGGGTATTGAGCGCCCATGCGGTGTCGCGGGCGAGCGCGGGATCGCGCAGGCAGGTCATGAGCGTGTACCCGGCGCCGCTGATGACGTTCTGCAGGGCTATGCCCTGGGCGTCGAGCGCCGCGATCCTCGCGTCGCCGTCGACCGAAGGGTGTTGGCAGTGACCGTTGATGGTCGCCGGGCCGTCCTCGGGGTACATGGCGCGAAGGAACGGGGTCACCAGCCGGTCCAGGGGTACGCGTTCGGACGACGGGGCCAACGGACGGATCCCGTCGGAGACGAAGTACGCGAAGTGCTCGGGGCTGCGGAGCGCGAACTCCGGCTCATGCTCCGGAAGGAGATCGGGCAGCCGCCGCTTGAGCGAGGGGAAGGCGTCGAGCCAATCCGGCGCCGGTTCGAAATGAGAGTCGACGTCATAGACGATCACGGCGGAATCCCTCCTGCAACCCAGATTTAGCGTGGACGTTACGCTAAACACGTGGACGTCACAATGCCCGTGGTGGAGCCTGTTTCAGGCTGACGCCCGCGTGCTGTGGCCGACCGGACACTATGGACATAATGTCCAGTCAGTTGATGCTCCGTGGTTCGAACCCAGAGCTTGTGCGTGAGGAGCCGCCCGTGTTCGTCGCACCCGATCCCCGCTACCCTCTGCTCCCGCCGGAACTCGCTGCGATCATGCAAGCGACCCCGGCGTCCGGGCAGGTCACCGCAGAGACCCTCGCCACAACCAGGGCACGCGCCGTCGCGGGGATGACCGGGCAACCGCGACCCGCGGTGCACACGATCGTCGACCGCGCGATCCCGGGACCTGTCGGACCGGTGCCCATTCGGGTGTACAAGCCTGGACCAGGCGCGGGCCTCCCCGTCTTGGTTTTCGCGCATGGCGGCGGGTGGGTCATGTGTGACCTCGAGACGCACGACGCGCTCTGCCGGGAGATCGCCAACCGTGCGGGAGTGGTTGTCGTCGCCGTGGACTACCGCCTTGCGCCCGAGCATCCGTTTCCGGCTCCCCTGGAGGACTTCTATGCGGCGGCGACTTGGGTCGTGGAGAACGCTCGCCAGGTAGGTGGGGACCCGAACCGGGTGGCCGTCGGCGGGGACAGTGCCGGTGGCAACCTCGCGGCGGCGGTCTGTCTGCTCACCCGGGACCGCGGTGGACCACGCTTCTCGATGCAGTGGATGGCGTACCCAGGCCTTGACGGGGTGTCAGAACGCGAGTCATGGACAACGTTCGCCGAGGGGCCGTTGCTCTCCGTGTCGAACGCCCGAGCCATGTGGCGGATGTATGCCGATGGTACGGATCTTCGTGAGCCGTACATCTCCCCACTGCACGCCGAGACTCTTGAGGGCCTGCCCCCGGCGCTCATCGTGGCGCCGGGCTACGACCACGGGCACGACGACGCGGTGGCATACGCCAAGGCGCTCGAGGCGGCCGGCGTCCCGGTGACCTTCCATTCGTTCGAGGGCCTGTGCCACGGCTTCCTGTCGTACTACGCGCAGGTGTCGGCATGCTCGGCAGCGCTGGACTACTGCTGTGATGTCGTGCGCACGGCACTCACGGCTCCCTGCCTGCCAGAAGGTACACCGGGCAGACACAGTGACCAGTGAATGGACGCAACACCAAGACACGTGTCTCGTCGGGACCGTACGCTGGCGGTATGCCTGCCTCGACCCACCCATCGTCCGAGTCCAAGGGACGCTCGCCGAGCCTGGACATGCGTGCCCGGCAGAAGATCTACACGCGCCAGCGGCTGATCGCAGCGGCGAGCAACCTGTTCGAGACAAAGGGCTATGAGGCCACTACGGTCGACGACATCGTGGCCGAGGCCGGGGCGGCCCGAGCAACGTTCTACCTGCACTTCACCGGCAAACCCGACATCGTCGGCGCGCTGGCCGACCGCATCTGGGCGGACACCGAAGCAAAGTTTGCCGTATGGGACGTTCATGCCGTCCTGGATGGCGGGCCGCTGGACGCGCGAGCGTTCCGCGATGCTCGACACCCTGACAGCTGTGTGGCGCAACACTCTTGAGGCCGAGCGGCTCTGAACAAAGCGAAGGCGTTGGTCGCCCGCCCCCTGCACGGGCGACCAACGCGGTTCAGGAACCCGCGGCGGCCGATTCGATTGCGGCGAGCAGGTCCGGCGTCAGCTCGGTGAGCGCTTCGGCATTGGCGGCGACCTGCGCGGCGGACGTGGCGCCCACGAGTACGGACGGCACTGTCGGCTGCGCGGCGAGCCACGAGAGCGCGGCTCCCACCATGGTGAGGCCCGCATTGTCCGCCACCTTGCGCAGCCGCTCGACGGCCGCGAAGTTCTCCGGTGTGGCCACGGAGGTGAAGTACGGCAGCGAAGCGAGCCGCGAGCCCTCGGGATAGTCGGCGCCTTGCCGGTACTTGCCGGTCAGCAGCCCCGACGCCAGCGGGAAGTAGGGGATGACACCGACACCGAACTGAGCGGCGGCGGGTACGAGTTCCCGCTCGGCGTCGCGCGTGAGGAGGTTCCATTCGGCCTGGACGGCGAGGAACTGCCCGAGACTGTTGGCGCGTCCCACGTGAACGGCGTCCGCGAGCTGCCAGGCGGCCAGGTTGGATGCGGCCGTGTAGCGCACCTTACCGGCGCGTACCAGATCGTCCATCGCGTGCAGGGTCTCGTCGATCGGTGTTTCCGGGTCCGGGTAGTGCTGGTAGTAGAGGTCGATGTAGTCCGTGCCGAGCCGACGCAAGCTGTCCTCGCAGGCCCGGATGATGTGTCGCCGCGACGACCCGCCACCGTACGGTCCAGGCGCGATGGGGGCCCCGAATTTCGACGCGATGACGACGTCGTCTCGGCGTCCGCCGAGAGCCTTGCCGAGGAGTTCCTCGGACTGTCCCTTGGCGTAGATGTCCGCGGTGTCGAACAGGGTGATGCCGGCGTCCAGGGCGGCGTCGACCACTTCGGTCGCGGCGGCCTGGTCGATCTTCATGCCGAAGTTGTTGCACCCCAGCCCGAGGGACGACACCTTGAGGCCCGAGCGGCCGACGCTTGAGTACTGCAACACGTGCTCCTTGATCAATGGTGGAACGGGTCGCCCCCGGGATCACTCGGCGGCGAGGTGGCCGTAGAGGCTGCGTAGTTCGCGTTTGAGGATTTTGCCGCTGGGGTTTTTGGGGAGGGTGTCGGTGACGATGATGTATTTGGGGACTTTGAAGCCGGCGAGGTGTTC
>NZ_JBEZFP010000153.1:0-20866 GCF_040649515.1 Streptodolium elevatio
GGGCAGTCGGCCGGCCGGGCAGACGGTCGGTCAGGCGGTCGGTCAGGCGGTCAGGCGGTCGGCCAGTCAGTCGGTCAGGTGGGTCAGGTGGTCAGGCGGTCGCCCAGGGCTGCCAGTAGCGCGGCCACGCCGGGCGGGCCCGGTACGACCACGTCGGCCCGCTCGGCCAGTTCGTGCACTTCGGTGGAGGCGCTGCACACGGTGAGGCCCGCGATTCCCTCGCCGCGCATTCGCTCCACGGCGTCGAAGGCCGCGAGGTCGCCGAGGTCGTCGCCGGCGAACAGCACGCTCCCGGCCGAGCATTCGGCGGCGAAGGCAGTCAGCGCCCGTCCCTTGTCCATGCCCGGCGGACGCAACTCCAGGACGTAGCGCCCAGGTTCGACGGCCAGGCCATTCGCGTCCGCAAGCTCGGCGAGCGGTGCGCGGAGGGCGTCGAACGCGGCCTGCGGGTCCGGCGCACGACGCGTGTGCACCGCCACCGCACTGCCCTTGTCCTCCGACCAGGTGACGTCGGCCAGGCCCAAGGAGTCGAGGAAGACCGGTAGTTGACGGCGTACCGCGTCGACGCCCGCGGGTACGTCGGGCGCGGTGACCCGCCCGGTGGCCGCATCCCAGCGCTCCAGCCCGTAGTGGCCGAGCACGACGAGGCCGTCCAGGCCGGGTACGTCGGCGAAGCCCCCGTACTCGACGGCCACCGCGGCGGGCCGACCGGTGATCACGACGGCCGCCGCCAGGTGCGGGGCGAGCCGGGCGAGCGCGGCGACCGCGTCGGCGTCCGCGCGGGCGTCGCGCGGGTCGTCGACGATCGGGGCGAGGGTGCCGTCGAAGTCGAGGGCCACCACCCCCCGGGCCGGGTCGTCCAGAAGGGCCGAGAGTCCGGCCTTGCCTGCGGGCGTCGTCGGGTGCGGCAGCTCCATGGCCTCCAACCTACCCGGGGACGGCCGGACCTCCCGGATCCGGCACGTCCGCCGCGCGCCGGGCTCGGCGGGGGCGAGGCGGGCGACAGCGCGGAGCGGCGTGTCCGTGGGGCGGGCTGCCCGTGGCGCAGGCCGTCAGCGGGGTGGCACGCCGGCCGGGGCCCGGGGTGTCTCGGTGCCCAACACCTTCCGGACCAGCGGCGCGTTCGGCGCGTCGACCACGATCACCACGAGGCGGGCCTGCGAGATGCCCTGGAACGTCGGCTTGATCCGGCGTACCTCGGGGAACGCCGCGGCGAGCCGCTTCGCCGCGGCCTCCTGCCCGGCCGGGTGGTACACGGTCGTCGCCGGAACACGCCCGTGCCAGGCGCCCGTTCCGGTGACCCGCCAGCCCGCGGCGGTCAGTTTCGCGGTCAAGGCGCGGGCCGCGGCGGGGGTACGCGCCTGGTCGAGCACCACCACGTCGCCGAGCCCGCGTGGCGCGTCGGGTGCGGGCGGCGGCGCTCCGGCCGAGGCCGGGACCGCCGGGGCGGCGGCCGCCGCGGGAACGGCGTGCGGGGCGATCGGCTCCGCCGGTGCGGCGGCCGTACCGCCGCCGGTCGAATGGCCGAACCCCGCGACGAGCCCGCCGACCAGGGCGGCGACCGCCACCACGGCGACGGCCGACGACCCGGCCGCGCCGAGGCGGTCCAGCGGGTCCAGGACCGCGTCGGCGTCCGGTTCGTCGAGGTGGTCGGGCCGCCGCCACACGCCGGGGCCGCGGCCGAAGCCCTCGAAGGTGTCGCCGGTGTCGGTGAGATCACGGGGGTGTCGCGGGCGGCGGAAACGGCTGAGGGACATCGGCGTTCACTCCGGCGGTCCAGGGACGGGCGGGACAGCGACGGCATCGCGGGCAGGCAGGCGGACACAGATGTTCGGACGCGGGCCACCGCCCGGTCCGTCAGTAGGCCGCAGGCTCGCCGGCCGCCGAAATCGCAGGCTGGTGCGAACACGCGGTGGTAATAACGGTTTTCGTCGGCCCCCTACCCAAACAACGGGCGGGGTCAGAGGTGGGTTGCGGGAGGGCAGTCCGGGGGCGATCCGCGGAACGCCACCCGGCTCGGCCCGTCACGGAACTCCGTTCGGTCGGCTCCATGACGGGCTCGGCCGCGACGGGCCGACGTGCCTGCCCTCAGGGCCGGTGTCGCCGGACCGTCGTCGCGGACCTGGCCGTCTGGCGTGCGGCGCGCAGCCTACGCAGGCGCTGGACCAGCATCGGGTCGTGCTCCAGCGCCTCGGGGCGGTCCAGCAGGGCGTTCAGCGCCTGGTAGTACCGGGTCGGCGAGCAGCCGAAACGGTCGCGTACCGCCCGCTCCTTGGCCCCGGCATGCCGCCACCACTGGCGCTCGAAGTCGAGGATCTCGACGTCGCGCGCCGTGAGGCCGCCCTCCCCGTCGGCGCCGGGTCCGTTCGCACCAGGGATGTTCGTGCCGGTGCCGGGGACCTGCGCGGCGGTGTGGTCGGACTCGGGGGCCTGCTGCGGGAGGACCGCGAGGTCGTCGAGTCCGGGTATCCGCGCGGTCGCCTCGTACCTGTCCGTGTCCCGCTCGCTCATCGCCTCGCCCGCTCCTCCGTCGCCGTGCGTCCTGCGCGGGCTCTCGGCCCGTGCCCGTCATTGTGCCCGCCGCCACCGACGTCACCCTGCACCGCCACCACGGCCCGGGCCGGAAAACCACCCGATTCACCCGACTGAGCCGCCGGGCACGGTACGCTCCGCCGGAGCGCCCGCCTCTGACCCGAACCGCACCCCCGCCGACCTCCCGTCGAACCCCCTCCCCGGTGGGCGGAGCCGGACCATTCGGGCACTAAGCTCCGCCCATGTCGACTTTTGCCGTTCACATCCCCGACGCCGAGCTCGAACCGGACCCGCTCGACCCGTCGCAGATCGTCTCCGGTTCGCCCGAGGTCTCCGGCAAGGTGCTGTGGGAGTCCGAGGACGGGAAGATCATCCGCGGTCTGTGGCAGATCACGCCCGGCGTGGTGACCGACACCGAGGCCAACGAGATGTTCGTGGTGGTCAGCGGTCGCGCCACCATCGAGGTCGAGGGCGGCGAGACGGTCGAGGTCGGCCCCGGCGACGCGTGCGTCCTGGAAGAGGGCGCGAAGACCCGCTGGACCGTCCACGAGACGCTGCGCAAGGCGTACGTCATCCAGTACTGAAACGAGACCCGGCCGCGGACCCGGCGGGTCGGCGCCCGGGCCGTCGGCATACACGGCCGTCAGCACAGCGGGAAAAGGCCGGGCAGGGCGCTTCGGGGGCGCGCCCTGCCCGGCCTTTTCGGTCCCGGGATCGGAGCCCTCGTCGGGCGGGCCGTCGGGCGGGCTACTTGATCGAGCCCGCGGTCAGGCCCGACACCACGTGCTTCTCGATGAAGGCGAACAGCACCACCACCGGCACGATCGCGATCACCGACCCGGCGAACAGGTACTGCCACTGCACCTCGTAGACGCCGAGGAAGTTGTTGATGCCGACCGTCAGCGGCTGCTTCTCCGGGGTCGTGATGAGGGTCAGCGCGACCACGAACTCGCTCCACGCCGCGATGAAGGTGAAGATCACCGCGGTCACGATCCCCGGCATCGCCAGCGGCAGCGTGACGCGGCGCAGCGCGCCGAGCCGCGACGCGCCGTCGATCATCGCGGCCTCCTCCAGTTCGACCGGGATCGAGCTGAAGTACGCGGTCAGGATCCACACCGAGAACGCGAGGTTGAACGCGCCGTTCACCAGGACCAGCGCCCACATGGAGTCGAGCAGGTCGAAGATGAAGAACTCCCGGTACAGGCCGACCAGCAGCGACGTCGGCTGGAACATCTGGGTGACCAGCACCAGCAGGAGGAACAGCCCGCGGCCCCGGAAGCGGCGCCGCGCGGTGTAGTACGCCGCGGGCAGCGCGACGACGACGACCAGCAGGGTCGACAGCGCGCACACGATCAGCGAGACCTTGAGGTTGTCGCCGAGCGTCGAGTCCTTCCATACGTCGACGAAGTTCGACCACTGGAACTCCGAGGGCAGGTAGCTGTCCTCGGTCAGCTGGTCGGCGGGGCGCAGCGCGGTGACGAACATTTCCAGGTACGGCAGCACGAACAGGATGGCGACGACCCACGCGGTCGCGCCGATCGCGAGCTTGCGCCCGGTGCCGGTGGGGCGGCGGCGCGGCGCGGGCAGGGCCAGTGCGCCCGCACCGCCTCCCGTCGCGCCGCCGGTCGCGTCCGCGGCCGTGGCCCGGGTCCCGGCGTCGGCCACCTTGTCTGCCACCGTCTCGGCGGTCGGGTCGGCCATGTCAGTCCGTCTCCTTGTTCCACCGGCTCACCCGCAGGTAGACCAGCACGAGCACGATGATCAGCCCGAAGTTCACGACGGACATCGCCGCGCTCTCGCCGATGTCGGTGGACTTGAGCTTGTACATGAACGTCGTCGTGGTGTCCGTCTGGTAGCCCGGTCCGCCGCCGGTCATCGCCCAGATGATGGGGAACGAGTTGAAGACGTTGATGAGGTTGATGACGACGGCGACGAGGATCGCGGGGCGCAGCAGCGGCAGGGTCACGCTGAGGTAGGTGCGCCACTTGGACGCGCCGTCCATGCGGGCCGCCTCGTACACGTCGGCGGGGATCGTCTGCAGTCCGGCGAGCAGGGTGTAGGTGGTGAACGGCAGCGACACGAACACCGCGACCGCGATCATCCAGGGGAACGCGGTCTCCGGTTTGCCGAGCCAGTCCTCGCCCTTGTCGATGACGTGCAGGTCGACCAGCAGCGTGTTGATGACGCCCCGGCTGTGGTGCAGCATCCAGCGGAACACCACGGCGGTCATGAACACCGACGCGGCCCAGGGGATGATGAGCGCCCAGCGGGCCGCCCGGCGGCCGGGGAACTGCTGGTTGAAGAGCTGCGCGAGGCCCAGCGAGAGCACCAGCGTGATGGCCACGACGAAGACGACCCACACCAGCGTGTTGCGCAGGACGTGCCCGAAGTCGGGTTCGTCGAACAGCTTCTGGTAGTTGTCGAAGCCGTTGGAGCCCTTCACGACGCCGGTTCTGCGGATGCGCAGGAACGAGCTGCGCACCATCTCGACGACCGGCCACAGCACGACGAGGGCGATCAGCAGGATGGCCGGGCCGAGCCACAGCAGCGGCTCGAAGCGCCGCCAGGGACTGCGGCCGCGCCGGCCCTTCGGCGAACCGCCTTTCGCGGTACGCCCCTTGGGCGGCCCCCCGGCGGGCGGTCCGCCCGGCGACGGACGGTCCGGTGTGTGGCTTCCCGACGTCGGGCTCCCCGACGTCGGACCCGTCGGTTTCGGGCTCTCCGGCGAGGGGGCCGGCGATGGTGACGCGCGCACGATTTCGCTCCTCCCTCTCGCGAGGGGTCGTTCGGGCGCCGGCGGGTGCCGCCCGGACGCGGGTGGACGTCCGGACGGCACCGGTCGGGCCTGGCGGGAGTCGGGGCGGCGGCGGCCGCCCCGGGCGGTGTCGCGGCGGGCCGGGCGGCTCCGTTCCCGGAGGCCGCCCGGCCGCGGTCGTCACTGCTGCATCTTGACCGCTTCCTCGGCCGCCTTCTGGAGCTGGTCGAGGACCTCCTTGGGCGACTTGCCGCCGACCGCGGCCCCCAGCTCGGTCTTGATCTTCGGCGAGATGACGTCCCACGCGGTGTCGTTGACCGGGTAGAACTTGGCGTTCGGCATCATCTCGATGAAGGGCTTGAGCTTCTCGTTCGCCGGGTCCGCGGCCATCTTGGTCATGACCGACTTGGTCACCGGGACGAACGAGTTGTCCTGCTGGAACTTCAGCTGGTTCTCGGTGTTGTACGCGACATCGAGGAACGCCTTGATCTGGTCCTTGTGGCCGTTCTGCTTGAACGCCATCACGTAGTCCGCGACGCCCAGCGTCTCGGTGAGCGGCCCGGACTTGCCGGGGATCGGTGCCGTACCGAAGTTGATGTTCGGGTACTTGTTCTTGAGCTGCGGAAGCATCGTCGGGTGGCCGTTGACCATGCCGGCGCTGCCGCCGTAGAAGTCGGTCCAGATCTCGGCGCGCTTCTTGGTGCCGGGGTTGGGCTCGGTCAGGCCGGGCTTGACGAGGTTGTCGTTGATCCAGTTGAGCGTGTCGACGTTGGCCTGGCTGTTGATCGTGTACTTGTCGCCGGTCTTGTACGCGCCGCCGTTGCCGAGGAACCAGTTCATGAACTCGCCCTGCGGTTCCTCCGAGCCCATCGGCAGGCCGTACGGCGTGGCCACGCCCGCGGCCTTGAGCTTCTCGGCCACGGCCTTCAGCTCGTCCCAGGTCTTGGGCGGCTCGGCAATACCGGCCTTGGCGAACAGGTCCTTGTTGTAGAACATCTGCCGCGCGCTCGACGTGAACGGAATGCCGAACTGCTCGCTGCCGACCGACGACGAGGGCAGGAAGGACTCGATGAGGTCGGCGCGCGTGGCGTCCGACATGACGTCCTTGACCGGGTAGAGAAGGTCGTCGGCGACCTTGTCGGCATAACCGCCGGTCTGCAGGATGTCCGGGAGCTGCTTGTTCTGGATCATCGTGGCGACCTTCTTGTCGATGTCATCCCAGCTGATGACTTCGAGGTCGACCTTGATCCCGGGGTATTTGGCGTTGAAGTTCTTGATCACGCCGTCCCAGTACGCCTTGGTGCTGCCGTCACCCGAGCCGTAGTCGGCGACGGCCAGCTTGAGCGTGGCGTCCTTCGGCGCGCCCGAGCCGCCCTGTGCGCCGTTGTCGGACGAGTCGTCCTTGTCGTCGTCGGAACCGCACGCGGTCAGCATCAACGACGCGGAGAGTCCAATTGCAGCCGCTGCCATCAGGTGACGCTTCACCCTGAAACCACCTTTTCACCGGAGATCACGACTGGTCGCCGTCGGCTCCGGCACAAGCGGAGCCGCCTGCTTGCCCTTGCTCATATGTGTTCGCAAACTGCCTGTCCCGCAAACTTTCAAGCAGTGACGAGCATCTTGGGACTCCGCTGGTATGCAGTCAACACCCCTGGCGGCAAAAGGTCTACACCAATTCCGCCCTTCCCGAGGAGACACGTTTCAGCACGGGGAAAAAGCGCACGACAATTGCCGACCTTCGCGAAGTAATCTGACAAACCCGCGAGTTGTCGATCGATAACGATTAAGTGATGCCGTCACCCGGAAGAGCCGGGAGGACGCCCCGAAACCGGGTCAGACGCGGACGACGCGTACGCCGGCCTCGGTGAAGCGGTCCACCACCGCGTCCGGCGCGGCGGCATCGGTGACGAGGATGTCGATCGCGTCCACCGGGCAGATGCGGGCGAACGCCCGGCGGCCCAGCTTCGACGAGTCCGCCGCCACGATGACCCGCTCCGCGCCGGCCGCCATGAGCTGGTTGATGCTCGCCTCGCCCTCGTGGTGGGCGCTCGCGCCGTGCTCGACGTCGACCGCGTCCACCCCGAGCATCGCGACGTCCAAGGCCACCTCGCGCAGGATGCCGGTGGCCAGCGGCCCGATCAGCTCGTACGACTGGGGCCGGGCCACCCCGCCGGTCACCACGATCTTGACGTGCCTGCGCACCGCCAACTCCCCCGCGATGTTCAGCGCGTTCGTCACCACGGTCAGCGACGTCGCGTCGCCGTCGGCGTGCAGGTCGGCGCGCGTCACCAGGGCCCTGGCCACCTCGGTCATCGTCGTGCCGCCGTTGAGGCCGACCGTCTGGCCCGGCTGGACGAGCCCCGCCGCGGCCACCGCGATGCGCTGCTTCTCGGGCGCGCGCCGGGCGGTCTTGTAGCGCAGCGGGAGGTCGTAGGAGACCGAGTGCGCCACCGCGCCGCCGCGGGTGCGCGTGAGCATCTGCTGCTGCGCGAGTTGGTCGAGGTCGCGCCGGATGGTCGCGGCGGAGACGTCGAGCGCGTCGGCGGCCTCCTCGACCTCCAGGCGCCCCTCCTTGGCCAGCAGCTCCAGGAGCGCGCCCCACCGCTCGTACCGGCTCACCCAAGACCTCCCAGTGTCGGGACTCATCCTCCCGCGTGCGCCGCGCGGTGGGCACGGCGGGCCCGCCGACCTGCGCCCTCCGTACAGCACACTGTATGGCGTTCTTGCAGTTTTATGCTTTCAACTGCTATTCAATGAGCACATTCGAGCACCACGGGGCTCGATCCGCCCCCGGGAGGCAGCGCCCATGACGCCGAGCCACGGCACGGACGGCCCTGCCGTCGGTGCGGGACACACGCTCACCGAGATCGCGTCCCAACCGGAGCTGTGGGCACGCGCGGCGGCACTCGCCACCGACAAGCAGGACCCCGTCGCGGGGCTCCCCCGTCCCGGCGAACGCGTCGCGGTCGTCGGCTGCGGCACCTCGTGGTTCGTCGCCCAGGCGTACGCCGCACTCCGCGAGCAGGCGGGCCACGGCTGGACGGACGCGTTCGCCGCCTCCGAGTTCCCGGCCGGGCGCGCGTACGACCGGGTGCTCGCCCTGACCCGCTCCGGCACCACCACCGAAGTGCTCGGCCTGCTCGCCGCCCTGCGCGGCACCGTCGCGTGCACCGCCGTCACCGGCACCCCCGGCAGCCCCGTGGTCGCCGCCGCCGACGAGACCGTGATGCTCGACTTCGCGGACGAGACCTCCGTCGTCCAGACCCGCTTCGCCACCACGACCCTCGCCATGCTGCGCGCGCACCTCGGCGAGGACCTCGACACCGCGATCCGCGACGCCGCCCTGGCCGCCGTCGACCCGCTGCCCGAACCGCTGGTCGCCGCCGAGCAGTTCACCTTCCTGGGCACCGGCTGGACGGTCGGGCTCGCCGCCGAGGCCGCGCTCAAGATGCGCGAGGCCGCCGGTGCGTGGACGGAGAGCTACCCGGCCATGGAGTATCGGCACGGGCCCATCAGCATCGCGGCCCCCGGTCGGGTGACGTGGGTGCTCGGCCCGGTCCCCGACGGCCTGACCGACGACGTCGCGGCCACCGGCGGACGACTGGTCGCCACAAGCGCCGACCCGATGGCCGAACTCGTGCGCGTACAGCGCCTCGCGGCGGCCGTCGCGTACGCCCGCGGCCTCGACCCGGACCACCCGCGCCACCTGACGCGGTCGGTCGTGCTTGAGCAGGAGTAGAACGTGAATCCGCAAGGCGAGCAGATGCAACTGGCGCAGGACCCCGCGCCGCCGCACGGTCCGGTACCGGACGGCGGCGCCGGGCCGGCGCCCGCGTGTGTCGTCGCCCTCGACGTCGGCGGCACCGTCATCAAGGGCGGCCTGGTCGGCGCCGACGGCACCTTCCTGCACACCGAACGCCGCCCGACCGGACGCGAGGGCGGCGCCGAAGCCGTCACCGGGCGCATCGTCGGATTCGCCGACGACCTGCGCGCGACGGCCGTACGGCTCGGCCTGGCCCCGCGGGCCGCGGGCGTCGTTGTCCCCGGCATCGTCGACGCGCGGTCCGGCGTCGCGGTCTGGTCGGCCAACCTGCGCTGGCGCGACCTGCCGTTGCGCGCACTGGTCGCCGAACGCCTCGGCCTGCCGGTGGCGTTCGACCACGACGTACGCGCGGGCGGCCTCGCGGAAGGCCGCATCGGCGCGGCGCGCGGCAGCGACAACTTCCTGTTCCTGCCGCTCGGCACGGGAGTCGCCGGGGCCTTCGTCGTCGACGGCAAGCCCTACGCGGGCGCCCAGGGCCGCGCCGGCGAGATCGGCCACATCGTGGTCCGCCCCGGCGGCGCGCCCTGCGGCTGCGGCGCGCGCGGCTGCCTGGAGGCGGAGATGTCCGGCCCGGCCGTGGCCCGCCGCTATGCCGAGGCGGTACCGGGCGCGCACGCCACCGCCGCCGAGGTGGTGGCCCGCGTCGGCGCGGGCGACCCGGTCGCGGCCCAGGTGTGGCACGAGGCCGTCGCGGTGCTCGCCGACGGCCTGCTCATCGCCCTGGCCCTGCTCGACACCCGCCTGATCGTGATCGGCGGCGGCCTGTCCCGGGCCGGCGAGACCCTGATCGCGCCGCTGCGCGCGGCGATGGTCGAACGCGCGACCGTGCAGCACGTCCCGCGCATCGAGGCCGCCGCGCTCGGCGACGACGCGGGATGCCACGGTGCGGCGCTGCTGGCCTGGGACGCCGTCGGGGTGGCCCGGTGACGCGCGTGACCCGGCTGACCGGCGCCCGGGTCGTGCTCCCCGACGGCATCCTCGACCGGGGCGAAGTCGCCTTCGCCGACGGGGTGATCACCGCTGTCGGAACGCCGCCCGCCGCGGACGCCGAACGCCCCGACCGCGTCCCGGACGACGCGGTCGACCTCACCGGGCACTGGCTGGTCCCCGGCTTCGTCGACATGCACGTGCACGGCGGCAGCGGCGCGTCGTACATGTCGGGCGACCCCGAACAGGCCCTGCGCGTCGCGGCCTTCCACCGCGCGCACGGCACCACCACCACGATGGCGTCGCTGGTGACCGCGCCGCATGACGAACTGATGCGCGCGGTGTCGCAGTTGGCGGGGCTGGTGGAGGACGGTGTGCTGGCCGGCCTGCACCTGGAGGGCCCGTATCTCAGCCGGGCGCGCTGCGGGGCACACGACCCGGAGCTGCTGCGCGACCCCGACCGGGCCGAGGTCGACGCCCTGCTCAAGGCCGGGCGCGGCACCGTCCGCATGCTGACACTCGCCCCCGAACTCGACGGCGGCGTGGACCTGGTGCGCCGACTCGTGGACGCGGGTGTGCTCGCGGCGGTCGGGCACACCGACGGCACGCACCGCGAGACGCTGGCCGCGCTCGCCGCCGGGGCGTCGGTCGCCACGCACCTGTTCAACGCGATGCGGAGCGTGCACCACCGCGAACCGGGCCCGGTCACCGCGCTGCTCCAGGACAGCGACGTCGTCGTGGAGCTGATCAACGACGGCGTGCACCTGCATCCCGGTATCGTCAACCTGGCCTTCCAGGCGGCCGGTTCGTCGCGCGTCGCGTTCATCACCGACGCGATGAGCGCGGCGGGGATGCCGGACGGCACGTACCCGCTCGGCCCGATGACGACCCGCGTCGAGGGCGGGATAGCGCGCCTGGTGGACGGCGACTCGATCGCCGGGAGCACGCTGACCCTGGACCGCGCGCTGCGTACCGCGGTACGCGAGAACCGCCTGCCGATGACCGACGCCGTACGCGCGCTGTCCACGACCCCCGCGCGTGCCCTCGGACTTGCCGACCGCACCGGGTCCGTCGAGGTGGGCAAGCGGGCCGACCTCGTGGTGCTCGACGCCGACCTGCGCGTCACCGGCGTGCTGTGGGGCGGCAGTTGGGTGGGGGACGCTCCGGCGGGCGGGCCCGGACAGCCGGGTGCGTGACGGCGCGATGATCCTCACCGTCACGCCCAATCCGGCACTCGACGTCACCTACCACCTCGACGAAGTGGTCTGGAACGGCAGCAACCGGGTCGGCCGGGTCGCGGCGCGCGCCGGCGGCAAGGGCGTCAACGTGGCGCGGGTGCTGGCCGCGCTCGGCATATCCGCGACCGTGCTCGGCCCGCTCGGCGGGCGCACCGGCGACGCGGTCCGTGAGGACCTGGCCTCGGCCGGGCTGCGGGACGCCGCCGTCGGCGTGGCCGGCGAGACCCGGCGCACCACGACCGTCGTGGACGCGGCCGGCGAGGCGACGGTGTTCAACGAGGCGGGCCCTCGGGTGACCGCGGACGAATGGGCGGGCGTCGTCCGCACCTACCGCGAACTCCTGCCCGGCGCACGGGCCGTCGCCCTGTGCGGAAGCCTCCCGCCCGGCCTGCCCGACGACACGTACGCCACCCTGATAGCCCTGGCCCGTGACGCGGGCGTCCCGGTACTGCTCGACACCTCCGGTCCGGCCTTCCACGCGGGTGTCGCGGCGGGGCCCGACATCGTGAAGCCCAACGCCGACGAACTGCGGGAAGCCACCGGCGAATCCGACCCGCCGCGCGCGGTGGCCGCACTGGCCGCCCGGCTGCGCGAGGCGGGCGGCGACGCCGTCGTGGCGTCCCTCGGCCCGCAGGGCCTGCTCGCCGCGACCGGAGGAGGCTGGTGGCGGGCCCGGCTGCCGTACGCCATCACCGGCAACCCGACGGGAGCCGGCGACGCCGGCGTGGCGGCACTGATCACCGGGCTCCTGGGCGGACGTCCGTGGCCCGACCGGCTCGCCGAGGCGGTCGCATGGTCCGCGTCGGCCGTGGCGTCGCCGGAAGCCGGCGACATCGACCGCACGACCTACGTCACGGCCCGCGCGCACGTCATCGTCGGGGCCGTCGAACCGCCCCCGGACCGGACGATCGGAGACACCGCGCATGCCACTCACCCCCACCGGTGACATCGTCGCGTCGGCCCGCCGGGACGGACGCGGCGCGGGCGCGTTCAACGCGATCACCCTGGAGCACGCCGAGGCCGTCGTCGCGGGCGCGGAGGCGGCCGGACTGCCGGTGATCCTCGCGGTCAGCGAGAACGCCGTACGGTTCCACGGCGGGCGGCTGCGGCCCCTCGCGGCGGGCTGCGCCGCGCTGGCCGAGGAGGCCGCGGTCCCGGTCGGACTGCACCTGGACCACGTGGTGTCCGAGGCGCTGCTGCACGCGGTCGAGGGGACGGCGGTCAGCTCGGTGATGTTCGACGCGTCCAAGCTGCCGTACGCCGACAACCTCGCGGCCACCCGCGCGGCCGCCGACTGGGCCCACGCCCGCGGCCTGTGGCTCGAAGCGGAACTCGGCGAAGTGGGCGGCAAAGCGGGTGAACCGGCGCTCGACGCGCACGCGCCCGGCGCACGCACCCGACCGGATGAAGCCGCCGCCTACATCGCCGCGACCGGCGTCGACGCCCTCGCCGTGGCGGTGGGCAGCAGCCACGCGATGACGACGCGCACCGCCCGGCTCGACCACGGGCTGATCGCGGAGCTGCGGGCGGCGGTCGGCGTACCACTGGTGCTGCACGGGTCGTCGGGGGTGCCGGACGACGAACTGCGGGCCGCGACGGCGCACGGCATGACGAAGGTCAACATAGGCACGGCCCTCAACATCGCCTACAGCGGCGCGATACGCGGCCACTTGGCGCGGCACCCCGGGCGGACCGACCCGCGCCCGTACCTGACCGAGGCGCGCGAGGCCATGGCCGAGGCGGTACGCCACCTGCTCACGGTCGTGGCGGCCGCACCCGCGGCCTGACATCCCCGTCGCGCCCGCAAGCGCCCCGAACTCCCGGGCTCCCCAGGTCGCTCGGGATCCGCAGGCTCCGCGGGCTCACAGCTCCAGGATCGCCCGCAGCGCGATCTCGACGCGCTCCATCGTGTCCGTGTCCACCCGTCCGAGCAGCTTGCCGTGGTCGAATCGCGCCTGCCGGAAGCCCGCGACGTCCGGCACCCCCACGACGCCCTGCACAGGCTCCGTGAGCGGCACGGTGACGAGCGACTCCGGGAAGGCCCCCGGTTCGTGCACCACGACGCACAACGCCTGGCCGTACAGCGCGGTGACCTCGTCGGCCCCCACGACCAGCACGGTGCGTTCCCGGCCGACGGTGGGAATCCGCCAGACCTGCCCCCGCCTCATCGCAGATCCGTCTCGGCCGCGTGCAGCACGTCGTCCGGCGGGGGAGCGGGATGCCCCGCGTCGGCGACCTCGCGCATCGCGTCCATCAGGAGCGCCGAGCGCAGCGCTTTCACGACATAGGCGGAGATGTCCCCGCCGGACGCCTCGCCCACCGCGGCCACAAGATCGCCCGGAAGCGACAGTGTGACCTCCACGACCGCCATGCCGACCATCCCCTTCCCCGAGGCAGGGGACCAACGTAGCGGGTATCCCGAAGCCGCCGAGATGATCCGGAACGGGGATGATCGCCACGGAGACGGGTAGAAGTGGGCGCATGCTGGGACTGCCGGAATCCATTCACGCGTTTCTGTTCGACCTCGACGGCGTGCTGACGCAGACGGCGAAGGTGCACGCCGCCGCCTGGAAGGACATGTTCGACTCCTTCCTGCGCGAGGAGGCGGACCGCGACGGGAAGCCCTTCGTGCCGTTCGACGCCGGCGCGGACTACGACACGTACGTCGACGGCAGACCGCGCCTCGACGGCACGCGCGCGTTCCTGGAGTCCCGCGGGATCGACCTGCCCGAGGGCGACCCGGACGACGCCCCCGGCAGCCGCTCGGTGCAGGGCCTGAGCAATCTCAAGAACCTGACCGTGCTGCGGATGATCAAGGAGCAGGGCGTCGACGCGTACGAGGGCTCCCTCGCGTACGTCCGCAAGCTCGCCGAACTCGACGTGCCCCGCGCGGTCGTCTCCTCCAGCGCCAACTGCCGCGACGTCCTGCACGTGGCCGGGTACGACGGCCTGTTCGAGGTGATCGTGGACGGCATCGTGGCGCACGACGAGGGCCTGCCGGGCAAGCCCGCCCCCGACACCTTCGTGGCCGCCGCGCGCAAGCTCGGGTACCCGCCGGAGAGCGCCGCGGTGTTCGAGGACGCCCTCGCCGGCGTCGCCGCCGGGCACGCCGGAGGCTTCGGGTGCGTTGTCGGCGTGGACAGGGTCGGTCAGACGGAGGCCCTGCTGCGGCACGGCGCAGACCAGGTCGTCACCGATCTGGCGCAGCTGATGGACGAGTCGGCGGCGGCCGGGCCGGACCGAGCGCACGAGGAGCGAGACACGGCATGACGGCGCACGACGCGTACACCATCGAGCCCTGGGGGCTCACCGAGCAGTCCCTCGACCTCGACGTCCTGGCTCGGGCGGAGTCGGTCTTCGCGCTGTCCAACGGACACGTGGGCATGCGGGCGAACCTCGACGAGGGGGAGCCGCACGGGCTGCCGGGCACCTATCTCAACGGGGTGTTCGAGCTGCGCCCGCTGCCGTACGCCGAAACGGCCTACGGCCAGCCGGAGTCCGGGCAGAGCGTCATCAACATCACCAACGGCAAGATCATCCGGCTGCTGGTCGACGACGAGCCGTTCGACCTGCGCTACGGCGACCTCAAGGAGCACCAGCGGCGCCTGGACTTCCGCGACGGGCTGCTCAAGCGCCGGGCGGTGTGGACCTCCCCCGCCGGGCGTACCGTGCGCGTCACCTCGACCCGCCTGGTCTCGCTCACGCAGCGGGCCGTCGCGGCGATCGCCTACGAGGTCGAGCCGATGGACGGGCCCGCCCGCATCGTGGTGCAGTCCGAACTGGTCGCCAACGAGCAGCTGCCGTCCGCCAACGGCGACCCGCGCGCGGCCGCCGTCCTGGAGGCGCCGCTCGTCGCCGAGCAGCACTCGCACCAGGGCGGCAAGGCGGTGCTGGTGCACCAGACCCGGTTCAGCGGCTTGCGCGTCGCCGCGACGATGGACCACATCGTCGAGTGCGAGGGGCCGCACCAGACCGAGACGGAGACCGAGGAGGACCAGGCGCGCTACAGCGTCACGACGGTCCTCAAGCAGGGTCAGAAGCTGCGGATCGTCAAGTTCCTGGCGTACGGCTGGTCCGCCGCCCGCTCGCTGCCGGCCGTCCGCGACCAGGTCGCCGCGGCCCTGACCGCGGCCCGCTACACCGGATGGGACGGCCTGGTCGCCGAGCAGAAGGACTACCTCTCGGACTTCTGGAAGCGGTCGGACATCGAGGTCGACGGCGACATCGAGTTGCAGCAGGCGGTGCGGTTCGCGCTGTTCCACGTGCTCCAGGCGGGTGCGCGCACGGAGGAGCGGGCGATCCCGGCCAAGGGGCTGACCGGCCCCGGGTACGACGGGCACTGCTTCTGGGACACCGAGACGTTCGTCCTGCCCGTGCTCACGTACTGCCTGCCGAACGCGGTGGCCCAGGCCCTGCGCTGGCGGCACTCGACGCTGCCGCTGGCCCGCGAGCGGGCCGCCCAACTCGGCCTGGCGGGCGCGGTGTTCCCATGGCGGACGATCCGCGGCGAGGAGTGCTCGGGCTACTGGCCCGCCGGCACGGCCGCGTTCCACATCGGCGCGGACATCGCCAGGGCGGTCGAGCGCTATGTGCGGGCCACCGGCGACACGGGCTTCGAGCGGGACTACGGCATGGAGATCCTGGTCGAGACGGCGCGCATGTGGCGCTCGCTGGGGCACCACGACGCCGAGGGCCAATTCCGCATCGACGGCGTGACCGGCCCCGACGAGTACAGCTCGATCGCGGACAACAACGTCTACACGAACCTCATGGCCCAGGCGAACCTGCGCGCGGCGGCCGACGCGGCGACACGGCACCTGCACCAGGCCGCGGCGCTCGGCGTGGACACCGAGGAGATGGCGCAGTGGCGGGACGCCGCCGCGTCGATGTACGTCCCGTACGACGAGAAGCTCGGCGTGCACCCGCAGGCCGACGGCTTCACGAACCACGAGATGTGGGACTTCGACAACACGCCTGCCGAGAAGTACCCGCTCCTGCTGCACTACCCGTACTACGACCTGTATCGGAAGCAGGTCGTGAAGCAGGCGGACCTGGTGCTCGCGATGCAGGTGCGCGGCGACGCGTTCACCGCCGAGGAGAAGGCCCGCAACTTCGCGTACTACGAGCGCCTGACGGTCCGGGACTCGTCGCTGTCGGCGTGCACGCAGGCGGTGATGGCGGCCGAGGTGGGCCACCTGGATCTCGCGTACGACTACCTCGCCGAAGCCGCCCTGATGGACCTGCACGACTTGGGCGGCAACACGCGCGACGGCCTGCACATGGCGTCGCTGGCCGGTGCCTGCATGGCGCTGGTCGCGGGCTTCGGCGGGCTGCGCGACCACGACGACCACCTGGTCTTCCGGCCGCGCCTGCCGTCCGGGCTGACCCGGGTGGCGTTCTCCATGCGCCTGCGCGGCGAGCTGGTGCTGCACACCGAGATCACCCGCGCCGAGGCGACGTACTCGCTGCGCGAGGGGGATTCGCTGAAGCTGATGCACGACGAGGAGGAGGTCGTGGTCACGAAGGACAGGCCGGCCAGCCGCCCGATCCCGCGCCCGGTGCCGCTGGAGCGGCTCAGCCAGCCGCCCGGCCGCGAACCCGCGCGGCGGCACGCGCAGTCCGGGCCTTTCCTGGCCTCCGACGACACCCCCGCGGATCAGACAAGCGACTGAGTGAACTCCGGACGGTCCGCGCGACCGTCCGCACCACCCCCTCGGTGGTCGAGGGAAGCCCCCCAGAGTGGCCGCCGAGCACGGTGTGCCGCTGCCGCCGGGACCGGCGGCCACTACGCTGGCGGTCGATCTCCGGCGCGCGGTCCGCGCCGGAGGGTGCTGTCGAAGCGGGGATGGGTGGTCATGGAGGCGCTGCGCCCGGAGGATCCGCGCACGCTCGGTCCGTACCGGCTGCGCGGCAGGCTCGGCGAGGGCGGCATGGGCGAGGTCTTCCTCGGCGTGTCCCCGTCGGGGCTGCGGGCCGCGGTCAAGACCGTACGTCCGGAGTACGCGTTCGACCCCGGCTTCCGGGACCGGTTCCGGCGCGAGGTGGCGGCCGCCCGGCGCGTGGACAGCGCGTGGACGGCGCCGATCGCGGCGGCCGACGCGGACTCCGACCCGCCGTGGTTCGCCACCGAGTACCTGACGGGCATACCCCTGTCCGAGGCCATAGCGACGTACGGTCCGCTGCCCGAGCGCGCGGTACGGGTGCTCGGCGCGCAGCTCGTGGAGGCCCTGATGGCCATCCACCGGGCCGACCTGGTGCACCGCGACCTCAAGCCGTCCAACGTCATCCTGGGGCGCGACCGGCCCCGCGTGATCGACTTCGGCATCTCGCGCGCCCTCGACTTCGCGACCCACGGGCTGACGTCGCCCGGCGGCGCGATCGGCTCGCCCGGCTACATGTCCCCCGAGCAGGCGGCCGGCGAGGAGGTCGACCAGCGCACCGACATCTTCGCGCTCGGCGGCGTGCTGGTGTACGCGGCGACCGGACGCACCCCCTTCGGGTCCACCCCGCAGAACGCGATGCAACTGCTGTTCCAGATCATCCACGGCGAGCCCAAGCTCGACGAGGTCCCGGAGAGCCTGCGCGGCCTGGTCGCCGAATGCCTCGCGAAGGACCCCGCGGCCCGCCCCACGCTCGACGACATCCTGCTGCGCACGGTCGGCGGCCTGGACGACGCGGAGGCCGCCGTGGCGGGCGCCTGGCTGCCGCCCGCCCTGGCCGCTGAGCTGATGCGCCGTCACAACGCGGACCCCACCGACTCGCTGCCGTCCGTACCGGCGCTCCCCGCGGCGTTCGGCACGGACAACGCCGAACTGCCGCCGACCCGCGCGCACAACGGCGCCGAGGGCGTCACCGACGTCCTCCACGCGCCCCCGCCGGCCCCGGCGCCGAACGCGCCGACCGCTCAGCTGCCGCCGCCCCGGCCGCCCGCGGCGACGATGGCCGCGACCAACGTCTTCGAGATCGCGCACGACACCGGCCCCCGCACCGACCCCGGCACCAGCCCCGCCCCCGCGGCGGCGCCGGCCGCCGCGCCGAGCGGGCGCACGCGCGGGCTCAGCCGCCGCTCGTTCCTGATCGGCGGCGCGGCCGCCGGGGTGGCCGCGGTCGGCGGGACGACCGGCTGGCTGCTGACCCGCTCGGACGACTCCGCGCGGGTCGCGTGGAACACCCCGGTAGGGCCCACCGCCCAGGCGTTCGCGGTCGTTTCCGGCAAATACCTGGTGATCGCGGGGTCCGGCGCGAAGTCGCAGGGCTCGCAGACCGCCGGGCTGGTCGTGTGCATCGACGTCGACTCGGGCAAGCAGCTGTGGACGCGCAGCACCGCCGCCCCGAACGTCAACCGCCCGGTGGTGACCGAGGACCGGGTGTTCGTCAACTGCTGGGCCGAGGTCGGCGACAGCTCGGCGCCCAGCAAGTACCACAGCACGATCTACGGGATCTCGCTCGGCACGGAAAAGGACAAGTCCGCGCGCAAGGAGCCCGGCACGATCGTGTGGCAGGTCGAGCACGACTCGATGGGCGTCCAGTTGGGCCACGCGGCGACGGACAAGGTGGTCGTCGTGACGTCGCCGCCCAAGGAGTCGGAGCCCGCCAAGACCTACGTGTACGCGTACGACGCCGCCGACGGGCCCGACGGCGCCCCCGTGCCCGTCTACACCGCCGACTCCTCCGCCCCGTGGCTGAACACGCCCTGGGTGGAAGGCAACACCGCCATCGTCTCCGGCAGCGCCGACTCCTACGGCGACTTCGGCATGCTCTACAAGGTGGACCTCACGGCCGGCTCCGGCGAGGTCCTGTGGACCGCCGCCAAGGAGAAGGACCTCGGCCCCCCGGTGGTGGCCCTGGGCCGGGTGTTCGTCCGCGCCCCGTCGTCGCAGGCGTCGAGCAGCTACGCCGAGGAGCGCTCCCTGTCCGCGGTGTGGCTCGAGACCGGCGAGACCGACTGGCGCGTCCCGGACCTGCCGGCGGGCGACGCACGACGGCTGGTCGTCGACGTCCCGACCGCCACCGTCGTGGTGATCACCAACGGCAACGACCAGTCGAACAAGGACAAGGTGGACGCGCGGATCCAGCTCTACGACGCCACGACCGGCGGCGTGCGCTGGGACGAGAAGCCGGAAGGCCTGATGGTCTCGGACGCCTCCGTCGACGGCACGACGCTCTACGTGTCGACGTGGCCGTCCGACCTCCAGTCGGGCTTCACCAAGCCGTCCGCGACCCCGACCGCGAGCCCGGGCACCGCCCCCGAACCGCCGCTCGGCAGCGGCCGGGTCTACGCCTTCGACCTCAAGAACGGTCGGCGCCTCTGGGACTTCCCGACCGGCACGCCGGGTGAACTGACCACCCCGCAGGTCGCGAACGGCGTGGTGTGCGTGGGTGCGTCGAGCCGCAACGGCGTGCTCGCCGCCGCGTTCGGCATCGACGCGAAGACCGGCAGGCAGCGCTGGAAGCAGGACTTCCCGGTGGGCCGGATCTCCGGGAACCTGTCCGCGAAGGGCCGGTTCCACCTGGTCGTGTCGCCGGGCGAGCCGGCCGACCCGTCGGCGACGCCGAGTGCCACGAAGACCGCGACGGGGACGCCGTCCACGACGCTCCCGACCGGGCCGGGTGCGACGGTGTACGGGCTGCGTCCGTAGTCGGGTCGGCGCCCGCGGTCGGGTTGGTCGGCAGGGCGTCCGCGGCCGGGTCCGCCAGGGCCGGACGATCCGTACCGTTGGAGTATGGACGCGCACATCTCGTTCCTGACCGACTACGGCACGGCCGACGGCTTCGTCGCGGTGTGCCGCGGTGTCATCGCGCGGATCGCGCCGGGCGCGCGCGTGCTGGACATCACCCACGAGGTCCCGGCGGGCGACATCCGCCGGGGTGCGGCGCTGCTCGCGCAGACGCTGCCGTACCTGCCGCCGGGTGTCACGGTCGCGGTGGTCGACCCCGGCGTCGGCACCCCGCGGCGCGGCGTGCTCGTGCGTACCGCCGAACACCTGTTGGTCGGGCCGGACAACGGCCTGCTGATGTGGGCGGCGGACGCGGTCGGCGGCGCGCTGTCGGCGCACGAGCTGACCGCTAGCGATCTGATGCTGCCGCGCGTCTCCGCGACGTTCCACGGCCGGGACGTCTTCGCCCCGGTGGCCGCCCACCTCGCGACCGGCACCTCGGCGCACCGGGTCGGCCCCCGGCTCGATCCCGGCGGCCTGGTACGCCTCCCGGACCCGGTCGCCTACGTCGTCGACGACACCGCACACGGCGAGGTGCTGACCGTGGACCGCTTCGGCAACGTCCAGACGTCGCTGGGCCCGGCCGAGTTGGCGGCCATCGGCGCGGCGCCGGGCGGGTCGGTGACCGTGCGCACCGTCGACGGCGAGTGGACCGTGGCCTTCGGCCGCACCTTTGCGGACGTGCCGCTCGGCGAGCCGGTCGCGGTGCTGGACTCGGCCGACCGCCTCGCCGTCGCCGTCAACGGCGGCAGCGCGGCGGCCTTGACCAGACTGGCCCCGGAAGGCCAGGTGTCGGTGTCACGCGCCGACGGGACGGCGTAGCAACCGCGCCGGGATCAGTCGGTGTTCGTCGGCTGCGTGGTCGACAGAGACA
>NZ_JBEZFP010000154.1:0-20815 GCF_040649515.1 Streptodolium elevatio
TCCGCACCGACCGGCGGACCGCTCGCGGGGCCCGGCCTTTGGTCCTGCCCGGGCGTGACCATTCGGCATGTTCGGCCGCGCCCACGCCGGGTAGCCGGCAAGTGAGAGCGAAACAGGACACGGCAGGGCAAGTCGGCGGCCACGTCGACTGGTCGAGTCCTCGCCGACAGGACGGAGCGCCGCACAGGCAGACGGCCGGTGCGGATGACGTAGGGCGGTGGGCATGCGATGGGTACCAAGGAACGCGGCGTGGGTGGCACGTGTGGGAGTCGGCCGATCGCGGTGAGCGCGACCTACCCGTGCGACGACCGGATCTCCCGGGCACGCGCGGCCACACGGGAGTTCCTGGTGGAGACCGCGCCGGTGTTCCCTGCGGACGCCCGCGTCTCCGAGGACGACGCCGACCTGGCGCAGCTGGTCGTCAGCGAGTTGGTCACCAACGCCCACAAGTACGCTCCAGGGCCCAGCCGCCTGATCCTCACCCGCACCTCGGACGCGGTGCATGTCTCCGTCGAGGACTCCAGCCGGGACCTGCCTCGTCCGCACGGCTCCGACCCCATGCGCTCCGGGCAGCACGGCCTGGAAATCGTGGTGGCGGTGTGCCGGAGCCTGGACATCCGCCGCGAGCCGGTCGGCAAGCGTGTCACCGCCGTACTCGGCCTTGCCCATTGCCAGGCGGCCTGACCCGACCGCCCGACGCGCCCCGCGGCGACCGGTCCCGCGCGCACCCGCGTCGGACGCCGGTCGCGGCGGGTGTGTGCGCCTCCTGCGTTTGTGCCTACGCCTCGGGAGAGTCGCCCGTTCCGGCCTCGGGCTCGGCTGCGGGCTCGGCGGTCTGGGGCGGGGACGATGCCGCCGGAACTTCCGCCGCTGGTACGGGAGTCGCCTCGGCGGACGGCGGCACAGCGGCGGGCGCGGGAGCCGGCGCCACGGCCGCGGCCGCTCGGGGCTTGGGCGGAGCCTTCTTGGCCATGGCCTTGCGGTCGGGCTCCGGGAGCCCGAGGCCCTTGAGTTCGTCGGCGGTCCAGCCGCCGGCAAGGGCCTCGGTCCAGGCGTGCAGCACCCGTTGCTCGCCTTCGGCCGCCGCGCGTTGCAACGGCTCCAGCTCCGAGGCGGCGGCGGTCAGTTCGCGGATCAGCTCGATGCGCTGGTCGAGCAGGGCCCGGGCCGCCGCCTCGGCCTTCATAATCATCGTGTCATCGGCCATGCACGCACCGTAGTGGATCGCGCCCGTCAGCCGAAATCTCCCACGCCGACTACCAGTCCTCCCCGAAAGCGACCGTCACCAGCACGCGCACGAACCGGTCGAAGGAGATCTGGCAGCTCTCCAACCTTTCGTACGTGCGCGCCGAGACCACGACGACTGCTCCGCCGTCTAATGCGAGGCTCCAGCTCCAGCCCCGACCCCCGTCTGCGCGTCCCATGAGCGGTCGCAGGTCCGCCACACGCGTGCGCAGCGCCTCCAGTTCCGCACGGCAGACTGCCGCGCTCGCGTACCCCCGCGCGGAGCGGGCGATGACCCGTCCGTTGGGCGCGATCATCCGCCACCGCACGCGGCGTTCGGCGTCCAGGTGGACGTCGTACCGCGCGGAGCGGTCGGACGAACCGCGCTCGGAGGCGCCGCGGTCAGAGGCGGTGCGGTCGGAGGCGGTGCGGTCGGAAGTGAAGCGTGAAGCCTCGGCCTCACCCGAATCGGCCGGCGACATAGTCGGCGGTCCGGGTGTCCTGCGGCGAGCCGAACACCCGAGTGGTCGGCCCCGACTCGACGATCCTGCCGGGCGTGTTCTCGGCGGCGAGGAAGAACGCGCAGTGGTCGGAGACGCGTTGGGCCTGCTGCATGTTGTGCGTGACGATCACGATCGTGACCTCCTCGCGCAGTTCGGCGATGGTGTCCTCGATACGCCGGGTGGATGTGGGGTCGAGGGCCGAGCAGGGTTCGTCCATCAGCAGGACGTCGGGGTCGACGGCCAACGACCGGGCGATGCACAGGCGCTGCTGTTGTCCGCCGGACAGCGCCCCGCCGGGCTGCCGAAGCCGGTTGCGCACCTCGGACCACAGGCCGGCCCGGCCGAGCGCGGACTCGACGACGGAGTCCTTGTCGACGCCGCGCCGACCGGTGAGCTTGAGGCCGGAGACGACGTTGTCGTAGATCGACATGGTCGGGAACGGGTTGGGCTTCTGGAAGACCATGCCGACGCGGCGGCGGGTGTCGATGGGCCGCCGTGCGGGTGCGTAGATGTCCTCCCCGTCCAGCAGGACCTCGCCGGCCAATTGGGCGGAGGGGATGAGCTCGTGCATGCGGTTCAGGATGCGCAGGAAGGTGGACTTGCCGCACCCCGAGGGGCCGATGAGCGCGGTGACGCTGTTGGCGGCCATGGTCAGGTCGACGCGCTCCAACACCTTGTGGGCGCCGAACCAGGCACTGACCGAACGGGCTTCGAGCGTCGAGGCGTTGCGGATGCCGGTTTTCGGGATGAGCGGCGATGGGATGGGCTGGGTGGTCGCGGTAGTGCCGCTGGACACGAGGAGAACCTTCCGCTCCGGGGACGAATTGCGCTTTCCCGCCAGGGGCTTGGTCGTGGGTGGCGCTCGGGTGCACTGGCGGTCGTACTCGCGCGGGGCCGGGCCCGGTGGTCCGGACGCGCACAGATGGTGCAGGCGGATCCGTTGCATGGGTCATTCGGTCGTCGGTCAGGCCGTGCGTGGTCAAGCCGTACGTGGTCAGGCCGTGTGTGCCTCACCTCATGCCATGCCATGCTGAAAACCCCGGTCCCCACCTCACTCGTTGACCGAACTCACGTCCATACCTGGCGTGTTGTGCTCATCGTGTTGTTCCGTCCCGCACACGGCTTGGTCACCTGCCGTTGACTTTGGCTGCCGGTACGGGCCGGAGGCCCGGTCACAGCGTCGCCGGCAGGAGTCGCGCCGCCGCGTCGTACAGGCTCCACAGCACCGCGGTCGCGATCGGGACGCCCAGCAGGAGGGTGACGCGCCGGTCGTAGCGCCGCAGCGCCCAGACCGCCACGGCGACCACCAGGGCGAGCGCCTGGGCCCACAGCAGCAGCCCGATGCCGGCCCCGGACTCGCCGCCGGTCCCCTTCTCGTCGTCGCGCACGGTCCGGGGGCGTCCGGGCTCGGCGATCCGGAACTCGCCCTGGAGGTCGGCGACGACGACCGTACGCCCGCGCGGGCGCCACCGGGAGTCCGCGGTGACCAGGGTCAACTGGTGTGCTCCGCCTGGGGATATGGCGTCGTCCGCGCCGTTGCGGATGTGCTTCTTCTCGCGGACCAGGTACGTGAAGTCCCCTTGTTGCGTGGTGACGTAGATGCGCTGGCCGGGTTTGAGCGCGTCGATGCGGCCGAAAGGGGCGCCGTACGTCCACGCCTTGCCCATCAGCACCGAGTTGCCGAAGCCTCCGGGCAGTGATGTGTTGCGCAAGTGGCCTGGACCGCCTCGGAGTTCACGGGCGGTGGTGCCCTCCACGACGACCTGCCGGAGGTCGATGGCCGGGATCTCCAGGACGGCGACCGGGGTGCCTTCCTTGATGGCGCCGCCGATCGGGGCGGTGTCGTTGTAGAAGCTGTCGGAGACGCGGTCGAACAGTTCGCGTTGGGTGCGGGCCTGTTGCAGGTCGGAGGCGACGGCCAGGTAGCCGATGAAGCCGCCGAGGAGCACGACCACCAGGCCCATGGCGACGCCGGCGATGGTGACGGGGTCCCAGGGCGGCCGGACGTCCCCCGGCTTCCTCGGGATCGTCCGCGGCTCGGTGGGCCGGGCCGCCGCTCCGCCTGTGCCGGGGGCGGGCGGAACTGCCGTGTCGGGACGCGGGTCCACAGTGGTCATGTCAGCTTGCTCCGGTGGGCCTGCGGCGGACGATGCGGGTCAGGGCGGCCACCGGCGGCGGCCAACTCCCGGTGCGGCGGCGCCAGCCGATGCCCAGCAGCACCGGTGCCGCGACGGCGGCGCCCAGGGACAGCAATGTCAGGACGAGGAAGAGGATCGCCGACGGGTCGCCGTGCAGCGCCTGCTTGATCCGCTCGGCGATCGCCGCGGGAAGGTTCTTCGGGCCGTCGTCGCCGGTCGCGGCGGCCGGACCGGTCCGCGGCGAGGCGCTGGGGGTCGGGCTGCCGGGGGGCGGCGGCGAGGCCCCGGCGCCACCCGTACCGCCGTTCGCCGCCGCGCCGCCGGTGGTGGCCCCGTCGTCCTGCGGCCCCCCGTCGACCGGGTCGCCGCCGGAACCGCCGGGCGCGCCCGTGCCGTTCCCCGTGGTGTTCCCGGTGGCCGGCGGAGTCGGCGAGGGCGTCGGTGACGGGGAGTCGGCCGCCGCTGCGGCCTTGCGCACGGCCTCGCGGGCGGCGGCGATCTGCTGCTTCTGGCGGGCGTTCAAGGCGGCGTAGCCGTGCGGAAGCCGCCCCGGTTCGAGGCCCGGGACCTGGCCCGGCCCCGAGGCGTACGCGAGGTAGGTGTCGATCGAGGCCGCCTTCTCCTTGGTGAGTTCCTTGGTCGGGAAGGCGACGACATCGGTGGTGGTGAGCGGGTACGCCTTCGGGTCGGACGCGGCGAAGTCGTTCGTGAGCGTCACTCCGTCGGCACCCGGCTTCGCGGCCGCGACCCCGGCGGCGATCGATTCGGCGGTCGGCGCCACGAACCGCCCCGCGGCGTTGCGGAGCCGCGCGACGGGGAGTCGCATCCGCTCGGCGGCCTCCAGGGAGGTCACGGCGATCACGGCACGCTTGCCGGGCACGTCGGAGGGGACGGACGTGGGCAGTCCGTTGTTGAGGTACTGCTCCGGCCCCTGCGACCGCACGAGGTTGTCGACGATCGTCCAGTACGAGCTGATCGGGCGATAGCGCAGCTCGTACTCCTCGATGCGGTTCGTGATCAGCCCGCTGGGGAGGTCGGACGCCCCTGTGCGCCAGACGTCCGGGCATGCGATGCCGTTCTCGTCCACGGCTCCGGCGAGCCACTCGCGGGTGGCCCGGTCCGAGACGAGCCACCGGGTCAGCTCGAAGATCGTGTCGTCGTTGGCACCCCGCACGGTGATGACGTGCAACGCGCTCCCCGGCGCGGGCACACCGGGGTTGATCGCGGTGAACTCCGGGTCCTCGAACAGGCTGTTGTAATGCTCGTACGTCGGCGGGAAGCCCGGCACTTCCTTCTTGGGCTGACTGCCCGTCCGGTACTTCACGTTCACGCCGTAGGCGTCCGTGAGCAGCTTTGCCACCAGCCGCGGTGTCAGGTTGAGGGGTGGCAGCGGCACGGGCCGCCCTTCCGCGTCGGTCGACTCCAGATTGCTCGCGAGCACGATTGCGCCGTTGGTGACCGGGGCGTACACGACCTCGCCGGCCTTGCGTCCCGGGATGCCGTCGCCCGCTGTGCCGAGCCGTTGGTCCAACGGGCCGCCGAGCGGTTGCGAGGTGATCGCCGCGTCGACGTTCCCGGCGCGGAAGGCGTCCCGGCCTTCGGGTGAGGTCCCGGCGGTCACGGTCGTCATCATGGGCGCGGCCGCCCGGCACATCCCGCCCTGCCAGGACAGGCCGGCCGTGGTGTGCTCGGAATTGCCCGCCAGGCGGAGTGCCACGCCGTTGTCCGCGCAGTTCTCCGGCTCGGGGGCGAAGCGGATCGGCGCCCAGCCGGCCTGCCCCGCCTCGACTGCGAGGTCGAACTCGGTGCTCAGGGGGCTGTTCGCGGACGCGGACCCCACGGACACGTTGGCGGGCCCGAAGTCCGCCACGGTGGCACCGATCTTGGGACGCATGACGACCGCGATGATGCACGGCGTGTCTGCGTCGCAGCCGAGGTAGGGCCGATCCGACTTGGGAAGGACCTGGATCCATCCCTCGCCGGACGTCCCGGTCACGCCGTAGTTCGCGCGGTGCCCGACGACGATGCCCTTCTGCCCGGTCTCCGGTTTGACCTCCACGTCGCTGACACCGTCGCAGTCGGAGCCCTTGGGCACCGTGCCCCGGCACTGGTAGATGCCGAGGGCGTACTCGTTGGGCATGAAGCCGCTCCAGGCAACCTTGACCCGCTGGTTCACCAGATCGGTGGACTGCGACAAGGTCACCTCCAGCCCACCGGATTCGGCGGCGGAGGCCGGCCCGGCAAGGTAGGCCACGCCGCTGAGTGCGCCGAGCACGAACGCCGGCAGCGCGGCGAGAAGCCCCGGCGCATGCCACGGACGGCTGAGGAACATGCGTTGCACGGTGTCTCCGGTCGTCGGTCGGGCCGCGCGTACCGCGGCGGCTCACCGCGCGCCGACTCGCGCGCAGGGTCCGGGACACCACCTCACCGGTCGGTCGAACTCACGTCCAGACTCGGGAAGTTGTACTCATCCGTTCGTTCCCTCCCGCACACGGGTGCGTCACTTGCCGTTGAGATGCCCCGCGAAGATGCGCCGTTTGTCGGCATTCCACGGCCGCCTCGACCGGAATTCCCTGCCGTGGCGGGCCATTTGCGCGGCGGACATCTGGGCCATCGAGCGTTTCCGTCGCGGTCACACCGGACCGTCCGGACAGCGGCAAAGGTTGTGGGCGTTGCCACGGCAACACCCGATCAGGCACACGGCAGCCCATCGGGCTCCGGGAGGGAACTGCAATGATTCGCAAGCTCGCCACCGCCACCGCGGCCGTCGCCGCCGCCATCGTGCTGGCGGTTCCGTCGTCCGCCACCGCCGCGACCGACGAGTACGCGGGTGTCGGCTCCGACACCACGCAGGATGTGATGCGCGCCCTCAGCGAGGAGTACGCCCTCGACAACCCCGACTACCTCTGGACGAGCATCGACGCCGGCTCGACGTCGCAGACCGTGCAGAACCTCGGCACCTGCCCCGGCGTGACCTACTCGGCCGGCAGCCCCGCGCCGAACGGTTCGAGCGCCGGTATCACCGCCCTGCTGAACGACACCGTCAACTGCATCGACTACGCGCGTTCGTCGCGTCCGCTGAAGCCGGCCGAGGACGTCACGCTGGACGCGGTCCGCCTCGGCGGCGACTCGGTCTCGTGGGCGGCACTGCCGCAGGCGAACGGCGGCTACGCGCCGAACCCGATGAACCTGTCGCTGGAGAACCTGCGCAAGATCTACAAGTGCGAGATCACCAACTGGAGCCAGGTCCCGAACGGCAAGGCGGGCGGCGGCACGATCGTCCGCTACTACCCGCAGTCCGGCTCGGGCACCCGTGACTTCTTCACCACCGGCATCCTCGGGTTCGACCCGACCAACCTGGCCACCGGCAGCTGCACCACGCAGCCGGTGATCGTCCAGGAGAACCGCGGCAACCAGGTCGCCGCCGGCGACCGCGCCACCGCGATCCTCCCCTACTCCAAGGCCGCCTGGACCGCGCAGTCCAACTCCGGCATCACCGGTGTCCCGGACAGCCGCGCCCAGTTCGCCCTCGGCACCGTCGACGGCGTCGCCGCCGGCGCGAGCGGCTTCGTAGGCAACCGCGACGTCTACAACGTCTACAAGACGGCCACCGCTCCCCAGGTCCTGAAGGACTTCCTGAACTGGGCCGCGACGCAGAACACCATCAAGGCGACGTACGGCTTCACCACCTGACCCGAACCACCTGCCCCGCACGCCTGACCCGAGCCACCTGCCCCGCACGCTTGACCGCACCGCCCGACCACGCGGCCGAGCGTCACCACCCGGCACCGTTCCACACCACCGCCGCCCCGGAGTCCGTACCCGACCCCGGGGCGGCGGCCCGCGTGGAGCCGCAACAGGCCCTCCGAACAGGCTCGTTCGTTGTCACCTCCTGTTTCCCTCGCAGTCGCCCCGGTCGCACTCGGCCACTGCTTGGCTCGATCCGATCTCGTTCCAGGCCCGCTGACTCCGCCAGCGCACCGACCCCGGGGGCTTACGCATGACCGCCGCAGCGCAGAACGCCGCAGCCGACTCTCCGCGCCGCATCGTCGTCCGGCGCACGCGGGTCGACCTGGCGTACCGCTGGACCACCCGTATCGCGGCGTGCGCCGTCCTCGCGCTGCTCGGCGCCATCGGCATCTACCTGCTGCGCCGCGGCTACGACGCGATCGACGCGGCCGGCTGGTCGTTCTTCACCGAGGACGAATGGTCGCCGGTGGGCGGCTCGTTCGGGGTGAAGGGGCTGCTGGTCGGCACCGTCCTCGTCGCCCTCATCGCGCTCGCGGTGGCCGTCCCGATCGCGCTGACCGCGGCACTGTTCATCACCGAGTACGCCCCGGCGAACACGCGCCGGGTGCTCACCTCGGTCGTCGACATGATGGCCGCGGTGCCCAGCATCGTCTACGGCCTCTTCGGATTCTTCCTGCTGCAACCGCAGTTGATCCCGATCAGCGAATGGCTCGCCACCCACTTCGGCTTCGTCCCGGTCTTCGAGGTGCACAAGCTGGAAGGCGCAAGCCGTTACGTGGACGGGCAGTTCGCGTCCTCGCTGTTCATCGCGGGCGTCGTCGTGTCGTGCATGGTGATCCCGATCTGCTGCGCGGTGATGCGCGAGGTGTTCGCCCAGGCGCCCGCGGGTGAGAAGGAAGGCGCGCTGGCGCTCGGCGCGACGCGCTGGGGCGTGGTGCGGTCCGTCGTCCTGCCGTTCGGCCGGGGCGGCGTCATCGGCGGCGTCATGCTGGGCCTCGGCCGCGCGCTCGGCGAGACGATCGCGGTCGCGATCGTGCTGTCCTTCGACACCGGCTTCACCGTGCGGGTCCTGGAGGGACACGGCTCCACGATCTCCACGCTCATCATCCTCAAGTTCGGCGAGGCCGACGAGTTCGCGCTGTCCGCGCTCATGGCGGCCGGTCTGGCGCTGTTCACCATGACGCTCCTGGTCAACGTCGTCGCGGGCTGGGCCATCTCCAAGTCCCGCAGCGGCGGCGCCACCGAGGCGTGACACCCGCACGCCGCCCGCTCGTCCCCGTCCCGCTTGGAGTGGAGAACCCGCAGCATGACGACCGTCACCGTGCCGCCGACGCCCCCGGCGCCGACGCCTCCGCCGCCCCCGCCGCCCCTCGGGCCGGAGTCCCCGGAACGCCGGGTGCCGCTGCGGGGCGTACCACTGGAGGACGTCGGCGTCGCCATCGCGTCGATGCTCGCCGGCACGTCGTTCGCCTGGCTGCTGTACGGCCGGATCCTGCCGGTGTCGGGCCGACAGGGCTTCCTGATCGTCGCCTACGCGTCCTTCGTGGCGTTGTACGGGATCAGCACCTACCTGCGCTCCGACGGCGTACGGGCCCGCGACCGGATGGCCGGCACGGTCGTGACCACCGGCATGCTCGCGCTGCTCGGCACCGTGTTCACCGTCATCACCTACATCTTCCAGCGCGGCTGGAGCTCCATCGATCTCGACTTCTTCACCAAGACCCAGGAGTACTTCGGGGCGTTGAGCGGCCCCGAGGTCGCGGTCGGCGCCGGGCACGCGATCGTCGGAACGCTGGAGCAGGTCGCGCTGGCCACGGTGATGACCGTGCCCCTGGGCATCGCCGCCGCGGTCTACCTCAACGAGGTCCGCGGACGCCTCGCCGGGATCGTCCGCATCGTGGTGGAGGCGATGAGCGCGCTGCCGTCCATCGTCGCGGGCCTGTTCGTGTACGCGGTGCTCATCATCGAGTTTCGGCAGGGCCGCAGCGGCTTCGCGGCGTCACTCGCGCTGGCCGTCATGATGCTGCCCATCGTCACCCGCACCGCCGAGGTCGTGCTGCGCCTGGTGCCGGGCGGCCTGCGCGAGGCGTCGCTCGCCCTGGGCGCGAGCGAACTGCGCACGCTCTGGCACATCGTCCTGCCCACCGCACGCAGCGGCATGGTCACCGCGGTGATCCTCGGGGTAGCGCGCGCGGTCGGCGAGACGTCGCCCGTGCTGCTCGTGGCGGGCGGTAACTCGCGGATGAACTGGAACCCGTTCCACGGCGAGCAGGAGTCGCTGGTGTTCTTCATCTGGCGCAACGTCAAGTCCCCCAGCGATCGGCTCAATTCGCTCGCGTTCGGCGGCGCGGTCGGGCTGGTCTCCATCGTGCTCACGCTGTTCGTGCTCACCCGCCTGGTCGCGGGACGCGCGCCCGGTGAGCTGAGCCGTCGTCAGAAGCGCCGGATCGCCCGCGCGTCCGAGCGGTGAGTCCGTTGCCCGTAAACCGAGTCACGTCGGGAGCCGACACCGTGTCCAGCAGCAGGTCCCCAGCCCGAGCCCTGTCCCGCGTCCTGCGCCTGGCCGCGGCGCTGGGACTGGGCGCCGTCATGACGGTCGCCTCCGCACCGCCTGCGAACGCCGCGATGGAGCCGATCTACGGATCGGGTTCCACCTGGAGCCAGGTCGCGGTGGACCAGTGGGCGCGCGACGTCGCCAGCCGCGGCATCAAGGTGAACTACGGCGGCGGCGGCTCGACCCTGGGCCGCAGCCAGTTCACCCAGCAGGCCGTGGACTTCGCCGTCTCCGAGATCCCCTTCCAGGGCGCCTACCGCACGCCGGACGGACAGATCGTCGACGAGCAGAAGATCCTCCGGGAGCGCGGCATCCAGTACGCCTACCTGCCGATCGTCGCCGGCGGCACGTCGTTCATGTACCACCTCAAGAACGGCAACGAGCTGATCCGCAACCTCCAGTTGTCCGCCCCGACACTCGCCAAGATCTTCACCGGCCAGATCAAGGTCTGGAACCACCCGGACATCAAGGCCGACAACCCGCACATCCGCAGCCTGCCGCCGAAGCCGATCATCCCCGTGGTGCGCTCCGACGGGTCGGGCACCAGCGCGCAGTTCAGCCTCTATCTGTCCACCATGGTCGGCGACATCTGGAAGACCGGCATGACCTCGGACTTCCCGGTGCCGTCCGGCGGCAAGGCGCAGCCGCAGTCCGACGGCGTGGCGAACTGGGTCGCGGCGTCCTACGGGGACGGCGCCATCACGTACGTGGAGTACGCGTACGCCAAGCAGCGCAACTTCCCGGTGGCGTCGGTCAAGAACGCGTCCGGCAGGTACGTGCAGCCGACGTCCGACGCCGTGTCCATCGCCCTCACCAAGGCGGAGTTGGCGCCCGACTCGACGCAGAAGCTCGACGGCGTCTACCGGATGCCGGACGCGCGCGCGTACCCGGTGTCGAGCTACAGCTACATGATCGTGCCGACCAACTTCCCGCCGGGGTCCCGGTTCAACAACCAGAAGGGCGAGACCCTCGGGCGGTACATCAAGTACTTCCTGTGCGAGGGACAGAAACAGGTCGACACCCTCGGATACTCGCCCCTGCCACCGCAGTTGGTCGGCTTCGGCTACGCGGCGCTGAAGAAGCTCCCGGGCGCGCCCGATCCCGGCGCGATGCCGCGCAACCTCGCCGACATCACCCAGGCCGAGTACGACGCGTGCCCGAACCCGACGTTCAAACCGGGCTACACCAAGCCGATCGACAACCGGCCGGGCGGCACCACCGGCGGCACGAGCGGCGGCGGCACGGGCGGAACCGGTGGGACCAGCGGCGGCGGGTCGACCGGCTCCGGCGGCAACACCGGTGGGGCGACCGGCAGTCCGGGCACCAACAGCAGCACCGGAGGCAACGGCGCGACCGGCGGCACGGGAGGCACGCCGGCCGACGGCACCGCGGGCAACGGAGCGACCGGCGGCACCGGTGACGCCACCGGCGGGCAGCCCGCGTTCGACCCCGAGACCGGTGAGGCACTCGACGGCGGCACAGGCGGGAGCGACGGGGCCGGCGGCGGCAGCGCGAGCGGCGCGCAGAGCGCCGGATCGATGAACCTGACCGACCCGCCGCCGATCCCCGCGATCTGGTTCTACGTGCTCGCCATCGGCACCCTCGCCGTCGCGGTCGGCGGCGGCCCCGCCCTGTACTCCTACCTCGACAAGCGCCGGGCCTCCTCGCGCGACAGCGGCCCCTGACCGGGCCGCCCCCAGAACCGCTCACCCCCCTTCCGCCCCCGTACGTCGCACCACCCGGCGCGCCCCCACGCGCCTACAGGGCATGCCCGCGTCGCGGTGTGCTCCGGCCAACCCCGAAGGGAAGCACCACCATGAAGTTCCTCCGTCCCCGTGCCCTGGCCTCCGCCCTGCTGCCGATCGCGACCCTCGCAGCGCTCGCGGTTCCGGCGGCGGCGAGCGCCCCGACGGCCGCCGCGGCCCCGACGCCGGCGATCACCGTCACGCCGACGTACGGAGCCGTCAACGGGGGAACGGCGGTCGCCAAGACCAATGTCCCCTGCCCCGAGACCGCCACCTCGTTCCGGTTCATGATCGACGGACCGAACGTCTCCTCCTCGCCCTTCGGCAGCTCGCGCTTCGGCACGCCGCTGCCGGCCGACCGCGTCCCGGACACCTCGGTGGTGGGTCCGCGGCCGCTGTTCCCGGCCAGCCGCCCGCCGGTGAACGGCGCGTCCTACTCGCTCACGGCCGAGTGCCTGGACGCCGACCTGGCCATCACCACGCTGGCGACCACCACGGTCAAGGTCAACGAGAACGTCTGGACGACGCTGCGCCCCACGGTCTACGCGCTGCCGTCGAAGATCGGCTCGCTGCGCCTCGCCCTGGTCGCCTACACCGGGTTCGCCTCCGGTGAGCAGGTCACCGGCGTGGTACGTGCGGCGGACGGCACCACCACGGCGGTGTCGCTCCAGCCGCAGGGCACCACCCCGCAGGGCAACGGCGCCGCGCTGCTCCAGATCCCGGCTTCGGTCGCGGACGGCTCGTACACGCTCGTGATCACCGGCAGCACCTCCAAGGCGACCGGCGAGGTCGCCGTGACGCTGGACACCACGCGCGTCTGGTGGTGACCACCCGCACGCACCGCACCCTGACGCCCTAGTTGGGCGCCCCCGGCGGGATCGGACCACCGACACCGCCGGGGGCCTCCGCCGCCCGGGCCGCGGCCCGCCGGCTCCCTCGTCCCCTCACCTACCGGAAGTCGCCATGCTGCTGGCAAAAATCCTCGGCGCGGCCGGAGCGGTCCTGCTCACGGCATCGCTCACCACCGCTTTGACGGCGTCGGCGGAAGAGCCCGCGCCCACGGCCAAGTTCGTCTTCGACCCCAGCACCGGCGAGGTGCCGGTGGGTGGGGAGACCCCCTCGAACGGCACCGGATCGACCATCAGTGTCGTCGACGCCCCGTGCCCGGAAACGCACCGCTACAGATTCCGGCTGCAGTTGGTCAACGCCGACGAGTCGCAGATCAAGAGCGTGGCGTACAACCGTCCGGCGGCCGACGGCACCATCCCGGTGCAGACCAACATCAACTTCTGGAAGACGGCCGCCGTCCTGCCGCAGAGCGGCGAGGTGTGGCAGATGCGCGCGCTGTGCTACATCGACGCCGCGAGCGCTCCGCTGGTCCTCGCGAAGGCGATCGTGCAGGTGACCGGTACGACGTGGACCGCCGCCCCCCTCGCCAACGAGTACCACCCCGAGATCGTCAACATGGGCCTCACCTACACGGCGGGAACCGCCGGTGCGTTCCAGGCCAGGGGCTTCAGGCCCTTCGACCAGGTCGTGGTCGCCGCACGGCCCGAGTCGGACGCGGCGGCCACACCCGTCGAGATCACCACCTTCACGCTCGACGGTTCGGGCGGGCTTCCGGGGACGACGACGATCACCGTTCCCGGCTCCTGGACGACCGGGACGTACCGCTTCGTCATCACCGGTACGCAGACCGGCGGAGCCCCGCTGGAACGGACCGCGGTCATCCAGGCGAGCAACTTCGGCATCAGCCTGGCGCCGCAGAACGTCAAGGCGAACGAGCAGGTCACCGTGGGGCTCACCGGCTTCGCCCCGAACGAGCAGGTCGAGCTCAAGTTCCGGACGGGCGAGCAGGCGCCGCTGTGGCAGACCGTGACGGTCGACGACCAGGGGGCGCATTCGCAGGCGTTCGCGCTGCCGTCCGGCACCCAGCCGGGTGCGCACGCGGTGCAGGCCGACGGCAAGACGTCGAAGGCCTCGGCCGTCCTCCAGTTGGGCGTACTCCCGGCGACGACCACGCCGCCCACCACGCCTCCGCCCACCTCCCCTCCCCCGACGACGACGCCGCCGACCTCGGAGCCGCCGACCTCGAGCCCGCCGCCCACCGGTACGGGCGACCCGACCGACACCGCGACGCCCACCGAGACCGGGACGCCGACTGCGACCGACACCGGCGGGTCCAACGGCGGTGGCGACAGCGGGGGTTCAAACGGCGGTGACAGCGGCGGCAGCGGCGGGTCGGGCGGCAAGGGCGGCGGCCTGGCGAGCACCGGCGCGATGAGCGACCCCCGACTGTTCGGCACGGTCGGCGGGCTGCTCATGGCCGGAAGTGCCGCGGTCTGGTACCGCATGCGGCGCCGCTCGACATTGCTGGAGGCCGACGGCACGACCTAGGTCCAGTTCTGCAACCGCGAGACGGCGCAGCCAGGCAACACAGCGGGACAGCACAGCGGGACAGCAGACGACACCGCGCGATTGGCGCGCACGCGGGCGGCGGCCTTTCGGGGCCGCCGCCCTACGCGTCGGGACGCGTGGGACACGGATCGGCGGAGGCCCGGCTCGGCCGGTTGCGGCGGTGCCGGGCCGGCGAGTTCGTGCGAGCGGGCCGACTGTGCGTGACCCCAAGACGTGGACGCCTGTACGGCATCCTGCCTCGGCTTCTACTCCTGGGCGGTGAGGCGGGCAAAGACGACGACGTTGCCGGAGTAGCCGTTCTTCTTGTCGTAGTTGCCGCCGCACGTGATGACGCGCAGTTCGGGGACGCCCGTTCCGCCGTACACCCGGTCCACCGGGAAGTCCTTCTTCCCGAACACCTGCACGCCGTAGACGGTGAAGACCGCGGTCGTGCCGTCCTCGCGCGGGACCCGGATCACCGATCCCTTGCGCAGCGTGCCGAGGTCGTAGAACACCGCCGGGCCGCTCGGCACGTCGACATGCCCGACGATCACCGACGTGCCCTCCGCACCCGGCGTGGACGAACCGTCGTACCACGCCGCGAGGTTGCGGTCCTTGTCGGTGGGCGCGTCGACCCAGCCCTTGTCGGTGAGCCCGACCCGCGTCAGCTTCGCCTGGACGCCGATACTGCGGATCTCCACGAGCATGGGCGGCGACGCGGGCATCGGCGGGTGCGCGCTCGGCGACGCCGACGCGGCCGCATCGGGAGCGCCAGGTGCGCCCGGCGCCCCGGGGACCGGTGCCGCGGCGGGAACGGGAGCCGCCTGCAGTGCCGCTGCCGCGGACGCCTTCGCCGCCGGTCCCGGGACCACCGGGTCCGGCTGAGGCGGCGGTGTGGGCTTGGGCGGGGCGGACGTGAGGCCGGGGCCCGCGGCGGCGGCCGGCTGCGGCGGTCCGCCTCCCGTGCCCAGGCCCTCGTTGGCGACGACGATGCCGGTGAGCACCGCGCCGAGGACGGTTGCCACGGTCAAAAGCCGTCCTCGACGGGTGAGTTGAAACGCCGTGGGGTCGCGTCGGGCGCGGTTCGCCCGACCGGTGCGTCCGGCGGATCCGGTGGAGCCGCCCGATTCGGACGACAGCGATCCGGGGCGCGGGCGACGGCGGTCCGGCGCCGCGGGTGGGCGCCGCCCGTCGGCTCCCGATGCCGGCCGGGCGCCTTCCGCGGCGCGTGGACCGCTTTCCAGTCGCGTGTCGCGTCGTGTTTCCGGTCGTGCTTCCTGCCGTGCTTTCGGTCGTGCTTCCGGTCGTGCTTCCTGGGGTGCTTCCCGCGTCACGCCCCGGCCCGCGTCTCGTCCTGACGGCCGGCCCGCGTCACGTCCCGGTTTCCGCCGCGGACCTTCGGCACGCGAGACCGTGCGCCGCCGTGGCGCGTCGGCCGGGCGTTCGCCTCGTCGGCCGGTACGCGCGACTCTCCCGCCATCCGCGGCCGGCCGCCGCTCGCCGGGTGTCTGCGAGCCACCCTGGCGAACGGTTCGGCGGCCACGGCCGGATGCGTCTCCCGAGCGCGCACCTGCCTCGTTCGCGGAATTCTCCCGGTCCGGTGTCTCTCTTCGGCGCGAAGCCGACGGTGTACGCCGCGTCCCGTCGCGGCCCCCGTCCACCGCGCCTGCATCCGAACGGCCCGCACGGCCCGAACTACGGGACCGGCCCGGACGATCCGGTCGGTCCTGTTGGTCCTGTCGGTCCTGTCGGTCCGATCGGTCCGGCCCCTCGGAACGCGAGGAACGGTCCGCACGATCCGCACGGTCCGGACCCTTCGTACGGCCCGGACCACCGGAACGGCCCGATGCGGAGGAGGACTCGGACCGGCGCGAGCGATCCGCCATGGCCTCGGTGCCTCCCTTCCTGCCGTCCTCCGTTGCGGTGGCGCGCCGCCGCGCGCCGGTATCGGTGACACTTCCGGGTGTGGAGTCCGATGCGGCCTCCTCTCCGATTCGCGGCCCCCGCGGGGGCCTTCGCCGCGGACCGGGGTCCGGCCGCGCGGCGGTCGGCCTCCCCGAGACCGACCGCCCGCCGCCTCGCCCGGCGGGTTCCCGAAACACCGCCGTACGCCCTGGTCAGCGGCCGTCTGGACGGAATCGCCCATGCCGCCGCAGGATTCGCCCGCCCAGGAGGATCGCGCCGAGTGCGATCCCCACACCTGTTGCGGTCTGCACCGAGTCCGGTGCCATTGCGGCGGTACTGCCCGAGCCGGTGTCGGCGCCACCCGCCGGCACCAGGTTGCCGAATACGTCGCGCACCATGGGTGGTACGTGTCCCGCGCCTCCGGTGGAGCCTCCCGTGGACCCATCCGTCGAGCCGCCGGTCGAACCGCCCGTGGAGCCTCCCGAGGTACCTCCCGTCGTGCCGCCGGGCGGACTGCCGAACACCACGCACGAGACCTTGAAGACCTTCTGCTTGGCCTGCCCGGACTGCCCCTGGAAGGTCCAGGTGAGCTTGTACTGCCCGTCGGGCATCGACAGCGGTCCGCTGTGGCCGGTGCCGGTGGTCAGCGTGATCTCGCCCGCGAGATGCGCTCCGCCCTTCTTCTCCGGCTGCGGGTCGATCGACCACGACACCTTCTGGAGCGCGTCGAAGTTGAACGCCGCCAGATAGAACCGGCAGACCTTGGGCTCGTCGCTGTGGTCGTCGAACTCGGTCGTGGTCGCGTGGATCTTCACGTCGCCGTTGTCGCCCTGCGCCGCTGCCGCGGTACCGGGGGCGGCGAGGGCGAGGACGCCCGTGCAGACCGCGGTGGCCGCGCCGGCCGCCATGGCCGGCGCGAGTCTGCCACGTACTCGCTGGGTGATGGAGGCGAGGTGCACGGCGGCTCTCCCGGAGATCCTGCGACTGCCTGCCAGTCGGATAGACCGACTATCTGCCGGGCGTCGGCCGGGACCACGCCATGGCGTCGCGACGCGCGCGAGGACCACCCGTACGGTGTAGTTCCGGTGTCAGGAATCGGCCTTTCGAGGGCGGTTCTCGCGCAGGCGTTCGGTCATCCGCGCCAATTCGGCCTCCCGGTCCGCGCGTTCCCGGGGGAATCCCGGGGCGTCCGGACGCGTCTGCCACGGGTGCGGCCCGCCGGGCGGGCGGTACTCCACGCCCAGCGCGTCGAGCCTGGGCAGGTGGTCGCGTGCCATGCGCGCGACGAACTCGGCGGTGTCGCGCGGCCCCTCGGTCCACAGCGCCTCGGCGAGCGCGCACAGCCGCGGGAAGGCGGCATAGTCGACGGCGCGTACCGAGTCCAGGTTCTCCGCCCACAGCGCCGCCTGTCCGCCGAGGACGTGGCGGGCCTCGTCGGCGGTGAGGTCCGCGGGGACGGGGTCGAACGCGTGGACGGTCTCGGTCGTCACCAACGTCCCGACCGGCAGCGGCTCGTCGGGCCCTTCGGCCTGCCGGTAGTCCAGGTAGACGGACGTGTCGGGGCTGGCGACGACGTCGAAGCCGAGCTGCGCGGCGGCGCGTACGCCGTGGTCGCCGCGCCAGCCGCCGATCAGTGCGCCGTCGGGGGCGCCGTCCTCGAGGATCTCGTCCCAGCCGAACACCACGCGGCCGTGCGCCGCGAGCATGTCGGCGAGTTGCGCGGTGAACCACCGCTGGAGCCCGTCGGTGTCCGGCAGGCCGAGTTCGCGCGCCCGGGCGATCGAAGCGGGGTCGGCGCGCCACGGTCCGCGCGGCACCTCGTCGCCGCCGACGCAGACATAGCGGGAGGGGAAGACCGCGCAGATCTCGTCGAGGACTTCGCGGCAGAAGGCGAGCACCTCGTCGGTGGCGGCGAGCACCGCGTCCGAGATGCCCCATCCGGTGCGCACGCCGTCGGGCGCGGGCCCGGCGGCGAGTTCGGGGTACGCCGCGAGCACCGCCTGCGCGTGCCCCGGCAGGTCGACCTCCGGCACGACGGTGATGTGCCGCGCCTCGGCGTACGCCACGATCTCGCGCAGGTCGTCGCGCGTGTAGTAGCCGCCGTGCGGGCGCCCATCGTGCCGGGGTGTGTGCCGCGTGCCGACCATGCTCTCGGTGCGCCACGCGCCGACCTCGGTCAGCCTGGGGCGGCCCGGCACCTCGACGCGCCAGCCCTGGTCGTCGGTCAGGTGCAGGTGCAGCACGTTGAGGTGGTGCACGGCCATCAGGTCGAGGAAGCGCAGGACGTCGGCCTTGGGCATGAAGTGCCGAACCACGTCGAGCAGTACGCCGCGCCACGTGAACCGGGGCCGGTCCCGCACCGACACGGCCGGGACGGCCCACGGCCCCTGGCGCACCGGCGCGCGCCGGAAGACCGCCGGGTCCATGAGCTGCCGCAGGGTCTGGAACGCGCGGAACACGCCCGCGCGATCGCCGCCGGCCACGACCACGCCCTCGGGCCGTACGTCGAGCCGGTACTCCTCGCTGCCGAGAGCATCGTCGAGGCGTACCGCGATCCCGCCGGTCCCGTCAGGCCCGTGGTCGGCGCCCTCGGGAAGCCGGCACCCGGTCGCGGCGCCGAGCACGCCACGCAGCCAGGCGACTTCGGGCCCGCATGCCTCCGGGGCGTCGACCGGTGTGTCGGCGCGCAGCAGGAAGTGCCCGTCGCCCCGGGTCAGGTGTCCCGGCAGGGGGACAGGTACGGGGGTCTGGGGCACCGCACTCCTCGCTTCCGTTCGTCGGGTCGAATCCGTGGGTCGGGACGTCTCGTCGGACACGTCAGTCCTTGACCGCGCCGCCGAGCCCGGAGACCAGGTGCCGTTGCACCAGGATGAAGAAGACCAGAACCGGCAGCGTCATGAGCGTCGACGCGGCCATGATGCCGCCCCAGTCGTTCTCGTCCGGCTTGAAGAACACCAGCAGCGCGGACGGCAGCGTCTGGTTGTCCTCGTTGCCGATGATGAAGGTCTTGGCGAAGACGAAGTCGTTCCACGCCGTGATGAACGAGAAGACGCTGACGGCCGCGAGGCCGGGGGCGACCAGCGGGAACAGGATGCGCCACAGGATCGTGAAGCGGCTGGCCCCGTCGAGGCGCGCGGCCTCCTCCAGCGAGTCGGGCACGGCCGCCACGAAGCCGCGCAGCATCCAGATCGCGAACGGCAGCGAGAACGCCAGGTGCACCAGCATCAGCGAGCCCAGCGAGCTGAGGCCGACCTGCGGTGCGACCTCGCCCATGTCGCGGACCAGGAAGAACAGCGGGATGGTCAGCGCCTCGATGGGCACCATCTGCGCGACCAGGAACATCACCAGGATGGTGGTGCGGAACCGGAAGTTGAACCGGGTCAGCGCGACCGCGGCCAGGAACGCGATGCCGGCCGACAGCACCACCACGACCGTCGCGACGAGCAGGCTGTTGAGGAAGTAGCGGCCGAACCCGCTGACCCCGAGTGCGTGCCGGAAGTTCTCCAGCGTCGGCGCCCAGGTCCACGGCCGCGGGTGGGCCGAGTTGATCTCGTCGTCCGGTTTGAGGGCCGACAGCACCATCCAGTACAGCGGGAAGGCGGCGACCACGGCCGCGAGGATCGCGGCGACGTTGGCGATCCGGCGGCCGACGCGGCGGTCGGTGCTCACAGTTCCTCCCCGTTGCGGCGCAGCGCGCGGATGTAGAACGCCGTCACGACGACGAGGATCAGCGTCATCACGACGCCGATGGCCGCGCCGAAGCTGTAGTCGGACCCCGCGAAGGCCTGCTGGTAGGCGTAGACGTTGAGGGTCAGGTTCTGGCCCGCGATGCCGCCGCCGTTGGTCATGACGTAGATCTGGGTGAAGACCTTGAAGTCCCAGATGATCGACTGGATGACCACGATGGTCAGGATGGGCCGCAGCATCGGCAGCATGACGCGGCGGAACGTGGTCCAGGTGCTCGCGCCGTCGAGGCGGGCGGCCTCCAGGACGGAGGTGGGGATGGCCTGGATCCCGGCGTACAGGGTGATCATGACGAACGGGAACGAGTGCCAGACCACGACGGCGCCGACCAGCCCGAAGGCGGGCCACTTGTCGTACATCCAGTTGTGGCCGTCCGTCCCGAGCACTTCGTTGACCAGGCCGAGGTTGGTGTCGAAGAGGAACATCCACACCGTCGAACCGGTCATCGCGGGGGCGGCCCACGCGCCGAGGGCGGCGAACATCAGGATGAGGCGGGGCCACTTGCCGACCCGGGTCAGCAGCACCGCGAGGGCGGCGCCGACGACGAGTGTGCCGACGACGCAGCCGGCCGCGAACACCATCGTCTGGACGAGCACGTCGCGGAACAGCGCGTCGCCGAAGAGCCGGGTGTAGTTCTCGAACCCGATGAACCGGGCCGGTACGCCGCCGGACGCCTGCTCCTGGCCGAAGTCCATGAACGACAGCAGCCCGAGCTGGTACAGCGGGTAGCCGAACAGCGGGACGAGGACGACGGCGGTCGGCAGCAGCAGGATCAGTGGGACGGGGAGGCGCCGCTTGCGGCGGCGCGCGGGTGCGGGGTCGGCCGCGCCGCGCGGGCGGACCGGGTCCTTCTCC
>NZ_JBEZFP010000155.1:0-20412 GCF_040649515.1 Streptodolium elevatio
CCGGCTTGGGCGACGACGGGGTCGAAGATGTGGCGGCGGTGGTTGTACTGCATGTTGGTCAGGCCGCGGTAGGGGGTGACCACGCCCTTGGGGCGCCCGGTGGTGCCGGAGGTGTAGATGACGTACGCGGGGTGGTCCAGGCGATGCGCGTCGGCCCGGGTGAAGCCCGGACGCTCCGCATCCGAGAGGTCTTCCCCTGACAGCGCGAGCAGTTCGGCGGCGGTGTCCGGCGCGTCGATCACGACCCGTGCCGCGGCGGGGTGTTCGGGGACCTGCCGCTCGACCGCCTGCGCGGTCAGTACGCAGACGGGGTCGCCGTCGTCGAGGAGCAGCGCGAGGCGCTGTGCGGGCAGGTCGAGTTCGAGGGGCAGGTACGCGGCGCCGGTCTTGAGCACCGCGAACAACGCCGCCACCATGTCCGGGGTGCGGGCGAGGCCCAGGCCGACCAGCCGCTCGGGGCCGGCGCCGTGCTTCTGCAGCAGGCGGGCGATGCGGTTGGCGCGTTCGTTGAGTTCGCGGTAGGTCCAGGTGACCGCGTCCGGGGTGTCGGGTCGGAACACCAGGGCCACCGCGTCCGGTTCGGCGGCCGCCTGCTCCTCCAGCATCTCCGCGATCGTCACATCCGGGAGATCGTGCGCGCTGTCGTTCCAGGCCACGAACGCCTGCCGGGACTCCGCCTCCGAGAGGAGGTCGATGCGGGCGCAGGCGGCGTCCGGGGCCTCGGCGAAACCGGCCAGCACGCGTTCGAACCGGTCGGCCAGGCGTTCGGCCTCGTCGCGGCCGAACGCCCCGGTGTGGAACATCACGCGGACGGTGGTCTCCCGGCCCGGTGTCACCACGAACGACACCGGGTAGTGGGTGGCGTCGCGTACCTCGTGGTCGAGCACGCGGAGCGCGCCGTCGGGGCCGTACCGGGTCGCCTTGTCCGGCAGCGGGAGGTTCTGCACCACGAAGAAGGTGTCGAACAGCGGTCCGGCGCCGACGCGGGCCTGGATCTCGGCGAGGCCCAGCTCCGGGTGGTCGAAAAGCTCGGACTTCTCCTCGTGGAGGCGGTGCCACAACGTCCGCGGCGCCTCGTCGGGGCGTACCCGCACCCGCACCGGGACTGTGTTGAAGAGCAGGCCGACGGTGGTCTCCACGCCCGCGACCCCGGGGTGCCGGCCGGAGACCAGGGCCCCGAAGACGCAGTCGTCGCGCCCGGTGAGGCGGGCCAGCAGCAGGCCCCACGCGGACTCGTACACCGTGCCCAGCGTCACGCCGGCGGCTCGGGCGCGGGCGGCCAGCCGGTCGGTCAGCGCGGTCGGCAGCGTGCGGACGAACTCCTCGGCGGATTCCGCGGTCGCGCCGTCCGCGTCGTGCCCCGCCGGGGCCAGGCGCGTCGGCTCGGCGACGCCTTCGAGGTAGGCCGACCACACCGCCCGCGAACGATCCGCGTCACGATCCGCCAGCCAGTCCAGATACCGTCCGAACGGGGCTGTGGGACGCGCGAGTTCGGCCTCCGCGTCGGTGTAGGCGGCGAGGAGCGAGGTCAGCACCAGGCCGCTCGACCAGCCGTCGAGCAGCAGCACCTGCGAGGTCATCACCAGCCGGTACGCCTCCGGCCCGACCCGGACCAGGCCGAACCGGATGAGCGGCGGGCGCAGCGGGTCCCACGGGCGGTCCCGCTCGGTGCCCGCGAACTCCTCGAATTCGGCGCCCGGATCAGCGGCCTCCGAGGCGTCGGTGAAGCGGAACGGCGGCTCCCAGCGGCGCGGCACGACCGCGACCGAGGCATCGCCGAAGGGCACGAACCCGGCACGCAGGTTCGGGTACTTCTCCAACACGGCACGGACCGCATCGGCCATGCGGTCCGGATCCACCGTCCCGGACAGGTCCAGAACGACCTGCTGGGTGTAGATGGCACGCGAGGCCTCGTCCGTCTTCAGGAGGTACAGCAGGCCTTCCTGAAGCGCCGACAGCGGCAGGACGTCGGCGACGCCGACACCGCCCAATGCGCGGTCCAGTGCCCGGCGTTGCTCCGGGGACACCGCGACCGCGGGCCGCGTGGCCTCCGCGGGCACCGTCGCCGCGCCGGCCGGCGGCCGATTGGCGAGCGCCGTCCGTGCGAGTGCCGCCACCGTCGGATTCCGGAACACGTCGCGCACCGTGAACGGCAGGCCCGCCGCCCTGGCCCGCGACGCCAGGAGCGTGGCCCCGATGCTGTCGCCGCCGAGGGCGAAGAACCCGTCGTCGACACCGACGCCCGGCAGGCCCAGCACCGTGGCGAACACCTCGGCGAGGACGGCCTCTTCCGGAGTGCGGGGTTCGGCGGACGGGGTCGTGGCGTCGAACGCCGGCTCGGGCAGCGCGCCGCGATCCGTCTTGCCGCTCGGCAGCAGCGGCAGCGCGTCGAGCACGACGACCGCCGTCGGGACCATGTGCTCGGGAAGCACGCTGCCGAGGTGGGCGCGCAGTTCGTCCGCACCCGGGGCGTCGCGGCCCGGTTCGGGCACGACGTACGCCACCAGGCGCGGCGCGCCCGACGCGGTCCGCCGGGCCGCGACCACCGCCGCCGACAGGTCCGGACGGGCCGTCAGGTGGGCCTCGATCTCGGCGGGTTCGATCCGCACGCCGCGGATCTTCACCTGGTCGTCGGTGCGGCCGAGGAACTCCAGCGCCCCGTCGGGGCGGCGGCGCACCAGGTCGCCGGTGCGGTACATGCGCGCGCCGGGCGGCCCGTACGGTGCCGGGATGAAGCGCGTGGCGGTCAGCCCCGGCCGTCCCAGGTAGCCGTCCGCGAGTTGGTCGCCGGTGAGGTACAGCTCGCCCGGTACCCCGGTCGGAACGGGCGCCAGACGCCGGTCCAGGACCAGTGCGCCGGTGTTCCACACGGGACGCCCGATGGGCACACTGCGCCCGTCTTCGCCAGGCGAGGACCACGAGGTGGCGGTGATCGCGGCCTCGGTCGGGCCGTAGGTGTTGTGGGGGCGGAGGCCCAGCACTCGCGCGGCCCGGTCGGCGGTCGAGGGAGGCAGGCTCTCCCCGCCGCACAGCAGCAGTCGGAGTCCGTTCGGCGTGGCGTTGGATGTGCGGACGTTCCCGGGGGGCCCGGACTGGCTGTCGGTGTCACGGGTGGCGTCCGGGGTGGCGGTCGGGGCGCTGCCCGTGGACCACGACTCCAGGAACGCGTCGAGCATCGGCGGCACGAAGTGCGCTGCGGTAACGCCGTGTTCGCGGACCAGGCGGGCGAGGTAGCCACCGTCGCGCTGGCCGCCCGGCTCGGCGAGGACGACGGCCGCCCCGGCTGTCAGCGGCCAGAAGGTCTCCCAGATCGCCACGTCGAACCCGGCCGGGGCCTTGTGCAGGAAGCGGTCGTCGGGAGAGAGCGGGAACTCGTCCTGAACCCAGGCAAGCTGGTTGCCCAGCGCGCGGTGCGGGACCACCACGCCCTTGGGACGGCCGGTCGAGCCCGAGGTGAACAGCACGTACGCCGCATCCCCAAGGCCCGCCGCAGTCGGCGGCGTCTCGGTGCCGGGCGCCGCTGCGGCCAGAGCGGCCGTCACCTCCGGGGAGTCCAGCGCGACTACCGGTACACCCGTCCCGTCGAACCGTCCGGCGTTCGCGCTGCCGGTCAGCACGCACACCGCGGCGGCGTCGGAGACCATCTCCAGCAAGCGGGCGTCGGGGTGCTCGGGATCCAGCGGCAGATAGGCCGCGCCCACGCGCAGTACCGCCAGGAGCCCTGCGACCAGGTCGGCGGACCGCGGCAGCGCGACCGCGGCAACCGCGCCCGGGCGGACTCCAGAGCCGCGCAGCACGCAGGCCAGGCGGTCGGCGCGGTCCAGGAGTTCGCGGTAGGTGACCGCGTGGCCGTCGGGTTCGACGAGCGCCACCGCATCGGGCGTGGCCCGGGCCTGCGCGGCGATGCGTTCGTCCACCCGGGTGGCGGGGACCGTCCGGGCGGTGGGAGGCGCGGTGAGGGTCGTGCGTTCCGCCGCCGTGAGCACGTTCAAGTCCGCGACACGGGTGTGGGCGGCGTCGGCGGCGTGCGTGAGCAGGCGCGTCAAGCGGTCGAGGAGCGCCGCGACGGTCGCGTGGTCGAACAGGTCGACGGCGTAGCCTGCCTGGACCCGCACGCCGTCCTCCGCGGTCTCGACGAACCGCAGGTCCAGGTCGAACATGGCAGCGCCGGTCGGCGGCAGGTAGGCCTCCGCCGCGATGCCGGGCGGCGCGAAGGCGATCTCCTCGGCGCGGTGGTGCGCGACGGAGACCTGGAACACCGGGTGGCGGCCCAGCACGCGTGCCGGAGCGAGCCGGTCCACGACCCAGGCGAAAGGCGCGTCGGCGTGTGCGAAGGCGGTCCGTGAACGGTCCCGGATCTGGTCGAGCAGCACACCGAAGGAAGGCTCGCCGGCCAGTTCCGCGCGCAGGACCACGGTGTTGACGAACAGGCCGACCACGTCGTGCAGGTCCTCGTCGGTCCGGCCGGCCACGGGGACGCCCACGGCGATGTCGTCACCGCCGCCGACCCGGTGCAGCAGGGCCGCAACGCCGGCGTGCAGAACGGTGGCCAGACCGGTCTCGTGGGTGCGGGCGAGCGTCCGCAAGGCCGCGGTCAGCTCCGCGGGCAGCAACGCGTCGGCCGTACCGCCGCGCAGCGAAGGCTCGGCGGGCCTGGGCCGGTCGGTCGGCAGCGCGGCTTCCTCGGGAAGCCCGGCCAACTCCCGTGCCCAGTGGTCGAGCTGACGCGCTGCCAGGTCGGTAGGCGCCGAGCTGCGGGCGCCCAGGAGATCGCGCTGCCAGACGGAGTAGGCCGAGTAGGTGACGGGCGCCGCGGCGTGCGGCTGTTCCGCCGGACGCGCGGTGCCGGTGCGTGCCGCGTACGCGGCGGCGAGGTCCGCCAGAAGCGGACCGTACGACCAGCGGTCGGCCGCGGTGTGATGCAGCGTCAGCACCAGATGCGTGGCTTCACGGGTGGTGAACACCGCCGCCCGGAAGGGTAGGTCGGCGGCCAGGTCGAAGGGGCGCGCGACCGAAGCGGCGACGTCGGCTGCCACCCGCCCGGTCGGGGCGTCGCCGAGGTCGACGACGTCGCAGCGCAGCCGCGCGGCGGCCTGGGCGGGCGTGAGCACGCGTTGCACGGGCCAGTCCGCATGGTCGGCGGCGGACAACAGCGTACGCAACGCCTCGTGACGGGCCACGACATCACCGACGGCGGCACGCAGCGCCGCGACGTCCACCTGCCCGGTCAGTTCCAGTGCCAGTGGCAGGTGGTACGCCGCCGACGGGCCGCGCAACTGCTCCTCCAGCCAGAGCCCGGCCTGCGCGAACGACGCCGGGACGTCCTCGGGCACACGGGTGCCGCGTACGCGGGGACGTGCGGTCTCGGCCAGGGCCGCGGCGGCGGCCAGGGCCTGCGGCGTCGGAGCACGGAAAACGTCGGCGAGCGAGATCTCCACGCCCAAGGCGGCCCGCAGCCGGTTGGCCAGGCGTGCGGCCAGGAGCGAGTGGCCGCCCAGGGCGAAGAAGTCCTCGTCGGCGCCGATGTCCGGGACACCCAGCAGCTCGGCGAACAAGGCGCAGACGGCGGCTTCGCGGGCGTCCGCCGCGGCGCGCCCGGCGGGCCGGTCGTCGGCGGGCCGCGGGCGGGGGAGTGCGGCGCGGTCGACCTTGCCGCTGGGGTTGAGTGGCAGTTCGTCCAAGAGGGTGAAGGAGGCCGGGACCAATGCGGACGGCAGGACCGCGGAGAGGGCCGAGCGTACGGCCGCGGTGTCCAGGCCGGCGGCGTCCGCGGTGTCGGCGGGGACCAGATACGCGGCGAGTGCCCGGGCACCGTCGCCGCCCGCCACCGGGATCACGACGGCGCGTGCCACGCCCGGGAGTTCGAGCAGCCGCGCCTCGACCTCGCCGGGCTCGACGCGCACGCCGCGGATCTTCACCTGGTGGTCCGCACGGCCCAGGAACCGCAAGTCGCCTGCCGCGTCCCGGCGCACGCGGTCGCCGGTGCGGTACATGCGGTCGCCGGGAGCACCGAACGGGTCGGGTACGAACCGCTCGGCGGTCGCGCCGGGCCGTCCCAGGTAGCCGCGGGCCAGCCCGGTGCCGGCCAGGTAGAGGTCGCCCGGAACGCCGTCGGGAACCGGTCGCAGGGCGGAATCGAGAACGTAGGCACGGGTGTTGGCGATGGGTCGCCCGATCGCCACCGGCCCGGGGGCGGTTCGGGTGTGGGCGAGGCTGTCGCCCGCCGCCTCGGAGCAGCCGTACAGGTTGACGATGCGGGCCTGCGGCCACCGTACGGCGACCGCGTCGGCCAGGGCGGCCGGGAGCGCCTCGCCGGAGGAGATCCACGTGGTCACCGAGTCCAGGGACCCGGGCGCGGCGGTGTCGAGCAGCGTCGCGAGCAGGCTCGGGACGACGGTGACGACCTGCACGCCGTGCGCGTCGACGAGGGCGCCCAGGCGGCGCGGGTCGGCGGCGGTCGCGTCGTCGGCGAGGACGACGGTGTCCCCGGAGGCCAGGCCGCCGAGGAGTTCGGTGGTGCCGTCGATGAACGTCAGCGCGCTCTTGGCGACGCGGATGCGCGGGCCGTCCGCGTCCCGGCCCCACGCGAGGCGGTTGGTGAGTGCCGCCTGCGTGCCGACCACGGCCTTGGGGCGCCCGGTCGAGCCGGACGTGAAGATCACGTACGCGGCGGCGCCGGGGGCCACGGCGGTCGTCGTCGGGACCCCGGACGGAGCCTCCCCGAGTGCGGGCAGGTCGATCCGGACCTGCCGGGTGCCGGGCGGCACCGGCAGGTCGCCGGGTGTCGCCGCGTCGCACAGGACCAGTTCGGGCCGTGCATCGGCGAGCATCAGCGCGACGCGTTCGCGCGGCTGGTTGAGGTCGAGGGGAAGGTACGCGGCCCCCGCCCGCAGGACGGCCAGCAGTGCCGCCGGAAGGTCCGCGGAGCGGGTGAGAGCCAGGGCGACCACGGGTTCCCGGGCTGGACGGCCGCCGGGCGCGGGAGGCGCAGGAGCCGCGGCGGCGGGAGCGGCGGGGGCGGCGGGCGCCGGGTCGGCGGTGCCGGGGGCACCGGCCCGCGGGGCGTTGTCGCCCGACCCGGCGGCGAGGGCGTCCCGCACGATCCGGCCGATCTCGGCGGCGCGGTCGCCCAACTGGGCGTACGTGAGAGTGCGTTCCGCGACAACGGCGGTGGCGTCCGGGGTGTCGGATATCTGACGGTCGATCAAGGCCGCTACGCCGCCCGGGGGAACCGGGGTGGCGGCGGGTTGCGGCGGCAGGACCGCGTCGCCCAGCAGCGCCAGAGGCGTGTCGGGGGAGTCGAGGGCGGCGGCGAGGGTGGCCTCGAAGTGCGCCAGGAGATTGTCGACGCTCTCCGCGGTCAGCAGGTCCGCGCGATAGGTGGCCTCCACGACCAGCGACCCCGGTCGCAGGAAGCACTCGAGCGCGAGGTCGAACTGCGTGGTGTCGTTGTGGATGTGCCGCCACGAGGCGGTCAGCCCGGGCAGGTCCAGTTCGGCCAGTTCATGCGCGAGCAGGCCGAACATCACGTCGAACAGGGGGGTGCGGCCGGGACTGCGCCGGGGGCGTACCGCGTCCAGGACCTCGTCGAAGGGGACGTCCTGGTGGGCGAACGAGGCCTGGCACGTCTCGGCGGTCCGCCCGACGAGCTGACGGAAGGTCAGGGCGGCGCGGCGGCCCGGCGGTTCGGACACGTCGCAGCGCAGGACCACGGTGTTGCCGAAATTGCCGATCAGGCGGGCGGCCTCGGGGCGGCCGCGGTCCATGGTTAGCGTGCCGACCGGCAGGTCGTCCGAACCGGTGTGGCGGCGCAGCACCGCGGCGAACCCGGCGAGCGCCGTGGTGAACGCGGTCGTCCCCTCGGCGGCGGCGAACACCGCGAGCCGATCGGCGAGTTCCGGCGCCAGGCCGCGGACCCGGCGGCCGCCGCGCTCGTCGCCCACCGCGGGGCGCGGGCCGTCCGCGGGCAGTTCTGCCGGTTCGGGCAGGGACTTGAGCCGGTCGCGCCAAAACGCCGTGCCTTCCGGGTCCGCGACCGGACGGCCGCGCTCCCAGGCGGCGAAGTCCGCGTACTGGACCTCGGGTACGCCGGGGGCTGGGGTGCCGTCCGTCGCCGCCCGGTAGAGCGCGGCGAGGTCGCGGGACAACACGCCCCAGGTGCCGCCGTCCCACGCGATGTGGTGCACGACCTGGACCAGGGCGTGCGCGTCCGGGGCGAACCGCAGCAGTTCCCAACGCACCGGATGGTCGTGCGCGAGGTCGAACGGCAGCGACGCCAGTCCCACGGCCGCAGCGTCGGCCGCGTGCCGCCGCTCGGCCGCGGGGACCGCGGTGAGGTCGCGCACCGGGATGTCCGGACGCGGAGCTTCCGCCACGATCTGGTGGGGCGTACCGTCGTCGTCGATCCGGTAGACGGTGCGCAGCAGTTCGTGGCGCACGACCAGGCCGTGCAGGGCGACCCGCAGGGCCGCGGCGTCCAACGGTCCGGTCAGTTCGATGACGAGGCAGCCGTTGTAGGAGGTGCTGCGCGGGTGCGCCTGGTGGTGCAGCCACAGACTGTGTTGCGCGTGGGACAGCGGCGCGGGGACGGACCGGTCGCGGACCGGGACCCCTCCGCCCGAACTGCCGGCGAGACCTGCCCCGGCGAGCAGACGCTTCATCAATTCCCGGCGGCGGTCGGCTGGATCGCCGCCCGGCGTGGAGGGTCCCTGTCGCAACGTGCCGCCTCCTGGGCGCGCCCGGCCCGCCGCGTGAATCGCGACGAGAACAGTATGGAAGCTTGCCTTAGTTAGGTTTGCCTACCCTATATTTGTGACGCCCGTCGGGGGTGTCAACCCACGCCCACGGGGCGGACGTACGCCGGGCGGAAGGGGAACAACGTGCACTGGAGCGTCGAGGACGTGCGTCGCGAGGTAGGCCAACTCCTCGAATGCGAACCGGATTCGGTACCCGTCGACGGCAACCTGATTCAGCACGGGCTCGACTCGCTCAGACTGATGAGGCTGGCGGGCGGCTGGCGGCGGCGCGGCGCGGAGATCACATTCGCCGAGCTCGCCGAGCGGCCCACCGTCGCGGCGTGGGCCGCGCTGCTGGCCGCGGGCGCCGGAGCGACGGAGCAGCCGACGGACCCGACGCACCCGACGGAGACGACGGAGACGACGGAGACGGCCGAACCGGCTGAATCGGCCGGACCCGCCGCGTCCTCGGCGCCCTTCCCGCTCGCCGCCATGCAGCACGCCTACTGGGTGGGCCGCGGCGACGACCAGGTCCTCGGCGGCGTGGCGGCCCATCTCTACACCGAGTTCGACCGGCCTGCCGGCAGCGCGACCCCCCTGGACCCCGCGCGCCTGGAGGCCGCGGTCCGCACGCTGACCGCGCGGCATCCCGCGCTGCGCACCCGCATCACGCCCGACGGCCGCCAGCAGGTGATGCCTGAGGCCACCGGCCCCCTGCTCACCGTCGAGGATCTGCGCGACCTGCCGACGGACCGCGTCGCACGGCGCCTGGACGCCATCCGCGACGCCTGCTCGCACCAGATGCTCGACATCGAGGCGGGCCGCGTCTTCGACATACGGCTCACGCTCCTGCCCGGCGGAGCCACCCGCCTGCACGTCGACGTCGACATGGTGGCCGCCGACGCCCTCAGCTTCCGCATCCTCCTGGCCGACCTCGCCCGCATCTACCGCGCGCCCGACCACGAACTCACGCCGCTCGCCTACGACCACCGCGCCTACCTCGCCGACCGGCCGCCACTACGGGCCGGGGCGGCCGAACGCGCCCGCGCGCACTGGGAATCGCGCCTCGCGGACCTGCCGGGCGCCCCCGACCTGCCGCTGCGTGCCGAGGCCGAGCGCGGCGACCCCTCCCGCGTGACCCGGCGGCACCTGTGGCTGAGCCCCGAGGACAAGCGCCGCTGGCTGGAGCGCGCCCACGAACGCGCGGTCACCCCGGCGATGGCCCTCGCGGCGGCCTTCGCGCACGTGTTGGCCGCGTGGAGTGCCGAGCCGCATTTCCTGCTGAACCTCCCGCTGTTCGACCGCGAGGAGATCCACCCCGACGTCCCGTTCCTGGTCGGCGACTTCACCGGATCCGTGCTTCTGGACACCGACCTCGGCGCACCCGCGTCGTTCCTCGACACCGCGCGCGGCATCCAGGCCCGCCTGCACGACGACGCCGCACACGCCGACCGGTCCGGCCTCGACGTCCTGCGCGATCTCTCCCGTGCCCGCGGCGGCCAGGTGGTCGCCCCGATCGTCTACACCAGCGCGCTGAACCTCGGCGAGCTCTTCGCCGAGGACGTGCGCGACCTGTTCGGCGAACCCGAGTGGATCATCTCCCAAGGCCCCCAGGTCCTGCTGGACGCCCAGGTCACCGAAGTGCGCGGCGGCCTGCTCGTCAACTGGGACATCCGCGAGGAACTGTTCGCCCACGGCGTCGCCGACGCGATGTTCGAGGCCTACCGCGGCCTGGTCACCCGCCTGGGCACCGAGGACGCCGACTGGGACCAGCCGGTCGGCGAACTGCTGCCGGCCGCGCAGCGCCGGGTCCGCGACCGCGCCAACGCCACGGACGCGCCGCGCGGTACGCACCGGCTGCACGACCGCTTCTTCACCCTGGCGCGCACCCGTCCGGACGCCGTCGCGGTGGTCGCCGGAACGGAGTTGCGCTGGACGTACGGCGAACTGGCCGACCGGGCCCTGCGCGTCGCCGCCGCCCTCGGCGAACAGGGCGTACGCGCCGGTGACACGGTCGCGGTGACCCTCCCCAAGGGGCCGGACCAGATCCTCGCGGTGCTCGGGGTGTTGGCGGCAGGCGCCGCGTACGTCCCGGTCGGCGTCGAGCAGCCCGCGTCCCGCCGCGCCCGGATCCACGCGACCGCGGGCGCCCGCCTGGTGCTCGACGGCGACGGGGCCACAGGGGCCTCCCCGCACGCCCGTTCGCTCTCCTTGGCCGAAGCTGCCGGGCATGCTCGGGCGTTGCCGGGGCCGGTGCCCGGCGACGCACACGCGGCGGCGTACGTGCTGTTCACCTCCGGCTCGACGGGCGAGCCCAAGGGCGTCGAAGTCCCGCACAGCGCCGCCGTCAACACCATCGACGACCTCATCGGCCGCTACGCGCTCGGCCCGGCGGACCGTACGCTCGCCCTGTCGGCGCTCGACTTCGACCTCTCGGTCTTCGACATATTCGCCCCCCTCGCTGTCGGCGGCGCCGTCGTCGTGCCCGATGCCGACGACCGGCACGAACCCTCCGAATGGCTGCGGCAGTTGCGCGAGCACCGCATCAGCGTGCTCAACTGCGTCCCGGCACTGCTCGCCATGCTGCTCACCGCGGCGGAACAGGGCACGGAACCCGGCACGGGACAGGGCACGGGACAGGGCACGGACCAGGGCGCCGAGCACGGCTCCGGCCGCCTCCCTGACACCCTGCGGGTGGTGCTGCTCGGCGGCGACTGGGTCACCGCCGACCTCCCGGTCCGCCTGCACGCCCAGGTGCCCGCCTGCCGCTTCGTCGGCCTCGGCGGCACCACCGAGACCGCCATCCACTCCACCGTGTACGAGGTCCCGCCGGGCGCCGAACTGCCCTCGTGGTGGCGGGCCGTCCCGTACGGCCGCCCCCTCGCGAACGTGCGCTGCCGCGTCGTCGACGTCCTCGGCCGCGACCGGCCCGACCACGTGCCGGGCGAACTGTGGATCGGCGGCGAGGGGGTGGCCCTCGGCTACCGCGGCGATCCGGTGCGCACCGCGGACCGGTTCGTCGAGTACGACGGGCAACGCTGGTACCGCACCGGCGACCTCGCGCGCTATCTCCCCGACGGCACGCTGGAGTTCCTCGGCCGCCGCGACCACCAGGTCAAGCTGCGCGGCTACCGCATCGAACTCGGCGAGATCGAGGCCGCGCTCGCGGACGTGCCGGGCGTCCGGCAGGCCGTCGCGGGGGTCGTCGGCGCACCGGGCCGCGCGCTGGCCGCGGCGGTGGTCGGGCCGGCCGAACTGACGGAGGAACAGATCCTGTCCGCCGTCCGGGACACGCTCCCGCCGCACATGATCCCCGAGCAGGTGCTTGTGCTCACCGAACTGCCGCTGACCCGCAACGGCAAGACCGACCGGGCACGCCTGGCCGCGTTGTGGGAGCAGGGACGCGGAAGCACCGCGCACGCGGCGCCGCGCGGGCCGGTCGAGGAAGCCGTCGCCGCGGTGTGGCGCGACGTCCTCACCGGTGCCGGCACCGCCCCGGCCCGTATCGGGCGCGACGACGATTTCTTCGCACTCGGCGGGGACTCCGTGTTGGCCACCGCCGCGGTGGGACGCCTTCGGGAAGCCCTAGACACCGACGGGCTGTCGGTCCGGGCCCTGCTCGGCAACCGCACCGTCGCGGCGCTCTCCGCACGGGTGGTCGCGGACGAGGACACACCCGGGCGCACCGCCGCGGTCGCCGAGCTGTACCTCCAGGTGGCCGCACTCACCGACGAAGAGGTCGACGCGATGCTCGCGTCGGACAGCCCGGCGTAGATCCCGTCCGCGTCCGTCTATTTCCCGCACGTCCCACGCCAGCAAAGGACGAAACCGTGCCCACGAGCACCGGCGACACCCACGAAAAAGCCGACACTGCAGGCCAGTTCGCCGACGCGACCGGCACCGGTTCCCTGGACGGGTTCGTCCCCTGGCCGGACGACGCCGCGGCCCGGTACCGGGCCGCCGGGTACTGGCGCGGCGACACGCTCGGCGCGCTGCTGCGCACCTGGGCCGGCGCGTGGCCGGAACGTACCGCGCTCGTCGACGCGGCCGGACGCACCACGTACGCCGAACTCGACCTCCGTGCCGACCGTACGGCCGCCGGGTTCGCCGGACTCGGCGTGCGACCCGGCGACCGGGTGGTGGTGCAACTCCCTAACACCGTGGACTTCGTGGTGGTGCTGTTCGCCCTCGCGCGCCTCGGGGCCGTACCGGCGCTGTGCCTGCCCGCACACCGAGCCCACGAGATCGGGCACCTCGCCGCGTTGTCGGAGGCGGTGGCGTACGTCATCCCCGACACCCTCGCGGGCTTCGACCACCGGGAGCTGGCCCGCGAGGTCCGCGAGCGCGTCCCGTCGCTGCGGCACGTCGTGGTGGCCGGCGAGCCGGGCCCGGACGCCGTCGCGCTAGCCGACGTCGACGCCGCGCCCGTCGCGCTGCCACCCGGGCCGCGCCCCGAGGACGTCGCCCTGCTGCTCGTGTCGGGCGGAACGACCGGGCTGCCCAAGCTCATTCCGCGAACACACGACGACTACGCCTACAACGCGCGTGCCAGCGCCGAGGTGTGCGACCTGACCGAGGACGACGTCTACATGGCGGTGCTGCCGGCCGCCCACAACTTCCCGTTGGCCTGCCCCGGCATCCTCGGGATCCTGGGCGTCGGCGGGACCGCGGTGCTGGCGCCCGGCCCCAGCCCGGACCAGGCGTTCGCGCTCGTCGAACGCGAGAGGGTCACCGTCACCGCCGTCGTGCCGCCGGTCGCCGACCTGTGGAGCCAGATGTGGGAGTGGGAGCCGGGCGACCGGTCGTCGCTGCGCCTCCTCCAGGTGGGCGGCGCCCGACTGCCCGCCGCGCTCGCCCGCGAGCTCACCCCCGCCCTGGACTGCCGCGTCCAGCAGGTGTTCGGCATGGCGGAAGGTCTGCTCAACTACACCCGAACCGGCGATTCCGACGAGATTGTCGCGGAGAGCCAGGGACGCCCGCTCAGCCCCGACGACGAGGTCCGTATCGTCGACGGCGACGGATCGCCGGTGGCCGAGGGCGAGGTGGGCGAACTGCTGACCCGGGGGCCGTACACGATCCGCGGCTACTACCGGGTGCCCGACCACAACGCCAACGCCTTCACCCCCGACGGCTTCTACCGCAGCGGCGACCTGGTACGCCGCCTCCCGTCCGGCCACCTGGTCGTCGAAGGGCGCATCAAGGAGGTCGTCAACCGCGGCGGCGAGGGCGTGCCGGCCGGTGAACTCGAGGACCACCTCACCGCCCACCCCAAGATCCGCCAGGCCGCGGTGATCCCGCTGCCGGACCGGGTCCTCGGCGAGCGCGTCTGCGCGATCCTGGTGCCCGCGGACCCGGCCGACCCCCCGACCCTGCCCGAGCTCAAGACGTTCCTCGCGGAAGCGGGCCTGGCCCCCTACAAGACCCCCGACACGATCCGCATAGCCGCCGCGTTCCCGCGCACACCGGTGGGCAAGATCGACAAGCGCAGCCTCGCCGACCAGGCGAACGCGTTGCCGACCGGGTGACCCGTACGACGCCACCGCATAGCATGCCGGGCGTGGCGATCACTGCGGCCAGTCCGTGGACGGCCTCCGCCGAACCGTTCGTCGGTCGACTGGAGGCGATCGCGCGCGACTTCACGCGGCTCACCGGCACGCCCGTGGACGTGGCGACCGAACTGTTCCTCCGCGCGGAACTGGCCGGCTACCGCCCTCCGGGGCGGACCTCGGCGAACGGATCCTGCCATCTCGTCCCGGCCTCCGACGGCTGGGCGGCGGTCAACCTGGCCCGCCCGGACGACGCCGCCGCACTCCCGGCGCTCTACGCCCTGCTCGGTGCCGACGTGCCCGACACCGAAGCGCCGGTCGCCGGGCTGCGCGAGGCCGCCCGGGAGCGCACGGCCGATCAGGTCGCATCAGCCGCGCAACTGCTCGGTACGCCCGCCGCGGGCCTCGGCTCCGTCCGCGACGGGTCCCGGGCGGTGTACGAGGTACAGCACGGCGAGCGCCGCGTACGGGGCTTGTCCGGGCTCCGCGTGGTCGACCTGTCGGCGCTGTGGGCGGGCCCGCTGTGCGCGCGTCTGCTCGGGCAGGCCGGTGCCCGGGTGACCAAGGTCGAGAGCACCACGCGGCCCGACGGCGCCCGCCGGGGATCACCGGCGTTCTACCGCCGTCTGCACGAGGGGCACGAGAGCTTGGTCGTGGACTTCGCGTCGGGCGCGCTGCCCGCAATCGTCGCGGAGGCGGACGTGGTGATCGAGGCCTCCCGGCCCCGCGCGCTCCGGCGCCTCGGCGTGGTCGCCGAGGACTTCCTCGCGGCGCGCCCGGGTCGGCTGTGGATCGGCATCACCGGGTACGGGCGGGACGACGACCGCGTCGCGTTCGGCGACGACGCCGCCGTCGCGGGCGGCCTGGTCGGCCGGGACGCGTCCGGCGACCCGGTCTTCCTCGGCGACGCCATGGCCGATCCGGTGACCGGGATCCTCGCCGCGCACGCCGCCGCCCGGGCGCTCGCCGAAGGGGGAGGACGGCTCGTGTCCGTCGCCATGGCGAACTGTGCCGCGTGGCTGGCCGACGGCCGCGCCGACGAGGTCCCCCGCTCGCCGTGCTGATCAGACGTGTCGAGCTGGCGGGCGCCGAAGTGGTGGACGTCCGGGTCACCGGCGGCCGGATCGCCGAGATCGGAGCCGCCGGCGAGCGCCTGCCCGGCCGGGCCGACCTGGACGGCCGCGGCGCCGCGCTGCTGCCCGGTCTCCACGACCACCACGTCCACCTGACCGCACTCGCGGCCCAGGCGGCCTCGGTACGTGTCGGCCCGGCCGACGTCGGCGGCCGGGCCGGTCTCGCGGCGGCGCTGCGCACCGGGCCGCCGGGGGAGTGGGTGCGCGCGGTCGGCTACCACGAGAGTGTCGCCGGGCGCCTCGACCGGTGGGTGCTGGACGAGCTGGCCGGCGACCGCCCGGTGCGCGTCCAGCACCGCACGGGCGAGCTGTGGGTCTGGAACAGCGCGGCCCTGCGGGCGGCCGGGCTCGACGGCGACGGGTGCTTCTGGCGGGAGGACGGGCGGCTGCGTGCGTGGACCCCGCCTGTACCGCTGGACCTGCCGGCCCTGGGGCGGCGGGCCGCGGCGCTCGGGGTCACCGGCCTCTCCAACGCCGATCCGCAGCCCGCGGCGGGGTTGCCCGCCCTGCTGTCGGTGCTGCCGCAGCGCGTGGTCGTCATGGGCGTCGACGGCCCGGTGAAGGTGCTGCTCGACGACGCCACCCTGCCGCCGCCCGCCGAACTCGCGGCGGCCGTCCGGGCGGTGCGCCCGCGCCCGGTGGCGGTCCACTGCGTCACCCGCGTGCAACTGCTGGTGACGCTGCTGGCGTTCGACGACGCCGGCGCGGTCCCCGGGGACCGCGTCGAGCACGGTTCGGTGATCCCCGCCGAGACGATTCCGTGGATCGCGCGGCTCGGACTGACGGTGGTGACGCAACCGCACTTCGTGGTGGAGCGCGGCCGGGAGTACGCGACGGATGTGGACCCGGACGACCGCGAACACCTGTACCGCTGCCGGTCTCTCGCCGAGGCGGGAGTCCCGGTGGCCGCGGGGACCGATGCGCCCTTCGGAGGGTTCGACCCGTGGGCGGCCATGCGCGCCGCGGTGGACCGGGACGGCGCGGAGGCGCTCGAACCGCTCGAAGCGCTAAGCCTGTTTACCGGAAGGCCGGAGGCCCCCGGGGTTCCTCGATACCTGGACGTCGGCACGCCGGCCGACTTCTGCCTGCTCCGTGTACCGCTCCGCGAGGCGCTCGACACGCTGACCGGCGACGTGGTCCGGGCGACCTTCGTGGACGGCCGCATCGTGCCCGCGCATCTCTAGCGATGTGACCGGAAAGGCTCACCGCACCAGCCCCGGCCGGAGCCCGACCCGGACTCGGTGACCGACCCGCAGGCGGGGTTGTGCGTGGTCGGCAGCAGACGGAGCGTCAGCAAGCCCAGGTAGCACGCCAAAAGGTACTGGTGGTCGTCGAACGACCGGCCGCCGAGGGGAGCAGCGTCGGAGTACGTGCAGTACATCAACCGTGAATTCGCCGCCGCTCCGGAGACACGGGTGGCGCGAAACGGATCGCCGCTGATCGGCCGAACGGGCGTACGCGGTGTGTCGCGGCCGGTTCTTGCGGGAACTCGCGGTCACCGCAGATGACCGTGTCGCAGAGGAGCCAGGTGTGCCCGCATCCGCAAGCGAGCCGTTGCCCGAGTTGGACATGCCCTTCCCGGAGCACCAGAACCGCTGGACGGTGTTCCTGCGCCTCCTGCTGCTGATCCCGCAGTACATCGTGCTGGCGGTGCTGTCGATCGTGGCCGTCGTCACCGCGATCGTGGGCTGGTTCGCGGCGTTGGTGCTCGGCCGGCTGCCTTCGCCCATCCGGGGGTTCCTGACCGGGTTCCTGCGCTACGACACCCGGGTGAACGCCAGCATGATGCTGCTGACCGACCGGTATCCGCCGTTCCGGCTCGGCGAGGTGGCGGGCTACCCGGTGCGGATCGAGATCCAGCCGGTGCACCTCAACCGGCTCGCGGTCTTCTTCCGGATCCTGCTGATGATCCCCGCGATGATCATCCAGGCGATCGTCTCGGCCGGGTGGTGGTCGGTCGCGTTCATCTCGTGGCTGGTGGTCCTGATCATGGGACGCATGCCCGAGCCGCTGTTCGAGGCCACCAGCGCGATCCTGCGGTACCGGATGCGGCTGGGGGCGTACTCGCTGATGCTCGCCTCGTCGTACCCCAAGCGCCTGTTCGGCGACGCCCCCGACGCGGCGTGGTCCGCGTCCGCCGCGTCCGCCCAGCCTGTCGCGGCCGGGAAGGGTCCGGACGAGATGACCGTCGGCGCGACGCAGACGGCGGCGCGCTCGGCCACCCGGCCGCTGCGGGTCGGCACCGCGGGCAAGGTGCTGATCGGCGTGTTCATCGTCCTCGGCCTCGGCAGCGTCGCGGCCAACAGCGCCAACTGGTCGATGGATGACGACGACGATTCGGCCAGCGCCCCGGCGGTCCCGTAGGACACGGCCCGCCGCGCGGTCAGCCCGTCGGCAGTCCCGCGGCGTGCGCGGCTTCGGCGAGTACGCCGCGCAGCATGGCCGGGGTGAGCCGGCCGGTGAAGGTGTTCTGCTGGCTGACGTGGTAGCAGCCGAAGACGGGGAGCGCCCGGAGCGCGGCGGGAGCCGAAGCGGCGGGGGCGAGGTCGACGCGTACGCCGTGCCCGAACACCGGTCGCGGCCGAGGGACCGACCAGCCCGCCGCCGCCAGCGCCGGCAGCAGAGCCTGCCAGCCGAAGGCGCCCAGCACGACGACGGACCCCAAGGTCGGTCGCATGAGCCGGAGTTCGCGTTCCAGCCAGGGCCGGCAGGTGTCGCGCTCCTGCGGCGTCGGCTTGTTCGCGGGCGGCGCGCAGTGCACGGGGGCGGTGAAGCGTACGCCGAGCAGCTCCAGGCCGTCGTCGCGGGTCACCGAAGTCGCCTGCGAGGCAAGGCCGACATCGTGCAGGGCACGCACCAGGACGTCGCCCGACCGGTCTCCGGTGAACATGCGGCCGGTGCGGTTGCCGCCGTGGGCGGCCGGAGCCAGCCCGACGACCAGCACGCGCGCGTCCGCCGGGCCGAACCCGGTGACCGGGCGGGCCCAGTAGTCCCAGTCCGCGAAGGACGCGCGTTTGACGCGGGCGGCTTCCTCGCGCCACTCCACCAGCCGCGGGCACGCCCGGCAGTGCGTCAGCGCATCGTCAAGTTCGGCGACCGTGCGTGCCTTCGGTGCCACGTCCTCGGGCAGTTCCATGCAGACTCCTCACCACAGCCGCGCCACGGCCCGCGTCATGATCGACAGCCTAGGTCGGTTGCGGTGGCCGAGGGATTCACTCGGCCAGGCGTGTCCTGCGATCGGTGTCGCGGCGGGTGCCCGGGTCAGGCGGTTGCGTCGGTGACCTCCTCGACGGCGCTGGTGCCCTGTCCGGGGCGCGACTCCCACTCCCACGTCTCGTCCAGGAGGAGCCGCCCGTCCGGGAGTTCGGTGATCCGGGTGGCGCAGTGCCCCGAGGAGGTCTTGCCGTCCCGGTTCAGCTGGACGTACCGGAAGTCCATCGTGTCGCCGTCGCGCGTGCCGATCAGGTGGCCGCGTACGATCTCGCCGCCCGCGTAGTCCGCCCACACCGCGCCGTCCGCCTCGCGGTACCGGAACCGTGTCGCGGAGTCGACCTCGCCCTGCTCGGGGCGGCCGCGGGGGGCGAAGGTCCGGCCGTCCAGCGAAGGTGCCATCGTCGACTCCTCGGGTACGTGAGAACACGGGTCCGCGCGGCGGTCCGCGCCGGGGCGTACGCGCCGATCTGGCGCCGGTCCGGCACGCTACCGGACTCCGCTGACGAGCACTCCCGGCAAGGACGCGGCGCGCGGGGGCGGGCCCTCGGTGCGGGTAGCGTGCCGTGAGGCCGCCGCGAGGAGGCCGCACAGGTTCGAGGAACGGGGGACCGACCAGATGGCCATGCCGCCGGCACCGCATCCGTATCAGGGCCCGGCCACCGGGCGACCGCCACGGCTCCCATGGGGCCGTTACGTCGCGGTGGCCGCCGTCGTCGCGGCGGTGCTGGTCGCGATAGCCGTCGTCAGGATCGTCGCCGCGGACGACTCGGAGAATCTGCGGACGAGCGACGGGCTCGTCTACGAAAGAACGCTGGACGAACCCACCTACACCCTCTCCGGACCGGTCGAGCTGTTCGGCACCGCCTTCCTCGACGCGAACGGTGCGTGTGTGGGCGGTCCGGCCAACTACCTTGACCTGGACACGATGACGGGGATCAACAACCAGGTTGATGCGCCCGACGCCGATCTGCCGCCGTCCGTCACGGTCGTGTACGCCCGCTGCGACGCGGCCGCCGAAGGCGGGCCGGCCCGCGGGGATCGCAGCGGATTGCGGATAGTGGCCGGGAGAGCGGTCGCCGGGGTGGTGGACAGCGGGGACCCGTCGGTCGAGCAGTGCCGTACCGCGGCGCGGCAGCGGACGATCCCGGACCACGTCACGGTGGACATGCTCCGGTCGGACCCCAGGTTCGCGAAGGGCCGCGGGTGGTGCTTTGAGACAGTCGGCAAGACCGTCGTCCACTTGAAGGTCTTCAACACGGCCTACTTCGACACGCCGGGCCGCCTCCCGGCGTTCGCCTTTGTCGCCACCCAGTGGAAGCCGCGGGCGGCCGCCGCCCGATGAGGCGGGACGCGACGGTGGCGGCGGGCCTTCACCGCCGTCGCGGAACGGTCCACACAGCGCCAATCTCGGCCAACTCCCGCGAGTCGGGGCGACCATGCTCATGCCTGCGGAGACCGGGGCGGAACGCCCGCGCGGATTTCGTGAACTGACGGTGTCTCGACCAGACTTCGCGCATGACGACACGCCCCCCTCTCGACGCCGGCCCCCTCGGTGGGTACGCGGGTGAGCGTCCCGCCGACGTCACCCGGCGGGCCGACCCACCCGTGTGGCACCGCCTGTTCACCGGACCCATACCCGCCCCCGCACCCACGAAGGCACAGGGCGAGTTGCACGCGCTGGACGACTGGCGCTCGGACACCGCGACGAGGCCGGACCCGAACGGCGGTTAGCAGGTCCGCCTGGGCCGATCGGGCCCGACGGCGGAAAGCGGCGGCGGTCGCGCA
>NZ_JBEZFP010000156.1:0-20411 GCF_040649515.1 Streptodolium elevatio
TTAAAAACCCGCACACCCCATCCGGGGCGGCGCCCCCCCCCCCCCCCCCCAACGGGGGGGGGGGGCCCCCCTCCCGGTCCGGTAGGCGGCACCCGCCGACGAGCGTCAGAACACGTGGCCGACTACTTGGCCTCACCCAGCAGCTTCGCGATCCGCGACACGCCCTCGGCCAGGTCCTCGTCGCCGAGCGCGTACGACAGCCGCAGGTAGCCCGGCGTACCGAAGGCCTCGCCCGGCACCACCGCGACCTCGACCTCGTCCAGGATCAGCCCGGCCAGCTCCGCCGAGTCCTTCGGCACCTTGCCCCGGATCTCCTTGCCGATGACGCCCTTGACCGACGGGTACACGTAGAACGCGCCCTTCGGCTCGGGGCACTCGACGCCCGGGATCTCGTTGAGCATGCGCACGATCGTGCGGCGGCGGCGGTCGAACGCCACCTTCATCTCGTCGACCGCGGTGAGGTCGCCGGACACCGCCGCCAGCGCGGCGGCCTGGGCCACGTTGCAGACGTTGGAGGTCGCGTGCGACTGGAGGTTCGTGGCCGCCTTGACGACGTCCTTCGGCCCGATGACCCATCCGACGCGCCAGCCGGTCATCGCGTACGTCTTCGCGACACCGTTGACGATGATCGTGCGGTCCAGCAGTTCCGGCACCACGGTCGGCATCGACACGAACTCGGCGTCGTCGTACACGAGGTGCTCGTAGATCTCGTCGGTCAGCACCCACAGCCCGTGGGACGCGGCCCAGCGGCCGATCTCCTCGACCTGGGCGCGCGAGTAGACCGCACCCGTGGGGTTCGACGGCGACACGAAGAGCAGCACCTTCGTGTCGGCCGTGCGCGCCGCCTCCAGCTGCTCCACCGACACCAGGTAACCGGTGGTCTCGTCGGCCACCACCTCCACCGGCACGCCGCCCGCGAGCTTGATCGACTCGGGGTACGTCGTCCAATACGGCGCCGGGACGATGACCTCGTCGCCCGGGTCGAGGATCGCCGCGAACGCCTCGTAGATCGCCTGCTTGCCGCCGTTGGTGATCAGCACCTGCGCGGGGTCGACGGTCAGGCCGGAGTCGCGCAGCGTCTTGTCGGCGATGGCCTGCTTCAGCTCCGGCAGCCCCCCGGCCGGCGTGTAGCGGTGGAACTTGGGCGCGCGGCACGCGGCCACGGCGGCGTCCACGATGTAGTCCGGCGTCGGGAAGTCGGGCTCGCCGGCGCCGAAGCCGATCACCGGCCGGCCGGCGGCCTTGAGCGCCTTGGCCTTGGCGTCGACCGCGAGAGTCGCGGACTCGGCGATCGCGCCGATACGTGCGGACACCCGGCGTTCGGTGGGCGAGCTGGACTGGGGGCTGGAGGAAGCTGCGGTCATGGGGCCAATCGTCCCACTGCCGCTCGGGGCCGGGCACGCAGGTTTCGCGATATGAACGCGGAAGAGTGGGGCCGGGCGCCCGGGACCGCGCCCGGAAGGCGGCCGACCTGTGCCCGTCCGCTGCCGATACCGCACCGATTCGGGGCACGACCTGCGTCCCCGCCGGAGCGACGACCGGGTGACGGGTTCGACCTGGGCGACCGCAACCCGTACACTCATCCACTGGCGGATCGAACCTGCTGCCGTCGCGCCCGGAAACCCGTGGTTATCAGGCACGACTCTCGGCTAGGTTGGGACCACCGAAGGGCACTAGCTCAATTGGCAGAGCACCGGTCTCCAAAACCGGGGGTTGGGGGTTCAAGTCCCTCGTGCCCTGCGATGTGCCATCCCGACACATGTTCCCGGGATGCGCATGCAGTCAGCGCCAGTCAATCAGCGCCGACGACACCGTCGGTGATCCAGTCAGACCGGATCCAGGTGAGGACGAGTGACGGAGGCCCGCGGCTCCACTGCCACGCCCGAGGACGAGAGCTCGGACGAACTCGGCGTGGACGAGACTCCCCCCGGCGGTAGGAACCGCAGGGGACGCCGTGCCGACGCCGAAAAGCCCGAGCCCAAGAAGCAGGGTCTTTTCGCGCGCCTCGCACTCTTCTACCGGCAGATCGTCGCCGAGCTGCGCAAGGTCGTCTGGCCCACCCGCAACGAGCTCATCACGTACACGACCGTTGTGATCGTGTTCTGCCTGATCATCATCGGCATCGTGTACTCGCTCGACCTCGGGTTCGCCCGGGCGGCGCTCGAAATCTTCGGCTGATCCGGCCGTCCCGCCGGTTACTGTGGTGTCCAGGGCTCCATGCCCTGGGCCCAGCCGGGTCGCGGCCTCCCAGCGGACCGCCGGGCCCCACCGATTGATCCCCACCCAGGAAGAAGCAGCCACCGTGTCAGACCCGAACCTGTTCCCCGACGAGACCGTCGAGGAGACGGGGTCCCTGTCGGAGCAGGCGGAGGACGCCTCCACCGGCGTTGACGTCGCCGAGTCCGCCTTCGAAGGCGACACCGAGGCCGAGACCGACGAGGTCGACGCCGAGGAAGCCGCCGAGGACGACGACGAAGCGGACGAGGTCGCTGCCGAGGACGACGCGGAGGCGGCATCCGTCGCTGCCGAGCCGCAGGTGGACGCCCTCGAGGAGTTCCGCGACGCGCTGCGCCGGGCGCCCGGTGAGTGGTACGTCATCCACTCGTACGCCGGCTACGAGAACCGCGTGAAGGCCAACCTCGAGTCCCGCACGACCTCCCTCAACATGGAGGAGTACATCTTCCAGGTCGAGGTGCCGATGGAAGAGGTCGTCGAGATCAAGAACGGTCAGCGCAAGACCGTCAAGCGCAACAAGTTCCCCGGCTACGTGCTGGTCCGCATGGACCTCACGAACGAGTCGTGGGGCGCCGTCCGCAACACCCCGGGCGTCACCGGCTTCGTCGGCAACGCCCACGAGCCCTTCCCGCTCACCCTCGACGAGGTCGCCAAGATCCTCGCCCCCGAGGAGGAGCAGGCCGCGGCCGGCGGCGGCACGTCGACGAAGGCCCCCGCCGAGGTCAAGGTCCTCGACTTCGAGGTCGGCGACTCGGTCACCGTCATCGACGGCCCGTTCGCGACCCTCCAGGCCACGATCAACGAGATCAACCCGGACTCGCAGAAGGTCAAGGGCCTGGTCGAGATCTTCGGCCGCGAGACCCCGGTCGAGCTGTCGTTCAACCAGATCCAGAAGAACTGATCAGGTCGGACTGACGGCACCGCAGAGCTTCCGGAGTCCGGGGCGGCGCAAGCCCTCCCGGACCGCGGATTAGGGCGCCTCCGCAACGGTGGTTATCGTTGTGGGGGCGCCACGCCGCGTCCGCCGTTCCCCGAGGGAGCGGCCCAGCGTGGCGCACGTCGCACGAATGGCCTCCTTTGCGGAGCCATGCGTACCGTGCGGCGACAGGGAAACACATCGTCGAAGGACCCGGAAACATGCCTCCCAAGAAGAAGCTTGCAGCCGTCATCAAGCTGCAGATCAAGGCCGGTGCCGCGACTCCGGCCCCGCCGGTCGGTCCGGCGTTGGGCCAGCACGGCGTCAACATCATGGAGTTCTGCAAGGCGTACAACGCGGCGACCGAGTCGCAGCGCGGCGACATCGTCCCGGTGGAGATCTCGGTCTACGAGGACCGCTCCTTCACCTTCGTGACGAAGACCCCGCCGGCCGCGCGCCTGATCCTCAAGGCCGCCGGTGTCGAGAAGGGCTCGGGCGAGCCCCACAAGACCAAGGTCGCCAAGATCACGCGCGACCAGGTCCGCGGCATCGCCGAGACCAAGATGCAGGACCTGAACGCGAACGACCTGGACGCCGCCGAGAAGATCATCGCCGGCACCGCCCGCTCGATGGGCATCACGGTCGAGGGCTGAGCCCGCCCACCCGGTCCGCGGCGAACTCCGTCCGGACCGCCCCGCAATCCCGTGGCAGGGCCGTGCGTCGGCCCGAGCACACCACGACTCCTTCCGTAACTCAGGAGCTGAAGTGACGCAGCGCAGCAAGACCTACCGCGAAGGCGCCGCCCAGGTGGACCGCGAGCGGCTGTACGCCCCGCTCGAGGCCGTCCGCCTGGCGAAGGCCACCAGCAAGACCAAGTTCGACGCGACCGTCGAGGTCGCCCTGCGCCTGGGCGTCGACCCGCGCAAGGCCGACCAGATGGTCCGCAGCACCGTCATCCTCCCGCACGGCACCGGCAAGACCGCCCGGGTCCTGGTCTTCGCGACCGGTGACCGTGCCGAGGCAGCGAAGGCTGCGGGCGCCGACATCGTCGGCTCCGACGAACTGATCGACGAGATCCTCAAGGGCAACCTGCTCAACGAGATCGACTCGGTCGTCGCCACCCCGGACCTCATGGGCAAGGTCGGCCGCCTCGGCCGCGTGCTCGGTCCGCGTGGCCTGATGCCGAACCCGAAGACCGGCACCGTGACCCCGGACGTGGCCAAGGCCGTGAACGAGATCAAGGGCGGCAAGATCGAGTTCCGCGTCGACAAGCACTCGAACCTGCACTTCATCATCGGCAAGACCTCGTTCACCGACGAGCAGCTGATCGAGAACTACGGTGCCGCGCTGGACGAGGTCCTGCGTGTCAAGCCGTCCGCCGCCAAGGGCCGGTACGTCAAGAAGGTCGCCATCACCACCACGATGGGCCCGGGCATCCCGGTCGACCCGAACCGCACCCGCAACCTCCTCACCGAGGAGGACCCGGCGGCCGTCTGATCCGTCCCGGATCGACCGCCCGCCAGGCGCGAACTCCCGTGGCCCGTACGCCCCTTCAAAGGGGCGTACGGGCCACGACCCGTTTCTCGTGGCAGGCGATTTGCCTTTCGTACGGGCTCTCCCGTACCTTGGACCGAAGCCAAAGACCGCCGGTCGTCACTGGCGTGCCCTTCTCCGAAGGGTCCCGTGACCGAAGGCTCCGCATCAGCGGACGACCTGCGCAGGTGCCTGTGAGACGTTCCCCGTCCTTCCGGTCCCCGGAGTGACTGTGTACGCCCCGTGCGCTTGCGCCGGGGCGTTTCTGTTTGTCCGGGCCCCTTTGTCCGTCGGCGGTCTCCCGGCATCCGGTCGGTCCCACGACCGGCCGACTGATCGCATCGCGGAAGGAGGCCCTGTCCTATGGCGAGGCCCGACAAGGCAGCCGCGGTTGCCGAGCTCGCGGACCAGTTCCGCGGCTCGAACGCCGCCGTGCTGACCGAGTACCGCGGACTCACCGTGGCGAAGCTCAAGGAGCTGCGCCGTTCTCTCGGTGAGAACGCGGAATACGCCGTGGTGAAGAACACGCTGACCAAGATTGCGGCCAACGAGGCGGGCATCAGCGAGCTGGACGACCTTCTCGAGGGTCCGTCCGCCATCGCGTTCGTCTCGGGCGACCCGGTCGAGGCCGCCAAGAGCCTGCGTGACTTCGCCAAGGCGAACCCCCTTCTCGTCATCAAGGGCGGTGTCCTCGAGGGCAAGGCCCTCAGCGCTGACGAGATCAAGAAGCTCGCGGACCTCGAGTCCCGCGAGGTGCTGCTCGCCAAGCTGGCGGGTGCCATGCAGGCGTCGATGGCGAAGGCTGCCGCGACGTTCCAGGCCCCGCTCACGCAGTTCGTCCGCACCGCGGAAGCGCTGCGCGCGAAGGTCGAGCAGGGCGGTGCCGGCGAGCCGGCTCCCGCCGCCGAGGCCACCGAGGACGCTCCCGCCGAGTAATTCGGCCCGCGTACTCGCGACCCGGTCGCCGGGGGCCCTGCCCCCGCCACTCACACCACCCGGCACCTGCCGAACCGATTAGGAAGGACCGCCTCTCATGGCGAAGCTCAGCACCGAAGAGCTGCTCGAGTCGTTCAAGGAAATGACCCTCATCGAGCTCTCGGACTTCGTGAAGCTCTTCGAGGAGACCTTCGACGTCAAGGCTGCCGCCCCGGCCGCCGTTGTCGCCGCCCCGGCGCAGGGTGGCGGCGACGCCGCCGAGGCCGAGGTCAAGGACACGTTCGACGTGATCCTCGAGGCCGCGGGCGACAAGAAGATCCAGGTCATCAAGGAGGTTCGGGCGCTCACGAACCTGGGCCTGAAGGAAGCCAAGGACCTGGTCGACGTCGCCCCGAAGCCGCTGCTCGAGGGTGTCAACCAGGAGGCCGCGGACAAGGCGAAGGCCGCCCTCGAGGGTGCCGGCGCCACCGTCTCGGTCAAGTAAGTCCCCGACTTACCTGCACCTTGCTCCACCGCTTCACCGCGTCAGGCGGCTGCCCTCCGGGGCGGCCGCCTGACGGCTTTTCCGGAGGGCTCACCGGGCGCGCTTCGGGCGCGCGTACGGACCCCGCGGCAGCGCGCGACACTCCGGTTTCACCTGTTCGGCTTCACCCGTGAGAGTGATTCTGGCGACACTCCGCAGCATCACGCGCGGTGACGTACGCCCTCTCCCGGCGCCTCCCGCACACCCGTGCGGCGGCACCCGGCCGAGTGTCCGGCAACCGCCTGTTCTGGCGGTTCCAGCCACTCCCGCGGACCGCGTGTCGGCCGCCCGCGAACGCTCTGACCTGCTGCTGCGTAACGGATCCGGGAAGATCCGCAACGCGCCGCCCGCGATGCGCGTCACTGTCGGTCGGCTGTGCAAGAGTGATGCCCATGCCTCGTCGGGCTGCCTGCCTCTTGACGAACCGAACGCGGCGCGCAATTCTTCGGACGCGTCCCGAAGAGCACTTGCCGGGTGGCAGAAGCCCCCGAGATGGCGAGCGCCCGTTCCAGGCGCTGGACAGCGGTGTGCCGTGTGGCTACACTGACCCTTTGCGCTGCCTGTTGACCCGTCCGCGGTATTTGCCACCCAGGCCGTCCGGCATGCGCATAGTGAGTCCGAGCCCTCGGAAGGACCCCTCTTGGCCGCCTCGCGCAACGCCACGAACGCTACAAACCCCGGCGCCGCCAGTACCGCCCCGCTCCGCATCTCCTTCGCAAAGATCCGCGAGCCTCTCGAGGTACCGAACCTTCTCGCGCTGCAAACCGAGAGCTTCGACTGGCTGCTCGGCAACAGCGTTTGGAAGGCTCGGGTCGAGGACGCGCTCGCGTCGGGAGCAGACGTCCCCACCAAGTCCGGCCTCGAAGAGATCTTCGAGGAGATCTCTCCGATCGAGGACTTCTCCGGGTCGATGTCGCTCACGTTCCGCGACCACCGTTTCGAGCCCCCCAAGAACTCGATCGAGGAGTGCAAGGAGCGCGACTTCACGTACTCCGCGCCGCTCTTCGTCACCGCGGAGTTCACGAACAACGAGACCGGCGAGATCAAGAGCCAGACGGTCTTCATGGGCGACTTCCCGCTCATGACCAACAAGGGCACGTTCATCATCAACGGCACCGAGCGTGTCGTGGTGTCGCAGCTCGTGCGCTCGCCCGGCGTCTACTTCGACAAGCAGATCGACAAGACGTCCGACAAGGACATCTTCAGCGCCAAGGTCATCCCGTCCCGCGGTGCCTGGCTGGAGCTGGAGATCGACAAGCGCGACACCGTCGGTGTCCGTATCGACCGCAAGCGCAAGCAGTCCGTCACGGTGCTGCTGAAGGCGCTCGGCTGGACCGACTCGCAGATCCTCGAGGAGTTCGGCGAGTACGAGTCCATGCGCCAGACCCTGGAGAAGGACCACACCCAGGGCCAGGACGACGCGCTGCTCGACATCTACCGCAAGCTGCGTCCGGGCGAGCCGCCGACCCGTGAGGCCGCGCAGACGCTGCTCGAGAACCTCTACTTCAACCCGAAGCGGTACGACTTGGCGAAGGTCGGCCGGTACAAGATCAACAAGAAGCTGGGCGTCGAGCGCCCGCTGGACGCCGGGACCCTCACGGTCGAGGACGTCATCGCGACGATCAAGTACCTGGTCAAGCTGCACGCCGGTGAGGCCGAGATGACCGGCCTGGGCGGCCAGGAGCTCGTCGTCGAGGCCGACGACATCGACCACTTCGGCAACCGCCGTCTGCGAAACGTCGGCGAGCTGATCCAGAACCAGGTCCGCACCGGTCTGGCGCGTATGGAGCGGGTCGTCCGCGAGCGCATGACCACGCAGGACGTCGAGGCGATCACGCCGCAGACGCTGATCAACATCCGGCCGGTCGTCGCCTCCATCAAGGAGTTCTTCGGCACCAGCCAGCTGTCGCAGTTCATGGACCAGACGAACCCGCTGTCGGGCCTGACCCACAAGCGCCGGCTGTCCGCGCTGGGCCCCGGCGGTCTGTCCCGTGAGCGGGCCGGCTTCGAGGTCCGCGACGTGCACCCGTCGCACTACGGCCGCATGTGCCCCATCGAGACCCCGGAAGGCCCGAACATCGGCCTGATCGGCTCGCTGGCGTCGTACGGCCGGGTCAACGCGTTCGGCTTCGTCGAGACGCCGTACCGCCGGGTGACCAACGGCATCGTCACCGACGAGGTCGACTACCTGACCGCCGACGAAGAGGACCGCTTCGTCATCGCGCAGGCGAACGCGCCGCTCAACGACGACAACACGTTCGCCGAGGCGCGCGCGCTCGTCCGCCGCCGCGGCGGCGAGATCGACTACCTGCCGGGCGACGAGATCGACTACATGGACGTCTCGCCGCGCCAGATGGTGTCGGTCGCGACGGCGATGATCCCGTTCCTCGAGCACGACGACGCCAACCGCGCGCTCATGGGCTCGAACATGATGCGCCAGGCCGTGCCGCTCCTGAAGGCCGAGTCGCCGCTCGTCGGCACCGGCATGGAGTACCGCGCGGCGGTCGACGCGGCGGACGTCATCTCGGCCGAGAAGGACGGCGTCGTCACCGACGTGTCGGCGGACTACGTCACGGTCATGAACGACGACGGCACGTACACCACGTACCGCGTGCAGAAGTTCATGCGCTCCAACCAGGGCACGAGCTTCAACCAGAAGGTCATCGTCGACGAGGGCTCGCGCGTCGAGGCCGGGCAGGTCCTCGCGGACGGCCCGTGCACCGAAGAGGGCGAGATGGCCCTCGGCAAGAACCTCCTGGTGGCGTTCATGCCGTGGGAGGGCCACAACTACGAGGACGCGATCATCCTGTCGCAGCGCCTCGTGCAGGACGACGTCCTCTCCTCGATCCACATCGAGGAGCACGAGGTCGACGCCCGCGACACCAAGCTGGGCCCCGAGGAGATCACCCGGGACATCCCGAACGTCTCCGAAGAGGTGCTGGCCGACCTCGACGAGCGCGGCATCATCCGCATCGGCGCCGACGTCGTGCCCGGCGACATCCTGGTCGGCAAGGTCACGCCCAAGGGCGAGACCGAGCTGACCCCGGAGGAGCGCCTGCTCCGTGCGATCTTCGGTGAGAAGGCGCGCGAGGTGCGCGACACCTCGCTGAAGGTGCCGCACGGCGAGCAGGGCAAGGTCATCGGCGTGCGCGTCTTCGACCGCGAGGCCGGCGACGAGCTGCCGCCCGGCGTCAACCAGCTGGTGCGCGTGTACGTCGCGCAGAAGCGCAAGATCACCGACGGTGACAAGCTCGCGGGCCGACACGGCAACAAGGGCGTCATCGCGAAGATCCTGCCGGTCGAGGACATGCCGTTCCTGGAGGACGGCACCGCGGTCGACATCATCCTCAACCCGCTGGGCGTCCCGTCCCGCATGAACCCGGGCCAGGTCCTGGAGACCCACCTCGGGTGGGTCGCCAGCCGCGGCTGGCAGGTCGAGGGCGACGACGAGGACTGGAAGGGCCGCCTGCGCGCCATCGGCGCCGACGCGGCCGAGGCCGGCACCAACGTCGCCACCCCGGTCTTCGACGGTGCGCGCGAGGAGGAGATCACGGGTCTGCTGGACTCGACGATCCCGAACCGCGACGGCGTCCGCATGATCGACGGGTCCGGCAAGGCGCGGCTGTTCGACGGCCGCTCCGGCGAGCCGTTCCCGCACCCGATCTCGGTCGGCTACATGTACATCCTGAAGCTGCACCACCTGGTCGACGACAAGCTGCACGCCCGTTCGACCGGTCCGTACTCGATGATCACGCAGCAGCCGCTGGGTGGTAAGGCGCAGTTCGGTGGCCAGCGCTTCGGTGAGATGGAGGTGTGGGCGCTCGAGGCGTACGGCGCCGCCTACGCCCTCCAGGAGCTCCTGACGATCAAGTCCGACGACGTCCTCGGCCGCGTGAAGGTGTACGAGGCCATCGTCAAGGGCGAGAACATCCCGGAGCCCGGCATCCCCGAGTCCTTCAAGGTGCTCATCAAGGAGATGCAGTCGCTCTGCCTCAACGTGGAGGTCCTCTCGAGCGACGGTATGTCGATCGAGATGCGCGACACCGACGAGGACGTCTTCCGCGCGGCGGAGGAGCTCGGTATCGACCTGTCCCGGCGCGAGCCGAGCAGCGTCGAAGAGGTCTGATGTCCGGCCCGGCACCTGGTAGCCGCGAGAAGACGGCGGCCAGGTGCCGGGGACCCCGGACCACAGACCTGATGAAGACACCCCCGGCACGGCGGCCTACCCCAGCCGCCACCGCCGGGACCAAACCCCGAAAGAGGGATTGACGAAACAGTGCTCGACGTCAACTTCTTCGACGAGCTGCGTATCGGCCTCGCCACCGCCGACGACATCCGCACCTGGTCCCATGGCGAGGTCAAGAAGCCCGAGACCATCAACTACCGCACCCTGAAGCCGGAAAAGGACGGGCTCTTCTGCGAGAAGATCTTCGGTCCGACCCGGGACTGGGAGTGCTACTGCGGCAAGTACAAGCGTGTCCGCTTCAAGGGCATCATCTGCGAGCGCTGCGGCGTCGAGGTCACTCGCGCCAAGGTGCGGCGTGAGCGGATGGGCCACATCGAACTGGCCGCTCCCGTCACCCACATCTGGTACTTCAAGGGCGTGCCGAGCCGCCTCGGCTACCTGCTCGACCTCGCCCCGAAGGACCTGGAGAAGGTCATCTACTTCGCGGCGTACATGATCACGTACGTCGACGACGAGCGCCGCCAGCGCGACCTGCCCTCGCTCGAGGCCAAGATCTCGGTCGAGCGCCAGCAGATCGAGCAGCGCCGCGACTCGATGGTCGAGGAGCGCCAGAAGAAGCTCGAGGCCGACCTCGCCGAGCTGGAGGCCGAGGGCGCCAAGTCCGACGTGCGCCGCAAGGTGCGCGAGGGCGCCGAGCGCGAGATGAAGCAGCTGCGCGACCGCAACCAGCGCGAGCTGGACCGCCTGGAGGAGGTCTGGACCCGGTTCAAGAACCTCAAGGTCCAGGACCTGGAGGGTGACGAGATCCTGTTCCGCGAGATGCGGGACCGGTTCGGCACCTACTTCCTCGGCAGCATGGGCGCGCAGGCGCTGCAGAAGCGCCTGGAGTCGTTCGACCTCGAGGCCGAGGCCGAGAAGCTCCGCGAGATCATCCGCACCGGCAAGGGCCAGAAGAAGACCCGTGCGCTCAAGCGCCTCAAGGTCGTCTCGGCGTTCCTGCAGACCCGCAACAGCCCCACCGGCATGGTGCTGGACTGCGTGCCGGTCATCCCGCCGGACCTGCGTCCGATGGTGCAGCTGGACGGCGGCCGCTTCGCGACCTCCGACCTGAACGACCTGTACCGCCGCGTCATCAACCGCAACAACCGCCTGAAGCGCCTTCTCGACCTCGGTGCCCCCGAGATCATCGTGAACAACGAGAAGCGCATGCTCCAGGAGGCCGTCGACGCGCTGTTCGACAACGGCCGCCGCGGCCGTCCGGTCACCGGGCCGGGCAACCGTCCGCTCAAGTCGCTGTCCGACATGCTCAAGGGCAAGCAGGGCCGGTTCCGTCAGAACCTGCTCGGCAAGCGCGTCGACTACTCGGGCCGTTCGGTCATCGTCGTCGGCCCGCAGCTCAAGCTGCACCAGTGCGGTCTGCCCAAGCAGATGGCGCTGGAGCTCTTCAAGCCGTTCGTGATGAAGCGCCTGGTCGACCTGAACCACGCGCAGAACATCAAGTCGGCCAAGCGCATGGTCGAGCGTGCCCGCCCGGTCGTGTGGGACGTGCTGGAAGAGGTCATCGCCGAGCACCCGGTTCTGCTGAACCGTGCGCCGACGCTGCACCGCCTCGGCATCCAGGCCTTCGAGCCGCAGCTCGTCGAGGGCAAGGCCATCCAGATCCACCCGCTCGTCTGCACCGCGTTCAACGCGGACTTCGACGGCGACCAGATGGCCGTGCACCTCCCGCTGTCCGCGGAGGCGCAGGCCGAGGCCCGCATCCTGATGCTGTCCTCGAACAACATCCTCAAGCCGGCGGACGGCCGTCCGGTCACCATGCCCACCCAGGACATGGTGCTGGGCCTGTTCTTCCTGACCTCGGACCGCGAGGACATGAAGGGCGTGGGCCGGCAGTTCTCCTCGGTCGCCGAGGCGATCATGGCGTTCGACGCCCGCGAGCTGGACCTCCAGGCGAAGATCGACCTGCGCCTGCCGGCGGGCACCGTCCCGCCGCGCGGCTGGGTCGCGCCGGACAACGGCCCGGAGGGCGTGAACTGGGAGCCGGGTCAGCCGCTGCGGCTGAACACCACCCTGGGCCGCGCGCTCTTCAACGAGCTGCTGCCCTCGGACTACCCGTTCATCGACACCGAGGTCGGCAAGAAGCAGCTCTCCGCGATCGTCAACGACCTCGCGGAGCGCTACCCCAAGGTCGAGGTCGCCGCGACGCTGGACAACCTCAAGGCCGCGGGCTTCCACTGGGCCACCCGCTCGGGTGTCACGGTGTCGATCTCCGACGTCGTCGTGCCGCCGAACAAGGCCCAGATCCTCGAGGGCTACGAGGCGCAGGCCGACAAGATCCAGAAGCAGTACGAGCGCGGTCTGATCACCAAGACCGAGCGCGCGCAGGAGCAGATCCAGATCTGGACCAAGGCGACCAACGAGGTCGCCGAGGCGATGAACGCGAACTTCCCGAAGACGAACCCCATCTTCATGATGGTCGACTCGGGTGCTCGCGGAAACATGATGCAGATGCGTCAGATCGCCGGTATGCGTGGCCTGGTGTCCAACGCGAAGAACGAGACCATCCCGCGGCCCATCAAGGCGTCGTTCCGTGAGGGTCTCTCCGTGCTGGAGTACTTCATCTCCACGCACGGTGCCCGCAAGGGTCTCGCGGACACCGCGCTGCGTACCGCCGACTCGGGTTACCTGACCCGTCGTCTGGTGGACGTGTCGCAGGACGTGATCATCCGCGAGGAGGACTGCGGCACCGACCGCGGCCTCACGCTGGACATCGCGGTCCGCGCGGCCGACGGCTCGCTGCGCAAGACCAACGACGTCGAGACCAGCGTGTACGCGCGCAGCCTCGCCGAGGACGTCACGGTCGACGGCAAGGTCGTCGCCCCCGCGGGCGTCGACCTGGGCGACGTCATCATCAACCAGCTCGTCGCCGCCGGCGTCGAGCAGGTGAAGACCCGCTCGGTCCTGACCTGCGAGTCCAAGGTCGGCACCTGCGCGATGTGCTACGGCCGTTCGCTGGCCACCGGCAAGCTCGTCGACATCGGCGAGGCGGTCGGCATCATCGCCGCCCAGTCGATCGGTGAGCCCGGCACCCAGCTGACGATGCGTACCTTCCACACCGGTGGTGTGGCGGGTGACGACATCACGCAGGGTCTGCCGCGTGTCGTCGAGCTCTTCGAGGCCCGTACCCCCAAGGGTGTGGCCCCGATCAGCGAGGCGGCCGGCCGGGTCCGCATCGAGGACACCGACAAGACCCGCAAGGTCGTCGTGGTCCCGGACGACGGCTCGGAGGAGCTGGCGTACGCGGTCTCCAAGCGCGTCAAGCTCACCGTCGAGGAAGGCGACCGCGTCGCGGTCGGCCAGAAGCTGACGCTGGGCGCCGTCAACCCGCACGACGTCCTGCGCATCCTCGGGCAGCGCGCGGTCCAGGTCCACCTGGTCGCCGAGGTCCAGAAGGTCTACAACTCGCAGGGCGTGTCGATCCACGACAAGCACATCGAGATCATCATCCGGCAGATGCTGCGCCGCGTGACGATCATCGAGTCGGGCGACGCCGAGCTGCTGCCGGGTGAGCTGGTCGAGCGCGGCCGGTTCGAGAGCGAGAACCGGCGCGTGGTGTCCGAGGGCGGTTCGCCGGCCTCCGGCCGTCCGCAGCTCATGGGTATCACCAAGGCGTCGCTGGCCACCGAGTCGTGGCTGTCGGCGGCCTCCTTCCAGGAGACCACCCGGGTGCTCACCGACGCGGCGATCCACGCCAAGTCGGACCCGCTGCTGGGCCTGAAGGAGAACGTCATCATCGGCAAGCTGATCCCGGCCGGTACGGGCATGCCCCGCTACCGCAACATCCGGGTGGAGCCCACCGAGGAGGCGAAGGCCGCGATGTACTCGATGTCCGGGTACGACGAGGCGGACTACTCGGCGTTCGGCACCGGCTCCGGCCAGGCCGTCCCGCTGGAGGAGTACGACTTCGGCGGTTACCAGGGCTGATCCGGGGGCCTGTGCACCGGAAGTCGCTCGGCAGGCCGGCGGGGCCGCCACCATGGGTACATGGTGGCGGCCCCGCCGCCGTTCCAGGGGGACCAGGGGGACGACGATGAGCGACGGATGGGGCGACGCCCCGCAGGGCCCGCACGGCGGCCCGGACGACCACCAGGGGCCTCCGCCGGGCGCAGCGGGCCACGACGCGTACCCGGGCGCGTACCCCGGGCCCTATCCCGGCCCCTACCCCGACCCGGGGACGCACGCCGGGCACTACCCGCCGCACTACCCGGGGCCGTACCCGCCCCCGTTCCCGCACCAGCAGCCGGTGCCGTACGGGTACGTGTCGCCCGGCACGAACGGCCTCGCGATCGCCTCGCTCGTGCTCGGCATCGTCTGGGTCTACTGGATAACCTCGGTGCTCGCCGTCGTCTTCGGACACATCGCGCTCGCCCAGATCAACCTGACCGGACAGGCCGGGCGCGGCATGGCCATCGCGGGGCTGGTGCTCGGATACGTCTGGATCGCGCTGCTCGTCTTCGTGATCGTGTTCGCCGCGGCGTTCGCCGACGACTGGGACGGCCAGATGCTCGCCGCATTCCTGGGCTCCTTCACCCTCCGCATCTGAGTACGAGGACGGGCAGCGCCGACGCGGTCCGCCGTGCACCATAAGGGGAGCAAGCGACGCGAGGGGGACACATGGACGGCGGTTGGGGCGGCCAACAGGACACCATGCGGTGCGCGCAGGCGGACCGGGACCGTTGCGCCGACGTGCTCAAGGCGGCGTGGGCCGAGGGCAGACTCAAGGACGACGAGTACCGGCACCGCCTGGGGCTGGCGCTGTCCGCGGAGACGTACGGCCAGCTCACGGTGCTCGTCCACGACCTCCCGGTGGGGCCGGTGCCGTCCGCGGCGCGGCCCGTCGCGGCGGCGCCGGTGCACCCGTACACGTTCGTCGCCCCGCACGCGTACCTGCCGCCGATGACTCCGCGCCCGATGCCGCCGCAGACCAACGGGCTCGCGGTCACCGCGCTCGTACTCGGCATCGTCACGCTGGTCGCGGTGTGGCCGGCGACCGCGCTGCTGACCATCGGGTACGCGGTGAACCCGTACCCGTTCGTCTTCGCCGGCGTCGCGGTGGTCACCGGCCACGTCGGGCTGCACCAGTCGCGGACGCGCCCGTACCCGTACAACGGGGGGAGCGGTATCGCCGTCGCCGGGCTCACGCTCGGCTGGATCCAGTTGGCGCTGGCCCTGCTGGTGGAGCTGGGCAGGAACTGAGCCGAGGCGGGACCGAGATCGCGGCGGGACCGGGCTCGCTGGGGTTGAAGAGGGTCGCAGCCGAGGATTACGGTGGTCGAGGCGCGTATCGGGGCGCGAATCCAAGGTGGCGACGGGGGCCGCGGCTTTCGCTTTGACCTCCGGTCGTGTGGTAGGTACTCTCTTTCCTTGTGCCTGGGGTGTCCCCGGGTTCTTGTGCCTGCGCTCACCGCAATCCGATTCGGATGCGTCCATGAGAGGGTGCAGGAGACCGAAACACATACCTCCCGATTCCGTTCCGCGCTGAAGACTGGGCGACACGCCCGACCGCGGGGGTCGGATAGCGAGGTAGGCGATGGCCATTACACCCAGGGATGACAGGCCATCCAGCAGCACATTGAAGATGCAGTCGTAATCAGACCGCTTGGCACGAAGAAGACGGAGACGCGGTGCCCACGATCCAGCAGCTGGTCCGAAAGGGCCGCCAGGACAAGGTCGACAAGGCCAAGACTCCGGCGCTCAAGGGGAGCCCGCAGCGACGCGGCGTGTGCACCCGTGTTTACACGACGACTCCCAAGAAGCCGAACTCCGCGCTTCGCAAGGTGGCGCGTGTTCGCCTGACGAGTGGCATTGAGGTCACGGCGTACATCCCGGGTGAGGGCCACAACCTGCAGGAGCACTCGATCGTGCTCGTTCGCGGCGGCCGTGTGAAGGACCTCCCGGGTGTTCGCTACAAGATCATCCGCGGTTCGCTCGACACCCAGGGCGTCAAGAACCGCAAGCAGGCGCGCAGCCGCTACGGCGCGAAGAAGGAGAAGAGCTAATGCCTCGCAAGGGCCCGGCCCCCAAGCGACCGGTCATCATCGACCCGGTCTACAACTCGCCGCTTGTCACCTCGCTGGTGAACAAGGTCCTGCTGAACGGCAAGCGCTCCACCGCCGAGCGGATCGTGTACGGCGCCCTCGAAGGCTGCCGTGAGAAGACCGGCACCGACCCGGTCATCACCCTCAAGCGCGCGCTCGAGAACGTGAAGCCGACCCTCGAGGTCCGCAGCCGCCGCGTCGGCGGCGCGACCTACCAGGTCCCGGTCGAGGTCCGCCCCGGCCGCTCCACCACGCTCGCCCTCCGCTGGCTCGTCGGCTACTCCCGCGCCCGTCGCGAGAAGACGATGACCGAGCGTCTGATGAACGAGCTGCTGGACGCCAGCAACGGCCTGGGCGCTTCCGTCAAGAAGCGCGAGGACACGCACAAGATGGCCGAGTCCAACAAGGCCTTCGCGCACTACCGCTGGTAGTCGTCACCCCGTCGAACGAGATACGAGAGAGAAAGCCACATGGCTACCACTGCTCTTGACCTGGCCAAGGTCCGCAACATCGGGATCATGGCTCACATCGACGCGGGCAAGACCACGACGACTGAGCGGATCCTGTTCTACACCGGTGTGAACTACAAGATCGGCGAGGTCCACGAGGGCGCCGCCACGATGGACTGGATGGAGCAGGAGCAGGAGCGTGGCATCACGATCACGTCCGCCGCGACGACCTGCCACTGGTCCCTCGAAGGTGTAGAGAACACCATCAACATCATCGACACCCCGGGCCACGTGGACTTCACGGTCGAGGTGGAGCGTTCGCTCCGCGTCCTCGACGGTGCGGTCACCGTGTTCGACGGTGTCGCGGGTGTCGAGCCGCAGTCCGAGACGGTGTGGCGTCAGGCCGACCGTTACGGCGTCCCGCGCATCTGCTTCGTGAACAAGCTGGACCGCACCGGCGCGGAGTTCTTCCGCTGTGTCGACATGATCGTCGACCGCCTGGGCGCGACCCCGCTGGTCATGCAGGTGCCGATCGGTGCCGAGATGGACTTCCAGGGTGTCGTGGACCTGGTCCGCATGAAGGCCCTGGTCTGGTCCGCCGAGGCGGCGAAGGGCGAGATGTACGACGTCGTCGACATCCCGGCCACGCACACCGAGATCGCCCAGACCTGGCGCGAGAAGCTGGTCGAGACCATCTCCGAGCACGACGAGGAGATGATGGAGCTGTTCCTGGAGGGCGTCGAGCCCACCGAGGAGCAGCTGTACGCGGCCATCCGCCGCGCCACCATCGCCTCCACCAGCCCGGAGAAGGCCAGCGAAGGCACCTTCACGCCGGTGTTCTGCGGCACCGCGTTCAAGAACAAGGGCGTGCAGCCCCTGCTCGACGCGGTCGTGCGCTACCTGCCGTCGCCGCTGGACCGCGAGGTCATCGAGGGCCACAAGGTCGGCGACGAGTCCGTCTCCGTCCAGCGCAAGCCCTCGGACAGCGAGCCGCTGGCCGCCCTGGCGTTCAAGATCATGAGCGACCCGCACCTGGGCAAGCTCACCTTCGTCCGGATCTACTCCGGTCGCCTGGAGTCGGGCTCCGCGGTGCTCAACTCCGTGAAGGGCAAGAAGGAGCGGATCGGCAAGATCTACCGGATGCACGCCAACAAGCGTGAGGAGATCCCCAGCACCGGTGCCGGCGACATCGTCGCCGTCATGGGTCTGAAGGACACCACCACCGGTGAGACCCTGTCGGACTCCTCGAACCCGGTCATCCTCGAGTCGATGACCTTCCCGGCCCCGGTCATCCAGGTCGCCATCGAGCCCAAGTCGAAGGGCGACCAGGAGAAGCTCGGCGTCGCGATCCAGCGGCTCGCCGAAGAGGACCCCTCGTTCCAGGTGCACACCGACGAGGAGACCGGCCAGACCATCATCGGCGGCATGGGCGAACTGCACCTCGAGGTGCTGGTCGACCGCATGAAGCGCGAGTTCAAGGTCGAGGCCAACGTCGGTAAGCCGCAGGTGGCCTACCGCGAGACGATCCGCCAGGCTGTCGAGCGCGTGGACTACACGCACAAGAAGCAGACCGGTGGCTCGGGTCAGTTCGCCAAGGTGCAGATCGGCATCGAGCCGCTCGACGCCGGCGGCGACGACAACTACGAGTTCGTGAACAAGGTCACCGGTGGCCGCATCCCCCGGGAGTACATCCCCTCGGTGGACGCCGGCTGCCAGGAGGCCATGGAGTTCGGCGTGCTCGCCGGCTACCCGCTGGTGGGCGTGCGCGTCTACCTGCTCGACGGTGCCGCGCACGACGTCGACTCCTCGGAACTCGCCTTCAAGATCGCCGGATCCATGGCGTTCAAGGAGGCGGCCCGCAAGGCGAGCCCGGCGATTCTTGAGCCGATGATGGCCGTCGAGGTCACCACGCCCGAGGACTACATGGGCGATGTCATCGGCGACCTCAACTCGCGCCGTGGCCAGATCCAGGCCATGGAAGAGCGCAGTGGCGCCCGTGTCGTCAAGGCGCTGGTCCCGCTGTCGGAGATGTTCGGCTACGTCGGCGACCTCCGGAGCAAGACCTCGGGTCGGGCCAGCTACAGCATGCAGTTCGACTCGTACGCCGAGGTTCCCCGGAACGTCGCGGACGAGATCATTGCCAAGGTTCGCGGCGAGTAACACGCTCACCGGGAACCTGGGGGCCCGGGATTCGTCAGGATCCCGGGCCGTCGGCCCGCCCCATCTGACCAACCCGACGTCGTACGGCGTATAAGAACCAGTCCACAGGAGGACCCCAGTGGCGAAGGCGAAGTTCGAGCGGACTAAGCCGCACGTCAACATCGGCACCATCGGTCACATCGACCACGGTAAGACGACCCTTACCGCGGCGATCACCCGTGTGCTGCACGACGCGTACCCGGACCTGAACCCCTTCACGCCGTTCGACCAGATCGACAAGGCGCCGGAGGAGCGTCAGCGCGGCATCACGATCTCGATCGCGCACGTGGAGTACCAGACGGAGAACCGTCACTACGCCCACGTTGACTGCCCGGGTCACGCTGACTACATCAAGAACATGATCACGGGTGCCGCCCAGATGGACGGCGCCATCCTCGTGGTCGCCGCCACCGACGGCCCGATGCCGCAGACCAAGGAGCACGTGCTCCTGGCCCGCCAGGTCGGCGTTCCGTACATCGTCGTCGCGCTGAACAAGGCCGACATGGTGGACGACGAGGAGATCCTGGAGCTCGTCGAGCTCGAGGTCCGTGAGCTGCTCTCGGAGTACGAGTTCCCGGGCGACGACCTGCCGGTCGTGCGCGTGTCGGCGCTCAAGGCCCTTGAGGGCGACGCCGAGTGGGGCGCCAAGCTCCTCGAGCTCATGGCCGCGGTCGACGAGTCGATCCCGACCCCCGAGCGCGACGTCGACAAGCCCTTCCTCATGCCCGTTGAGGACGTGTTCACGATCACCGGTCGTGGCACCGTCGTCACCGGCCGCATCGAGCGCGGCATCGTCAAGGTCAACGAGACCGTCGACATCGTGGGCATCAAGACCGAGAAGACCACCACCACGGTCACCGGCATCGAGATGTTCCGCAAGCTGCTCGACGAGGGCCAGGCGGGCGAGAACGTCGGTCTGCTCCTCCGTGGCATCAAGCGCGAGGACGTCGAGCGCGGCCAGGTCATCATCAAGCCGGGTTCGGTCACGCCGCACACCGACTTCGAGGCCCAGGTCTACATCCTCTCGAAGGACGAGGGCGGCCGTCACACGCCGTTCTTCAACAACTACCGCCCGCAGTTCTACTTCCGTACCACGGACGTGACCGGCGTGGTTACCCTTCCCGAGGGCACCGAGATGGTGATGCCCGGTGACAACACCGGCATGACCGTCGCCCTGATCCAGCCGATCGCCATGGAGGAGGGCCTGCGCTTCGCCATTCGCGAGGGCGGCCGCACCGTCGGCGCCGGCCAGGTCGTCAAGATCCTCAAGTGATCAATGTCCCGCCCGCCGATCCTCAGGCGCCGTCCCACAGTTCGCCGTTGGGCGTGCCGTCGG
>NZ_JBEZFP010000157.1:0-20275 GCF_040649515.1 Streptodolium elevatio
CCAGGTCGGACCAAAGCGTGTCGCCGCCGACGGCCGGCAGGGACACCGCGCGCAGCATCGTCCCCATCGGGGGAGCGGTACGGGTGACGCCCGTGCCGTGATCTGGGCCGCGAACCGTACGCCCTGCTCAGCGGTCACGCAGTGCGGATCGGGACGGCATCGGCACCACGCCCTCGCCGTCCGAACCCGCGGGCGGCAGCGGCGGGAGGCCCGCACACGTGCACAGCAGATCCAGCCACGCCTGCATGTGCGCTGCCAGGTCGTCGCCGACCGGCGTCCACGACGCCCGGATCTCGATCTCGGTCCGGGCGATCTGGCCCTCCAGCCCACCGAACCCCTGCGAAGTCGCACGGCTGACCGTGCCGCTCGGCGCGACGTACTGCGCGCCGTGCAGATGCAGTGCCTCGGTCAGCCAGGTCCAGCCCACTTCGGGCAGCAGCGGGTCGGTCGCCATCTCCGGTTCCAACTCGGCGCGCGAGAGCGTCACGAACCGGAACGTGCCCTCCCACGCCTCGTGGCCGTCCGGATCGTGCAGCAGCACGATCCGGCCGCCGCCCAACTCCTCGTCGTCGACCACGACCTCGGCCGAGAACGCCGCGGAGAACGGCGCCAGATTCCGCGGGCGCGGCATGTCCTCCAGCTCGATCTCGGGACGTAGCGCCGCCGTCCGCATCTGCTCCACCGCGCGGCGGAACTCCGCGGGCTCCTCGGTTTCGCCGACTGCTGGTGCCATGACCGGCAGCGTATGTGCGGGGCAGCAGCCAGCCGAGGAGGCGCGCGGGCCTTCGCCGCGGGCGAACGGCACACTCTTCCGGGTCTGCGAGGATGGGCCATGTGACTGACCCGCGTACCCCTGGCTCGCCGCCCCCCGCCGCTCCGACCGCCGATGTCCGCGACTCGGCGTTCCTGCGCGCCTGCCGACGCGAATCCGTGCCGCACACGCCGGTGTGGTTCATGCGCCAGGCCGGGCGCTCCCTGCCCGAGTACCGCAAGGTGCGCGAGGGCATCGCCATGCTCGACTCGTGCATGATGCCGGACCTGATCACCGAGATCACGCTCCAGCCCGTGCGCCGCCACAAGGTCGACGCGGCCATCTTCTTCAGCGACATCGTGGTGCCGCTCAAGGCGATCGGCGTCGACCTGGACATCAAGCCGGGCGTCGGCCCCGTCGTGGCCCACCCGATCCGCTCCAAGGCCGACCTCGCCCAACTGCGCGACCTCACGCCCGACGACGTCCCGTACGTCACCGAGGCGGTCGGCCAGTTGACCCGCGAGCTCGGCGGCACGCCGCTCATCGGGTTCGCCGGCGCGCCCTTCACCCTGGCGAGCTACCTCGTCGAGGGCGGGCCGTCCAAGAACCACGAGTTCACCAAGGCGATGATGTACGGCGAGCCCGACCTGTGGGCCGCCCTACTCGACCGACTGGCCGAGATCACCTCGCAGTTCCTCACCGTGCAGATCGAGGCCGGCGCCTCCGCGGTCCAGCTGTTCGACTCGTGGGCGGGTGCGCTGTCCGCCGCCGACTACCGCGCGTCCGTGATGCCGGCCAGCACCAAGGTGCTCGCGTCGGTGGCGTCGTACGGCGTGCCGCGCATCCACTTCGGTGTCGGCACCGGCGAACTGCTCGGCCTGATGGGCGAGGCAGGTGCCGACGTGGTCGGCGTCGACTGGCGGATCCCCCTCGACGACGCGGTGCGCCGCATCGGTCCCGGCAAGGCCGTGCAGGGCAACCTCGACCCGGCCGTGCTGTTCACGCCGCGCGAGACGATGCGCGCGAAGGCCGACGAGGTCCTTGCCGCCGGGCGCGCCGCCGAGGGGCACATCTTCAACCTGGGCCACGGGGTGCTGCCGAACACCGACCCCGAGACGCTCACCGCGCTCGTGGAGCACGTGCACAGCGCGTCCGCGCGCTGACCCGACCTCCCGGTCCGGCCCCGCCCCGAACGGGGTGGAGCCGTACCGGACGACGGACTGCGGTACGTGGCCCGCGTCAGTGCGCGCCGGGCGGTTCGCTCGGCGGCGCACTCGGCTTCGCCGGTACGGGGGACGGCGCGCCCGCGGGCTCGTACGCCGAATCGTCGTCCTCCCGCGCCTCGTCCCGCACCGCGCCGACCGGGTTCCGCTTCTCCCACCGGATGAACGGCTCTTCGCGCGCGGCGCGGCGCGCGGCGATCGCCTGCGCGATGGGTGCCCGGTACTGGCGCAGCAGCCACAGCAGCACCAGGAACACGACGAGGAACGGCAGCACGGCCGCCAGTACGACCAGAATCCCGCGCACGGTCACGTAGAACGCGTGCCACCCGCCGCCCAAGGCGTCGACGACCGCCCCGCCGAAGCTCTCGCCGCCCTTGTCCTTCTTCGCCGGCGCGTCGGGGGCCTTCGGCGGCTCACTCTTCGGCTTCGGCTCCGGGCGCGCGTTCACCGCCAGCGCGATCGTGGCGAGGTCGGACTGCGCCGTGAGCGTCTGCTGACGCTTCATCAGCGACTCCAGATCGGCCTCGCGGCGTGTCACTTCCGCCTCGATTGAGACGATCTCGCCCAGGGACGTCGCCTTGGCCAACAGTTCCCGGACCCGCTCGACGCTGCGCCGCTGCGTCTCGATCCGGCTCTGGACGTCCACGACCTGCTCGGTGATGTCGGTGGCCGTGCGGTTGCGGCCGATCACGGTGCCGAGGGCGCTCAACTGGTCGAGTGCCTTGTCGAACTGCGCGGGCGGCACCTTGAGGGTGAGCACCGATGTCGTGACGTACACGACCTCTTGGCGGGTCGGCTCGGTCGAGCCCGGGGCGGGCGGCACCGAGACGTTGCGCGTGGACCGTGTGGTCTGCTCGCCCGCCACGAGCCCGCCCATGCCGATCGTGATCGACCGGGCGTTCGCCGCGACGGCCTCCGGGTCGTCCGCTTCGAGGCGCACGTCCGCGGTCAGGACCAACTTGCGGTCCTGCACGGGCGGGTTCTCGGCGGCCGGAGCGCCGCTCGGCGCACTCGCCGGGGCTTTGGTGCCCGAGGTGCCCGAGGTGCCCGAGGTGCCCGAGCCTGCGCCTGCCTGGCCGGTTCCGGCCGGTGAGGGCGCGACCTGAGTCCCGGAGGTGGGAAAGGCGGCTCCCGCAGTCGGCGCCGCGGCGCCGGGAGCTTCGGCCTTGCCGCTCTTGTCGCTGTCGCTGTCGCTGGAGGAGGAGCATGCGCCGAGGAGCAGCACCGCCCCCAAGATCGCCCCGACTGCCGTGGTTCGTCGTCTCAACACGGTTCCCCCCAAAGGATGTTGCGGCGTAGACGGCCTGGCGCGGCCTGCTGACGGCCCTGTGACGGCGACCATCCGCCGCGGGTTCCGCCTTCGGGAGGCCCGCGACAGAAACGTGTCCGTACCGACCGCAGCCCGTGACCGGCGGGTATGTCCGGCCGCGCGTGAGAAAGTGGCCGCATGAGTTCGACTACCTCCGCGGCGGCCGACCGGGCCGAACCGCCCGCAGGCCGGCACATCGTCGTCGTCGGGGGAGGGATCGCCGGGCTCGCCGCCGCACACGCGCTGTGCCGCGACGCCGGGCCGGGCACACACGTCACCGTGCTGGAGGGATCACCGCGCATCGGCGGGAAGTTGTCCGCGGCCGAGATCGCGGGCGTACCCGTCGACGAGGGCGCCGAATCGATGCTCGCCCGTCGCCCCGAGGGCACCGGCCTCGCCCGTGAGGTCGGACTCGCCGAAGACCTCCAACCGCCCGCGACCGCCAGTGCGACCTTGTGGACGCGCGGCGCGCTGCGGCCCATGCCTCGCGGTCACATCATGGGCGTACCGGGCGACCTGTCCTCGCTGGCGGCCTCCGGAGTCCTGTCGCCCGCAGGCCTCGCGCGCCTCCCGGTGGACCACGCCCTGCCCCCGCACCCGTACGAAGACGACGTGACCGTAGGCAAGTTCGTCGCCGCACGCCTCGGCCACGAGGTCGTGGACCGGCTCGTCGAACCGCTGCTCGGCGGGGTGTACGCCGGCGACGCGTACGCGATCTCGCTGGAGTCCGCGATGCCGCAGCTGCTCCCCGCGGCCCGCGCCGGCGGCTCGCTGCTGACCGCGGTACGCGACCTGCTCGACCGCGCCCCCGACCCCGCCGGCGCCGGACCGGTCTTCGCGGGCATCCGCGGCGGCATCGGACGGCTCCCGCATGCGGTCGCCGACGCGATCACCGCGAGCGGGCGCGGCACGGTACGCACGAATGCGACCGTACGCGCGCTCCACCGCACCCCCGACGGCTGGCAACTCGTCGTCGGCGACACCCGCACCCCCGAGAGCATCGACGCCGACGCGGTGGTGGTCGCGGTGCCGGCCGCCCCCGCGTCGCGCCTGCTCGCCCCGCACTCGCACGTCGCCGCCGTCGAACTCGGATCGATCGAGTACGCCGGGATGGCCATCGTGACGCTCGCGTTCCGCCGTGCCGACCTGGGAACGGAACTGCCCGGCAGCGGCTTCCTCGTGCCGCCCGTCGACGGCCGCCGCATCAAGGCGAGCACGTTCGCGAGCAACAAGTGGGGCTGGATCGCCGAGGCGGACCCGGACATGTTCGTGCTGCGCACGTCGCTGGGCCGGGCGGGCGAGCAGGCCGTGCTGCAACGCGACGACGCCGATCTGATCGCCGACTCGCTCGCCGACCTGCACGACGCGGTCGGGCTCGGGGCGGTGCCGGTCGAGACGCGCGTGACGCGCTGGGGCGGCGGGCTGCCGCAGTACGCGGTCGGGCACCGCGGGCGCGTGGCGTGCGTCGAGGACGCCGTCGAGCGGCTGCCGGGGCTGGCGGTGTGTGGGGCGGCGTACGACGGCGTCGGGATCCCGGCCTGCATCGCAAGCGGGCAGCGGGCGGCGGCATCGGTGCTGGCGTCTGTGGGCGCCTGGGGTGCGTCGGGGTCGCGGGGATCGCGGGGCTCGGCGGGTTCACGGGGCTGACGGGGCCGACGGGGCTCGGCCGCTCGGCGGCTTGTCGACTTCGGCTTCGGCTTCGGCTTCGGCGGGACGGTGACCGTGCGCGGTGGAGCGGGGCGCCGTACGCCTGTTCGGGCAGTGCGAGCCCTTCACCCCCACCAGGGTGCGGGGGATCGGTCGGGGCGAGGGACAATCGGCGTATGACTGACGCCACCACGCAGGACCCCGACATCCCCGAGACGGCCGTGGAGACGGTGCCGCCGCGCCGTAAGGCCCGCGACCTCAACGAGGTCATCCGCTACACGATGTGGTCGGTCTTCCGGCTGCGCGGACCGCTGCCCGAGGACCGGGCCCGGCTGGCCGTCGAGGTCGAGGCGCTGTTCGAGCAGCTACTCGACAAGGACGTCGTGGTGCGCGGCACCTACGACGTGTCCGGGCTGCGCGCCGACGCGGACGTGATGATCTGGTGGCACGCGGAGTCGTCGGACGAACTGCAGGAGGCGTACAACCTCTTCCGCCGCACGGGCCTGGGCCGTGAGCTCGACCCGGTGTGGTCGAACATGGCGCTGCACCGCCCCGCCGAGTTCAACAAGAGCCACATCCCGGCGTTCCTCGCCGAGGAGACGCCGCGCGACTACGTGGCCGTGTATCCCTTCGTGCGGTCGTACGAGTGGTACCTGCTGGAGGACGCCGAACGCCGCCGCCTGCTCGCCGAGCACGGCCAGATGGCCCGCGGCTACCCCGACGTGCGGGCCAACACGGTGCCGTCCTTCGCCCTGGGCGACTACGAGTGGATCCTCGCCTTCGAGGCCGACGAGCTGCACCGCATCGTCGACCTGATGCGGCACCTGCGCGGCTCGGAGACGCGTCGGCACGTGCGCGAGGAGGTCCCGTTCTACACGGGCCGCCGCCGCCCGGTCGGCGAGCTGCTGGCAGGTCTGGCCTGACACGTCGGTGGGCCGTTCCGCGTCCGGGGCGGCCCACCGCGATGTCCGAAACCCGCCGGTCATCCGGACGCGGCGGCGGCAGCATGGTCGGGTGGGAAACACCCCGAACCACCAGACGCCCGCCGCGAGCACCACAGGAAGGTCCGCCGCCATGAGCACCGCCACCGCAACTGTGACCGACACCGTCACCGAGACCGCGACCGGCGCAGTCACTGCCGGTGCCGCCACCGCCCTCGTGCAGGACGCCCTGCCGATGACCGTGGACGGCGGCGGCGACCGTGCGTGGGACCCGATGGAGTTCGTACCCCCGCTCGACGGCCCGCCGCGCCACACCGTCGTCGGTTCGCCGGTCGGCGAGCTGCTTCTCGTCGGCGACGGCGAGGCGCTGAGCGGGCTGTTCATGCTGCCCGACGCCAAGTACGTCCCGGAGATCGGCGGCGACTGGGTGCGCGACGACGCCGTGTTCGACGAGGTCACGCGCCAGCTGGAGGAGTATTTCGGCGGTGAGCGCCGGGAGTTCGACCTGCGGCTCGCGCCGCGCGGCACGGACTTCCAGCGGCGGGTGTGGCGCGAGCTGACCACGATTCCGTACGGGCGCACGACGTCGTACGGCGCGATGGCCGACGCGCTCGGCTCGCCCACCGCGTCCCGGGCCGTGGGCGCCGCCAACGGGCGCAACCCCATCTCGATCATCGTGCCGTGCCACCGCGTCATCGCGTCCACCGGCGCGCTGACCGGGTACGCGGGCGGCCTCGACAAGAAGCAGCAACTGCTGGCGCTGGAGCGCGGTTCGCGCGCTGCCTGACCGGGGCCGGGCGCGACTCGACCGGGCCGCGTCACGCCGGGCCGGCCGCGTCGGTCCGCGCCGCGACCGGGCAGGGCGGCCGGGTGGGAAATCCGCTCGCGCTCCGGCCGCGGCCGGTGCGAGGGTGCGGGCATGTCCGCCCAGCGCACCCGGCACGGCCGGCAGACCCGGCAGCCGCAGCCCCGGCACGGCGAGCAGGCGCGCAGCCACGCGCAGACCCGGCACACGCCGTACGAGATCCGCGCCGACTTCGATGCCCACTCGATCGTCGTCTACCAGGCGTACTCCGCGGCGATCGCCGGTCCCGCGGTGGACGCGCAACGCTTCGTCCCGCCCTTCTCGTTCGGGCGCATGACGTGGATCAAGCCGTCGTTCCGGTGGCTGATGCACCGCAGCAACTGGGGCCGCAAGTCCGGCCAGGAGCGGATCCTCGCCGTCCGGATCACCCGCGAAGGCTGGGAAAAGGCGCTGGGGCGCGCGGTGTTGACGACATCGGAACCGGACGCGGTGGCACGCGCCGAGGTGCATGTGCAGTGGGATCCCGAGCGCTCCCTGCGCGGGGCGCCGCTCAACCACTACAGCATCCAGGTCGGCGTCGGCCGGGCGCTGGTACGCGAGTTCGCCGAGCAATGGGTCGTCGGCATCACCGACCTGACCCCGACCGCCCATCGGATCGCCGAGCTGGTCAGGTCCGGGCGCGCGGACCGCGCAAAGGCGTTGTTGCCGGTGGAGAAGGTCTATCCGGTGCCCGACGCCCTCGCGCGGCGGATCGCCGCGCCCGGATAGCACGGGCGGAGGTACGTCACACCGCTGCCCGAGGTCAGTCGGAGCAGTACTGCGCTTCCGGGTCCCAGCCCACGGGGTTGCGGCGCAGGCGGGAACGTACGCGCTGGACGAATCCGGGCCTGCGCGGCGGCTTCGGCGGATCCGGCGGTGCGGGGGACAGCGCGGCCTCCACCGCCTCGGGGAGTTCGCCCCGGACCTTCAAGTACTCGGCAAACGCCACCGCGTCGGCACGGCTGCCGCCGACCGCGGGCTTGGGATGGGTGCGTGCCCACTCCATGAACGTACGGGGCCAGCGGTCGCCGAGCGCTGTCGCGAGCACAGGAAGGGCACGCAGCACGCCCTCACGCCGCTTGGCGGCCAACGCCACCGATTGCACGCGGATGCGTTCTGCGTCGAACCCCTCCGGGACCGGCCCTCCCGCGACCAATGCGGCGAGCAAGTCAGCCTGCCTGCGGGCAAGTTCGGCGCGAGCAGCGACGGGATCCACAACGGGATCCACAACGGGATCCACAACGGGATCCACAACGGGATCCACAACCGGATGCACGCCCGGGTCGGCGCCGGGGCCCGCGACCGGGCTCACCGCCCGCCTCCCGCCGACACTCCGCCCAGGGCTCCGGAAACTTCGGTGCGGGAGCCCGGAACCTCGCCAAGCGGCCCCGGAATTCCGCGGATTGACCCTGCCTTCACCGCCGCTGCCGTGCCGTCGAGGCGCGACCGGATGGCCGTCAGCTCGCCCTGCAATTCGTCCGCGGGCGGGAAGGCCGCGTCGCGTTCCAGCAGCACGCCGGGCGGACGGTGCCGCTCGCACAACATGCCCAGGATGTCGAGGACTTCGTCGCTCACCGGGTGCGCGTGCGTGTCGTGCCAGATCCCGTCGGTGAGGACGCCGCCCGCGACGTGGACGTATGCGACGGCCTCCAGCGGCAGCGTGTCCAGCGCCGCGGCGACATCTATGCCGTGGTTGACCCGTTCGGTGTGCAGGTTGGCGACGTCGACCAGCAGGGACACACCCGTCATCGCCACCAGTTCGGCGAGGAACTGCCCCTCGGTCATCTCGTTCTCGGGCCACGTGAACAACGTCGCCGGGTTCTCCAGGGCGAGCGGCACCGGCAGCGAGTCCTGGGCGACGCGTACGTTCTCCGCGATCACCCGCAGAGCCGCGCGCGTACGCGGGACCGGCAGCAGGTGGCCCGCCTCCATGCCGCCCGCGCGTACGAACGCCAGGTGCTCGCTGACGAGCGGAGCTTCGACCGCCGCGGCCACCTCGGCCAGCCGCGCGAGCCGCTCGGGATCGGGCCGGTCCGCGCCGCCGAGGCCGAGCGAGACGCCGTGCGGCACGACCGCCGTGCCGCGGGCGCGCAGCACGCGCAGCGAGGCGGGCAGGTGGTCGGGGTGGTCGGCGCACACGTTCTCGGCGATCACCTCGACGAAGTCGACGCCGGCAAGGCGTTCCACGGTGAGGTCGATCTCGGGCCGCCAGCCGATGCCGACGGCCCCCGACTTCCCACCGAAGAGCCCGCTCCCGGTGCTCATGAGCTGCCTCCTCCGCAGCCGCCGCCTCCACCGCCGCCGCCGCAGGACGATCCGCCCGAGCTTCCGCCGCAGGAGGATCCCCCGCCGCCGCCCCCGCCGCAGCTCGACCCGCCGCCCACCAGCGAGCACGACCACGAGCTCGAGCCGGGCCCCGCGCACGAGGTCCCCCGGAACCCGTTGTCCGCACACGAGGTGGAGCCGCACCACGACGGCGTCCCCGGGTCGTACACACCCGCACACGACGAACCCGAGGAACTCGCGGTCGTCGTCGGCGGCGCGTACTGGGGCTGGGCGAAGGCCGCGATCTGCTGCTGCCGGAAGATGTCCAGCAGCTCGTAGTCGGTGAGCCGGGCCAGCCCCAGAACCGCGATCTCACCGAGCCCGACGCCGCCGGCCACCGTGCCGTCGAGGCGGTGGCGCAGCGCGGCCTGCCTGCGCAGTTGCACGACGTACCGCATGCCGGCCTGGGTATGCCCGCTGCGGATCAGCAGCTTGCCCGCCTGGGTGGCCAGCATGATCACGAAGGCGATGAAGACGAAGGGGAGGCCGACAAGGAACACGGCGTTGCGCAGCGCGATTCCGAGGATCACCAGGAGGGCGAGGGCGCCGCCGAAGCAGGCGAACAGCACCCTCATGCCGGACCTCGCCCGCGCGATCTCGCCGGGCGGGCGCATCAGACCCCAGTAGAACAACTGGTGGCCGATGCCCTGGATCTCGGGGCAACGTGCGCCCTGATGGCGTACGGCGGCCAGGGACGCGGTCCCGCCGGCGGCCTGGACCGCGCGCAGCACGCCCGCGGTCACCGCGTCGGCCGGCCCGCGCCCGGTGGCGGTGACCGTGCCGTCCCGGCCGATGTGCAGGACGCCGGTGGCGCGCATCGCGAGAATGGCGACGTCCGCCACGCGCGCGGGGCCCCCGGTGAGGAACGCGGCCGTGTAGAGGTCGATCCGCGATACGTCGGGAGGGGCGTTCGGGTTCATGTTCCGGTTCATATCCCGTATGTACCTGCCCCGGGCACACTCCCACCCACCCGGGACCCAATTCGATGGGATTCCCTCACGAACCGGTCCCCGGCGGGCACGAACGATCAAGCGCCGTCTGCGGGTTCCAGCGTCATGCTGATCGAGTTGATGCAGTACCGCTGGTTGCGCGGCGTGTAGCCCTCGCCGTCGAAGACGTGTCCCAGGTGCGAGCCGCAGTTGCGGCAGCGGACCTCGACGCGGACCATGCCGTACGACTTGTCCTCGCGCAGCTCGACGCGCTCCTCGTCGACGTAGTCGAAGGAGGGCCAGCCGCAGTGCGAGTCGAACTTGTCCTGGGACCGGAACAGCTCCGCGTCGCACGCCCGGCACCGGTACACACCGACCGTCTTGGTGTCGGTGTACTCGCCCGTGAAGGCGCGCTCGGTGCCGGCCTCGCGCAGGACGTGGTACTCCTCCGGCGACAGCTTCGCCAGCCACTCGTCCACGGACCTGACCACGTTGTACTTCGGGGTGTCAGCCATACCGACATCCAACACGTACGACCCCGCGTCCGTTCCCGGGGCGGGGTCGTACAGGCATTACCGGCCGGTGACGGCCGCGCGCGCCGGGCGGGCACGGGCACCGGCCGGGACGGGAGCGGCTACGGACGCGGCTACGGGCCCGGACCTACGGCGGCGGCCGCGCGCCTCAGCGGCGGTTGATCGCCTCGAGGATCTCCGGGCCGAGCAGCGTCACGTCGCCCGCACCCATCGTCAGCACCAGGTCCAGCGGACGCGCCAGCTCGGCGACCACCGCGGGCACCTCCGACCAGCTGTGCTCCATGCGCACGAGGCCGCCGTGGTCCAGCGCGCTGTGCGCGATGATGTGGCTCGTGATGCCGGGCTGCGGGTCCTCGCGGGCCGCGTAGATGTCCATCACCAGGGCGATGTCGGCGGCGGCCAGGGCACGGCCCATCTCGGTGCCGAGCTGCTGGGTGCGGCTGAACAGGTGGGGCTGGAAGACCGCGATCACGCGGCCCGCGCCCACCGCGCCGCGCGCGGTCTCCAGGTCGGCGGCGATCTCGGTGGGGTGGTGCGCGTACGAGTCTACGACGCGTACCCCGCCCGCCTCGCCCTTCAGCTGGAAGCGCCGCCGGACACCCTGGTACTTGCCGAGCGCGCCGCCCATCTCGGCCGGGTCGATGCCGAGCGCCAGGCCGACGGCCAGGGCCATGACCGCGTTGGACGCGTTGACCCGGCCGGGGACCGCGACCGCGAACACGTGCTCGGCGCCGGCCTTGCCGCGTACCGTCACCTTGCTCGCGAGGCCCTGCGGCTCGACCTTGACGATCTGGAGGTCCGCGGCGGCGTCCTCGCCGACCGCGACGATCCGCAGTTCGGGCGCCGACTTGGCGAGGCGCTCGCGCAGCGCGCCCGCCCCGGCGTCGTCGGCGGACAGCACGAGCGTCCCGCCCGCGACGATGCGGTGCGCGAACTGCTCGAACGCGTCCAGCACCTCGTCGAGCGAGGCGTAGTTGGCGTGGTGGTCCAGCTCCACGTTGAGGACGACCGCGACCTCGGGGGCGTACTTGTGGAAGCTGCGGTCGCTCTCGTCCGCCTCCGCCACGAAGACGTCGCCGTCCCCGTGGTGTGCGTTGCTGCCGGCCTCGTTGAGGTCCGCGCCGATCGCGAACGACGGGTCCATGCCGAGCGACGTCAGGCTCACCGCCAGCATGCTGGTCGTGGTCGTCTTGCCGTGCGTGCCGGCCACGGCCACCGACCGGCGGCCGTCCATGAGGCGGGCCAGCGCGTCGGCGCGGTGCACCACCGGGATGCCGCGCTCGCGCGCCGCGACCAACTCGGGGTTGTCGGCGCGGATCGCGCTGGAGACCACGACACACGTCGCGTCGCCCAGGTTCTCCGTCGCGTGGCCCACGTGCACCTGGCAGCCCAGCTGCCGCAGCGCGAGCAGCGCGGTGGAGTCCTTCGCGTCGCTGCCCGCGACCTTGGCGCCGCGGATCGCGAGAATCTTCGCGAGCCCGGACATCCCTGCCCCGCCGATGCCGATGAAGTGCGGAGCGCCGAGGTCGACCGTGGGGGCGGTCGCGGACTGCTCCGCGGGCGAGGCGGGCGATGCCATGCAGGCTCCTTCAAGAACGCGTGAACCGGAAACGGGTGGATCGGGACCGGGTGGATCGGGACCGGGCTCGGCACCTGGTCGTCCGGCGCCGGGTCGTCCGGCACCAGGTGGTCCGGCACCGGGTAGTCCCGGACCGGTCGACCCGGGACGGGGTGGACCGGGGACGATTGTGCACCACGCGGCGCCTACGCCGTGTTGTGCGCGAACAGCTTGAGCACCGGGACGCCCACCTTGTGCCGGGCGCGCGAGGCCCAGTCGCGGTGGAAGAACTCCTCGATCAGGTGCGGATCGGTGAGCACGATGACCTCGTCGGCGGAGTGCCGCTCGACGACGTCCTTGAGGATCTCCAGCGGGTCGTCGCCGGGGGCCGTCTCGCCCACGGCCCGCACGCCGGCGGCCTCCAGCGCCGCCACGGAGGCGTTGAGCGTACGCCGGGTCGCGTCCGCGGCCTCGTCGGTCGGCTCGTCCTTGGGACGCTCGACCTCCTCGGCGGCCTCCTCGAGGTGGCCCAGCGCCACGTCGTCCAGCGCACGCACAAGCCGGTGGTGGTCCGTCTTACCCGGCAGCACCACGACGAACGAGGTCTCGACGTCCTCGTGCAGGCCGGTGACCAGGTGTACGTCCCCCTCGTCCATGACCTTCTCGATGAGCAGCACGATCGTGTACACGCGTTGTCTCCCTCGGGTCCTCGCTGCAGCGCCGTACCGCAACACCATGCCACCCGGACGGGCAGTTGGGGTTGATTGCCGCTCAACCGGTGGGGTTGCGGACGTATCGGGCGAAGAGGAACCCGTCCTCTTCCAGAAGAGTGTGCAATTCCATCGCCTGCGGCACCTCGGGCGCGGGCCCGTTGGTGATCCGCGGCGCCGCGCCGCCGAGCAGGAGCGGCCCGAGCGCGAGGCACAGCTCGTCGAGGCGGCCCGCCATGACCAACTGGCCCAGCAGGTGCGGACCGCCCTCGGTCAGCAGCCGCGTCCAGCCGCGCGCCGCCAGCGCGTCGACCGCGGCGCCTATGTCGACGCCGGTCGATCCGGGCTCGCCCGCGATCACCACGTCGGCGTATTTGCGGGCCTCGGCCAGGCGGTCGGGGTCGCACTCGGGGCCGGTCAGCACCACGGTCGGCACTTCGGCCTCGGTGAACAGCGGCGTCGTGAAGTCCAGCTCCAGGCTGCGCGTGACGATCGCGATGACCGGGACCGGGGGCCGCCCGGCGGCGGTGCGGGCGGGGGCGTACGCGGGCTGCGGCTTCGGCGGCCGGTACCCCTCGGCGCGGACCGTCGACGCCCCGACCAGCACGACGTCGGCGAGCGCGCGCAGCACATGGAAGATGCGCTTGTCGCCGGGGGAGGACAGGCCCGCGGAGAGGCCGTCGCCGGCCTGCGCGGCGCCGTCGAGGCTGGAGACCATGTTGGCGCGCAGCCACGGGCGGCCCGCGTCGACCACGTCGGCCGGATAGGCGTACACGAGGTCGAGGTCGACCTCGGCGGCGGTCTCGGGGGGTGCCCCCGAAGGCGCGGAGCCCGGGGCGTCGGTCGCGGGAAGCAGACGTCGCATGCGGTCGAGTCTTGCACGCACCGTAGGCTTGATGATCGTGCCCAACCTGTCCCCGGCGAGTCCGGCCGCCGAGCCGGTGTCCCTCGCATCGCGCCACCCTGTGGTCCCCGCCGACCGCATGGTGGCCGAAATGGTCCCACCGCCCCGCTTCGACGGGGTGCGCTTCAGCACGTACATACCGGACCCGACGCAGCCGAGCCAGGCCGCCGCGGTGACCCGGCTCGAGGAGTTCGCGGCCTCGCTGAACGCCGCGGGCGGCGGCGACGGCGGCTCCCGGCGGCGCTGGTTCCGGCGCGACAAGGCGGCCGCGGCACCCGCGTACAGCGGCGTCTACCTGGACGGCGGCTACGGCGTCGGCAAGACGCACCTGCTTGCCTCGCTGTGGCACGCGGCCCCCGGTCCGAAGTCGCTGTGCACGTTCGTCGAGCTCACCAACCTCGTCGGCGCGCTGGGCTTCCAGGAGACGGTACGCGCGCTTTCCGGCCACCGGCTCCTGTGCATCGACGAGTTCGAGTTGGACGACCCGGGCGACACGGTCCTCGTGTCGACCCTGCTGGGCAAGCTGGTCGACGCGGGCGTCAAGCTCGCGGCCACCTCCAACACGCTGCCCGACAAGCTCGGCGAGGGCCGCTTCGCCGCCGTCGACTTCATGCGCGAGATCCAGGGGTTGTCCGCGCATTTCCGGTCGCTGCGCATCGACGGCGACGACTACCGCCACCGCGGCCTGCCCGAGGCGCCCTCGCCCGCGGCGGACGACGACGTGGTCGGCAAGACCGCCGTGGCCCCCGGGGTCACGGGCGCGGCGCTCGACGACTTCCCCGAACTGCTGCGGCACCTCGCCTCCGTGCATCCGAGCCGGTACGGGGCGCTCCTCGAAGGCGTGCACGCGGTCTTCTGGCGCGGGGTCGTGCCGGTTCACGACCAGTCCACCGCGCTGCGCCTGGTGGTGCTGGCGGACCGCATGTACGACCGCGAGATTCCGGTGGTGGCCTCCGGTGTCCCCTTCGACGCGCTGTTCTCCGAGGAGATGCTCGCGGGCGGCTACAAGAAGAAGTACCTGCGTGCGGTGTCGCGCCTGGTGGCCATGGCGCGCGACGGTGCCGAGCGGGTGCCGTCCGTCGGCTGAGCCCCGCCTGACGCGGCCTCAGCCGGGTTCACCCGCCGTCGTGTCAGTGCTTTGGTCGTCCGCTTGGTCCGTGGCCTCCCCCGCCGGCCCGTCTGCGGTCCCGCCCGCGGTCTCGTCCGGGTGCAGCGCGTCCAGGATGAGCGTGAGGCCGAACGCGAACTCGTCGCCGTAGTCGTACCCGGGCTTGAGCGCGTGCTGGGTGGCGAGTTCGGTCAGGTGCGGGTACGCGTCGGCGGCCATGTCGTCGAAGATCGCGCTCGCGACCTCCGCCAACTCGTCCGAGCCGCTGAACGGCAGGCTCAGTTCCTGGATCACGAACCCGTACAGGTAGCTGTCGATCAGCGAGAACGCGTGTGCCGCCATCGGGACCGAGAACCCCGCGGCGCGCAGCGCGCCGAGGACGGCGTCGTGGTGGCGCAGCGTCGCGGGCCCCGGCCGGGAGCGCGAGTCCATGAGCCCGACGGCCCACGGGTGGCGCCGCAGCGCGGCGCGCGCCGACGCCGTGCGCTGCCACATCGCGCTCTTCCAGTCCGTGTCGCGCGGCGGCAGGTCGATCTCGTCGAACACCGCGTCCACCATGCCGTCGAGGATGTCGTCGCGGCCGTCGACGTGGTGGTAGAGCGACATCGCCTCGACGCCCAGCGGCTGGGCGACGGCCCGCATGGTGAGTGCCGCCGAGCCCTTCTCGTCGGCCACCTGCATCGCCGTACGGATCACCCGCTCGCGGCTGAGCGGAGTGCGCGCCGCGGCTTTGCGGGGGCTCTTTGCTCCCTCGCGCATCCGCTCCTCCTTCGTTCTCACTGCTTGTGGTCTCAGTGCCCTGGCCTGCTGTTCTTGACTGCCTTACGGCATAAGGTTAGCGTGCCTTACATCATAAGGCTGACACGTCGGCGGAGGGCTGCGCGATGGATGCGGATGCTGTGCACGACCGGGTGAAGAAGGTCTGCATCGTGGGTGCCTCGGGGAAGCTCGGGCAGTACATGGTCCGGCACGCGCTGGACCGCGGCTACGAGGTGGTCGGCGTCTGCCGGGAGCGCAGCGTGCCGAAGCTGGCCGCGTTCGCCGACCGGATCACCGTCGTCCCGGGGCAGACGAACGACCGGGAGGTGATCCGGCGGGCCGTCGACGGGTGCGACGGGGTGCTGACGGTCCTGGTCCCGTGGGGCGTACGCCAGTACTCGTCGGGTACGGCGCAGGCCGTCCTCGACTACGCGAAGCCCGGCGCGCGCCTGGTGTTCTCGTGCGGCTGGCACATCACGCGCGACGGCAAGGACAAGTATTCGCGTGCGTTCACCACCCTGCTTCGCATCGCCGCCTGGGTGGGCAAGGCCGTCCGCGCGGTCGAGATCGACGACCAGGTCGAGGCCTGTCGCCGGGTGTTCGCGAGCGACACCCGCTGGACCGTGGTGCGGGGCAGCGACCTGGAGGAGGGGGAGAGCCAGGGGCTGCCCGTGTGGCGCCGGCACGTGGGCGACCCCGTGCTGTCCGGCAACCTGACCCGGCGCGTGGACTTCGCGTTGTTCATGGTGGAGGCGCTCACCGACGACACGCTCGTGCGCGAGGCCCCGGCGATCGTCGGCCGCCTCACGCCGGGCGTCCTCGCAGCGTCGGCGTGAGCGGACCATGCGATTCGGCGCGGTTCCGTTCCGCGTCCCTCCATCGGTGCGGCTGAACTGCGGCAGGCGCGTTCCTCGGGGAGGATCACTGGAGGACTGCGGTTCGACGTACCCGACTCCCGTGGAGGGCCGACGCGTGGCGAAGAAGGCGGACAAGGCGGCGGACGACGCGCTCGTGAGGGCAAGCCTCCGGGCTGTGCCGGGCGGCAAGGCCGACGGCGGCGCGGCCGGCGAGGGGGCCAAGGCGTCCGGGGCGTCGGGCGCATCGAAGTCGGGCGCATCGAAGTCGGGCACGCCGGGCGGGAAGCGGCGCGCCGAGTCCGCGGTGGAGCGGCCCGCCCGCCCGCTGGCCTCCGAAGTCGGCGCAGGCAAGGCCGGGAAGCCCGGGAAGTCGGCGAAGGCCGGCAAGACGGAGAAGGCGGGAAAGACCGGGAAGGCGGAGAGGGCAGAGAAGGCAGAGAAGAGCGCCAAGCCGGACAAGGCCGGAAAGAAGGCCAAGAAGAAGGACCACGACAAGGACGGCGGGAAGGACGCCCGGGCGGCGCGGCCTGCCTCGCCGCTGCTGCGCGTGGTCCACGGCTCGGTGCCGCCCGCGCCCGCGAACGTCCCCTCGGTCCGCGACGTTCTGCGCCTGCACGGCGGCGCGGTCGACCTCGCCAGCGCCGACGCCCGCGCGACACCGCACGCGCCCGGCGGCAAGGCGGAGGCTCTGGCCGACATCGCGGCCATGGAGCCGCGGCTCGCCGAACTCCAGGAACGGCTGTACGCCCAGGCCGTCGCGGGCGGCTCCCGCAAGCGGTTGCTCCTGGTGCTCCAGGGCATGGACACGTCCGGCAAGGGCGGCGTGGTCAAGCACGTCATCGGGCAGTTCAACCCGTCCGGCTGCCACATCCACGCGTTCAAGTCCCCCACGCGCGACGAGTCGGCGCACCCGTTCCTGTGGCGGATCCGCCAACAGGTCCCGGCGCCGGGCCTGATCGGCATCTTCGACCGGTCGCACTACGAGGACGTCCTGATCGTGCGGGTGCGCGACCTGGTCCCGCGCAGCGTGTGGTCCCGCCGGTACGCGACCATCAACCGCTTCGAGCAGTCGCTGCACGACGACGACGTCACGGTCGTCAAGGTGTTCCTGCACATCTCGTACGACGAGCAGCGCGAACGCCTTCTGGAACGCCTCGACAACCCGGACAAGCACTGGAAGTTCAACCCGGGCGACATCGACGAGCGCGCGCTGTGGCCGGCGTACCAGGACGCGTACGAGGCCGTGCTGCAGAAGTGCACGACCGACACCGCCCCTTGGTACGTCGTGCCGGCCGACCGCAAGTGGTACCGCAATTGGGCGATCAGCCGGCTCCTCCTGGAGCATCTGGAGGAGATGGATCCGCACTACCCGCAGGGCCACTTCGACGTCGAGGCGGAGCGGAAGCGCCTTCTGGAGACCTGAACTGACGCGCCGTCAGATACGTAACTCGGGACACCTCGAACAGCAGGCGCCACAGGGGCCCCACGGCTTGTGCGGATCGGTAAGGAAACCGGTCCGCATTTGCCGTTCCGGACGAAATCTCGACACGTGTCACCAAAGAATGCCGGCCCGCCCGGTTGACTTGCCCGGGGGGCCGTTCCACCCTGGCGATCCGGAGCACACGGTTCCGAGGTGATCTCCCGGCCGGGGCTACCGCACACTGATCGACACGTGCCCACCGGCGGCTTCGCGCCGCCGCGCACGAAGCTCCTCGGTCCCTCCGCGGCGATCGCAAGCGGCACCACGCACCTGCGCACCCGCAATGCCGCACGCCCGCACGGCTGTTCCGCCGTACCGCGTTCTGCCGTTCCGCGTTCTGCCGTTCCGCGCACCGCTGTTCGCGCACCGCCGTTTTGCGTACGTCAGTTTCGCGTACCTCCGTTCGCGTACCTCCGTTCGCGTACCTCCGCTCCGTGTACTCCGTTCTGCGTTCCTGAGTACCGCCCGACCCCGCGCCGCGGGGCGGTCCGTCCTGCCGTACGAACCGGAACCGGATCTTGTCGTTCCGCTTGATCGTCGAGCCGCCGCGACGGTCCGGTCCGGTCACGAGCACGGGAAGGGAACCCCATGTCCGAACAGACCAGTGGGACCGCCGCATCGGAGCCCAACCGCAGGGCGGTCATCGGCGGCCTGGCGGGTGCCGCCGCGCTGACCGCACTGCAGTGGACCCCCGCGTTCCGCGTCGAGTCCGCAGACGCCGCCGTCCCCGCTCCGCCGGGCCTGCCGGCCGGGATATCGGCGTATCTCCAGGCGTACCGCAACTGGTCCGGCGAGATCCGTGTCGACGAGGTGTGGACGTGCGCGCCCACGACGCCCGCCCAGGTCGTCTCCCTCGCCAACTGGGCCCGCGCGCAAGGCTGGAAGCTCCGCGCCAAGGGCTACAGCCACAACTGGTCGCCGCTGATGATCCAGCCGGGTACGCCGACGAACATCCTGCTCGTCGACACCACCCAGCACCTGACCGCGGTGACCGTCAACTCCGGCTCGCCCGCCAGCGTCACCGCGCAGACCGGCGTGTCGATGCTGACACTGCTCACCGCGCTGGAGAACGCCGGCTACGGCGTCACCGCCACCCCCGCACCCGGCGACCTCAGCCTCGGCGGCGTCCTGGCCATCGACGGACACGGCACGGCGGTTCCCAAGTCCGGCGAAACCCTGACCCCCGGCCACACGTTCGGGTCGCTCAGCAACCTGATCCTGTCCCTGACCGCGGTCGTGTGGGACCCCGGCACCAGCCAGTACAAACTGCGGACGTTCCAGCGCAACGACCTGGCCATCGGGCCGCTCCTGGTCAACCTCGGACGCGCTTTCGTCACCGAGGTGACCCTGCGGGTGGGCGCCAACAAGCGCCTGCGCTGCCAGAGTTGGTTCAACATCAACGTCGACGAGATGTTCGCGCCGCCGGCCTCGGCGACGGGCAACTCGTTCGCGAGCTTCGTCAACCAGACCGGCCGCGTCGAGGCTATCTGGTTCCCCTTCACCCTCGTCCCGTGGCTCAAGGTGTGGTCGGTCTCGCCGAGCAAGCCGTTCTTTGCGAAGACCGCCAACGGGCCCTACAACTACCCCTTCAGCGACTTCCTGTCCGAGGACGCCGCGGACCTCCTCGGCCAGATCACCGCGGGGGCCGCGAACCTGACCCCGACCTTCTGCAACACCCAGATGGGCGTGGTCGGTTCGGGCCTCATCGTGACCGGCTCGTGGGATCTGTGGGGCTGGTCGAAGAACACCATGCTCTACATCAAGCCGACCACGATGCGCGTCACCGCGAACGGCTACGCGATCCTCACCAAGCGCGCCGACATCCAGAAGGTCGTCAGCGAGTTCTACACGTACTACAAGAACTCGCTGAACACGTACGCCAACCAGGGCCGGTACCCCATGAACGGCCCCCTGGAGATCCGCGTCACCGGGCTCGACAACCCCGCCGACGCGCAGTTCGCCGGTGCTGTGCACCCGACGCTGTCCGCGATCCGCAACCGGGCGGACCACCCCGAGTGGGACGTCGCGGTGTGGCTCGACATCCTCACGGTGCCCGGCACGCCGTACAGCCAGCAGTTCTACCGCGAGACCGAGCAGTGGGTCTTCGCGAACTACTCGGGCACATACGCGCAGGTGCGCCCTGAGTGGTCCAAGGGCTGGGGCTACAGCGGGACGGCGGCCTGGGCCGACGCCACGATGCTGACGACCACCGTGCCGAACCAGTACCGGACCGGTGTGCCGGCCGGCAACAACTGGGACAGCGCGGTCTCGCTGCTCAACCAGTACGACCCGCACAAGGTCTTCTCGAACGGCTTCCTCAACTCGCTGCTGGTCTGACCGCACCCGCGGTCCGGCCGCCGCCGAGGACAGGCGGTGGCCCGGTCCCCCCGGCACCGG
>NZ_JBEZFP010000158.1:0-20129 GCF_040649515.1 Streptodolium elevatio
GCCGCGGCGCCACCCGCGGCCGCCGCGGAGAGCGCGACGTCCAAGAGCGGCGGACGGCTGACCGTGACGAAGACCCAGGGGCTCGACCCCTCGGGGGAAACCGTCACCGTGAGCGGCACCGGTTTCGGCCGCGTCCGGGCGGGCGGCTACAACGGCATCTACGTCTCGCTCTGCCAGTCGCAAGGGCCCGGCAAGCTCGCGACCCCGTGCGTGGGCGGCGTCGACATGGAGGGCTCGTCCGGTTCCTCGCTTTGGATCGGCGACAAGGTGCCGCCGTACGGCGCGGGCCTCGCCAAGCCCTTCAACAAGGGGGCGGGTGCCTTCGAGTACCAGCTCACGCTGAAGGCCAAGGACGAGTTCGTCGACTGCACCAAGGTGACGTGCGTCGTCCAGGTCCGCGCCGACCACACCGGCAGCGGCGACCGCGCGGACGACGCCGCGGTCCCGGTGACCTGGTCGACCGGCCCCGGTCCGGGCACCGGCACCACGCCCCCGCCCAACTCCCCCTCCCCGACCGGCCCGACCGCCGCGACCGGGTCCGCCGGCGGCACGGCGTCCGCGGCCACCGGGCAGCAGGCCGCGGGAGGTTCCGCGGACGGCGGCGGCACGACGGGCGGAGCGGCAGGCGGTACGTCCGGCGGCACCACGGGTGCCACGGCGGCCGAGGCACTGCCGAAGACCGGCGGCACCGAACGCACCATCGCCCTCGCATTCGGCGCCACCGCCCTGGTCGCGGCCGGCACCGCGGCCGTGCTCGCCGGCGTCCGCCGCCGCAACGCCCCTGAGACTCCCGCGACCTGACAACACGTCACACGACCGGCCCGACCGACGGCATGCGCTCACGCACGCCGTCGTACTGGGCACCGCACGCCCCGGAGGCACACGTCCCGATGCACATCCCCGGAAACATCCCGAAACGCCGGAGCCCGCTCCGGCAGCGGCCCGGAAACCTGCCCCGCGCGACCGTCGCGTTCGGGGTCCTCGCCACCCTCGCGGTCGCCGGCTCCGCCCCCGCCGCCCGCGCGGAGACCGGACCGGTCACCGGAACCGGCCCCTCGGGCCAGACGCTGAGCGTCTCGCAGGCCACCGGCCTCGACCCGGACGGCGACACCGTGCACGTCACCGGCGCCGGATACGACCAGGCCAAGGGCATCTACGTCGCACTGTGCCAGGACCTGGGACCGGGCCGGATTCCCAGCCCTTGCCTGGGCGGTGCGGACATGAGCGGCGACGCCGCGGCGTCCGCGTGGATCGTCCCGCCGGGCGACCCCAACGCCGGGACGCTGGCGACCGCGTACGGTCCGGGCGGCACCTTCGCCGTCGACCTCGACCTCAAAACCGCGGGCGACGGCCTCGACTGCGCGGTCGTCGCCTGCTCGGTGGTGACCCGCGTCGACCACCGCGCGGCGGGCGACCGGTCCCAGGACGTACGCATACCCGTCACCTTCGCCGACGACGGCGGGCAACCTGGCACCGAGACTCCCCCGGGCACGGTCGTCTACGTCCAGAGCGGGCAGAACACCGCCGTCGGCAAGCCTGTCGACCTGCTGCTGCACCCCGACTCCGGCCGCCTGTACGTCGGTTCCGACAACCTCGTGGACACCGGCGACGTCAACGAGAGCGGCCTCTACACCCTCGACCCCGCCACCGGCCAGGTCACCGGCTGGATCCAGAACTCCCCTGGCTCCACCGGCACTTTGCGCCAGCAGCCCGCCAAGCGGTTCGCCGGGCCCCTCCCCGGCGACGGCGTGGTCTACCTCGTGGGCCTGCGCGGCGTGGCCACCGCCAAGCACGGCGACGAGGCGGCCGCCGGCGGCTGGCTCACCGGCGCCACCATCCTCCAGGTGGAACCGGGCACCTCCGCCGACACCGTGTTCGTGGTCCGCGGCACCTCCCTCGAGGAGGTCGCGGTCGGCGCGACGGCCGTGACCGTAGAGCGTTCCGTCGCGCTGCCCGGGGCAGGCCCCACCACCCTCGACGCGGCCGCGCACACGCTGTGGATCGCCGACTCCGCCGCCCTGCGGGTGCGCGCGGTCGACACCGAGACGCTGGCGGTCGGCGAGGGCATCGCGCTCGCCGCGGACACCGGCACGGTCAACTTCGTCCAGGCGGACCCGGCCAACGGACTCCTGTGGGTGGGCCGGGAGTCCGCCCTCGAGGTGTACCGCACCGGGACCGGCGAGAAGGCCGCGGCTTTCACGTCGTCCGCCGACATCCCCACGTCGATCGCCTTCGACGCCGCGCACCGCACCGCGTTCGTGGCGTGGCAGGACATCGGCCACGACGGCACGCCCGGCAGCGACGGCGTCGGGTCGCTCAACACGTACGACACCGCGACGCTCACCGCGGCCGCACCGCCGACCGCGGTCCCGGGCGCGCACCGGCAGAGCGGCGCCGCCTCGCTCGCCGCCTCGGCGGACGGGACGACGGTGTACTTCGCCGATCCCGCGCAGGCCACCGTCCGCACCTTCACCCGCGGCGTGTCCCCGGCGGTCGTCGGCGCGCCCGCCGACCGCTCCGCCCGGGTCGGCGAGACGGTGACCTTCGAGGCCGCCGGGTCCGGTACGCCGGCCCCCGCGATCACCTGGGAGACCAGCGCCGACGGCGGCGCCACCTGGGAGACCGTCCCCGGCGCGCAGGGCGGCACTCACACGGTCACCGCCACCGCGGCGGACGACGGCCGCCGCTACCGTGCGGTCTTCACCAACTCGGCCGGATTCACCAGGAGTTCGGCTGCGAAGCTCACTGTCGCGGTGCCCGTGGTGCCGACGGTCCGGGTGTCCAAGACGACCGGTCTGACGGACGGTGAGACGGTCACCGTCACCGGGTCCGGATTCGACCCGACGGCCAACCGCGGCGTGGGAGTCTACCTGGCGTACGGCCCCGCGCAGGACGAACCGTGGGCGAACGCCGCGTCGTTCGGTGCCACGCTGTGGGTCAAGCCCGCCCCGGTGTCCGGGACACGCCAGGTCGAGCTGCGGCCGGACGGCACGTTCACCGCCGAACTGGCCCTGCCCGCCGGGTACGGCGCCGACTCCGCGGCCGTCGACTGCCGCACCACCGCCTGCGGACTCTTCACGTTCGCGGCGCACGGCTCCGCCGACCGTACGTACGACACCTACACACCCGTCGCGTTCAAAACCATCGGCGGCCCCGGGGAACCCGGCGGACCGGGCGAACCCCAGGACCAGCAGGTCGTCGTGGACGTAACCCGCGGCCCGCTCACCCTCTCCGTGGCGGGCGACCCCATCCGAATGAGCGACGCCACCCTGGCCGCCGGCGACCCGCAGCTGACCGCCGACGGGGCACTCAACACCGCCACCGTCTCGGACCTGCGCGGCAGCGCGGCCGGTTGGACGCTGACCGGACACGTCAGCGACTTCACCGGAGCACCCGGCGGCACGATCCCGGGCACCGGCCTGGGCTGGCACCCGACGGCGTCGGTCGCGCCCGGCTCGCTCGCGCAGACCACGACCCCGGTCGTGAACCCGGGCGCCCCGATCCCACCCGGTGACGGCCTGGCCACCACCCGAACCTTGTGCGCCGCCCCGGCGGGCAGTTCGGCCGGTACGTTCACCTGCGGCGGGGCGCTCGACCTCGCCGTTCCCGCGGACACCGCCCCCGGCGTCTACACCGCCACCCTCACCCTGACCCTCAGCTGACCACCCCCGTGCGGCGGGGCGGGGCGGACCCCCGCCCGCCGCACGGCGTGGTGCACGTCGTCCGCGTCCGCGGCAGTCATACCGTCACCGCGCCCCGCAAGTGCCCAGCAGGAAGAACGTGTGGCACCGGACGCCTTCGGCGCAGTTTGCCGAGCACCGGACTCGACAGCGTCCCCCTGGGGCCATCGAAGCAACGGGCGAACTTCCTTTGGTCATCTGAGAGTTCGTGCGTCACGCTTCGGCGGGCATGCGGGTCGGGCTCTTGTCTCGGGCAAGAGCGGGGTGCGTGGGCGGAGCTTTGCGCACGGTCCACACAACCTCTTGTCGTTCAGTGGGATGTTAGGTTAGCCTCGCCTAACTTCCTTCGCCAGATGAGGGTATGGATTCCTGCCGGAAGGCCGCAAGGCGCCGACCGCAAGGCGTCGGTGGCTCACGACACCAGGACTGAGCGGTGCAAGACAGCAATGACGGCACGTTCGGAGGTCGATGTCGGTGACGGACCTCCTGGCCCTGCCCCTGTCCGCTGCCGATCCGCAGATAGACGGTTTGCTGGCAAGGGAGTTGGCGCGCCAGCGCGGCACCTTGGAAATGACCGCCCGGGAGAATTTCGCGCCCACCGCGATCCTGGAGGCCCAGGGGTCGGTCCTCACCAACAAGCACACCGAGGGCTATCCGGGCCGCCGCCACCAGGGCGGCTGCGAGGTCGTCGACGAGATCGAGGCCATCGCGGTGCAGCGTGCGCGCGACCTGTTCGGCGCCGAACACGCCAACGTGCAGCCGCACTCCGGCGCGCAGGCCAACGCCGCGGCACTGGCCGCCCTGCTGGAACCCGGCGACACCGTCCTCGGCCTCGAACTTGCCCACGGCGGACACCTCACGCACGGCACGCGGGTCAACTTCTCCGGGCGGCAGTACAACGCGGTCGCCTACCACGTGGACTCGCGGACGCACTGGGTGGACATGGACGAGGTCGCCGAACTGGCCAAGGCGCACCGGCCGAAGGTGATCATCGCGGGTTGGTCCGCGTACACCCGGCACCTGGACTTCGCGGCCTTCCGCATCATCGCCGACGCGGTCGGTGCCCGACTCCTGGTCGACATGGCGTACTTCGCGGGCCTCGTCGCGGCGGGCCTGCACCCGTCGCCGGTCCGGTACGCCGACATCGTCACCGCGACCACGCACAAGACCCTCGGCGGCGCCCGCGGCGGACTGATCCTCAGCCGCGCCGAGTTGGCCGCGCAGGTCGACGCCGCGGTCTTTCCCGGCACCCAGGGCGGCGCGCTCAACCAGGTGGTCGCCGCAAAGGCGGTGACGTTCAAGCTCGCGTCCGGCGTGCCGTTCGCGATGCGGCAGCGTCGGGCCGTCGACGGGGCCGGCATCATCGCCGAACGCCTGGCCCGCGCCGACGTGTTCCACGCCGGTGCCCGGCTCCTCACCGGCGGGACCGACGTCCATCTCGTGCTGCTCGACCTGCGCGCGTACGGGGCCGCGGACGGCGGCACCCCTCTGCACGGACTCGCCGCCGAGGAACGTCTGCACCGGATCGGCATCAGCGTCGACCGCAACGTGGTGCCCTTCGACCCGCGGCCCCCGTCGGTCACTTCGGGCGTGCGCATCGGAACCGCGGCCCTGGCCTCCCGCGGATTCGCCGCAACGTCGTTCGTCGCGGTGGCCGACATCATCGCCGAGGCCCTGCTTCCCGGATACGACGAGCACCGCGAGCGCGACCTGCGCGAACGCGTCGCCGCGCTCGTCGCGGAGCACCCCCTCTACGCCTGAGCGGCCCGCCGACCGCCCCCGTCCTCCCAGGGAGCGATCAGAAGCGGGCGTCGGCGCAGGCGCTTCCGCGGGACTGCAGGCCGCCGCCGGTGTGCTCCCAGCCTTCGGCGCACAGGACCGCACGGTTGGCCAGGTCGCGGTGCACAGGCCCGGTGAACTCCTGGTGGTAGCCCCAGAATCCGGTGGCGCTGTCGCGGTCGGTGCCGCCACCCCAGATGTGGATGTGGCCCGTGGAGTCGCCGTTCCAGGTGGTGGAGGCGGAGATGGTCTCGACGCGGAGACCGCTGCCGACGACGGAGATGCACGTAGGGCCGTTGCACCCGCGGGCGCCCGCCTCCGCCGTCGGCGCACCGACGGCCACCAGGGCGACCGCGCTCACCGCACACAGCCCCGCGTGCAGCATCCGGCAGCCGGCCGGCACCGCCCGGCCCATTGCTCCGCCTCCGCTTCCCTACCACCACCCGAACTGCACCGATTTTGGCAGCGGGCCGCCGCGGGACCCGCACCGCGGAGCGGGATTCCACCCGGACGGCCCACCCGGCCCACTCGGGAGGCGCACACCGAGGCACCGGCCGCCGCCCGGTTCCGCAGGCGGGAGCTACCGGCGGGAACCGAGTGCAATCGGGCGGTCGGTCACTGGGAGGTGGTGCGGGTGGGGCGTACGACCAGCACGACGCGGCGTTCGGCGTCACCGACGGGCTTGTCGTACGCCAGTCCGTAGCGCACGGCCAGCACGTCGAAGAAGTCGCCCTCCGGGTCCGGGTCGATGCGCTCGACGACGCCGCGCACCTCGAGGTAGCGGTAGGGCCGCTCGGGGTCGTTGAGCGAGATCGAGACCCGGGGGTCGGCCAGCACGTTCTTGTGCTTGCGCCGGTCGGTCGTCGTGGTGAAGCGCAGGAACTCGCCGTCCCACACCGTCCATACGGGGTTGACGTGCGGCGCGCCGTCGGGACCGAGGGTCGCGAGGTGGCAGAACAGCGGGCGGTTGAGCAGGTCGGCATGCGTCTCCGGGATCATGGGAGGCAGAGTATCAAAGCTTTGATGGTCGTCAATCTTTGAATGCCTGCGTAGGCTGAGCGCATGAGCATGCCCGCGGATGAGCGCCTCGGACTCGACGTCAAGCGCGCCGAGCAGACACTGCTCGCCGCGAAGAGTTCGGCCGTACGTGCCGCGGGCCTCACCGTCCCGCAGTACGCCGCACTGCTCCTGCTCTCCGACAACCCGGGCATGTCCGCCGCCGCCCTGGCCCGCGGCTGCATGGTCACCCCGCAGGCCATGACCGCCCTGCTCAAGACCCTCGACGAACGCGGGCTGGTCACCCGCACCCCGCACCCCTGGCACCGGGCCATCCTGGAGACCCGGCTCACCCCCGAGGGCACGAAGGCGCTGGGCACGGCCGACAGGCGCGCGGTCGCGATCGAGCGGCGGATCTCCGACGCCTTCACGCCCGAGGAGCGCGAGACCCTGCGCTCGCTCCTGGCCCGGTTCCGCGAAGCCGTCGAAGGCGGCGGCGCGTCGTAGCCGTTCCGGCGCGTTCCGGCGGAACGGCGGGCAACTCGCCTTCCGGCGAGGGCTGTTCGTCGGTTTCGGCGGGCACGCCAGAGCCGGGGCGGGCGCGTACCGCGCGAGTGCCGTGCCGGCGGCGGCCGAGCCGTACGGGTGAAGGCGACCGGACATCCGTACGACGACCCGGGCACGCCAGATGCCTCATGTATGTAATGGTGATACTTCGGCAGGTTTTGTCGGCCAGCCTGATGGATCTGGAGGGCAGCTTGGCACGCGGAACGCCTCCGCCGGACCGGACGGACCCCGACGGGCCCGACGGCGGGGACGACGCCGCGCCCTCCGCCGACGGAGACAGCACCGGCACCGGCACCGCGGACACGCTTAGATGGGCCGTCCTCGCCGGAACCGACGACCTCAGCGAGGCCGAGGTGCTGCGCCTGGCCGCGCAGCAGGCCGCTTCCGCGAGCGGCGCGGCCGTGGGCCTGGTCCACCTCCGAGGCGCCGCGCCCGGCACCCTGCGCCTGGCGGCGGTGGCCGGCCTGCCCACCCGGATGGCAAGGTCGTGGGAACTGCTGGACGCCGCACCCGAGGCGCCGTACGGCGTGGCGCTCGACCGGCGCCGGGCCGCGTGGGGCGACACCCTTCCCGCCGCCGTCGCGGCCGATCCGCAGTGGGAGCGCTGGGCGCGGACGGGCATGTTCACGGTGCCCGTCGAGGTGCACGGAGAGCCGGTCGGCGTGCTGTCGGTGCTGCTGCCGGACCGGCCCCGCCCCGACCGCGAGGCGTTTCTCGTCCACCTCGCCGCGCTGGTCGGACGGCTCCTGCGCGACGCCCGCCGCTGGCAGACCGGAACCACGCCGTGGTGGCAGGAACCGCTCACCGAACGCCGGGAGGTGATGAAGCAGGTCGCCGTCGGCACCTGGAGCTGGGACCTGGGCACCGGTCTGCTGGACATCGACGGCGCGACCCGCCACATGCTGGTGGCCGCGGGCCTGGACCCGGAGTCGTGGGACCGCCGGATCGAGACGTGGATGGCCCGCATCCACCCGGACGACCGGCCGGGCGTCCAGGAGGCGATCGACCACTCGATGCGGACCGGCGAGACGTACGCGGTCGAGTACCGGGTCCTCGGCGGCGCGGACCGGGTCAGCTGGTTGGAACTGCGCGGCACGTTCGAGTACGACGAAACCGGCGCCCCCGTCAGGATGCTGGGCACCGCGTGGGACGTCACCGCCCGCCGCGACCAATTGGACTGGCTGGTCGGGGTCCTGGAACTGCACCCGGACCCGGTCCACGTGGTCGACGCCGACGACCGGGTGCAGTGGGCCAACAAGACCGCCCGCGAGATGGCCGCCGGCGGCAGCGTCGACTTGATCGGGGCGGCGCTCTGGGACGCCGTGGAGACGCTGCGCGACCAGGGTTTGAAGGAGTTGTTCGCCCGGGCCCGCGCGACCCCCGGAGCGCCGATGAGCCTGGAGGTCGAGGCGCGCCCACGGGCCGGCCAGGGCTCGCGGAGCGCCTTCCTGGTGGTGCGGGCCGTCCAGATCGGCGGGCTGGTCGCCGTGCAGATGGCGGACATCACCGACGCGCGCCGTGCCGAACGGGAGGCCGCCGAGCGGGTCCGGAAGGTCCTGGAGCTGAACGCCGCGCTCGTACGGGCGCTGCACACCGGCGACGTGGTCGACGTGGTGACCAGCCACCTGCTCCCGCTGTTCGAGGCGCAGGGCTTCCTGCTCCACGACCTGACGGGTCCGCGACCGCGCCTCATCGCGACGAGCGGCTACCCCTCCGCCTTCACCGCGCCCCGACGGGAGAATCCCGGCGCCTGGCAGGGCGGCCACGAACTGATCGCCACCGACACGGCGCGGCTGCTGCCCTCGGCCGCCGAAGCCACCGGCCCCCGCGCCGCCGGGATCCGGGAACTCGCCCGCGCCACCGGCAAGCAGGCCTGGGCGGTGCTGCCGCTGCGGGCCGCCGGCCGACTGGTCGGGTCCTGCGCCGTCGCCTGGTCGCGGCCCCACCCGTTCACCGCGGACGACGAACCGGTGATGGCCAACCTGGCCACGCTGATCGCCCAGGCCCTGGAGAACGCGCGCCTGTACGAGCAGGCGCGGCACCAGGCCGAACGCCTGCAACAGGAGCTGCTGCCAGGCGAGTTGCCCACGGCTTTCGGGGTGCGGACCGCGGCACGCTACCGGACCGCCCCCGGCCACGAGTTCGGCGGCGACTGGTACGACATCGTGCCGCTGCCCGGCGGACGGGTCCTCGCGGTCATCGGCGACGTGCTGGGCCACGGGCTCGAACAGGCGATCACCATGGGCATCATCCGCCACGCGGTGCTGGCCATCGCGGCCCTGGACATGCCCGTCGACGAACTGATGGCGCGGCTCAACGACGTCGTGGTCCGGCTGAGTTCCGACGCGGACGGCCAACCCGTCTACGCCACAAGCCTGTTCGCCGTCCACGATGCCACCACCGGAGTCTGCCGCATCGCGAGCGCCGGCCACCCGCCGCCGATCGTTCTGCGCCCGGGCTCGGACCCGGTCTCCCTCGACGTGCCGGCCGGGCCGCCGCTGGGACTCGCCCAGGTCCCCGCCGAGGTCGTGGAGACGACCCTCGAACCCGACTCCCTCCTGGTCTTCTACACCAACGGGCTGCTGGGTGCGGGGGCGACGGACGCGGCCACCCTGGGGGCCCGCGTCGCCCGGCACCGCGATTCCGCCGGGCCGCTGACCGCACGGACCGACCGGTCGGCTTGGCTGGAGGCGCTGTGCGACAGCCTCGCCGACGAGCCGCTCCGGAACACCAGGCCGGACGACGCGGCGCTGCTCCTCCTGGCAACCGAACCCTTCGCCGGCGGCCGGGCCGCCTCGTGGGACCTGCCGTGGTCCGCGGAATCAGCGGGCAAGGCAAGGGAGTTGACGACCGAATCCCTGAACTCCTGGGGGCTCGGAGAACTCGACGAAGCGGCGACGCTGGTGGTGAGCGAACTTGTCGGCAACACCGTGCGGCATGCCGTCGGACTGGGCTCCGACGCCGCGGACAACGGCTCGGGAGTGATCCGCCTCAGGCTGCTGAACCTGTCCGACCCCACCTCGGATTCGGCGGCGGCCATGGTCGTCTGCGAGGTCTACGACGGCTCGGAGGCCACACCTCGGGTACGCCACCCCAGCCTCGACGACGAGTTCGGCCGCGGCCTGCAACTGGTCGCGATGATGTCCGACCAATGGGGCGCCCGATTCACCGAGTCCGGAAAATGCATCTGGGCCTCCCTCAGCGCACCGGCCGCACCCGCCGCACCGGCGGTCTCGCCCGGCTCACCCGTCGGATCCGGCTCGGCCGGCTGACCGCGAGACGGCCCGGGCCGGCGTACCCGCGCCGATGCGTCACGCGGGGGCGCGGCGGCCCTCGTCGACGACCCGCTCGGCGAGTTCGCGGGCGGCCGCGGCCGGGCCGGACCCGGGGCGGGTCGCGGCGACGGCGAGCAACCCGTCGACCAGCAGCTGGAGTTGGTCGGCGGCGTGGCCCGGTCGCGGGTGTTCCAGTCTGACCAGTTCGTGTTCCAGGATCTGGTGCACGTCTTCGCGGTACTCGCGGGTGACGGCGTGTCCCGGGTGGTCCGGGTCCGCGAGGGCGAGATCCGCGGCGAGGTAGCGGCAGCCGCGGAAGGCGGGGGTGTCGGCGACCTCGCCGAGCCGGTCGAACACCGCGAGCAGGCGCGCACGCGGATCGTCGCCCGCGGCGTCCATGGTGGTGCGGTACGCGGCCACGTCCACCACGGCGGTACGCCGCAGCACCTCGGTGATCAGGCCGTCCTTGCCCCCGAAGTGCTCGTACAGCGAACGCCTCGCCACGTTCGCGGACTTCAGGATCGCGTCGATGCCGACGCCCATGCCCTGGGTGTACGTGAGCTGCCGAGCCGCGTCCAGAAGGCGTTCGCGGGGGCCGGGTGTGGTGCGCGCTGTCATGGCCCCAGCCTGCCACCCGTTGACAGGTAGATCAACCGGTCTATATGTTCCTACCAGACCGATCGGTCTATCTACCCCATTGGGAGGGCCCCCATGTCCGTACGCACCACCGCCGAGGTCATCGACCGCTTCAACCACGCGTTCGTCAACCGCGACGCCGCCGCACTCGGCGACCTGGTCGGCGAGAACTGCGTGATGGAGTCCGTGCAGCCGGCCCCGCGCGGGGAACGCGTCGAGGGCCGGGAGGCCTGCGTGGCGTGGTGGCAGGCCCTGGTCGACGACCACACGACGCAGTTCACCCCGGTGGACGTGTTCGTCACCGGCGAACGCGCCGCCATCAGCTGGGAGTACCGCTACGGCGAAGGCCCCGCCGACTGGGTCGCGGGCGTCAACATCATGCGCGTACAGGACGGCGTGATCGTCGAGGCACTGGGCTACAGCAAGACCGCGGGCGAGGTCCCCCTCGCGACGGATGCCGAGGCGGACGCCCCCGCGGGAGCCACCCGCTGAGCCGTGTCGGCTCCTCCGATCGCACGTCGGGACCACACCCGAACCCCGAGCGCGACAACGAGTACGACAACGAGTACGACGACAAGTACGTCGACGAGTGCGTCGACGACGTGCTCCACCGAGCACGACAACCAACACCACGGCAAGAGGGGGCACTTCCATGCGCAGCTACCACTTGGACAGCGGAGCCGGGCTCAGCGGTCTCACGGTGCGGGAACACGACACGCCGGCGCCCGGTCCCGGGCAGGTGGCGGTCGCCGTCCGCGCGACCTCGCTCAGCTTCCGCGAACTCCTGGTTCTCCGCGGCGACTACATTCTCCCGGTGAAGCCCGACGTCGTCCCGATATCGGACGGGGCCGGCGACGTCGTCGCGGTCGGGGCGGGCGTGACGGCGGTGGGCGTCGGCGACCGGGTCGCGGCGACGCTGTTCCCGAGTTGGCAGGACGGCCCGTTCGGCCTGGAGCACCTGCCGCAACTGGGCGGCTCGCTCGACGGGATGCTCACCGAGATCGCGTTGGTCGACGCGGCCGGGCTCGTCCCCGTCCCCGACCATCTGTCGTACGAGGAGGCCGCGACACTCCCCTGCGCCGCGGTCACCGCCTGGAACGCGCTGACCGGCGATGGCGCCGGTCTGCGGCCCGGGCAGACCCTGGTGGTGCAAGGCTCGGGCGGTGTCTCGCTGTTCGCGCTCCAGTTCGGCAAGGCGCTGGGCGCACGCGTCATCGCGACGACCAGCAGCCCCGAGAAGGCGGCACGCCTGGTCGAGCTCGGGGCCGACGACGTCGTCGACTACCGGGCCACACCCGACTGGTCTGGCCGGGTACGTGAACTCACGGGCGGCCGCGGCGCCGATCGTGTCGTCGACATCGCGGGCCTGCTCGAACAGTCCCTGCGCGCGGTGGCGATGGCGGGCCATGTCGCCTGCGTCGGGTTCGCGTCGGAGACCGCGCCGCCGGTCGACCCCCGCATCCTGTTCGGCTCCGGCGCGAGCGTACGCGCCGTCGCGGTCGGCAGCCGCGCCCAGTTCCTCGACATGAACCGCATGATCGCCGTCAACCGGCTGCGCCCGGTCATCGACCGCACGTTCGCGTTCGACGACGCGGCGGCCGCGTACGACTACTACGCCTCGGGCAAATCCTTCGGCAAGGTCGTCATCACCGTCTGAACGGGCGACCGGCTCCCCCGCTCGGACGGTGTCGGGCCGACGTCACAGCAGGTCGCCCGCCACCTTCATGGCGACGATGTCGTCCCAGGCGCGCCCGAGTCCGCCGACTATCTCGTCGCCGTGCTCGCCGTGCTCGGGTGCCCGTCGGAGGCGCTGCGGCGCGTCGTCGAACTGCGCCGGACTGGCGACCAGGGGGAACTTCCCTGTCGGGCCTTCGACTTCGACAAGATAGTCGTTGGCCTGGACCTGCGGATCGGCCCCGGTCTCCCCGGCGGAGCGTACGACGGTCCAGGGGATCGGCAGGTCGGCCAGCACGGTCGACCACTCGTCGAGGGGCCGGGCGGCGAAGACCGCGTCCAACTCGGCGATGCACGCCGCGGCGTTGGCGGCGAGTGAAGTGCTGTCCTGGAAGCGCGGATCGGCGCCGAGGTCGTCGCGGCCGACTGCGGCGCACAGTTTGGCGAAGGAGCCCTCGGTGAGCACCCCGGACAGGTAGATGTACCGGTCGTCGGCGGTGCGGTAGGCGTTGACCAGGGGGTTGCGCGCGTCGGCGTGCCGGAACCGCGGGATGGCCTCGATGCCGTACAACTGCGCGGCCACCGCGTTCGGCGACATCACCCACATCGCCGACGAGAGCAGGGAGACGTCGACCACGGCCCCGGCGCCGGTGCGTTCGCGACGGAACAGCGCCGCGGCGATCGCGCCGGCGAGGAAGCCGCCGGAGGTGAGGTCGCCGAAGGCCGGGGACACCAGCGGCACGAACTCGTCGGCGACCTGGCTGGCGGCGTGGCCGACGCCGGCGCGGCTCCAGAAGTCGGTGATGTCGTAGCCGCCGCGGTCGCGTTCGGGTCCGCGGTCGCCGTGGCCGGTGGCCCGGGCGTAGACCAGGGCGGCGTTGAGGGCGTGCAGGTCCGGCACGTCCAGGCCGAAGCGGCGGCGGGCACTCGGGAGGAGGTTGGTGACGAACACGTCGGCCTCGCGTACGAGATCGTGCAGGACGTCGCGGCCGGCCTCGGTCGAGACGTCGAGCGCGATGCAGCGCTTGCCGCGGTTGAGGATCTGCCACATGAACCGGACGCCGACGTCCTTGTCCGGCAGCCCGGCCACCGGATTGCCGTTCATCGGGTCCGCCGTGTGCGGCGGGACGACCTTCACGACGTCCGCGCCCCAGTCCGCCAGGATGGCCCCGGCGGAGGGGGCGAAGGCGTACATCGCCACCTCGACGACCTTGACACCCTGGAGCAGGTCGTACGTCATACGCCCAGCAGCTTCCGCATGTTGGTCTCCGCGATCTTGAGGGCGTCCTCGTCGGGGACGTCCGCGAGCGCCGCGGCGAGTTCCTTGCGGTTGTCCGGCCAGCGCCCGTCGCCGTGCGGGAAGTCGCCTTCCCAGAGCAGGTTGTCGACCGGGACGTCGCCCAACGACTTGAGCGCGAACCGCTCGTCGACCAGGCAGACGAACAGGTGCTCCGCGAACCGCTCGCGGGGCGGCCTACTGCCCATGCCCGCCTGGCCGATCGCCAGGTCGCGGCCCAACCGACCGTCGTGGAAGGTCTTTTCGGCGCGTTCCAGCAGATACGGGATCCACCCGGCGCCACCCTCGGACAGGATCACCCGCAGCCCGGGGAAGCGGTCCAACACGTCCGACATGAGCCAATCGGCCGCCGCCATCATCGAGTTGACGCCGTTGAGGGTCACCAGGACGCCGGGCGGCGCGTCGTCGGACGTGGTGACAAGCCGCGACGAACTGCCGATGTGCTGGCACACCGGCAGCCGCGCCTCGTGCAGGAACGCCCAGAGCGGGTCCCAGTGCCGGGTGTGCAGCGACGGCAGGCCCAGCACGGTGGGGTTCTCCGAGAACGCGATCGCCTTCGCGCCCTTGGCGGCGACGCGCTCGGCCTCGGCCACGGCCAGGTCGATGTCGTACAGCGGCAGGATCGCCGCGCCGTAGAGCCGTTGGGGGTCGACCGAGCACCATTCGTCGAGCAGGTAGTCGTTGTACGTGCGCAGGAACACCAGCCCGGCGTCGAGGTCCTTGACCCCGAGGAAGAAGCGGTGCCCCGCGAACCGCGCGAAGTTGGGGAACGTGAGCTGCCCCCACACGCCGTCGATGTCCATGTCGGCCAGGCGGTGCACGGGGTCGTGGCACCCGGGGCGGATCTCGTCGAAGTTGGCGGTGCCCGGCGCCGGCGGGTAGCCGCTCTCGGGGTGCCCCGGGAGCGGGCGGCAACTGCCCATGGGGATGTAGGTGAGCTGATCGTCGTACAGCCAGGCGTCGCGGCCGTCGGTTCGGACGACGCGCGGGGCGCGGTCCAGGTACGCGGCGGGTACGCGGTCGACCCACAGGTGCGGGGGCTCGATCATGTGGTCGTCCGCGGAGATGAGTTTGGCACCGTCGGGAAGCACGATGAGGCCTTGCCTTTCTCTCTGTGGGGACAGGGCGTTGCGCGTGCGTTGCGCGTCACCGGGCCAGCAGCAGGCTGGACGTGAAGTCCTCCGCCCCACTGGTCACGACCGCGATCCGCGGCCGCGGCGTAACCTGCCGCCCGTCGGCGTCGCCGCGCAGTTGGCGGCACGCCTCGTACAGGCCGCCGAAGCCGTGCATCCGGCCGCCGGAGAGCTGCCCGCCGCCGGTGTTGAGCGGCAACTCGCCGTCCAGGGCGATGCGGTGACCGCCCTCGACGAAGCGGCCGCCTTCGTTGCGCGGGCACAGGCGCAGAGCTTCGAGCCAGCGGAGGGCGAGGACGGAGAACCCGTCGTACAGCTGTGCCACGTCGACGTCGTCCGGCTTCAGGGTGGTGCGCGACCACATCATGTCGGCGGCCCGGTCGAAGCCGGACGCGGATCCCATCGCCTGGATGGTGACCGCACGTGCGGATTCGGGGCCGGGGGCGCGCGAGACGACGAAGGCGAGCGAGCCGTCCACGGGGACGTCGCAGTCGTAGAGGCAGAGCGGATCGGAGATCATCCGGGCGCCGAGGTAGTCGTCGAGGGTCATGGGGGTCCGGTAGACGGCGTCGGGGTTCCGCGCGGCGTTGGCCCTCGCGGTGACGGCGATCTGGCCGAGCTGTTCGCGCGTGGAGCCGCTGTCGTGCAGGTAGCGCTGGGTGAGCAGGCCGCCGTACGTCGGGTATCCGGCCCCGTACGGCGCCGTCCACTGGGTGCGTTCGCGGGCCGCGCTCGCGGCCACGGTCTCGGACCTTCCGCCGCGCTCGGCCTGGGCGGTGGACTCCCAGACCGTGCGGAAGCACAGGACGTGCTCGGCCAGTCCGGCCGCGACGGCGAGCACCGCGTTGACCACCGCGCCCAACTGGCCCGGGAGTTCGCTGCCGCCGGTGTACCAGCGCAGGCGCAGGCCGAGCATGGCGCGTACGTCGTCCACGCCCGCACCGGTGATGCCGGGCGTGGATCCGACCGCGCCGGGGTACGTCGACAGGCCGTCGACGTCGGCGGGGGTGAGCCCGGCGTCCGCGATGGCGGCCAGGGCGGCGTCGGCGGTCAGCCGCCACGGGTCGGTCCCGAGGCGCCGACCGGTCCGCGAGGCGCCGATGCCGCTGATGACGACCTGGTCCTCGGGCTTGGGCGCGGGTGCTCTTGGGGTTGGGGTTGGGGGCGGGGTTGGGGGCGGGGCTGGGGGCGGAATCGGGATGAGGGTTGGGGTCTGAGGCGGGACCGGAGGCGGGGTCGGGGTCGGGGTCGGGGTCATGGGCGGAACACGGGTATCCACGCGTCGCCGGCCGATTCGAAGGCCACCGATACCGGCATGCCGATGCGTACCGCTTCCACCGCGCACCCGACGACGGTGCTCAGCAGTCGCAGTCCGGGCTGTTCGGCCAGCTCGACTTCGGCGAGGACGTACGGGGGTTCCAGTTCCGGCGTCCACTGATAGCGGTTGACGGTGAACGAGTACACGGTGCCCTTGCCGCTCACCGGGGCGAAGGCGAGGTCGGCGCTGTGGCATTGCGGGCAGACAGGCCGTGGCGGGTGCAGGTAGGTTCCGCACGAGCCGCACCGGGCGATGCGCAGGACACCGTCGGCGCCCGACTTCCAGTATTCGGCGGTGCGTTCGGTCAGCGGGGGTGCGGGGCGGTGCATGTCTCTCCTCCCTGCGGAATGATGGTATTGCATCATGGTGATGGTATTTACTCAATCACCTTGTCCGAGCACGCAGACCAGAGGAGGGGCATGAACGACCCCGCACCGGGCGACGCGGCCTACCGCGCGCCGGATCTGACGCTGGTGGGAGCCGAGCACGTACGCCGCTACCGCGAGACGGGCGGCGAAGTCGGCTACGAGTGGAACGGCGTCACCGCGCTGCTCCTGACCACGACCGGGCGCACGTCCGGCGAGCCGCGGACATCGGCGCTGATCTTCGGCGCCGACGGCGACCGGTTGGTGGTCGTCGCCTCGCAGGGCGGCGCTCCCACGCATCCACAGTGGTACCGGAACCTGCTCGCGCAGCCGCGCGTACAGATCCAGGTCAAGGACCGGCAGTTCGCCGCAGTCGCGCGGACCGCCGACAGCCCCGAGCGCGAGCGGCTCTGGGGGCTGATGACCGGGCTTTGGCCCAACTACGACGCGTACCAGGAGCGCACGGACCGCCAAATCCCCGTGGTCGTCCTGGAACCGGTCGCGGACGCGTAGCGGCAGGGGTCCACCACGCCGGCGTGGCCGTCACACCTGTGCGCGGTCACGACGGCGCAGCGGTCACGACGGGCGGGGCAGTTGTGCCCACGGGGCCGACACGGTCGGCCTGGCGCGGGAACCCTCGCAGACGAACCGCAGCGGCGACGCATCGGTCACGGCGGTGGGGCGGGTGCGGACAAGTGCCCGTCCACTGCGGTGGCAATGCGGCGGTGGCAGCCGCGGGAACGGCCGCGCACGGCTAAGTCGTGTCTTCAAATTCTCGCCTGGTCCGCGAACCGTGGCACGCACGCTCGCCGCGTTACGGACCTTGCCGCCGGGCCTGACGGCCCTCCCAAGCCAAACCCAGGCCGAGCCGCGGCCCGCGCCTTGCGAACGCACGCACCACGCCCCGCGGGCTGTCCGACGCGAATTTGAAGACACTCCCTGGGGTTTGTTTGATGGTGGATCTTGGTCATGGCCATTCGCCGATCGCGGCGATGGTGACGGTTGCTTCGTAGCGGACGGCGAGTTTGTCGTACCGAGTGGCGACTGCCCGGTTCCGCTTCAGGCGGTTGATGCAGCATTCGCGGCGTGGTGGGCCTTGCAGTCCTCCCGGTCGAAGGCCGGCGGGCGTCCGCCCGCCGGCCCGCGGCGTTTGCGGTTGCGGATCTGGTCGGCGGGCTCGGGGATCGTGCAGGCGACGTCGAGCGTGCGCAGCAGTGTGCGGTTCGCGCGGGAGCTGTAGGCCTTGTCGCCGCGCACCCGCCCGGGGCGGGTGCGCGGTCTGCCCGGTCCGATCCGCGGGACCCGGATCGCGTCAAGCAGGTACGCGAACTGCGTTGAGTCGCCGCGCTGTCCGGCGGTGAGCAGCAGGGCCGGGGGACGCTGGCCCTGCTCGCAGACCGGGTGGATCTTCGTGGTCAGCCCGCCGCGGGACCGGCCGAGCGCGTGGTCGGCCGGTTCGTCGGCAAAGCCGTCCGGCGGCTCGCGTCGCAGATCCCCTCTTTCCGCGCCCCGGCGGCGTGCTGGTGCGCGCGGCAGACCGTCGAGTCCACGTTCACGTCCCAGGTGATCAGCCCGCGCGCGTCGGCGCGGGCCTGGAGCTGTTCGAGGATCCGTGCCCTGGTGCCGTCGCGCTGCCAGCGGCGGAACGGGCTGTACGCGGACTCCCACGGCCCGTACCGCTCGGGTATGTCCCACCACGGCGTGCCCGTCCGGGTGCGCCGACGGATCGCGTTGACCTGGTCGCGACGCGTCCATTCCGCCGGCCGGCCGCGCTTGCGCGCGGCCGCCAACAACGGTTCCAGCACAGCCCATTGACCCTCGGTCAAATCTCCTCGTCCCACCCGAAGATCACCTCAGACCAAGATCCTCCACTTTCAAACAGACCCTAGGAGGACCGCTATGGCGGTGAGGGCCATCACAGCATCCGGGACGATCGCGGACGAGTAGTTGTCCGCCGCAGCGGCGACGCGGCGGTTGTAGCTGTGGGACGGACGCGGACACGTGACCGTCCCACAGCGGCGCAACGCGGCGGCCGAAACTGCCGGGCTGTCGCGTACGGGTGGCGGAGAGGCACGGCGCGGCGAGGGCCGTCACAGGTGCCGAGACGGTCGCGGGCGGTAGCCGTCCGCCGCGGTGGCGGCGCGGGGGTGACAACTAGCCGGAGGTCGCGCGCGGGTGGTGGTGCGGGGCGCGGCGGCGGCTCGGGGGTCATAGCTGGGGGACGACGTCCTTCAGCAGCCGCAGGGCGGTGGCGTGGGGGTCGGGGCCGCACGGGCACAGGATCAGGTGCCCGGCCCCGGCCTCCGCGAACGCCCGCAACTGCACCGCCACTTCGTCCGGTGTTCCGGCGGCGGCGACTCGGTCCAGGACGGCGTCCGCGTCCTGCCGGAAAGTCCCGGCGAGAAATTCGAGCATGTGCCGGCGCGCCTCTGCCGTGGAGTCGGCGACGCTGGTGAACACGTACGCGTACCAGGCGAACCCGGCCAGGTCCCGCTCGGCCCGCTCCGCCTCGTCGTGGATGTCGCGGGCCGCGCGGGCGTAGCGCTCGGGCGAGTAGAGGTACGGCATCCAGCCGTCGCCGAGCCGGGCCGCGCGACGTATCGCGGGCGCGCGGCGGCCGGTCACCACGATGGGCGGCCCGCGCGGGCGGGCCGGGGCCGGGTGGATGCGCACGTCGCGGAAGTTGTGGTGGGGCCCGTCGTGGGTGACCGGCCGGGCGGTCCAAAATCGGCGCAGCAGCGGGATCATCTCGTCGGCGCGGGCGCCGCGCTGGGCGAGCGGGACCTCGCAGGCGTCGAAGTCCGCGGGATACTCGCCGCCGACCCCGGCGCCGACGGTGATCCGGCCGCCGGACGCCCGGTCGAGGTCGGCGAGTTGCTTGGCGAGCAAGCCCGGCGGATACAGCGGGAGCGCGAGTGTGGCGGTGCCCACCACCGCGGTCGCCGTCTGCTCGATGAGGCGCGCGAGCCAGACCAAGGGCTCGGGGCTGGGATTCACCGACGCCACGTGTCCGCCGACCCAGAAGGACGCCGCGCCGGCCGCCTCCAGCTCGGCGACTTCGACGGCGGACGCCGGCGCCACGAAGCCCACGCGCGGAGACTCGACCGCAGGCTTGCGAGCCCCGGCCCCCGCGCCCGGCACCGTTTCGGAAGCGCTATCCCCTGACGTCGCAGGAGTTCGAACCGCGGCCCCCGCGCCCGGCGCCGCTTCGGGAGCGCTATCCCCTGACGTCGCAGGAGTTCGCGCCGCGCCCCCCGCACCCGGCGCCGCTTCGGAAACGCTATCCCCTGACGTCGCAGGAGTTCGAACCGCGGCCCCCGCGCCCGGCGCCGCTTCGGAAGCGCTATCCCCTGACGTCGCAGGAGTTCGAACCGCGGCCCCCGCGCCCGGCGCCGCTTCGGAAGCGCTA
>NZ_JBEZFP010000159.1:0-19978 GCF_040649515.1 Streptodolium elevatio
TTTTTTTTTTTGTTTTTTTTTTTTTGTTGTTCTTCGCCGTACTCGTCCGCCCGGCCACCCCCGCTCCCCGCCCCCGCCCGGCCCGGCGCGGGCCCCCCGGAGAATTTCCTCCGGGCACCCGGCGCCGTCATGTCCGGGTCAGATGACCTGGTACGCGCGGATCACCGTGGAGGTGACCGAGTTGCCGGAGGTGTCGGTGCCGGAGATGCGCAGCGACACGAATCCGGGCGTCGGGTTGGGGATGGTGATGCCGGTGACGCCGCTGGGGGCCGTGATGGTCGGCAGGTTGGTCCAGGTCTGTCCGTCGTTGGTGGAGTACTGCACGGTCCCGGACGACACCGACGCGTAGGTCGGTCCCACGCCGGGCTGGTACTCGAACGCCAACCAGCACAGCAGGTTGGTGCCCGCGGTGACCTGGTTGTAGTCGTTCATGTTTTGCAGACCGCAGATGGGCCTGGCCCCGAACAGCGGCAGCGGGGTCTCCGTCGCCGGGTCCGTGTGCGCGGAGTTGAACGTCCAGTCCGCGCGAACTCGAGTCGACAGCAGGGAATATGGCACGGTGCGGGACATCGACGCGGAGAGGGTGTAGGTGGCCGTCGACGGCGAGACCGGTACCTGGAGGGCCATGCTGTACATCCCGGCATAGGGATGCGCGGAGGCGAGCACCTGGCCGCCGCTGCTCAGTGTCATCTCGGCACCCGGGTCCGGGATCGCCAGGCCGAGCCCTCCGGTCCAGCCGTCTCCCAAAAGAGACGGCAGGTTGGTGTGCCCGAAGTTGATGATCTCGCCTTGCCGCGTCCCGACGGTGGTGGGGAGTGTGGGGCCGACGACGGCCGACCCCCGGATGACGCCCGTCGTGCCGAGCGGGTACGCGCTGTACGTCTTGTCGTGCATGCTGTGGGTGTAGGCGCCCGGCGCGTTCATGTCGTAGTAGGTCTTCCACGCCGTGTCCTGATTGGACGTCAGGTACTCGTCAACGTGGTGGGGCACCTGCACGTTCTCGTAGAACCCGCTGCCGAGTTCGATGCCCTTGTACCTCGCACCGTGCGTCACCGCGCCGCTCGCGGCCACGCCCTGGGCCTTGTAGACGGTGTCGAGGTGGGCCATGGTCGCCTTGGTCGCCGCCACCCCCGGATTCGTCGGAACGCCGTTCTCGCGTGCCTCCAGGACCTCGTAGCGGTACGGGGTGGTGACAGTGTTGTTCGACCAGGTCGAGAGGTTGAGATAGGTCATTCCGGGAGTGCTGACGGGCAGCACGCGGACGTTGTCGATGGTCGGGCTCGTGCCGCCGCCTCGGTTCATGACCATGCTGAGAAGCGGGAAGCTGTCGACTCCCGTGAGGGCCGCGAGTCTCGTGCTGGTCCGCACGGCGCCCGCGGTGTCCACGGAGCCGCCGATAGGCACCATCTGCCGCGCGTCGAAGGTGAGTGCGGTGTTCGCGGTGACCGTCAGTCTTCGGAACGCCGCGTTGTAGCCCACGATCGGCCCGCTCGGCGCGGGTTGCCGTTCGTCCATGAGCGCCATCACGGAGTATGTGCCAATGGGGATCGTGCAGGGCCCCCCGGAGCAGGTCAGCGCGCCGTTGGCGATGCTGAAGTACTGCGTCTCGCCGCGCTCGTGGCTGAACAATTGCAGCACGCCGGATGTCGGAGCGCCGCTGCGGTCCAGCGCGCTGACGGTCAACGTGGGCTTTGCCGCGGCGACGTCGATGGCGACGAGGTCGGACACGAGCACGGTGCCGTTCGCGTCACGGCCGGTCAGGCGTGCGTAGTACATGCCAGGAGGCGCGGCGTCCCCGTGTGCGGTGACGGCCACGTTCCCCAGGTACCCCGGAGCCGTGGTCACGGTTGTCGCAGGAACGGTGACGAGTCCCGCGGGTGCCGGGGCGCCGAGTTCGGTGAACGCCTCGACGCCGAAGGTGAGCGTGACGGGCTGCGTCCCGCCGTTCAGGAAGTGTGCCGATGACGAGCCGGTCTGTCCGGCGGTGTGCGGCAACGGCAGCGAGATCGGGGCCATGTGGTACGGCACGACCGTGCGCGTGACCGCGGCTCCGATGTCGAGCAGCCCGGCGCCCTCCTGGAACGCGTTCGCGCTCGGCAGGTCGCGGGCGGACTCCGTCAACGCTCCCTTGATGTGCCAGCCGTACCAGGTCGGATGTTGTTGGACGAGGATGGCCGCGGCCGCGGCGACGATTGGGGTTGCCATGGAAGTGCCGTCCAGGCCGATGTAGTTCGCGTCGACCGGGTATCCGATGGTGGAGCCCGCAGCGCGGGCCGCGACCACGCCGGCACCGGGCGCGACGATGTCCGGCTTCACGTTGTTGTCGATCGACGGTCCCCGGCTGGAGAAGCCCGCGACCCGGTCGCCGGACCAGATGGCGCCGACGGTCAGCGCGGCCGGGGAGATGCCGGGCGCTTCGACGGTTCGGGACTTGGACCCGCTGTTCCCCGCTGCCACGACCATGACCCGGGCAGCCCAAGTCGCGTGCAGGGTGACCATGTCGGTCAGTGGGTCGGTGCCGGGGGCGGCGGGGCGCCCGAGGCTCAGGTTCATGATCTTGATGTTCAGGTCGGCGGCCCATTCGATGCCGGCCATGACCGCCGAGTCCGGGCAGTCCCCGGCGTCGTCGCAGACCTTGGCGACGGCAAGCTTTGCGCCCGGCGCGACGCCCTTGTACTTGCCTCCGGAAGCGGCTCCGGTCCCGGCGATGATCGACGCGACGTGGGTGCCGTGCCCGAGGTGGTCCTGAACCCCGGTGGGGGAGGACGTGAAGTCCTGCGCGGCCGTCACCACCCCTTGCAGGTCGGGGTGCGTGGCGTCGTAGCCGGAGTCGAGTACGGCCACCGTCACGCCGTTGCCGTTATAGCCCTGCTGCCAGGCGGGGCCGACGTTCACCTGGGACCGGCTCGCGTCCAGTGACACCTTGGACTTCGCGTCGATCCAGATCTTGTCGACCTTCTCGCCGCCAAGCGGCTTGCTGCGGTCAGTTGTTCGGCCGTGTGGAACCTTGCCGACCAGCTCGTTCCAGAGATCGTCGACGGCGGCCTTGTCGGCCTTCAGGCTCTCGAAGCCGGAGTTGCCGGGGTCGCTGAACGTACGTAGTTTTTGCACGCCCTTCGGCGGAGCTGTCTTGGCGTCAACTCCCGCGGGCCGCTTGCCGATCAGCGGTATCGACGACGAGCGCGCGTCGTCGTAGCCCCACTCGACCAGCTGCGTGACGTTGAACAGGCGCGCGTCGATCTTCCCGGCCTGGATCGCGGGCACCGCGTCGTGCGGCACGACCGCGATACCGGAGTCGTCGTTGGCAATGTGCATGGGGATGCCGTCGCGGCCTTCGGCGGGCCGCACGCTGACGGACGGCTTGCCGTCCTCCATGCGCACGGTCACCTTGTCGCCGGTGATCAGCGTGACGGTCGCGTCAGGGGTCACACGCGGCTGCTCGTTGGGCAACGCCTCGGCTTGGGCACCCAGTTCCCGGACGTCCACGGACACCGCGGGCGCCGAGGACGAGTCCTCGGCGCCCGCGGGTTGTGTGGGAAGGCTCAGCAGGGCGGCAATGCCGGTCGCCACGAACGCGGTTCTGGTACGTCTGCGTATTCGCATCTGCGTCCTCTCGCATGGACAGACTCGGTGCCCATGGCCTGAGCACCGCCGTGCGCTGTTGCGTGGGGCAGGTGGTACTCAGGAGACGCTGTGTGGTGCGGCCAGCAGGCTGACACACAGTCAGAATGGGGACAAGGTATAACGGTTGGTTGGTTCGAAGTCTCTTGGATTGCAAGGGAATTGAGACACGTGTCAGCGCGGCCAACCGCCGCGAGGTGTTGACGAGGGTCATCCGTCAGAGTGCAGTTGAGCCCTCGGTATCGAAGGAGGGGACCGCCCGTGACCAAGGCCAGACGTCTGCTCACCGCCCTCGCCGGCTCTGCCGCCCTCACGGTCGGAGCGTTCGCCGTCGCACCCCCGGCCGCGGCGGGGGTGGGGTGGGCCATGTACGACTGTGAGCTCGCCGACGGTTCGCCGTACTGGACACAGATGGAAGTCGAGTTCCAGCGGGACGGTTCGACCCGCCTTTACGTGACCGCGAACGGGGCGCTCCCGATGGCGTACCCGACGGGGGCGATCTACGCCACGCTCCAGTTCACGTCCCAATCTGCTCTCTCCGGGATCCACAGCATGACCGTGCAGAGCGGCGCCTTCTTCCGTGTTGAACGAACAAGCTCCCCGGTGCTCGGCAGCGCACCGTACAAGATCGCGTTCCAACTCATTGCGACACCGGGCGCCGTCGACTGCTACCTGATCAGCGGACCCGGCTCCTGGCCGACCGGCGGGGTCTGAGCCGCGGGGGTGTCGCGGTCCAGCCGTGTGCTCACTCGGGAAGGTCAGATCTCGTACGCAGGTCGCACCACACGGACTTTGATTCGGTGTCGCGGGTGAATCCCCAGCGGGTGGAGAGGCGTTCGACGATCCACAGTCCTCGACCGAAGGTGCGGTCGAGGCTGGGCGGAGGTGTACCGGGTACGCCCTGGCCGCTGTCGACCACTTCGATTCGCAGCGTGGACTCGTCGAGTCGCAGCCGCAGTTCAGGTCGGCCGGACGCGTGCAGGACCGCGTTGGTGGTCAACTCGGAGGCGAGCAGCGCGGCGTCGTCGGTCAGGTGCGGCAATCGCTGCGCGAACAGCAGAGCCCGTACGTGATCTCGCGCGAGCTTGGCGGACCCGGGCGCGTCGGGGAGTACGTAGCTTCGCGTGATGGGCTTGCTCATGAACCGGACGCCTCTCGGTGGATGTCACTTTTAGTACGCCAAGCGTCGCGGTCTGGAGTTAGCGTGGGGAGTGGCTGAATCCCAACAGTTGTTCTGTAGGCGGAGGGGACCGGATGGCCCACCCGAAAGACGTCGACCCGATGCGCTCACCCCGGGCTTTCTACGGCTCGGAGTTGCGCAGACTGCGCGAGGCGGCGGGTCTGTCGCAGGAGAAGCTGGGCGAGATGGTCATCTGCTCAGGCGCCTATATCGGCCAGATCGAATCGGCGGTACGCAAGCCCCAGTTGGACATGTCGGTCCGACTGGACGCGGTCTTCGGCACGGACGGCCTGCTGGCACGCCTGTGCGTGCTGGCGAACAAGTCGAAGCATGCGGACTACTTCGCAGAAGCATCCGACCTGGAGGCATTGGCTGTTGCGATCCATGAGTACGCACCCACGCTGATCCCTGGAGTCCTCCAGACTGAGGCATACGCGCGGGCCGTGATCCTGGCAGCGCAGCCGCTCGCAAGTGAGGAGAGTGTCAGAGAGCGTTTGGCGGCGAGGATCGAGCGGTCTCGCGTGTTGGCCAATCCAACACGCCCGTTGCTTTGGGTGATCCTGGACGAAAACGTCCTGCGGCGACCGATCGGTGGACCGAACGTGATGCATGAGCAACTGCTGCACGTGATCGGTCTGGTGGAGCGACGACGGATCATCGTGCAGGTGATCCCCATCGCGCATGGCGCGCACTCATTGATGGAGGGCGTGCTGTCATTGATGGCCTTTGACGATGCTCCTCAAGTCGCTTACGTCGAAGGGCTCCACGCAGGCCAATTGTTGGATGATCCGTCATCGCTAGCGAAGTGTCAGCTGTCCTACGATCTGGGTAGGGCCGTTGCGTTGCCGCCGGAGGCGTCCCTGAGCATGCTGCGATCGGCGGCGGAGGAGTACCTGAGATGATCCGGGTCTGGCGCAAGTCGTCATACAGCAATCCTTCGGGCGGCAACTGCGTCGAGGTGGCACAGGTTTGGCGTAAGTCGTCGTACAGCGGAGGCAATGGCGGCACCTGTGTGGAAGTCGCGCCTGGCAACCTGCCGTTCGTCCCCGTCCGCGACTCCAAAGACCTCACGCGCGGCCATCTCATGATCCCCGCTAAGTCCTGGGCCGAACTCACCGACCGCTTCAGGCCGCGTGGTGGTCCGGGGACGTCCTGATCACCGACTGGATCGAGCCCTTGCCGTCGTGATGAATGGGGCCCTCCGTCACCGACAGAGGTGCCCCTGATCCGCCGCGGCGGTGGGCGATGATCTCCGCTGCGACCGCTACCGCCGTCTCCTCCGGCGTGCGCGCTCCCAGATCCAGGCCGATGGGGGAGCGGAGACGCGACAGTTCCGCCTCGGTCAGGCCCAGCGCGCGCAGCTTCTCCAAGCGGGTCTCATGCGTACGCCGCGAGCCCATCGCCCCCACGTACGCCACCGGCAGGCGCAACGCCCGTTCCAGCAACGGGATATCGAATTTCGCGTCGTGCGTGAGCACACACAACACGGTCCGGCCGTCGACTTCGATCGAGTCCAAGTACCGGTGCGGCCAGTCGACCACGACTTCATCCGCGTCCGGGAACCGGCGCCGCGTCGCGAAGACCTCGCGGGCGTCGCACACGACGACCTCATAACCGAGGAACTTGCCGACCTTCACCACCGCTGCGGCGAAGTCGATCGCACCGAAGACAATCATGCGCGGGGGCGGGGTGTACGCCTCCACGAACACCGTCGCGGTGTCCGGCCCGGCCGCGCACAGGCGCCCGTCCGGCCCGTACGTCAGCATCCCGCCCCGTCCGGAATCCAGCATCGCGGCGACCTCGGCCCGTACCGCCGTCTCGAAGGCGGGCGTACCGCCGAGCGAGCCCGTCGACGGTGCCGCACCGCCGTGGTGCACCAGCGTCGCGCCGAGCCGGTGGTCCGGGCCGGCGACGACCCGGGCGACGGCCACCGGCGTACGGGCCGCCAAAGCCGCGACGGCCGCGTCCACGTCCGGCTCCGGGTGCACGAACACGTCGATGATGCCGCCGCAGGTCAGGCCCACCGCGAAGGCGTCCTCGTCGCTGTACCCGAAGCGCTGGAGCACGGGTGTCCCGGACTCCAGCGCTTCGCTGCACAGCTCGTACACCGCGCCTTCCACACATCCGCCGGAGATGCTGCCGACGGCCTCGCCGTCCGCACTCACGGCGAGCGCCGCCCCGGGGAGCCGGGGCGCGCTGCCGGCGACGTCGACGACCGTGGCCAGCGCGAAGCGCGTCCCCTGGGCGCGCCAAGCGGTGAGCTCGGGCACGATGTCGAACATCGTCATCTCCCTACGGTTACTCGGATCGGGCGGCGGATCAACCGCCCGGTCCGTGGCTCGGCCGCCCGAGCGGCGCGGCCCGTCAGCTGACCCCCAGCCATTCCTTGATCGGGTGCAGCGCGAACCACGCCACGAAGGCGACGCTGAGGATCCACATCAGTACTCCAGGATCCTTCCACTTGCCCTGCGCGGTCTTGATCAGCGTGTACGAGATCACGCCCGCCGCCACGCCGGCCGTGATCGAGTACGTGAACGGCATGATCACGATCGTCAGGAAGGCCGGGACGGACGACGACAGGTCCTCCCAGTCGATGTGCCGCACCTGCGTGATCATCATCGACCCGATGACCACGAGCGCCGCGGCCGCGACCTGGCTGGGCACCATGCCCGCGATCGGCGTGAAGAACAGCATCAGGCCGAACAGCCCGCCGACCACCACGCTGGACAGACCGGTCCGCGCGCCGTCGCCGACGCCCGTCGCGGACTCGACGAACACCGTCTGGCCCGACGAACCCGTCACACCGCCGATGACACCGCCGGCGCCGTCCACAGCCAGGGCCTTGTTGAGGCCCGGCATGCGGCCCTTCTCGTCCACCAGGTTGGCTTCCGACCCGATCCCGATGATCGTGGCCATCGCGTCGAAGAAGCCCGCGAAGACGAGCGTGAACACCAGTACGGAGGCGGTGATGGCCCCGGCCTCGCCGAAGCCGCCGAACACGCTGACGTCGCCGATCAGCGAGAAGTCGGGTGTCTCGACGACGTTGTCCGGGAACTCCGGTACGCCCAGGCCCCACGCCTTCGCCGGTACGTCCACGACCGCGTTGACGACCATCGCCACGACGGTGCCGATCACCAGGCCGATCAGGATCGCCCCGCGCACCTTGCGGGCCATCAGCATGAAGATCGACAGCAGCGTGACCGCGAAGACCACGACCGGCCAGCCCTTGAGCTCGCCCGACGGACCCAGCACGACGGGGCCGCCGCCCGGTGCCGCGTTCTCCTGCACGAAGCCCGCGTTCACCATGCCGATCATCGCGACGAACAGGCCGATGCCGATGGTGATGGCGTGTTTCACCGACATCGGGATGGCGTTCATGATCGTCTCTCGGAGCCCCGAGAAGACCATGATCATGATGATCACGCCGTAGATGACGCACAGGCCCATCGCCTGCGGCCAGGTCATCTCGGCGATGACGGCCGTGCCGAGGACGCCGGAGACGCTGAGGCCCGCGGCGAGTGCCAGCGGCGCGTTGCCGATGACGCCCATCAGCACCGTGGTGATCAGCGCGGCCAGTGCGGTCACCGCGGTGACCTGGCCCGGGTTGAGCTTGTTGTCCAGGACGTCCGCGCCGCTCAACATGATCGGGTTGAGCAGCAGGATGTACGCCATGGCCATGAACGTGGTCACACCGCCGCGGAACTCCCGGCCGACGGTGCTGCCACGCGCACTGATCTTGAAATATGTGTCCAGGAACGAACCGTTCCCGGCCGGAGGGGCCGGCTGGGTTCCGGTGGATCCGGGTTCTCTGGGGCCCTGCTCTGAGTCCGAGTGCACAGATATCTGCGTCATGGACCACTCCCAAGTGTCTGAGGTGTTGTTGGGGTGGTGCTGGAATCCGGCCCCGCGCGAGCATGCCAAAGCCGGTGCATGCCCGCGCGAGGCGGGGGTGTGCGTTCGGGGGCGCGTTTCGGCCACGTGTAGTCGTGCACGTGGTGTTGCGTGACGGGCGGAAGCGGTCGGCCTCAGGTCCCGGTGAGGTGTTCCGGGCGTACCGGAACACGGTTGAGCGCGAGTCCCGTCGCCGCCCGGATCGCCGACACGACGGCCGGCGTCGAGGACAGCGTGGGGGCCTCGCCGACACCGCGCAGGCCGTACGGCGCGTGCGGGTCGGCCAGTTCGAGGACGTCGATCCGCATCGGCGGAGTGTCCAGGATGGTGGGGATCAGGTAGTCCGTGAACGACGGGTTCCTGACCTTGCCGTCCTCGACGAGGATCTCCTCCATGACCGCGAGGCCCAGCCCCTGCGTCGAGCCGCCCTGGATCTGGCCGAGCACCGACAAGGGGTTGAGCATCACGCCCACGTCCTGGGCGGCGGACAACTCCACCACCTTGACCAGGCCGAGGTCGACGTCCACGTCGACGACCGCGCGGTGTGCGCAGAAGGTGTACTGGACGTGGCCGAAGCCCTGCCCGGTCACCCTGTCGAACGCCTGGGTGGGCCGGTGGTGGTGCTCGCGGGTCGCCTCGACCGCGTCGTCCCCGAGCAGGTCGACAAGGTCGGCGACCACCTCGCCCCGCCCGACGACGACTTTTCCGGCCTCCAGCCGGAGGCCCGCGACCAGATCCGCCGACCAGCCGTACCGCTCGCGGCCCAGCGTGAGCACCGAGGCACGCACCGCCTCGGCGGCCAGCTTCACCGCGCCGCCGGTCATGTACGTCTGCCGCGAGGCGGACGTCGAGCCGGCCGAACCGACCCGGGTGTTCGCCGGGTGGATCGTCACCTGCTCGACGCCCAGTTCGGTGCGCACGATCTGGGCGTGGACCGTGATGCCGCCCTGGCCCACCTCGGCGGCGGCCGTGTGCACCGAGGCGACGGGGGCGCCGCCGACGACCTCCAGGCGCACGTGCGCCGTCGAGTAGTCGTCGAAGCCCTCGGAGAAGCCCACGTTCTTGATGCCGACGGCGTAGCCCACACCGCGTACGACGCCCTCGCCGTGCGTGGTGTTCGACAGCCCGCCGGGCAGCTCGCGTACGTCGGTGCCGCCGTCCGACTCCCACGGCCGGGTGGGCGGCAGCGGCATGTCCTTGACCCGCCGGAGCAGTTCGGCGACCGGCGCGGGCGAGTCGATGATCTGCCCGGTCGGCATCGCCGAGCCCTCCTCGACCGCGTTGAGCTGCCGCAGCTCCACCGGGTCCATGCCCAGTTCGGCGGCCAGCCGGTCCATCTGGCTCTCGTACGCGAAGCACGCCTGCACCGCGCCGAAGCCGCGCATCGCGCCGCACGGCGGGTTGTTGGTGTAGTAGGCGGCGGCGTTCATCTCGACGTTCGGCACCACATACGGGCCGATGCCGAGCGACGAGGCGTTGCCGACCACCGCGGGGGAGGACGAGGCGTAGGCGCCGCCGTCCAGGCTGATGGACGCTTCGACGTACACGAGCCTGCCGTCGCGCGTGGCGCCGTGCTCGTACGTCAGCACCGCCGGGTGGCGGTGCACGTGCCCGAAGAACGACTCCTCGCGCGAGTACACGATCTTGACCGGCTTGCCGGTGTGCAGCGCCAACAGGCACGCGTGCACCTGCATCGAGATGTCCTCGCGCCCGCCGAACGCGCCGCCCACGCCCGCGAGCGCCAGCCGCACCTTCTCCGGCGGCAGCCCGAGCACCGGGCACATCTGGTCCCGATCGACGTGCAGCCACTGCGTCGCGATGTAGAGGTCGACACCGCCGTCCTCGGCCGGCACCGCGAGCCCCGACTCGGGACCCAGGAACGCCTGGTCCTGCATGCCCACTTCGTAGTCGTGCCGGACCACCACGTCGGCCGCCGCCCGGACCTCGTCGGTCACGCCGAGGCCGGAGACGATGCGCTGGCGGTGCACGACGTTGTCGGACGCGTGCGCCTTGTACTCGTCAGGGGCGTGCACATAGCCGTTGGCGTCGACGTCGAGCGCCTGGGCCGTGGTGGTGATCGGCGCCAGGACCTCGTACTCGACCCGGATCTTGGCGAGCGCCCGGCGCGCGGTCTCCGGGTGGTCGGCCGCGACCAGCGCGACCGGCTCCCCGTGGAAGCGCACCTGGTCGATCGCCAGCACCGGCTGGTCGACGACCTCCAGGCCGTAGAACTTCGAGCCGGGGATGTCGTCGTGCGTCAGCACCGCGTACACGCCCGGCTGGGCGACGGCCGCCGAGATGTCCAGGGACCGGATCCGCGCCCGCGGGTGCGGGCTGCGCAGCGCCATGCCCCACAGCATGTCCTCGTGCCACAGGTCGGACGAGTACGCGAAGTCGCCCCTGACCTTGAGGACGCCGTCCGGGCGCAGGGTCGACGCGCCGATGCCGTCCGTGCCGGGTGCGTGGGTCTCCTGCAGGTTCCTCGGGACGGCCCGTGCGGTGGCGGCCATGTCAGGCCCCCGCTCCGGCGGACGCTCCGGGCGCCTCCGCCTTGCGGGCGGCGGCGAGCCGGACCGCGTCCATGATCTTCTCGTAGCCGGTGCAGCGGCACAGGTTGCCGGACAGCGCCTCGCGGATCTCCGCGTCGCTCGGCCGCGCCCGCCGCTCCAGCAGATCGTGGGTCTGCACGAGCAGACCCGGCGTGCAGAAGCCGCACTGCACGGCGCCCGCGTCGACGAAGGCCTGCTGGACCGGGTCGAGTGTGTCGCCGTCGGCGAGCCCCTCGACGGTACGGACCTCGCGGCCCTGGACCTGGCCGGCCGCGACGAGGCAGGCGCAGACCGGGTCGCCGTCGAGGTAGACCGTACAGCTGCCGCATTCGCCCTGCTCACAGGCGTTCTTCGAGCCCGGCAGGCCGACGCGCTCGCGCAGCACGTAGAGCAGGCTCTCGCCCTCCCAGACGTCCTCGGCCTCGGCCTGGCGGCCGTTCACGGTGAATGTGACCTTCATGCGGCTGCCCTCCCGGCTGCGCGGTAGTCGTCCCAGGTCCAGGTCAGGGTGCGGCGCGCCATCACCGACAGCGCGTGCCGGCGGTACGCGGCCGAGCCGCGTACGTCGTCGATCGGCGACGCGGCCTCGGCGACCAGCTCGCCGAACCGCTCGGCGGTCGACGCGGCCAGCTCGGCGCGCGACGTCCACCGGCCGGAGTCGGCGAGTTCGGCGGCGATGAACTCCTCGGCGGCGGTCGCCCGGCGGGGGGTGGGCGCGGCGGAGCCGATGCCGGTGCGTACCGTCCCGGCCTCCGGGTGCAGCGCGATGCCGAACGAGCACACCGCGATCACCATCGCGTTGCGCGTGCCGATCTTGGCGAACTGCTGCGGGGCGGTCGCCGACGGGATGTGCACGGCGAGGATCAGCTCGTCCGGCTGCAGCGCGTTGCGCTTGACGCCGAGGTAGAACTCGTCGATCGGGATCAGGCGCGCCCCGCGCGCCGCGGAGGCGACCTCCACCTGGCAGCCCGACGCGAGCAGCGGCGGGTGCGCGTCTCCGGCGGGCGACGCCGCCCCCAGGTTGCCGCCGACGCTGCCGCGGTTGCGGATCTGCGGCGAGCCGACCGTGTGCGAGGCCAGCGACAGGCCCGGCAGGCGGTCGGTCAGGTGGTCGATGATCCTCGTGTACGGCACCGAGGCACCCAGGTGGACGACCTCGTCGGCACCGATCTCCCAGGTGTGCAGCTCGGGGATGCGGTTGAGGTCGATCAGCGCCGCCGGACGGTGTCGGTCGAAGTTCAGGTCGACCATGACGTCCGTGCCGCCGGCGATGGGTACCGCGGTCGGGTACTCGGCCTTCGCGGCGAGTGCCTCGTCCCATGTCGCGGGGCGCAGGAACTCCATAGCGGGGTTCTCCTCCTGTTGTGCCGGGGGGTGCTGCTCGTTCGCGGGAGGGGCGGTGCCGTGCGCTGCTCCGGACCTACGGGGTGTGACCCAGTACACACAGCCCCGGCACGATCGCAGTAGCCACGGAAACCATGAAGCGTCGGCCTCGGATGCCTGCAAGTTCTCGTAGGTTCATCTAATCGTTGACCCATGGCCGCCCCCGGTATGACAGGACACGCAGACCCGGACGCGTGGACGTAGGAGATCATGGTCGGGAAAGAAGTGGTGGGAGGCGAGGACGTGCGGCTGCGGGCACTGCTCGACGCGGGGGTTCCGGGGATCCGGCTCCTCACGGGCGAGGACGAGCTCGACCGCGGCGTACGCGGGGTGATGACGACCGACCTCAACGACCCGAGCCGGTACCTCTCCGGGGGCGAGCTGGTGCTCACGGGGATGTTGTGGCGGTCCGACCCGGCGGACTCCGAGAACTTCGTACGCGTCCTCGTGGGCGCGGGTGCCGCGGGCCTCGCCGCCGGGATCACCGAGGTCGGCCCCGTCCCGGACGACCTGGTCGAGGCGTGCGCACGGCACCGGCTGCCGCTGTCCATGGTCGACGAGGAGATGTCCTTCGCCCGGCTCACCGAATTTGTGGTGCGCCGCGTGTCCACCGAACGGGCGAGCGATCTGACGGCCGTCGTCGACCGGCACCGCCGCCTCGTGCAGGCGGCCACCGGGGGCGCGGGCCTGGACGGCATCCTCGGGCTGGTCGCCGCCGACATCGACATCCGCTGCTGGGTGCTGTCGCTGACCGGCCGTCAGGTCGCGGCGGGGGCGGACCTGCTGGACGCGGAGCTGCGGACCGTGCTGGCCCGCGCCCACCTGGCGGCCCGGGCCCGGCGGGCGCGGCCCCCGTACCGCGAGCGCACCGCGGGCCGGGTCTTCTCGATGCTCCCGGTCGACCGCGACGACGGCTCGCTGGCCGCCGAGCAGGGCGTGTGGAGCGAATGGTCGCTCGTCGTGGAGGAGGACGTCGCCGACTGGCCCGAGCAGCGCCGCGGCCTGCTGGACGAGCTGGCCCGGCTCGTCGCGGTCGAGGCCGACCGCGTCGAGGACAACCGGCGGCTCGGCCGCCGCCTCGCCGAGGACGTCCTCGCGCTGCTGAACTCGGGAGCCGATCCCGGCGAGATCGCGGCCCGGCTGCGGGTCGCCGAACCGGCCGCCGCGTCGCCGGTGACCTGGCAGCTCGTCGCGGCGGCGGTCACCGTGCCGGGCACCCCGAATGATCCGCAGTCCGCGGCACCGGGGAGCCCACCCCCCACCCGCGCGCCGCGTACCGCCGGATCGGAGGCGGCGGCCGCCGCACCCGTGCACACCTCGTCCGGGGCGAACACCGCGGGGCGCATGGCCCGCACGCTTCTCGAAGAGGCTTTGGCGGATCTGCCAAGCGAGGCATTGGTGGCGGCGATCGGCTACGGCGCGGTGGCCCTGGTCCCCGGCTCGGCGGACGGTCCCGGCTCGTCGGACGACGTGGCCGCCGAACTGCGCGCGCGCCTGGCCGGGTTGGAAGGCTCGGCGGGCGACGGCATCCGCCTCAGCCTCGGTGTCAGCGCCCCGGTGGCGCGGGCCGACGCGCTGCGCGGAGCCCTCGAGGAGGCGTGGCACGCCGCGCGCATCGCGGAAGGGCGGCCGGGCTCGTTCGAGGTCGTGGGGCACGGCGAACTGGCCTCGCACGTCCTGGTGTTGGCGGCGGCGCCGGAAGGGGTGCGGCGCGGGTTCCGGGACCGGCTGCTGAGCCCGCTGAGCGCGTACGACGCACGGCATCAGGCGGACCTGGTCGCCACGCTGGAGGCGTTCCTCGACTGCGACGGGTCGTGGACGCGCTGCGCGGCGCGGCTCCACGTACACGTCAACACGCTTCGCTACCGGATCGGGCGCATCGAGGAACTGACGCAACGGGATCTGTCGCGGCTGGAGGACAAGGTCGACTTCTTCCTGGCCCTGCGCCTTAGGTGACCCCTCGGGCCCGCAGGGCGGCGCGCGGGTCCGGGAGACGACGCTCCGACCTCGTGCATGCCGACTTCGTGCATGCCGAAGGGTGTGGGGACGAACCGTTCGTTCGTCCCCACACCCTTTGGCTTCCAGCTTGTTCCCGTGGTCCCGGGGGTGATCCCCGTCGGTGCCCGCGGGCTATGCCTGGTTGAAGAACCCGTCGTGATTGTTGCTGCCGGGATCCCCGGTCAGCAGCGCGACGTCGCCGGGCAGCAGGAGGAACACCCGCTTGGCCAGACGCTCTATCGTGCCCCGACGGCCGAAGGTGAGACCGGAGGCGAAGTCGACCACGCGCTTGGCATCCGACTCGTCCATCGCGGTCAGATCGATGATGACCGGGATGTCCTGGCGGAAGTACTCGCCTATTGCGCGGGCCTCGTGGTAGCTCTTCGGGTGTACGACCGAGATCCGTGAGGTCGGTTTGGTGAGTTCGGCTGCCGCCGCTGCGCGGGCGGCGAAGATCTCCGAGGCCGGCACTACGCTGCCCTCCAATGGGCGGGAGCGGTCCTCCGGCTCGTCGTCGTAGACCCAGCCGGCGTCCACGTCGTCGTCCTCGTCGTAGGAGCCTGTGTCGTACGCGCCCCTGCCGGTGCGGTACATGTCGTCGTCCTCGTCCCCCGAACCGAGCCCGAGCCAGGAGCCGGCCTTGCGCAATGCGCCCATGGGCACCTCCCTCTCCGCTCGTCCCGGCCCCGTCCGGGTTATCTCTTTGTCCTCCACTCGACCGCACTGTATGCCAGCACCCGCCCCGTTGGGCCGTGCGACGCGCGCGCTTGGTGGACATTTGTCGACCTGGGACACTCCTGGGACATTCCGGGGCCGTGAGAGCCCTTCATCGTCCCGCAGCGGACCCCCCGGATCCAGCGGGATTTCCCTCACGCCCGAGGAAAGTCGCGGCCGTCAGGCCCCGGGTCCCGCCAGCAGCTTGCCCAGCAGCCCGGCGAGTTGGCGGCGCTCGGCCTGATCGAGCGGCAGGAACACCGTGTCGAGGTAGCCGGCGACGCCCGTCTCGGCGGCGGCGAGCACGGCCCGGCCGGATTCGGTGACGGTGACGGCGTACGAGCGCCGGTCCCGCGGGTTGCGCTCGCGCCGCACGAGGCCGCCCTGTTCCAGGTCGTCGCAGAGGCCGACCATGACACTGCGGTCGATGCGCAGTTCCTCGCTCAGCGACTGCTGGGAGCACGGGCCGACGGCGGCCAGCATCTTGAGGACGAGGTGTTGCCCGACCCCGAGGCCCTGCGCGCCCGCGTGAGCCTCGGCGGCCCTCGCGACGGCGGTCGAGGCCCGGCACAGCGTGATGTCAGGGCGTTCGGCGGCGAGTTGTGGGAAGTAGCTCGGGCGCGCCGGTCCGCCGGCCGCCGGGGCCGCGTCGGCCGCCTCGGCCGTCCCGGTCTTCTTTGTCGTTCTCGTCGGCATGGCGTCCCTCCGCGTCGCGTCGCGCCGCCCACTCTAGCAATTCGATCTGCGCGCCAATTGTTTGACGGCAGATGATTGGCGCACATACGGTTTTGGCATCGGCCACGGCTCATCGGCGCCCGGAGGCAACGCATGCTCCTAGACCTCACCCCCGACGAACTGCTTTCCACCACCCGCGCGGTGCGCAGGCGTCTCGACTTCGACCGGCCAGTACCGCGCGAGCTGATCGAGGAGTGCGTGGACCTGGCCGTCCAGGCGCCCACCGGGCGCAACCGGCAGCGCTGGCACTTCCTGGTGGTCACCGAGCCCGCGCAGCGTCGCGCGGTGGCGGACATATTCGTGCGCTCGCTGGCGCAGGGCGGCGGGCAGCCGCTCACCGACCTGGATCTGTGGCGCATGAACCACCACCCCACCTCGACGCGGCGGGTGTTCGACGGATTGCGGCACCTCGTCGACAACATCCACCGGGTCCCCGCATTTGTGATCCCGGCGGTGGAGGGCCGTACCGATCGCGCCCCGGTCGCCACCCAGGCCGGGACCTGGGGCTCGATACTCCCGGCGGTGTGGAGCTTCATGCTCGCCGCACGCGCCCGCGGCCTCGGCACCGTGTGGACGACCGCGCAGGCGCCGCTCGAACGCGAACTGGCCCAGGTGCTCCGCGTCCCGTACGACGACGTCATGCTCGCCGCGTTCATCCCGCTCGCCTACACGATCGGAACGGACTTCAAGCCGGCCAAGCGGATACCCCGCGAACACGTCCTCCACTGGAACCGCTGGTAGGCGCGCGTCCCGGACCGTGGGCCCTCCCGGTGCGAGCAGGCGGTCGGCGTGTGCGCATAGCGCATTCGGGGCGAACTGCCGGACAGGGGCCGCGCTTTCGGGATACATCTGCGTGTCGGCACGTGTCGACTGCCTAGCCTGCCGGGGCAAGCCGAGACAGCCCGGGGGAGGTGTCGGATGGCGCGTACCGCCTTTGCGGCGTCGGAATTGGGAGCCGCGGCCGGTCCTGTGCGGGGCACGGCGGGAATCGGTGTCCTCGGGCCGGTGGAGTTACGCCCGGCCCAGTCCGGCAACTGGCGCCCGGTCCCCGGTACGCGCCCCCGCTCACTCCTGGCCCGCCTGGTCGCCGCGTCCGGCCGCGTCGTGCTGACCGAGCGGCTGCTGTCCGACGTCTGGCCCGACGAGCCGCCCGCGATGCGGGCCAAAGCCGTCGCCCAGGTGGTGCACCGGCTGCGGCGCCTGCTCGGCGACCGGCACGGGGTGTTGATCGCCACCCGGCCACAGGGCTACGAACTGCGGATCCCCGACATGGAGATCGACGCGATCGTCGCCGGGCTGCTGGTCGAACGCGGCCGCGCCCGACTGGCGTGCGGCGACGCGGCCTCGGCGTCGGCTCTGCTGGGGCGGGCCCTGGGGTTGTGGCGCGGGGAGCCGTACGACGGCGTCGAATGCGCCGACCCCGCGGGCCCGGTCGCATGCCACGGCGCGCACCTCGCCCGGCTGCGCGTCACCGCGCTGGAGTCGCGCATCGACGCGGATCTGGCGCTGGAGCGGCACCGCGAGGTCATCGACGAACTGTCCGGCCTGGTGGCCGGGAACCCGTGGCACGAGCCGTGGTGGCCGCGGCTGATGCTCGCGCTGGACGGCGCAGGGCGGCGGGCCGACGCGCTCCACACGTACCAGCGGCTGCGCACACTGCTGGTCGACGGCCTGGGAGTCGAGCCCGGGCCCGAGGCGCGGCGCGTGCACCAGCGCATACTGCGCGGCGAGCGCCCGGCGAAAGGCTGTCGTTGCGGATAGCCCTTCGCCGGGCGCGGCGGTTCGTCGGCCGAGTTCCCGGCCGGGGTGTCAGCGGCAGACGCTGACGACCGGGAGGAACATCCAGTGGTCCGTGTACCAGAAGTAGTTCATGAGGCCGCCGACGTCGTTGCATCCGGCGGGGGCCTGCTCGATGTTGCCGTTGCAGATGCGGGTGCTGTTCTTGGGCATCGACGACACGGCGCACTTCGCGTCCGAGAAAGAGGAGAGCAGAGTCTCGGGCACGTACCGAGCGTCGGCGTTGGAGTTCATGACAATGGCGTACGGCTGCACGTAGCCGTTGCCGTACTCCATACACGCGATGATCACGTGCCGGCTGTCGGTCAGCTGCACCGGCGACGAGCATTTCGCGTTGCCCCACGTCGGATACGTCGTGGTCCAGTTCTTGGGCACGGGCGCCGCGGCGGCCGGGCTCTGCGCGAGGGCGGTGAGCGCGACGGCGGCGCCGAGCGCGCCCAGGGTCTTGGCGATCTTGGAACGGAGCACGGGGCGGTCCTCTTTCTCGGCGGTCAGCAGGGGAGACGGAGCCCGGTGATCGTCTCCCCGCCCGGTTCCACCGGGGTTCCACCGCGGTTCCACGCCGGTTCCACGGCGGTCCACGCCCTTGGGCCGTGCCGGGTCCCCGCCCCGTCCGTGGCGTGTTCGTGGCGCGTGCGGGGCGCGTCCGCACTGCGTCCGCCCGGCGAGTTCGGCCGCTACTGCGAACGCGTGGATGCAGACCGCGCGCTGGTGCGGCGAATCCGGGATCCACATGCGCCCCCGCGCGTACCCGCTTAGCGTGGAAGACGCGCCCGCGCGGCGGGCCGCGAAAGCGTATTGCCGGTGACGGTCTTGGAGGAGGCATGGAGATGGGCGAGCTTGGTCCGGTCGACGCGATCGTGCTGGGGTTCCCGGGCCAGCGGCTGACCCGCTCCGTCCTGGACGCCGTCGACGAGGTCGAGGCGCGCGGCGACGTCCGGGTCATCGACATGCTCATCGTGGTCAAGGACGTGCACGGCGACATCACCCACCACGAGATCAGCGAGTACGACGACCTGCGCGACATGGCCGCCGAGGTCGCGGCCCGCCGCATGCTCGGGCTCGCGGGGGAGAGCGACGCGGAGCAGATCGGCCTGATCATGCCGCCGGACTCGCTGGTCGTCGTCGTGTTCGTGGAGAACGTGTGGGCGCGCGAGGTCGCGGTGCGGATCCGCGAGGCGGGCGGGCGGTTGCTGTCGTACACCCGGCTGCCGCAGGCGACGCTGGACGCGATGGAGGACCAGATCGAGACGGCGGCGGCGTACGGCGACACGTCCGACGACTAATCCGCCGCTCAGGCCTTGCGCGTCGAGACCAGCTTCGCGAACACCACGACGTTCGCCTCGTAGCCGCCCTCGGCACCCTTCTTGAACGTGCCCCCGCAGGTGATGAGGCGCAGTTGCGCCTCCGACGTGTCGGCGTACACGCGGTCGGCCGGGAAGTTCTTCTTGTCGAACACCTCGACCGACTCGATGCGGAACGTCGCGACCATCCCGTCGGATCGCACGATGTCCGCGGTGTCGCCGGGGCGGAGCGCACCGAGGCCGTAGAAGGCGGCCGGGCCGGACTTGGTGTCCACGTGCGCCACGACCACGGCCGTGCCCACCGCGCCCGGGGTGGCCGCGTCCTTGTACCAGCCCGCCAGGTTGCGGTTGTTCGGGTCGGGGACGGCCAGTTCGCCGGACGCTTCGAGGCCCAGCGCGACAAAGGGGGCGTCCACCGCGATCTTGGGGATCACCACACGGGCCGGCGGTGACGATGGCAGCGGAACGACCGGCGGCTGCTCCGTCTCGGGTCGAACCGCCGGTTGTACGGCCGGAGTTCCGGCACTTCCACCGGCCGGAACCGCACTCGGCCGCGCGGCCGACGCGGGCGGGACCGGCGGGCCGCCGTCGCCTTCGGAGAACGCCCGGAGGACGAGGGTTCCGCCGGCCAGAAAGGCGACGAAGGCCAGGACGGCGGCGAACACGAGGAGGCGCGACGGCCGTCCGGATGAACGCCCGCTCTGTCGCTCGGCGTTGGCCACCAGGTCCTCCTGGATCGGCTCGTGGGTGTGTCGAGTGGGGCGTGGCAGAGTCCCGCCCCGTACGGCGACGATGACGCCGTACGG
>NZ_JBEZFP010000160.1:0-19947 GCF_040649515.1 Streptodolium elevatio
ATCCGACGCCGCGACCCCGACAACGCCCGGCACACCTGTGTGCCGCCGCCCCGCCCGTTTTCTCACGGCGCCCCCCGGCCGTCATGAACGGAATGTTTCCTCCGGCGCAACGCCGTGACGTTCCCGGGAAACACAGGCTTGGCACCGTCACAGGCATCCCGACAGTTCGATGCTCCGCCAGGAGCACGCGACGGAGGAGCCTCCATGGCCACCGCCACTCCACAGGCCGACGCCGCCGACCGACCCAGACTGCGTGCCCTGCTCTCCTTCCGCGGGCGCTACCGCATGCTGCACCTGGCAACGCTCGCGTTCCTCGCCAGCTTCGTGCTGTGGTTCGACATGGCGCCGTTCATCGACGACATCGGCGAGGAGTTCGGGCTCACCGCGGGCCAGAAGGCCACCCTCGCGCTGTGCAACATCGCCCTCACCATCCCGGCGCGCACGCTGATCGGCCTGCTGGTCGACCGGTACGGTCCGCGCCGCGTGTACGGGGCGCTGCTCATCTTCGCGGCGATACCGAACACCATCTTCGCGCTGGCGCAGTCCTATTCGATGCTCGTCGTCAGCCGCCTCATGGTCAGCATCGTCGGCGCCGGCTTCGTGGTCGGCATCCGGCTGGTCGCCGAGTGGTTCCCGAGGCGCGAACTGGGCACCGCCGAGGGCTTCTACGGCGGGTGGGGCAACTTCGGGTCGGCCGCCGCGGCGCTCACGCTGCCGGTGTTCGTCGCGGCGTTCGCGGACGGCGAGGGCGCGTGGCGTTGGGGAGTCGGCTTCGCCGGCGTGCTGGCGGCCGGTTACGGCGTGTTCTTCCTGCTGATGGCGCGGGACGTGCCGGAGGGCAAGACGTACCAGCGCGCCGCCCGCAAGCCGGGGTTGCAGGTCACCAGCCGGCCCGCCGTCTTCGGTCTGATGGCCCTTCAGGTGCCGCTGGCGGTGGCGCTCGGGTTCGTCGTCTACCGCCTCAACGCCGACTTCACGGCGAGCACGCCGACCGGCAAGAAGACGTTCGACGGCGTGATCGGCGACGGTACGGCCGCGGTGTTGTACGCGCTGGTCGCGCTGTGGCTGGCGTACCAGATCTATGCCGTCGTGAAGTCGAACCGCGGGGTACTGCGCGGCGAGAAGCCGGAGATGGAGAGTTACCGGCTCTCGGCGGTGGGCCTGCTGGCGGTGGCGTACCTGGTCACGTTCGGCGCCGAACTGACCATGGCGGCCTGGCTGCCGAACTTCTTCCGCACGCTGTTCGAGATGGACACCACGACCGCGGCGACCGCCGCGGCGTGCTTCGCGGGCACCAACCTGGTGACGCGGCCCTTCGGCGGCTGGCTGTCGGACCGCACCGGGCGGCGCAAGCTCACGCTGCTCGGCCTGCTGGCCGGATCGTTCCTCAGCTACCTGGTCCTGTGGCGCATCGACGCCGGCTGGCCGGTGTGGCAGAGCGTCGGACTCCTCGCCCTCGCCTCGGTGTTCATCCAGGGCGGCAACGGCGCGGTGTACGCCATCGTGCCGCAGATCCAGCACCGCCAGTCCGGTCAGATCGCCGGCCTCGTGGGCGCGTACGGCAACGTCGGCGGCGTGCTGTTCACCAGCCTGATCTTCCTCCAGGTGGTGCCGCAGACGGTGTTCCTGGTGATCGGCATCGCGGCCCTGGTGGCCGGGCTGTGCTGCCTGCTCCTCCCCGGCGTCGGCGAAGTGCGCCGCGGCGGCACGCCGACGGCCGTGGAGGGTACGGCCGCCCCGGTGCCGGCGGTCACCGGCTGACGCCCCCGCGCAGGACCCGACACCGGTGCAGGATGTCGGCGCACACACCGGGGCCCCGACCGCGAGCGATGCGGTCGGGGCCCCGGCGGTTGGCGGCTCAGGCGGCGAGGGTCCGCCCGGACCGCCGCGTCACGCCTCGACCATCGCGCGTCCGCAGGCGTAGGCGATCGGACTGACCAGCTCCCGCGCCTCGGGGAGCCAGCGGTTCGCCTCCGTCGGTTCCCGCGCCCACGTGGCGGTGCCGCTCGGGCCCATCTGCGACGGCGGCGCCACCACGTAGTCGCCGTCGCCCCGGCACACCAGGTCGATCGCGCTCGCACCCCACCCTGCCCGGCGGAGCATTTCCGGCATCTTGTCGCGCGCGCCGGGGAGCACGAAGAACTGCATGCGCCGCGTCGACGTCGCGATGACGGGGCCGACGGCGAGGCCGAGACGTTCGAGACGGGCCAGCGCGAGGCACCCGGCCGGCTCCGGTACGTCGATCACCTCGAACACCCGGCCGGTCGGCAGCAGGATCGCCGAGTCCGGATTCTCCGACCACCAGCGCCGGATCATCGCGGGCCCGCTGGCGGCCTGCGCGGCCCAGTCGCGGTGCAGGGGGTGCGCGCCCGGTGCGCTGCACGCGGGATGGCCGCAGCTGCAACGCCTGCCCGCACCGCCGTCCTCGACGGACGTGCCCGGCACAACGTCCCAGTGGCGGTCCTCCGCGTACCGGACGGCTGTCTCAACGAGCGTGTCGCGGGCCAGCTGCCGGGCTCCAAGGATCTCTTCCACGCCTTCACAACTCCCGGGCGAAGGGTTGGTTACTGGGCACAAGAGCGTTATCGGCGCCCTGGTACGAATCTCACCCGAACGGGAAAGCGCGGTGGCGCGCGAACCGGGGAGCGGGCCCACATGCAGGGTGAGAGCGCACGCGGGGCCGCGCGGGGGAACCGCGTAACGCCTGACGGGCCCGTGGGTGGGTGACCGGGTGGCCGGGTCGCCGGGTGGCCGGGTGACCGAGTGGTCGGGGGCCGAGTGGTCGCGGGGCCGAGCGGTCGGGGGCCGGGTGGCCGGACCCGAGTGGGTACGGCCGGGCCGTGCCATGCGCGGCCTGGTCCTCTCGTCGGGACCCTGTCTGTCGGGGCGCCCGCGGTGCGACGCGGCTGCATGCCTCTCCTTCGTGCGCCCGAACGCCAGGAGCCGGGCTGGGGAGGGAGGGTCCGACGGGACCGACTGCCCACCAGGTTCGCAGCACGGGCAGGCGACGGCAGCGACAGTCGAGGTGGGGAAGTGATCGGCGGCGGGAGGAGTTCGACGCGGCGGACTGTCCGCCCGACGCCGGGTCGGCGGACGCCGACCGGCGCAGTGGGGGCGCACGGCAGCAGCGGCGGGGGCGCAGGGTGCCGCGGGCCTATCCGGGCCTGCGATCGACTGGCTACCGTCCGTTACGGACGGCGTGATGGGTGGACCGGCTTCCCAGCAAAGGGAGTTCGTCGCCCCGCGCAGCGGGGGCCGGCACCACCGGGACTCCGGAGCATTCACGGGAGGGGACTCCGATGGCCGCACGGTCGCTCGCGACACGCCAGCCGAACGAGCGCCTGGCCTCGCTGATACAAGAGGCCGGATGCTCCAACGCGGGGCTCGCCAGACGCGTCAACATGTGCGGCGCCGAGCAGGGCATGGACCTGCGCTACGACAAGACGTCCGTGGCCCGCTGGCTCCGCGGCCAGCAGCCGCGCGGATCGGTGCCGAACCTGATTGCCGAGGCACTCGGCCGCAAGCTCGGCCGCCCCGTCACCGTCGACGAGATCGGCATGGCCGACGGCCGGAGCCTCGCGACCAACATCGGCCTCCAGTTCGCCCCGACGCCCGCCGCCACCGTCGACGTCGTCACCGAGTTGTGGCGCAGCGACGTCAACCGCCGTGACTTCCTGCTGAATTCGTCGGTCGCGGTGGCCGCCCTCGTGGCCCCCAGCCGCGACTGGCTCATCACCGAGCCGGACACCGCGGTCGCACGGATCGGCGGCCCGCGCGTCGGCGCCTCCGACGTCGAGGCGGTACGCGCCACCACCGAGATGCTGTCGGTCCTCGACCACCGGTTCGGTGCCGGCCACATCCGACCGGTGGTCGTGCACTACCTCGGGTCGGTGGTGTCCGGCCTGCTGGGCGGGACGTACTCCGACGACACCGGGCGGGCGCTGTTCGCGGCCGTGTCGCGGCTGACCGAACTGGCCGGGTACATGGCCGTCGACACCGGACAGCCCGGACTCGCGCAGCGCTACTACATCCAGGCCCTGCGGCTCGCGCAGGCGGCGGGGGACCGGCCGTACGGCGGCTACGTACTCGCCGCGGGCATGAGCCACCTCGCCGGGAACCTCGGGAACCCGCGCGAGATAACCCAGTTGGCCCGTGCCGCGCAGGAGGGTTCCAAGTCGGCCGCCACCGGGGAGGGCGCGACGGCGACCACGATGGCGATGTTCCACGCCGCGGAGGCGCGCGGGCACGCGCAGTTGGGGGACGTACGCGCCTGCGAGAGTTCGCTCGCGCGCGCCGAGACCGCGATGGAGCGGTCCCGGCCGGAGGAGGACCCGATCTGGATCTCCCATTTCGACCGCGCCTACCTCGCCGACGAGTTCGCGCACTGCTACCGCGACCTGGACCGGCCCCGGCAGGCCGAGGAGGCGGCCCGTGCGGCGCTGGACGGGCACGCGGAGACGCGCGTACGGCGCCGGGCGGTCGACACGCTGCTGCTGGCCACCGCCCACCTCCAGCAGAGCCGGCTTGACGAGGCGTGCGCGGTCGCGGGAGACGCCTTGGAGTTGGTGACGCGCCTGCACTCGGCGCGCGGCCAGGAGTATCTGCGCGACTTCCAGCGCCGCCTTGTGCCGTACGGATCCGAGCCCGCCGCCCGCGACTTCATGGACGCGGTCCGGGCGGCCCACGAAGGCGAGGACGAGGAGGTGATCTCGGCCTGACGCGCCATCAGATCAACGGCGCCCGTCCACGGCCGCTCCGGGAGGCGGTCGTGTGCGGAAGCTCCTGGGCCCCGCCGCCCCCTGCCGGGTGCGGCGTGTTCCGACCCGAAGCCCAGGCCGCCTGACGGCCCGCGCCCCGTCCCGTGACGCCGCGAAACCGGGACGAGGGCCTGCCGGGCCACGGTGGCTCCCGGCGTCAACGGGGCCGACGCCGGGAGCCACCTGCGGCCCCACGGACAACCGCCGGGACACCTGCGCACCCGCCGCCGGGCCGGGGCCGTACGACCGTTCCCGCGACCGTGCGCGGCTGCCGGCGACGACCCCGCGGCCACGCCCCGAATGCGGCTGAACGGGCGCGCCGGATGGGCTCTCCGGGTGTCTCCGGCCGAAACTCGTCGCGCCCGAGCCGAACCGCTGTTCGCTTCCTCGGCGTCTCGGCTAGCGTCGAGGGGAACCCACGCGCGAGGAGAGCACGAGATGAGCGGCAGGCCCGGATCCGGAGCGCCCGGCGAGGAGCCCGGCGCGCCGAAGGACGAAGGACTGTCCATCTTCGGGCCGTTGGAGCTGCCGCGCGACGAATCCGGGGGGTACCCGGCGTACGACGAATACGACGGTGCCGGCAACCACGGCCAGAACCCCGGCTACGGCGGCGGCTACGGCGACGCGGGCGGCACCCGGATCGCGACGCCGTCGATGATCGTGCCCCCGGACCCGTCCCAGCCGCCGGCGCCCCCGCCCGGGTACCCCGCCGGCCCGCCGCCGGGATACCCGGCCGCGCCCGCCGCACACGGCCACCCGGCACCGCAGGCCCCGCAGGGCTGGCCCGGATCGCCCGCGCCGCAATACGGCCCTCCGCAGGGGCCGCCGCACTCGGGCACCCCGCACTCTGGCCCGCCGCAGTCGGGCGCCCCGCACTCGGGCCCGCCCGCCGACGACCCGTTCGCCTCGCTCTTCAGGCCGGGTCCGTCCGCGGGCCCGGCTCCCGGCCCGCCGGCCGGTTCCGGATACGCGCAGAGCGGGCCGCCGTACGTCGGCCCGCCGCCGCACGTCTCGGGCCAACCGCAGTACGCGGCACCCGCGATGCCCCCGCGCCACCACGAGTCCGCCCCCGGCTCCGGCCCCGGTTCGCCGCCGGGCGCCGCGCGGCGCCGAGTGATCGTCGGGGGCTCCGTCGCCGCGGTCGCGGTCCTGCTGATCGCGGGGCTCTTCGCGAGCGGCGCGTTCGACGGCGGCGACAAGGCGAAGAACACCGGCGGGGGGTCGGCCGCCCCCACGGCGAGCGGCGCGGCCGTACCACCCCCGACCACCGCCCCCGCGAGCCCCACCGCAACCGCGAAGTCACAGGCGCAGCAGATGGACGAACTGCTGGACGTCAGCGCCGGATCCCGGACCAAGGTCGCGGGCGCGGTGGCGAAGATCGAGCGCTGCGACGACGTCGACACCGCGATCCGCACCCTCGACGACGCGGCCAAGCAGCGCGACCAGCAGATCCAGAAGCTGGGCGCGCTCAAGACCGACCAGATCCCGCGTGGCGACGAACTGGTCGAATGGCTGCGCAAGGCGTGGCAGGCCTCCGCCCGTGCGGACCGGTCGTTCGCGGCGTGGGGCCGGGAAAACGCCAAGGGCGAGTGCGAGGACGGCGACCGCGCCAAGTCCACCGACGACAAGCGCGACGCGAACAAGGCCAGCGGCGAGGCGACCACGGCGAAGGGCAAGGCCGTCGCCATCTGGAACGAGGCCGCCGAGGCGGCCGGCCTCCAGCCCCGCAAGGCGACCGAGATCTGACCGTCCGGCCCGCAAGGGCAGGGTCACGGCGGGTGTTCGAGGCGCGTTCGAAGCGCGGTCGAGGCGGGTTCGAGGCGGGTTCGGGACACGTTGGACGAGCGTGGGAGCGGGCGCGTACCCCCGTGCCGCGTCCGCTCCCACAGCCGTCGCGCGGCACGCGCACCTGCATCCGCGCATGACGCGCGGCCGGGAAGTACGCCGCCCCATTGAGGCGTACACCCCGGCCCGTCCCGTCCGCCGCCACGGCAGCCACCGCCACCGCCACCGCGGCCCGTGCCGGCACCGTCCGGACCGCCGGCGCCGCAACTGCGGCCGCCCGCGAGGCAGTCAGCCCACTTCGGCGACCACGGCCGTACGCAGCCGCACTTCGTACACCGGCAGCGACACCGGCTCGTCGTCCGCGTCCAGGCACAACCCGGTCCGCAGGTCGAACGCCTCCTTGTACATCGGCGACATCACCATCGGCACGCCCTGGCGTGAGCCGAGGATGCCGCGCGAGATGACGTACGCACCGCTGAACGGATCCCGGTTGCCGACCGCGTACACCGCCCCGTCGTGGTCCGCGAACACCGCCACCTGCTCGCCGTCCACCAGCGCCGCGACGCCGCGTCCGGGGATCAGGTCGGCCAACCGGCACACCGGCGTCCAGGAGCCGGCCGCGCCGATCTCCACGAGGGTGTCCGGGCCGGCCGCGCGGGCCGCCCCGGCCCGGGCGCCTTCCTGTCGTTCCGCAGCCATGGTCACGAGGTCCTTACCTCCAGGGTCGGGCCGGCGATGAGACCGGCGGTCGGGCCGTCGACCGAGCCTTCGATCGGGAGGGAGACCCCCTCCTCGCCCGGCCGCGCCGGGCGGATCTGGTCGCGTTCGGCGACGAACGTGACGGTCGGATCGGGTGTGCCCGGGGCGTTCACGAAGGACACGAAGCGCCGCAGCCGCTCCGGGTCCTCCAACGTGGCGCGCCACTCGTCCTCATACGTCTCGACGTGGCGCTGCATCAACTCGTCGAGGTCGTCGCAGATCCCGAGCGAGTCGTCCATGACCACCGCACGCAGGTGGTCGAGGCCGCCCTCCATGCGCTCCACCCACGGCGCGGTCCGCTCCAGGCGGTCCGCGGTGCGGATGTAGAACATCAGGAACCGGTCGATCGTGCGGATCAGCGTCTCGCGGTCGAGGTCCGACGCCAGCAGGTCGGCGTGCCGGGGCGTCATGCCGCCGTTCCCGCCGATGTAGAGGTTCCAACCGGCCGAGGTGGCGATCACCCCGAAGTCTTTGCTCTGCGCCTCCGCGCACTCGCGCGCACAACCGGACACCGCCGACTTCAGCTTGTGCGGCGAGCGCAGCCCCCGGTAGCGCAGCTCCAGTTCGATCGCGAGGCCGACCGAGTCCTGCACGCCGTACCGGCACCACGTCTCGCCGACGCACGACTTCACGGTGCGCAGCGCCTTGCCGTACGCGTGCCCCGACTCGAACCCGGCCGCCACCAGCCGCGCCCAGATCAGCGGCAGCTGGTCCACCGACGCACCGAACATGTCGATGCGCTGACCGCCGGTGATCTTCGTGTAGAGGCCGAAGTCGCGGGCGATCTCGCCGATCGTGATCAGCCCCTCCGGGGTGATCTCCCCGCCCGGGATGCGCGGCACCACCGAATACGAGCCGTTGCGCTGGAGGTTCGCCAGGAAGTGGTCGTTGGTGTCCTGGAGCGCCGCCTGCTCGCCGTCGAGGATGTGCCCGTTCGACAGCGACGCCAGGATCGACGCGACCGCCGGCTTGCACACGTCGCAGCCCAGCCCCGTGCCGTGCTCCTCGATCAGCCGCGTGAAGCTGGTGATCCCGCGCACCTGCACGATCTCGAACAACTCCGCACGGGTGTGCTCGAAATGCTCGCACAGGCCCTTGGCGACCTCCACGCCGTTCGCGGCCAACTCGTCCTGCACGATCGTGGTCAGCATCTTGACGCACGAACCGCAGCCGGTGCCCGCCCGCGTGCACTTCTTGACCGCCGGGACGTCCGCGCAGCCCTGCTCCGCCACCGCCGCCCGGATCGCGCCCTTGGACACGTTGTGGCACGAGCAGACCAGCGCCTCGTCCGGCAGCGCCGAGGCGCCGATCGCCACCGGGCCGCCCGCCGACTCCGGCAGCACCAGCTGCTCCGGCGGCGCGGGCAGCGGCGAACCGGCCAGGCACAGCGGGCGCAGCAGGTCGTACGACCCGGCGTCGCCGACCAGCACCCCGCCCAGCAGCCGCCCGTCCGCCGACACGACCAGCTTCTTGTAGACGCCCGCGCGGCTGTTGGAGTACAGCACTTCGAGGCAGCCCTCGGCCGCGCCGTGCGCGTCGCCGAAGCTCGCCACGTCCACACCCAGCAGCTTGAGCTTCGTCGAGGTGTCCGCGCCCGTGAACGCCTTGGCACCGCCCGTCAGTTCGTGCGCGACCGTCTCGGCCATCTGATAACCCGGCGCGACCAGGCCGTACACCCGGCCGTCGCACGCCAGCGCGCATTCGCCGATCGCCCACACCGCCGGGTCCGACGTACGGCAGCTCTCGTCCACGACGATGCCGCCCCGCTCGCCCACCGCGAGCCCGCTGTCCCTGGCCAGTTGGTCGCGCGGCCGCACACCCGCCGAGAAGACCACCAGGTCGACGTCGAGCGTCTCGCCGTTCGACAGCGCCATCGTGCGGGCACGGCCGTCCGCGACGCCGATCTCCTGGGTGCCCGCGCCCGCATGCACGGTGACACCCAGCTCCTCGATCTTGCGGCGCAGCGCCTCACCGCCGCCCGCGTCGATCTGAATCGCCATCAGGCGCGGTGCGAACTCCACGACATGCGTGTCCAGGCCCATCGCCCGCAGCGCGCCCGCCGCCTCCAGGCCGAGCAGGCCGCCGCCGACCACCGCGCCGGTCTTGGCGGTCTTCGCCCACGCCTCGATCGCCTCCAGGTCCTCGATGGTCCGGTAGACGAAGCAGCCGTCGGCGTCGTGCCCCGGCACCGGCGGCACGAACGGGTACGAGCCGGTCGCCAGCACGAGCGCGTCGTACCCGAACGTCTCGCCGCTGCGCGCCGTCACCGTCCGCGCCTCGCGGTCCACCGCCACCGCCGGGTCGCCGAGCCGCAGGTCGATGCCGTGCTCGTCCATGAACCCCGCGGGGACCATGGACAGTTCGTCGGCCGACATACCCGAGAAGTACGAGGTCAGGTGGACCCGGTCGTACGCGGCGCGGGGCTCCTCGCACAGCACCGTCACCTGCCAGGCGCCGCCGCCGTCCCGCTCGACCAACGCCTCCAGGAAGCGCTGGCCGACCATGCCGTGGCCGACGAGGACGAGGCGCCGCGCCGCCGGGGCCGTCGAGTTCGCGGAAGTCTGTCCGGACTGTGGGGTGGGGGACTCGATCACTGGGGGGCTCCTTGCGGAATGAGCAGATGCAGGGGGTCCGCGGGGACCGGTTCGTCCCGTTCGTAGGCGTGGGTGAGTGCGCCGACCGTCGCCAGGTCGCCGACGAGAATCGCGCCGACCAGACGGTCGCCGCGCAACACGAGCTTCTTGTACGAGCCGCGGGTGGGATCCGCGAGCCGGATGACGTCGTGCGCGCCGCCCGCCACCGGGTCGACGTCGCCGAACGCCGCGATCTCCACGGGCCCGGCGGTCAGCCGCGCCCCGACCCGCGAACCGGTGTACGCCGCCTCCGCACCGCACAACCGCGCCGCCAGCACGTCCGCCTGCTCCCACGCGGGACCCGACAGACCGTGCACGACACCGCGGTGCTCGGTGCAGTCGCCGATCGCGTAGACGTCCGGCGCACTGGCCGCCATGCCGTCGTCGACGACGATGCCGGTCCGCACCTCCAGTCCCGCCGCCCGCGCCAGGCCCACGCGAGGCCGCGCCCCGCAGGCCAGCACCACCAGATCGGCGTCCAGCCGGTAGCCGTTCGCCAGCGTCACGCCCTCTGCACGGTCGGTGCCGTGCAGCGACTTCGCGCGGTTCTCCGCGTACACCGCCACCCCGAGCCGGTCCAGCGCCCGGTGCAGCGCGGCACCGCCGTCCTCGTCGAGATGACGCTCCATCAGGTACGGGGCCTGGTGCACGATTTCGACCGGCAGGCCGAGCGCGGCCAGCGCACGCGCCGCACTCACCCCGAGGATGCCGCCGCCGATCACCACGGCGCGCCGCGCCCCGGGCACCGCTGCCGCGAGCCGCGCACAGTCGGCGAGCGTGCGGAACGCGTGCACGCCCTGCTTGAGTTCGCCGCCCTCACCGGTGTTCGACGTGCAGTGCAGGTTCCTGATCGGCGGCAGCACCGGGTTGGAGCCGGTCGCGAACACCAGCGTGTCGTACCCGGCGATCGACCCGTCCGCCGACTCCAGCGTGCGCGCCGCGGTGTCCACCGCGACCACCTCGACACCCGTGCGCACCTGCGCCGCCGACGACGGCAACCCGATCGTGCCGGCCGGCAGCCGACCGGTCAGCACGTCCGCCAGCAGCGCCCGGTTGTACGGCGCGTACGCCTCGTCGCCGAACAGCGTGACCGCCGCCCCCGGATCGCGCGCGAACAACTGCGCGGTCAACCGGGCGGCGGCCATCCCCGCACCGACCACGGCTATCTGACGACGGATCACGGCGTACTCCTCACCACGGAGGCCGGCACCGAGGCCTCGGCTCGCTCCACGCGGACCGCGCAGACCTTGAACTCCGGCATGCGCGACGTCGGGTCGAGCGCCGGATTGGTCAGCGAATTCGCCCGGCCCGCACCCGCCCAGTGGAACGGCATGAACACCGTGTCCGACCGGATCGACGCCGTCACCCGGGCCGGCGCCTCGGCACGCCCGCGACGGCTCGTCACCGCCAGCAGGTCGCCCTCGGACACCCCCAGCCGATCGGCCAGATGCGGGTGCAGCTCCACGAACGGCCCGGGGGCCGCCCGGTTCAGCTCCGCCACCCGCCGCGTCTGCGCACCCGACTGGTACTGCGCCAGGACCCGCCCGGTCGTCAGATACAGCGGATACTCCGCGTCCGGCTCCTCGGCGGCCGGCCGGTGCGCCACGTCCACGAACCGCGCCCGCCCGTCCGGCGTCGCGAAACGCTCCAGGAACAACCGCGGCGTGCCCGGGTGCGACTCGTCGGGACACGGCCAGAAGACCCCGTCCTCGCGGCGGATCCGGTCGTACGTGATCCCTGCGTAGTCCGCCTGCGCCCCCGCCGTCGCCGCCCGCAACTCCTCGAACACCCTCTCCGGGTCCGTCGGGAACCCGGTGCCCACCCCCAGCCGCGCGGCCAGGTGGTGCAGCGCGAACAGGTCCGTGCGCACCCCCGGCGGCGGCGCCAGCGCCGCCTGCCGCAGGATCACCCGGCCCTCCAGGTTCGTCGTGGTGCCCGTCTCCTCGGCCCACTGCGCGCTCGGCAGCACCACATCCGCCAGCTCCGCCGTCTCCGACAGCACGACGTCGCTCACGACCAGGAAGTCCAGCGACTCCAGACGCTCCGTCACATGCGCGGCCCGCGGCGCCGACACCACCGGGTTCGAGCCCATCACCAACAGCGAGCGCACCTCGGACCCCAGCACGTCCAGGAGTTCGTACGCACTGCGCCCCGGCCCCGGCAGCGACCCCGGGTCCACACCCCACACCGCCGCCACGTGCGCCCGGTCCGCGGCGTCCGTGATCGAGCGGTAGCCGGGCAGCTGGTCGGCCTTCTGCCCGTGCTCCCGCCCGCCCTGCCCGTTGCCCTGCCCGGTCAGGCACCCGTACCCCGAATACGGCCGCCCCGCCTTGCCGGTCGCCAGGCACAGGTTGATCCACGCACCGACCGTGTCCGTGCCCTTGCTCTGCTGCTCGGGCCCCCGCGCGGTCAGCACCATGCCCGTCGGCGCACCCGCGAACATCTCCACCGCACGCCGCATGTCCGGCACCGGCACACCGGTGATCCGCTCCACCCGCTCCGGCCAATGCGCCATGGCCGCCGCGCGCGCCGCCTCGAAGCCGCTGGTCCGCGCGGCCACGAACGCCTCGTCCACATAGCCCTCGGCGATCGCCAGGTGCAGCATGCCCAGCGCCAGCGCCAGGTCCGTACCCGGCACCGGCTGCAGGTGCAGCGTCGCCTGCTCCGCCGTGCGCGTGCGGCGCGGATCGATCACGACCAGCGAACCGCCGTTGTCCGTCAACTCCGTCAGATACCGCAGCGCCGGCGGCATCGTGTCGGCCAGATTGCTGCCCACCACGATCGCGCAGCCCGTCTTCGGGATGTCCTCCAGCGGAAACGGCAGCCCGCGGTCGAGCCCGAACGCCTTGCGGTGCGCCGCAGCGGCCGACGACATACAGAAGCGCCCGTTGTAGTCGATGTTCGACGTGCCCAGCACCACCCGGGCGAACTTGCCCAGCAGGTACGCCTTCTCGTTCGTCAGCCCGCCGCCGCCGAAGACCCCGGCCGCGTCGCGCCCGTACGCCTCCTGCACGGCCCGGAAGCCGTCCGCCACCCGGTCGAGGGCCTCGTCCCAGCCCGCCTCGCGCAGGACTCCGTCACTGCGTACCAGCGGAGCGGACAGACGCACGCCGGTCCGGAGCACCGCGGCGGCGGTACGGCCCTTGCCGCACAACGCCCCCCGGTTCACCGGGAACGCCGGACGTTCCACGACCTCGACGTCCGGTCCCGCCTCGCCCGACCCGGTGGCCGCCACGCCCTCCGCGTGCCCACCGGCCGCCCCCACCCGCAGCCCCATGCCGCACTGCAGCGCGCAGTACGGGCAGTGCGTCTCGGTGACGGCGACCCGCTCGGGCGCCGGGGCGGTGTGTTTCATACCAGTGAGCGTGTCCGCACACCGTTACGCGACCGGGTCACATGTGTTGCGGCGGAGGTACGGCTGTCTCACACCCGCAGGTACCGCACGTGAGCCCGCCGACACCAGGGGAGGCGCTGGGGAGGCCACCCCTAACTCCGGCGTGACCGCCGCGCAACAGCGCGGAAACACATGTCGGGGAGCCTCACGGCATGGGTACAGGGACGGAGTTGGCGGAGCCGCTGGTCGGCTTCACGATCGGCGTGACGGCCGCGCGCCGCCGCGACGAGCTGGTGGCACTCCTCCAGCGCAGAGGCGCCAAGGTCATCGAGGCGCCCACCATGCGCATCGTCCCACTTGGCGACGACACCATATTGCGGAGAGCCACGGAGTCCTGCCTCGTCGGCCCCCTCGACTACGTCGTCGCCACCACCGGCGTCGGCTGGCGGGGCTGGATGAGCGCCGCGGAAGGCTGGGGCATCGGAGCCGAACTGGTCAAGGCGTGCCGGGAAGCCGTCGTGGTCAGCAGAGGCCCCAAAGCCACCGGCGCGGTCCGCGCCGCCGGACTGCGCGAGGTCTACTCGCCCGGTTCCGAGGCCAGCAACGAACTGCTGCACTGGCTCCTCGCCCGCGACCTGCGCGGCCGCCGCATCGCGCTGCAGGAACACGGCGCACCCCTCGAAGGCTTCGCCGCGGCCCTGCGCGAACGCGGCGCGGACGTCATCGTCCTGCCCGTATACCGCTGGGGTCCGCCCGAAGACCCCGGCGCGGTCCGCAAACTCGTCGAGGCCACCGTGCGCCGCGAGATCCACGCGCTCACCTTCACCAGCTCGCCCGCGATCGAGGCGTACCTCGAAAGCGCCGACGAACTCGGGCGACGCGCGGAAGCCCTCGACGCACTGCGGGCCGACGTCCTGCCGGTGTGCATCGGACCCGTATGCGCCCGCCCGCTCCACGACCAAGGCATCGAGGCCGTGTGGCCCGAACGCGGACGCCTCGGCGCCCTCGTCCGCACCATCACCGAGGAACTGCCGCTGCGCGCCCGCCGAGAACTGGACACCGGAACGGACCGCTTGGTCCTCCAGGGCAACGCGGTCCTCGTCGACGGACGCACCATCTGGCTGCCGCCGGTCCCCGGCGCGGTCCTGCGGGCGCTCGCCGAGAAACCCGGCTGGGTCCTCAGCCGCGCCGAACTCCTGAAGAAGGTGTGGACCGGCGCACGCGCCGACGAACACGCCGTCGAGGCCGCGGTCGCCCGACTGCGCACCGCCCTCGGCCCGCACTCCGGCCTCGTCCGCACCGTCACCAAGCGCGGCTACCGGCTGGCGGTCGACCCGTGACCGACGCACCACCGGCCGGCCCGCGGCCCGGGAACGCTCCGGACCGGGCCGCGCCCCGCACCGCCGCACCGGGCACCGACATCCCGCTCCTCGCCGTCGCGCACGGCACCCGCGACCCCGAAGGCCGCGCCGCCGTCGCCGAACTCCTCGACCTGGTCCGGGCTCTGCGCCCCGGCCTCACCGTCGGACTCGGCTACGTCGACGTCGCGGAACCGCTGCTCGCCGACACCCTGGCCCGCATGTCCGGGCCGGTCGTCGCCGTACCGCTGCTCCTCGGCGCGGGCTACCACGTACGCGAGGACATACCCGCGGCCCTCGCCACCGCACCCCAGGTCCAGGCCCGCGTCGCCCGCGTCCTCGGCCCGGACCCGCTCCTCGCCGAAGTCCTCGGCGAACGCCTCGCGGCGGCATGGCCGCCCTGCTGTCCACAGCCTGTGGACAGTCCGCGGCATGTCCTTGACAGTGGCCCTGACGCCACCGACGCCACCGACGCCACCGACGCCACCGCAGCCTTCGCCGACTGCCAGGCCATCGTGCTCGCCGCCGCCGGATCCACCGACCCCGGAGCCAACGCCGACACCGCCCGCATGGCCGGCATCCTCGCCGACCGCACCGGACTCCCGGTCGTCCCCTCCTACCTGTGCGCGGGCACCCCCACCCCCGCCGACGCGGTCGCCGCGCTGCGCGCCGAGGGCATCCACAACATCGCCGTGTCCGGCTACCTCATGAGCCCCGGCTACTTCGCCCGCAAAGCCGCCGCCTCCGGCGCCACCGCCACCGCGGCCCCCCTCGGCGCCCACCCCGCCCTGGCCCGCCTCGTCCTCGCCCGCTACGACGAAGTGCTCCGTACCGGCGCGGGGACCGAGACCGGGCCACCCGCCGAACCCACGCCGCTGCCGTCACCCCCTGACGCACGACGCCCATGAGACCGGTCAGCCGGCCCGGTTCGGCCAGGCACCGGCGGTTCGCGCCGGTGGCGCCCGCCAACCGGTGTGGTGCCGGAGCACCGGCCTGAGGCATGATCCTCGGGTGTCCCGGTCCGACCGTTTCGTGACCGGGCGGGGTTACGTTCGCACGACAATCCGGTGAATCCGGCGGCGGGGAGAGGGTGGGGAACGCCACCATGGCACGTATGCGCCAGAACACCGTCCCGTGGTGGCGTTGGCGGGCCCAGGTCCGCTCCTCGCTGCACATGTTCGGCGACCCCGCGTTCCAGCAGGAGTGCTGGCTGCCCGGGCGGGCCGAGTACGGCACCATCACCGACGCCGTCTACCGGCTCGTCGGCGACACCTGGCTCGACCGCTGGTCGGCCGCCACCTACATCGGCCGCATCTTCGTCGACGCCGACGAAGCCGACGCCGTCGACCAGGCCGTCCTCGCCGTCCTGGCGGTACTGCACGAAGTCGGCGAGGACGCGCCGCCCTCCGCGTACCTCACCCACCCCGGCTGGGGCGACGTCGCACAGAAGGCCCGCGCCGCGCACGAGCGGCTCGCCCGTGCCGACGAGGACGACGCCGACCGACGGCCCGACACACTCGAAGTCCTCCGCATCCGGACCGGCGGGCGCTGACCACCCGCCGCGACGTGCGATCCTGGTGGACTATCCGGTGAGCGCGGGCCCGCCGCGGCGCGCCGCACACCGCCCACCCACGAATCAACGCGCAACCCATGCGAGAAGGAAGGCGCCGGCATGTCCGACCAGCCGCTGAAGCCCGTACTGCCGACGGTCGACGGTGGAACGGTCGGTACCGGCGGAACCGGACCCGCGTCGCGCGACCAATACGTCCTGACACTGTCGTGCCCCGACAAGCGCGGCATCGTCCACGCGGTCGCCAGCTTCCTCATGATGACCGGCTGCAACATCGTCGACAGCCAGCAGTTCGGCGACCGCGACACCGGCCTGTTCTTCATGCGCGTGCACTTCACCGCGGAGGACGCCGTCACCCTCGACGCCCTGCGCGCCGGCTTCGCCGCCGTCGGGGCGTCCTTCCAGATGGACTGGCAGATCCACGACGCCGACTCGCGCATGCGCGTCGTGGTGATGGTCAGCAAGTTCGGCCACTGCCTCAACGACCTGCTCTTCCGCGCCAGCATCGGTGCGCTGCCGGTCGACATCGTCGCCGTCGTGTCCAACCACCGCGACTTCGCGGAACTGTCGGCGTCGTACGGCGTGCCGTTCCACCACATCCCGGTCACCCGCGACACCAAGCCCGAGGCCGAGGCCCAGCTCCTCGCCCTGGTCCGCGACCTCGACGTGGAACTGGTCGTCCTGGCCCGCTACATGCAGGTCCTGTCCAACGACCTGTGCAAGGAACTGGAGGGGCGGGCCATCAACATCCACCACTCCTTCCTGCCGAGCTTCAAGGGCGCCAAGCCGTACCACCAGGCGCACGCCCGCGGCGTCAAGCTCATCGGCGCCACCGCCCACTACGTCACCGCCGACCTCGACGAAGGCCCGATCATCGAGCAGGAGGTCGAGCGCGTCGACCACGCGGTCACGCCCGAACACCTCGTCGCCGTCGGCCGCGACGTCGAGTGCCAGGCACTCTCCCGTGCCGTCAAGTGGCACTCCGAGCACCGCGTGCTGCGCAACGGCAGCAGGACCGTCGTCTTCGCCTGACCGGTCGCAGCCACGTACCCGGTCCGGGAGCGCGGCCGGGTTCCGGCGGCGCGACCGGGTCCGGCAGCGCCCCGGGCCCCGCGGCGCGCCCCCGGCTCAGTGCCGTGCGGAACCCGCGACCAGCGCCGCCACCCCGATCAGGCCCGCCACCGCCCCCAGCGTCCAGCCCGCCCGCGCCCCCAACTGCGGGAGCCGGGCGGACTCGGCGGGGTCCCGGCGCGACACGGTGAGCCCCCGCCCGCCGAGCACCGGCGTACCGTCACGGCCCCGGCTGATCTGCCCGGTGAGGTAGACGCGTTCGCCCGGCAGCAGCACGACCTCGGTCCGATCCAACCGCGAGGACCGCCGCATGCGCCGCGCACCCGGCGCGAAGTCCACCGCTATCGCGCCACCGGACGACGGGATCCCGCTCACGCTGTCGCGGACCGACACCGGCAGATGGCCCACCCGCAGGCCCGCCGGGTCAACCCGGACCGCGCCGGTGTCGTCGCGTACCAGGAACGGCCTTTGCGACGACTGGGTTTCGGTACGCCCACGCCCACGCCGCGCGGGCCGCATCTCCCCGTGGTGCAGCGGCCCGTCGCCGTCGAAGTCGCGCACCCGGTCGTTGTCCCGCTCCACCCAGTACTCGACGACCGTGCTGGTGAACCACACGCACGAGCGGCCGGAGACCGGCGCGTACACCAACGTCTCCGAAAGCGGTTCGACAACCCCGGACACAACCGCCCGGCCGCGGCGGTTCGGGACATCGGCGCAGGCCAGCCGGGTGGCATGGGCCGATCGGGTACCCAGCCGCGCGAGCGTGACCGCCACGAGGGCGACCACCAACGCGATGACCCCGACAGTGACCATGTGACCTCAACATACGCGGATCACCCGGACGGTGTCACGAAGATCTACGCGCGAAAATCCGGCCCGCCGACCACCCCCGGGAACCCGCCGCGACCACCCCGCGAGCGGGCGAAAACCCTTTGCGGACACACCGCATGGCATGGCTACATGGACCACGTCAGCAGTCCGGCGCGGCTCCGGACCACCTCCGTGGCAGCCGCGCTTCCAGGAAAGGAGCGGTCCGGTGCGGTTCCGCGAACAAGGCCGACGCCCCTCCGGCAGGTGCGGCGCCTCGGCCCGACGCAGGTAACCCCGTTCCGCTCCTTTCCGCGACCGCCATCCCACGGCGGTCGCACCGAGGGGCCGCCCCGGCAGCGCCGGGTGCACGGTCCGGCCGCAGGCCGGGACGGCCCCTCACCCTCACCGCCGTTCCGGCCTACGGACGCACCGGCTTCCGCCGGCCACGTCCGGTCTCCCCGGGTACGGCCCCACCGACTTCGGGCCCGCCACGGCGCCCTACCGCACGCCTGCGGACGTGGCAGAGACTTGTTGTATCCATCTGGAGTTGAAGACACATGACGTACACCGAAGTACCCGGCGCGCACGACGTCCCGATCAAGATGTGGACCGATCCCGCGGCGGTCGAAGGCAAGGCCATGGACCAGCTGCGCAACATCAGCACGCTCCCGTGGCTGCACGGCCTCGCCGTCATGCCCGACGTCCACTACGGCCTCGGCGCCACTGTCGGCTCGGTCATCGCGATGAAGGACGCGGTCTGCCCCGCCGCGGTCGGCGTCGACATCGGCTGCGGGATGACCGCGGTCAAGACCTCTTTGACCGCGAAGGACCTGCCGGACGACCTCTCGAAGCTGCGCAGCCGCATCGAGGCGGCGATCCCGGTGGGGATGGGGGCGCACCGCGAGCAGGTCGACCCGGGCAAGCTCTACGGGCTCTCGAACGACGGCTGGGACGACTTCTGGGACCGCTTCGACGACGTGGCCGACGCGGTGAAGTTCCGCCGCGGACGTGCCCTTGTGCAATTGGGAACGCTTGGCAGCGGCAACCACTTTATTGAGACATGTCTGGATAAAACGGACACTGTGTGGCTCATGTTGCACTCGGGTTCGCGCAACATCGGCAAGGAGCTGGCGGACTACCACATCAACATCGCGCGAGGCTTGTCGCACAACCAGGGCCTGGTCGACCGGGACCTCGCGGTGTTCATGGCGGAGACGCCGGAGATGGCTGCCTACCGCTCCGACCTGTTCTGGGCGCAGGAGTACGCGGCGCGCAACCGCGCGGTGATGATGGCGCTGTTCCAGCAGGTTCTGCGCAGTGAGTTCCGCAAGGCGAAGGTGACCTTCGACGAGCCGATCAGCTGCCACCACAACTACGTGTCCGAGGAGACGTACGACGGGGTGGACCTGCTCGTCACCCGCAAGGGTGCGATCCGCGCCGGTTCGGGCGACCTGGGCATCATCCCCGGTTCGATGGGCACGCGCTCGTACATCGTGCGCGGCCTGGGCAACAAGGCGGCGTTCAACTCCGCTTCGCACGGCGCGGGGCGCAAGATGAGCCGCAACCAGGCCAAGAAGCGGTTCACGATGAAGGACCTCGCGGACCAGACCAGCGGCGTCGAGTGCCGCAAGGACGCCGGTGTCGTGGACGAAATCCCCGCCGCCTACAAGGACATCGACCAGGTGATGCGGCAGCAGTCCGACCTGGTCGAGGTGGTGGCCGAGCTCAAGCAGGTCGTCTGCGTCAAGGGGTGACCGTGGTGGCGGGGCAATCGCCCCCCCCCCACCCGCCCCGGGGGACGGCGAGCCCGGCGGGGCGGGGGGGGGCGCCCCCCACAGTTTACGCCGATTAGAGAGATAGGAAGATCGGG
>NZ_JBEZFP010000161.1:0-19943 GCF_040649515.1 Streptodolium elevatio
CGGCTCCATCAACGCCCACTCGTCATCCGTCAGTTCATAACGCCGAATCACGAACACCATGATCCCGCGTCACCACTTTGAAGACACGACCTAGGGGCGGTCGAACACTACGCGGCCGCGCGGGGGCAGCAGTTGGCGGAACGCGCCGGGGACAGGATCAGCGGCGCTGCCGACCGCGTCACCGAGGCGGCCGAGAGCGGTGACCTGGGGCTGCTTCCCAAGATCGGCATCGGCCGGGCCCAGGGCCGCTCCACGCTCGGCGCGACGGCGGCGGCGGGGTTCGGCAAGGTGAAGGACACGGTTCAACATGCGGCCGAAGCGGTGACCGGCACGGTGAAGTCGGGCAAGGGCAAGGGCAAGGGCAAGGGCAAGGGCGGCGGGAAGTTCGTCCACATCACCGAGAGCATCGACGTGGGCGTGCCACTCGATGTCGCGTACAACCACTGGACGCGCTTTGAGGACTTCTCGACGTGGGCGAAGGGCGTTCGCAGCGTCGACCGCAGCGACGACATCAGCAGCGAGTGGAAGGTCAAGGTCGGACCGTCCTCGCGCAGTTGGAAGGCAAACGTCCGCACGCAGGTCCCTGACGAGCGAATCGCCTGGACCTCGGAAGGCGCGAAGGGCACTACCCGGGGTGTGGTCACGTTCCACGAACTCGGCGAGCGGCTCACCCGCGTTGTCGTGGTCTTGGAGTACCACCCCTCGGGGCCGGTCGAAAAGATCGGCAACCTCTGGCGGGCCCAGGGCCGCCGTGTCCGTCTGGATTTGAAGCACTTCCGCCATTTCGTGGCGTTCGCCGAGGACGAGGACACCGAGGGCTGGCGCGGCGAGATCCGGGACGGCGAAGTGGTCGGTGAACCCGAGGACGACGGGGAGCCGCACGAGGACGAGGACACGGAGGAAGGCGACGAGCCGGCGGACGAGGATGAAGCGGAGGACTACGACGACGAGTACGAAGACGAGCCGGACGACGAGAGCGAGGACGAGGAAGGCGAGGAAGACGAGGAAGACGAGGAAGACGAGTACGTAGACGAGGCGGACGACGAGAGCGAGGAAGCGGACGACGAAGACGAGGACGAGGACGAGGAAGACGAGGAAGACGAGGACGAGGAAGACGAGGACGAGGAAGACGCAGAGGACGAGTACGAAGGAGACAACGACCAATACGAGGACGAGGACGACGAGTACGAGGACGACGAGGACGACTACGAAGAAGAGGACGACGAGGACAGCCGTGTTCGGGCGTCCCGCTGAGGACCCGCCATGACCCAAGGCGACTTCCACCGCGACAGGCCCGTCGTGTCCCAAGGGGGCTGGCCGGGCGGCAATTTGGCCCGGCAAGTGCCGCAAGGCCAGGGCGGGTCCGCGAATCTGGCCGACATCCTGGAGCGCGTACTGGACAAAGGCATCGTGATCGCGGGTGACATCAAGATCAACCTTGTGGACGTCGAACTGCTCACCATCAAACTGCGGTTGCGGATCGCATCGGTCGACCGCGCCAAGGAGATGGGCATCGACTGGTGGGAGAGCGACCCGTCGCTGTCCTCGAAGGCTGCCGACCGGCGTCTTGTCGAGGAGAACGAGCAGCTCCGCCGCCAACTGCGGCAGCGCTCCGACATGCCCGGGGCATTGGAATCTGCCGACCCGGCCCTCGTCGAGGAGAACCGCCGCTTGCGCGAACAACTCGCCGAGCAGGAGAGCGGCAGGGAGGAGGACTCGTGACCAGCGCCGACGGTCGTTTGACCGCCGTCTACGCGTACGCCGTCTGCCGACCCTTTGAAACCGACGCGCTGAGCGACGTCAAAGGCGTCGGCGGCGGCCAGTTGCGTACGCTCGCCGTGAGCGGCAGCTCCGATGGCAACGCCACGGACCACGAGGACCTCTGGGCGGTCGTCGAGACCGTTCCTGCCGCGGACTTCGGCGAGGAATCGCTGCACCGGCGTTTTGAGGCCCTGCCCGAGTTGGAGCAACTCGCCAGGGCTCACCACACCGTGGTGCAAACTCTCGGCGCGGTGACCGCCACGGCGCCCTTGCGCCTGGCCACCCTGTACTACGACGACGACGGCGTACGGACCGTGCTACGCCGCGAAGCGGAGCAGCTCAGGGCAGCTCTTGACCACATCGCGGGACGAGCCGAGTGGGGAATCAAGGCCTATGCCTCTCCGCCGCCGCGTGCCACAGGCCGCCCGGTGCCCGCCCCGCCTTCGGAACTCGGGCCGGGATCCGGGCGCGAGTATCTGCGACGCCGGAAGGCGGAGCGCACCAGTGCCCAGGACGCTCGAGACGTCCTCGACCGCGCCGTCACCGAACTGGACGCCGCACTGAGCGCGGTCGCCGTCGACGTCCACCACCTCCCCCCGCGCCTTGCGGCAGCCCCGGATCGCTCCGACACTCCCGGCCTCTCCGCCCCGACGCACGAAGACGTCAATCTGCTCAACGCCGCCTACCTCGTTGCCGACGACGATGCCGCGGAGTTCGCGTCCGTCGTGGACCTCCGGGCTCACGCGTTGCCCTTGCGCATCGAGGTCACCGGGCCGTGGGCGCCCTACTCCTTCACACCTCGCGACCTGGGCAGCGGACGCAGCGGACCAGGCGACGAACGCACCGAGTCCGCAGACCCGGGCGCGCCCCCGAAGTCGAGATCATGAACACGCCCGTCGCAGGCCGCGTCACCGAGCCCGTGCCACGAAGGCCGTCGGGGGATGTCCCACCACCCAGCCGCGCCTACCCCGTTGCGTCGGCCGACAACGCCTCTCTGGTCGACATACTCGACCGGCTCCTGGCGGGTGGCGTCACCGTCTGCGGAGATCTGGAGCTGTCGATCGCCGATGTCCCCCTTGTTCGCATCGACCTGCGCGCCCTGATCGCCCCCGCGTACGCCGCTCCGGGGGACCGCGCCTCCCGGCAGAGCCATCCAGCCGGTGGTGTCTCGTGAACCGCTACGAGAACGGCCGATCCGGCGACGACTGGTGGCCCGTGCCCCCCGACTTCGAGCCGGGCCGTCGTCGGCGTCTCGACACCGATCCGGACAACGTCGAACGAGATCTCGTACGCCTCGTACTGACCATCGTCGAACTCGTGAGGCAGCTGATGGAACGGCAGGCCATGCGCCGCGTCGACGCCGGTGACCTGACCGAGTACCAGGAGGAACGCATCGGTCTCACCTTGATGCTGCTCGAAGACCGGATGGACTGCCTCCGGGAACGCTTCGGGCTGACGCCTGAAGACCTCAACCTCGACCTCGGCCTTCTCTGGTTGATCGCGTCCGCCTCCTGGCGAGAGAGAAACTAGCAGATAGTTTCTTTGAAGATCATATTCCGCGGAACATTAGCCATCTCGCGCAGCAGTCGGCGACACCGAGGACCGCCGCGCCGTGCAGGCGTCGTTCGCGCAAACCGCCGCGCAGTGGGCCCGTTGCCGTGTGACACGCCGACCCGCGTGCGTGGCGCCGCGTAGGACGTGGCGTTCGTCGGGGGTGAGGTCGGAGAGCGTCCGGGCGATGAGCGCGGGGAAGTCCGCGTCGAAATCGTCCGGTGCCGGGGGGCGGCCGGTGCGGCCGGTGCGGCGAATCTTCAGGAACCGCATGACCGACAGGTCCCGGTAGAGCGGCAGTCCGTGGGAGCGCGTGTCTCTTCGCCGTCCTTGTCACCGCCGTTGGCTAGGTACATGTGAATGGGAAACGTTTGCGCCACAGTTCGAGGAGCGCTCGAGCGGCCGCGGCCGCTGGGCTGTTCACGAATTCTGGACACCAGCGGCTGCCGGGCGAGGTGGGTCAGGACGCGGGTGTGGTTGGGATGGCGGCCGGGACGTCCTGGACGGCCGGGGCATCGCCCGCCTGGCCTGCGGTATCGCGAAGGGCCCAGGGGCGGGCACGGCTGTCGCGGCGAAGTGAACCTTGCTGTGACGGCACCGGGTCACGCTGGCGCGGCCAATCCGATCGCGGTGAGTTTGGCCGGGTCGACGACGATGTGAATGCGGGCGATTCGATCTCCGTGGACGCTGAAGGCGATGACGGACAACGGGGTTCCGTCGGATCGCCAGGACATGTGGCCGGGAAGGTCGTTCACCCGCACGGCGACGACGCGTGCGGCTTTGCCTGCGAACATGCGGGCGCCGGCGGCGACCTTCGTGGCGCCGAGGGTGACGACCACACCGCCGGGGGTGTCGACCGTCAGTTTCATGTTCGGGTCCAGCACACGCAGCAGCCCCTCGAAGTCACCAGCCAGCGCGGCGTCGCTGAACGCCTGAATGACCTCACGATGTTCGCGGCCCGAGCCGGGTGGCGGGTCCGTGCCGCGGACCTTCCGGCGGGCACGGCTCGCGGTCATCTTCGCGGCGTCCGCGGACTTGCCCAGGATCTGCCCGATCTCCTGGAACGAGACCCCGAACATGTCGTGCAGGACCAACGCGACCCGCTCGCCCGGGGTCAGCGAGTCGAGCACGACGAGCAGGGCGACGCCGACAGAGTCGGCCAGCGCCACCCGCTCCTCCGGCGTGGCCTCGCCGTCGGGTGTGACCACGAGGCTCGCGAACTCGTGCTCGTACGCGGTTTCGGGGTGGGCCCGCCTGGAGCGGAGGAGGTCCAGGCTGAGGCGGCCGACCACGGTGGTCAGCCACCCCGCCAGGTTGTCGATGGCCGCCTCGTCCTGGCCGGCGAGGCGCAGCCATGCCTCTTGGACCACGTCCTCGGCGTCCGCGTGCGATCCAAGCACGCGGTAGGCGACCGCGCGTAGTCGGTCGCGCTGGGCCTCGAACACCTCGGCCACCCGGCTGGACGGGTCGGTGGTCACGGCTGCCTGGGCTGACGCAGCGAGATCCGGTTGCCGTCCGGATCCATCGCCTCCGCGCGGACACCGAACGGGTAGTCCGCGGGCTCCGCGTCCTCGAAGACGACCCCGCGCCGGCGCATTGCTTCGAAGTCTTTGCGCAGTTCGTCGGATTCGAGGATCAGCGGGCCGGGCACGCCGCCCTCGCCGGGCTGTCCTGCGGCCGCTGCGTGCGACCACAGGAGTATCTGTACCGGGCTGTTCGGGACGCCGACGGTGAGGAAGCGTCCCTCCGGCCCCGGGAAGTCGAGCCGCTTCTCCAGGCCGAGGCCCTCGGTGTAGAACGTCAGCGCGCGGTCCTGATCGGTGACGTAGACCGTCACGTACATGATGGTGCTCAGCATCCTGTCCTCGATTCACTCATGAGTGCGACGGCCACTCGTCATCAGCCGTCGCACCTATGACGGATGCCGATGCGAGAAGGTAACAAGACCAGTCGGCGCGGCTCGGCAGCATCACCGTGGCGCCAGCCCTCCGGTGCTCCGAACCTGTTCGCTGCGGGTTCCGCGGCGGCCCAGGGCCTCGCCGAGGGGTTTCTGAAAGTCATGAACATGGGCTTCGGCGCGAATCGGGGTGGACCAGAATCCGTGTCGCACCGTTGCTGGTTGTCAGGCTCTGGTTCAAGTTCGTGGAGCGCTGCGGGCGGTGGTCGTGGCCGTGTGTGACCGAGGCCGGTTGTCCGCCGCGTGTGATTCCATCCACGGACTTTCCGATCAGGAGGACACAGGTGGGACCGATGGGCGAATCACAGGCTGCCAGAGCACTCGCAGCTCTTGAGCAAGCCGTGCCTGCATTGCAGGGACATCGGCGTCCCGAGCCAGCCGAACTGGACTGGGAGGTATTTCGAGCCGCGCTTGGTGTGCTGCCCCCCAACAACTACACGTTGCTGGCCCACTGGTATCCAACGTTCACGGTGGACGATTTCCTGCACGTGGTACTGCCGACCGCAGGCAGGGAGACCACGGTCGCGCACGGGATGCTTGAGGACGTGGAGATGAACCGCTACCTGTGGGAAGACGACGACTCACACGGCAACGCCCCGTTCCCCGAACCGAACGGACTCCTTCCCTGTGCGTCGTCCAACCAAGGCGACACCTTCTCGTGGGTGGTCAACGGCGACGATCCGGACCGCTGGACGGTGATGGCACGCGCGAGACATAATAGGCTGCCTCGCATTTCCGGGTTATATTTTCTGCCGTGGTGGCATTTTGCGGTGATGCGATTTTTGGGGAGCGCTTAAGTGAAAAAGGCTGGCGCTGGTCGTGTGATTTCTTCAATCTGCCTGGCGATTGGTTTTCTACTCTACTCGGCTGCGCTGATTTTGCCAGAATTTAGAGCCGATTATGATCGAGATCATATTAAAGTCAAAACAGTTGATGGAGCAGCTGTGCTGATTGCGATCTCATTCCTCTTCTCGGGAATCTCTTGCGCCATTGATGGACTCAAGGGAAAGTGGGTAGGTGCGGGTTTTATAATGTCCCTGATTGCCCTGTCGAGTCTTTTGACCCTGTGGAGCTTGCATTCATGACTTCCTGTCCGCATCGTGATTCTTGCAGAGTTCCACAGCGCGACGTTGGGCTGCGGGCAACGTGAATCTGGCGACTGCTTGCTCCTGGTGGGCCGCCACGCCGCGGTCGTGCAGATCAGGAGCCGCCAGGGCACATTGCAGGATGGGGCTGGCGAACAGTCCTGGATACGCAACAACGCCGCCAAGGGCGCCCGCCAGGGCCAAGGCACCGTCCGCAGCCTCACCACCGCCACCTGGACGCCGGCGACCTGCCGTCGGTGGCACTCCTGCGCCGCGACTGAGACTTCCTGTTCAACCAGCTCCGCTCCACCCGAGCCCGTCCTTGACTACCTCGTCCGCGTCGCCCCCACGCCGCACGCCCTCGGCGACGAACCCGTCCGCTACTACGAACTCGCCAACGCCGATGCTGCCGCCCCGCGGACACCTACAGCAGGGCGTGGCTCGGCCCCGATGCAGTGACACGCAGCTGCCCGACTCTCCTTCGCGAACCGCTGGCACCACGCGGCACCGCTCGTTGCCGGGTTCCGCCGACGTCGCCGTCCGCGCGCGCTCGCCGCGCTGCTGACCGAGCTGGACGTCTTGCCGCCTGGCTGGGCGGACGCCTTCGCCGATGTGCCCCGTGCCGCGTTCGTCCCGGACCTGGCGTGGGTGCACGACCTCGCCACTGGCACCTACACCCCGCCGGACCACACCCGCGACCCGGAGGGGTAGGCGGCGGCCGTCCACAGCAACACGGCGCTGGTGACGCAGTGGGACGACGGCACCCACACCGGCACCCACACCGGCACCGACCGCGGACGGGTCGCCTCGTCGGCGTCGATGCCACCGGTCATCGCGGACACGCTGTACGACCTCCAAGTCCGCGACGGCGACCGCGTCATGGACGTCGGCACCGGCACCGGCTGGACCGCCGCCCTGCTCGCCGCCTGCCTCGGACCCGAGAACGTCGTCACGATCGAGGTCGACGCCGAACTCGCGACGACGTACTTCACCGGGAATCCCTTTCAGATCAGAGCGGAAACGCGGCGGAGCTTCTCGAGGTGCTCGGGCAGCTGCGGCGCCGCTTTTGTTGAACGCGCCGGGCCGCCCGCGCCGGGCCGGGGGAGGGGTTCTCCTGGTCAGGCGTCGCGAAGCACCTCCTCGGTGTGCTGGCCCAAGGTCGGTGCCGGCCCGCGAAGGGTCAAGTCGAGCTGCTGGGAGTGCATGCCGATTCCGGGATGCCGGACGGTGCCGGCAATCGGATGCTCGAGCGGCTGGTAGAAGTGGCGTGCCACGAGCTGGGGCAGTTCGTCCTGGAGCATCTGGTCCCAGACCGGCGCGGCGGGGACGCCGGCGTTGAGGATCAGTTCGGCGGTGGCGTCGCGGTCCCGGTCGGCGAACCACGCCGCCAGGCGCTCGTCGATCTCGTCGTGGCGGGCTCGCCGCTCGGCGCGGGTGGCGAGGTCGGCGCCCCAGCCGGTGAGGCGGGCAAGTGCCTGCCACTGCTCGTCGGTCTCGACGGCGAGGGCGGCCCACTGCTCCTCGCCCGCGCAGCGGTACACCCCCTGCGGCACGGCACCGGGCCCGCGGGCGCCCTGACGATCCATGCGGTACCCGGTGGCGGACCAGGTGACGATCGGCTCGGCGGCGATGTTGAGGGCGACTTCCAGCATGGGCACCTCGACCAGTTCGCCCTGTCCGGTCGCGGCCCGGCGTTCGAGCGCGGTGAGAACGGCGAACGCGCCGTGGAGGCCGGTGATCGGGTCGATGGTGCTGCGCACGAGCGGTTCGCCGTCGGGGAGTCCGGTGAGCCAGGCGATGCCGGTCGTCTGCTCCATCGTCTGCGCAAAGGCCGCGTGGTTGGCCCACGGGCCGTCGAGGCCGAAGCCGGGCTGGCGCAGCATGACGAGGTCGGGCTTGACCCGGCGCAGTTCGTCGTATCCCAGGCCCAGGCCGTCCATGACGCGCGGGGTGAAGTTCTCCACGACGACGTCGGCGGTGGCGACCAGGCGCAGGAACCGGGCACGGCCGTCCTCGGTGGCGAGGTCGACAGTGACCGACCGCTTTCCCGGGTTGGTGCCGTGGAAGGTCGGGCCGAACTCCATCCAGTCCGGCTCGGCCGGGGATTTGACCGTGGCGAACCGCATGCCGTCCGGCCGGGTGGGCGACTCGACCTTGACGACTTCGGCGCCGAGGGCGGCGAGCAGGTGTGTCGCGTACGGCCCGGCCCAGAACGCGGTGAGGTCGACGACGCGGACGCCCTCCAGCGGCCTGGTCGTCCTCTGCGTCGCGGCGGCCGGGCCCGCGTGGTCGTCGTGGCCGGGCCGGCCGTGGTGGAGGACGGGCGAACGGGGCTGCCGGAAGCCCGCGGGGTTGCCGAGGAAGACTCCCCGTTCGCGCGGATGCTCCATGTCGAACAGCGGCTCACCGTTGCCGATGAGGGCGACCGGCACGCGGAACAGCCCGCCCAGCTCGACGATCTCCGCGGCGGTGTGCCCGGCGAGCCGCGGGCCGACGTTGGCCTCGACAAACGCGCGGTTGCGGCTGCGGGCGCCCATGGACGTGCACCGTTCGTCCTCGGCCAGGTCGGGCCGGTCGATCATGACGGCGAAGTCGGCCCACTGTTGCGCGGTGAAGATGCACAGGCCCACCCAGCCGTCCTTGCACCGGACCACCGACGGCCAGTCGCCGCTGCGGGACAGGGCGGCCACGTTCCCGGTGAACTCCCGGTACAGCGTCGGATAGTTGTTGAGACATACGGCCATCACCTCGAGGGCGGCGACGTCCACCGTCGCGCCGCCCGCCCGTCGGCCGGCCAGCGCCGCCAGCGCGGCCGTCGCCCCGGTCGCCCACTCTCCCGGCCCCGCGCCCATTGGCAGCGGCGGCGAGTCCTTCGTGCCGCACGCGGACATCAGCCCGCACCATGCCTGCAACGTGAACTCGTTGGCGACCCGCCCGGCCAGCGGCCCGTCGAGGCCGAACGGTGTCACGTGCACGACCACCGGTGCCCGGCCGTCCCAACCCGCCGACGTGAGCACGATGTCGGCCTCGGCCGGCGTCTGCGTCACGATCGTCTTGCCCAACTGGAGGAACGACCACAACGGACCGTCACCGGTCAGCGGCTCGTCGGGCGAGGCCGCCGACCACCGCCGGAGCGGATCGTCGTCGTCGACCTTCACGACGCTCGCGCCCTGGTCCCGCAGCAGCTTCGCGGCGTACGAGACGGCGATGCCCCTGCCGGCCTCCACGACCCGCACCCCCCGCAGCGCCGCAGACGAGGCAGGCCGAACCGGCACCTCTTCCGCTGCGGCGGCTGACCCATTGCTGTGGCTCACGTCATCCTCCTGGGGTCCCTCCGCCAGGTACGCCGCCCGCCACCCTGACGTTTCTCTGTGCTTGACACCGTCATACAGAATTCTTTGACCAAGTTATAGATCTGGCCGGTGAGCGACCAGGTTGCCGTGGTCCTCCAGAGTCGGTAACGACCCGGGTCGCGGACGCGGGCGGGCTTCTGACACGTGGCGACGCGTCAGCCCCGCCGCGACCTCATGACCCGCGCTCTCCACCGATCCCGGTCCGGGTACAGCCGCTGCGACTGGACACGTTCACGAGTTCGCGAACGGGTCGGTCGAGCTGTCGGAAGTCGTGCTCGAGCGGCGCGGGGGACGGCCCGCGGCCGCCGGCCGTCGTGCCCTCCGCCGACGGACGGGCCGCCGGCGGAGGCGGTGCGGCACCGCCTCAACGGGACGGCGCGGGACCTGGCGCCGCTGCCCGGCGTTCGCAGGGAATCGTGTGTCCGGTGAGCAAACGACTCGGACCGTTGCTTGCGTTCGATTCGCGCCCCAACTCCCAACAGAGCGGCCGGGGATGGATCGTCGACGCTGGTACGTGTCCGCCCGGCGTCCGGCCGAGGCGCCACGTCGCGGCGCGACCACCGGTATCGGCGAACGCGCAGCTACCTTCGAAGCAGACGCGCCCGCCTCACACCGTCCCCGGGACGACGCTCTTCCGGTCTGCGGCCATCTGCACGAGCCGCCGACGGCGGCTGTGCCGGAACCGCCCTGATCACCTCCCACCGCAACATCCCGGCAGGAGCCCTCCCGGCCACCGCCGAGCACCCCAAGGGTCGCGCTGCGCCGAGCGGGCCGCCGCCCGTTCGGAGTTGGCGATCCTTTGCGACCGCCGCCGAAGCCGCGACGGCGTCGCCCTTTGTCAGGCCGTCGCCACTCTGCATGACCTCACGCTCACCGCGTGACAGACGGAGAGTCACCGACACGTTCACGTCGACCGTCTCCGCGCCATGCCCCTGCGGGATGTCACCGACGACATGCACGAAGTCGTGCCGGTCATCGGTCGATCTGGGGCACGAGTCGGCGTCTGCGGTCCGGCGCCGGCCGGCAGCAGTCACACCGCACTGAGCGACGCCAGGCGGGCTTGCCTCCTCCTCGACGTCGTCCGTCCAGACCCCGATGTGGTGGCGGCGGCCCCGATCGTCGAAGGCCCATAGGATGCCGGAACCGATTCGATGAGTTCGACGTGCAGGATCTCGACCGGTGGGCCGTCGGTGAGGAGTTGGGCCAGTCCTAACCGGCGGGCGTGGGTGATGTCCGCGCAGCTCCCTGGAGCGGCGGGGCTGCAGAACAGCACGCGGCCGGCCTGGTCGGTGAGGACCATGGCCTTGACCGCGTTCTGTTTGCTCTTGCCGGAGATGAACCGCTCGCGGTCCTTGCGTCCGACGGCAGGGCGGCGCACGCGGATCTCGGTGCCGTCGACGATGCCGATCTTCCCGCTGGCGCCGAGGTCGTCGACGACTTCGGCGAGGTTACGCAGCCGGACGCCGGGGCTGATGGTGCAGCCCCGTTCGGCGAGCAGGGGCCGCACCTCGGCGATGGCCCGTGTCACGGTCGACCGGTCCACGCCGAACCAGCAGGCGAGCACGTCGTGGGTGGTCCCGAGACGGAGGTGGACCAAGGTGGCCAGGAGTCGGTCGACGAATACCAGCCGGTGCTTCGCACCGGCACCCACTGCGCGCCTTCGCGGCCGCGCAACCAGTCCCGCTTGATGCCGCGCGCGCCACAACGGGCCTACCTCAGTGACAAGTTCAGAGATCACCTCGGCTGACAGGTCGGTGATCCTCCTGTCGCGCACGATCGCTGCACGCGCCGAGTCCCCCCACCACACGACCATGATCGCCGATCAAAGTACGACACCGCACCGCCAACCATGCACGAGCTCGTTAGGGTCTGCCTAAGAAGTGGATCTTGATCTTTCGTGATCGTTTCGTGGGACGGGGAGATCTGACGGATGCTCAATGGGCGCGTCTGGAGTCGTTGTTGCCCGTCGGGGTGAAGCCCGGACGGCCGCCGGCTCGGACGAAACGGCAGCTGATCGACGGCATACGGTGGTGGCCCCGGGCGGGCGTGCCGTGGCGGGACGTGCCCGGGCGGTACGGGCCGTGGGAAACCGTCTACGGCCTGTTCCGGCGGTGGCTGCGCGACGGCACCTGGGCCCGGATCCTGGAGCGGTTTCAGGCCCGGGCCGACGCGGAGGGCCTGGTCACCTGGGATGTGAACATCGACTCCACGGTCTGCCAAGTGACTGTCCGGCCGCTTCCGAGGCCGAGTGCACTGAACAGACGATGCTCGACGTGGTGTCGGCCGTACCGAGTCGGCGGGGTTCGGTTGGTCCGAACCCCGCCGGCCTACGTCGGTGCGGCGACTGGGGTGTTCAGTCGGCGAAGATTGCGCTGTGAATGTCCACGGGGTTCGAGGCGTCGCCGGTGGCGACTCCGTATGCGGCCGTAAACGCGGAGCCGCTGATCGAGACGAGCCCGGTGTAGTCGCCGACCAGGCGTCCGACACTGGTCGCCGGGACCTTGCGCGCGTCGAACGGCCCGTCGATGTGCTGTTCGTGCCACGAGCCGGGCTGCGTGCAGTTGTTCGTGCAGGTGACGGCCCACAGGTCGGCGGGCAGGGTGGCGGGGTCGGCGGTGTTGTTGCGGAAGTCGTAGTAGGTGACGGCCACGGTGCCCGTCTTGGACGTGGCGACCGCTGGGACGGCCGCGGAGCCCGAGGGCGTCTTGTCCACGCGGACCGGGCTGGACCACGTACGTCCGCTGTCGACCGATCGGGCGTAGGACACGTGGAAGGTTCCGTCGGTGTCCTGGCTCTGCCAGACCGCGTCCACCACCGCGCTGTTCGGCTGGGTGGACATCAGCGGCAGGGAGGCGTTGCGAATCGGGTCGCCCGAGTTGTCCGGGTCCGGGATACGGGGGCCCACCGCCATCGGGGCCGGAACGTTCAGCGTCGGCGCCGACCAGGTCGCGCCGCCGTCGGTCGAGCGGATCACCTGGGTGAAGCCCTCGGTCGCCGTCTCGAAGTGCATGCCGATCAGCAGGGTCCCGTCCGCGAGAGGCACCAGCTGGGTGCCGATGGCGCCGCTGTTGGTGGGGACGTCGTACACCTTGCTCGTGCTCCATGTACGGCCGTCGTCGGTCGACTTGGCCAGGTAGACCGGCTGCACCCAGTTCGACTCGGTGCCGGTCGACTGGTCGTCGATGCGGTCCCACACCGCGTAGACCACGCCAGGGTGGTAGGGGTCGGCGGTGACGGTCGGGCGGTCGTTGAAGAACCGCGGGGTGTCGTCGCGTTGCAGGGTGGCCGGTGCGTCCCAGTGTTTTCCGCCGTCGCCGGAACGGGACACCAGGATGGCGGTGGTCTCGCCGCTGCGGGACAGCGAGAACGACGCCGCGATCGCGGCGCCCGACGGAGTGATGGTGACCCAGTTGTCGGTCGTGACGTCATAGTCTCCGCCATTGGCGGCCGTACCGCCGTTGCACCGGGAGAAGGGCGGCAGGTTCTTGGACGGCTTCCAGGTCCTGCCGTAGTCGTCGGAGACAGCGGTGACCGCGCCGTTGCTGCCGTACCGGTTCCAGCGGTCCTGCTGGAAAACGGTGACGAGGTGCCAGGGGCGGTTCGGGTCCCGCGCGAGTGCGGGCAGGACTTCGGTGTTCGGGTTCAGCACGTAGCCGTCGGCCGGGGGCAGCCCGCACCCCGGGGGCAGCGGGCTGACGCCGGAAACCGTGCGCACGACTGGAGATCCGTACTGGGCGTCGTACGACGCGTCGCCGTCCGCTTGCGCGGAGGAGGGCAGCGCCACGCCGGCGCCGGCGAACAACAAGGCGGTGGCGGACAGTAAGGCCCTGGAGCGGAGTTTCACGAGCCGTCCTCATCTCTGTCGATGGGGCATGCCATGGGAGCGTTGCCGCCGCGCCGGGTGTGTCGCGTCCCGGGGACCGGCCGACGACCCGGGCAGGTTACGGCGACTGATGGGTTGCGCCCGTGGCACGGACAGCAAGCGCGGCCAACGCTTCCCTGACTGGACATCCGTTTGACCGCTGGGCGGGTGTGTCTCCTTACACCGGTGGCGGTGTCTCCCGGTGTCGGGAGCGGGCGCCGGGTGGGCTGCCCCGGCGTCGTGTTCACCCGGACCCCACACTCGGGTCTAGGGCCGAAGAGTCCCCTGTGTCACCCGATTGGATGAACGAGTGCGGTCTATGGGTGGATCCGCATATGACGGCCGCTCCTGGGTCAGCCGGCCTCGCCGGCGATGATCAGGGCGTGTTCGTAGGCGAAGACCACCGCTTGGGCCCGATCTCGCAGGCCGAGTTTGGCGAACATGCTGCCCACGTGGCTTTTCACGGTCGCCTCGGTGACGACGAGGCGGGCGGCGATCTCGGTGTTGGAGAGGCCGCGCGCGACCAGGAGCAGGGTCTCGCGTTCGCGCGGGGTCAGGTCGGCGACCAGGGCGGTGTCTGCGGGACGCGGCTCGGCTCGGGTGGCGAAGTTCTCGATGAGACGGCGGGTGATTGAGGGCGAGAGGAGTGCCTCGCCGTCGTGGACCACGTGGATGGCCTCGACCAGGTGCGCGCGGGACGCGTCCTTGAGCAGGAAGCCCGATGCACCGGCTCGCAGCGCGCCGAAGACGTACTCGTCCAGGTCGAACGTCGTCAGGACCAGTACGCGCGGCGACGGCGTAATGCCCGCCGCGTGCAGTCGCCTGGTCGCCTCGATGCCGTCGACATGCGGCATGCGGATGTCCATGAGCACCACGTCGGGCTGCAGTTCGCGGGCCAGCGCGATCGCCTGCTCGCCGTTCGCGGCCTCGCCGACGACGGCGAACGCGTCCTGTGTCTGGAGGAACAGCCGCAGGCCGGTGCGGATGAGTTCCTGGTCGTCGACGATGAGCAGCCGGATCGTCACGCCGCGCCGCCTATGGGCAGCCGGGCCGCGATCCGGAACCCGCCGTCGGGTTCGGGGCGTACGTCCAGTTCGCCGCCGAGGACGGCGACCCGCTCGCGCATCCCGACGAGGCCGTGGCCGGTGGCGGGCAAGGGAGTCACGCCCGGGGAACGCGCAGGCCGGGAAGGGCGTTCGTCGGCGACGGGCGGGGAGTCCGCGGGCGGGGACCGGTGGCCGCCGTCGTTGACGACGGAGACCTCCAGGTGGGTACGGCCGAAGCCCACGTGCACGGCGACCCGGGTGGCTCGGGCGTGCTTGAGCGCGTTGGTCAGCGCCTCCTCGACGATGCGGTAGGCGGACAGTTCCACGCCGCCGCCCAACGGCCGCCGGTGGCCGCTGACCTCCAGGTGTGCGGGCAGCCCGGCGGCGTCGTACGTGGCGACGAGTTCGGCGAGTTGGTCCAGCGACGGCTGCGGGTGCAGGGCGGCCTCCTGCCGCCCGGGCTCGCGCAGCGCCAGGAGCATGCGCCGCATCTCGGCGATGCTCTGCTCCGCGTTGGTCTCCACCCGGGCCAGGGTGTCGTCGGCGAGGTCGGGCGCGGTACGCAGGACGTCGCGGGCGCCGCGTACGCCCAGCAGCGTCACGGTCACGGAGTGGGCGACGATGTCGTGCAGTTCGCGGGCGATCGCGGTGCGTTCCTGATGTGCCGCGATCAGGGACAGTTGGGTGCGCTCGCGTTCGAGGTGGTCCGCGCGTTCCTCCAGGGCGAGGGTGTACCGGCGCCGGGTCTGGGCGTACGCGCCGAGCGCCCACGCGCCGGCAGCGACCGGGGCGGCCGAGATGCCCGCCGCCGTCAGGAACACCGCCGTCGCCGCGAGCGCGAGTAGCGACGCGCGGCGTTCGCGGAGCTCGGCGACCGTGAACAGGGCGACCAGGGGCGGGGCGCCGCCGGGGTGATGGTGGCCCACCACCGTGAGTACGGCGGCAATGGTGCAGGTGAAGGCGAGGACGGCTTCGGGTGCGTGCCGCCGGACGAGCAGCGCCGCGCCGCCCGCGAGGGCGAGCAGGGCGGGGGCGGGGGCGACGGGCGCGGCGTCCTCGAACATCAGTCCCATCTCCACGCCGGTCGTCACCGCGGCGACCGCGATGTCGAACACCTGCGTGCGGTGCGCGGGGAACCACCGGCGCACCGCACGCGGGAAGCGGAGTGAGGCGTTCACGCCAGGTCCCGTCGACGTTCGCTCGCGACGGACGCGATCACCAGGGCGACCGCCCACGCGGCCACGACCACGGCGGCCGTCCCGACGGACAGCGTCGTGTGGTGTGTCGACCGCGTCAGGATGGCGGCGGCTCCGAACGGCGTGAGGTCGGCGGCCGATTCGGCGACGCCGGCGACCAGCGGGAGCACCGCGAAGTTCACGACGAGCAGGACGACCACCCCCACCACCGGGACCCGCACCATCGCGCCGATGGCCGCCCCCATGATCGCAGACAGCACGAACGCCGCCAGGTTGCCCGCCGCGACCGCCGCGACCTGCGCGGATGTGAGGTCGGGCCCGGGGTCGTCGCGCAGCAGCGGTACGGCGACCGCGACCGACGCGGCGACGGTCACCGCCCCGATGACCAGGCCGGTGAGGGCGTACGCGCCGATCCGGGCGAGCAGCACCGCCCCCCGGTCGCGCCCGGCCACGAGCACGGTCGGTGCCGCGGTGCGGTGCCGGTACTCGCCCGCGGCACCGACCAGACCCCACAGCATCAGCAGGACCGGCAGCCCCGCGAACGCCTCCTGCTTCTCCGCGACCTCGTCCAGGCCACCCGACGCCGCCGCGACGACCACGGCGTTGAGCACGCCGAACGCGACAACGCCGACCAGGAACGCGTACCCGGTCCGAGTGGTCGCGGTCTTGAGGAGTTCCCCCTTGACCAAGCGGCTCATGCGCCCCGCCCCCCGGTCAGGTCGTGGAACACGTCTTCGAGGGAGCCGCCGCCCTGGGACAGTTCGTCGACCGTGTCGGACCGGACCAGGCGTCCTTTATCGATGATCACGATGTCGTCGACGGTCCGGGCGGCCTCGCTAAGGATGTGGCTGGACAGAAGGGTCGTGCCTCCGCGTTCCGCTCGCTCCCGGATGAGCGTACGCAGCCATCGGATCGCCTGCGGATCAAGGCCGTTCACCGGCTCGTCCAGCACCAGGATCTCCGGGTCGCCCAGCAACGCGCTCGCCAGGCCCAGCCGTTGGCGCATGCCCAGCGAGAACGTACCGACCCGCACCTCGGCGGCGTGGTCCAGCCCCACCAGGTCCAACACCTCGCCGACGCGTGCCCCGGGCAGCCCGGCGAGAACCGCAAGTGTCCGCAAGTGGGCCCGCGCGGTACGCCCGGGGTGTGCCCCGCACGGCTCGATGTGTACGCCCAGCACCCGCGCGTCGGACACCACCGGAGCGCCTTGGATCAGCACGCGGCCGGCGGTGGGACGCACCAGCCCGGCGACCGCTTTCAGCACGGTGGTCTTGCCCGCGCCATTGGACCCGAAGAAGCCGGTGACCGCGCCGGACCGCACCGTGAAGGACAGTTGGTCGACGACGGTGGTCCGGCCGTAGCGCTTCGTCAGCCCCTCGACCGAAATCGCCGCCGTATGTGATCGCGAAAAGTTCATACCGGCAGCCTGGATCCCGTGCGTCCCCCGGTCTTCAGTCCGAGGACCGAACCGCGATTCCCACCGGAGTCGGAAAAGGTGATCGACTCGGGTCGGCACCCCGCACGACGACTAGGGGGATCGGCCGTCGTGTACGAATCCCACGAAGGCCCGGTGCCGCCGAAGTGCGGGGCGACGCGGGCCATCATCACCTGACCCAATACCGCGAGCGCGGCCTTCGTACACGGGTCGCCGGGCAGCAACCGGCTGGGGTTGTTCGTGCGCAGGCTCTCCCCAGGACAGGTCCGAGCCTTCCGATCCTTTTGGGATGATGCTCGGCCACAGGGAAAGGAACAGCCCCGAAGCGCCGGTTCGGCCGCGTTTTCGTGCGGACGGACGCAGTGGGACGATCGCCGCCTCACGGCGTCAGGCCGTCCGCGGTCGGCGGTGACCGCGTCCTGGATGTCGGCACCGGTTACGCCGCCGCCCTGCTCGCTGCATGTCGCTGCGTCGACCGAGTCGTCACCGATGAAGTCGACCTGACTCCCCTCTGGACGCTCATGGACGGAGGGCGACTTTAAGGGCCTGGCGGGTGTCCATGGCGTGGTAGGCGGAGGCGACGTCGTCCAGGGGCAATTCGAGGGAGAACACCGGTGAGGGGTCGAGGCGCCCGGCCAGGACGTCTGCGAGCAAGGGCTCCAGGTATCGGCGTGCCGGGGCGACGCCTGCGCGCAAGGTGATGTTGTGCCGGAACAGCCGGTAGAGGTCGACGTGTTCCACGCCGTTCGGGACGCCGACGGAGCCGATGGTGCCGCCGGGCCGCACGAGGTCGATCGCCAGGTCGAGGGCGGACTGGGTGCCGGCGCACTCGGCGACGTTCCATGCACCGCCCTGCGTCTGGTTCCTGACGATTTCCGCGGTGGCCGGGTCGTCTGCGGCGAGGACGTCGGTGGCCCCCATACGCCTGGCAAGATTGCCGCGTTCAACATGGCGTCCGGCGAGGAGGATCCGCTCCGCGCCGGCTCGGTGAGCGGCGAGGACGGCGCACATTCCGACGGCGCCGTCCCCGATCACGACGACGGTCGATCCCGGCTCGGTACCGGCCAGGACGGCGGCGTGGGTGCCGGTGGCCATGACATCGGTCAACGGCAGCAGCCGGGGCAGGAGACAGGTGTCGGCGTCCGCGCGCACCGGGAGGAGGGTGGCGTCGGCGAACGGCACGCGTACGGCCTCAGCTTGTCCCCCATCGTGGCGTCCGCCCCAGAATCCGCCGTCGGGGCAGGACGTGAACAGGCCTTCACGGCAGGGCCGGCAGGTGCCGTCCGCGAAGGCGAACGGTGCGATGACGAGGTCGCCGGGTCGGACGCGAGCGACGTCCGGGCCCGTCTCCTCGACGATCCCTACCCACTCGTGACCCATGCGGTCGCCAGGGGTGAAGGGCTCTCGGCCGCGGAACGGCCACAGGTCGGACCCGCACACCGCCGCGAGGCACACTCTCACGAGGGCGTCGCCCGGCCGCTGGATCACCGGGTCGGGAACGTGGACGAGCCGGACGCGTCCGGCGCTTTCCAGCACGGTGGCTTTCATGGCTGATCACGGTAGGCTGCCGCCGCCCGTTCGCCCATGGCACTTCGACGGGTCTTCGACCTGATACCCGTCGATTGGAAGCTGGTTGGGTATGAGCGGCAGCACAACATCGGGCGTCGACGCTATCGACCTCGCGATCATCCGCGAGCTGTCCCACAACGCCCGCATCACCCTCGCCGAGTTGGGGCGCCGGGTGGCCCTCAGCCGGCCCGCGGTCGCCGACCGTGTGCGGCGCCTGGAGGACAGCGGCGTGATCACGGGATACGGCGTCCACCTCGACCTCGGCCGGTTGGGGCTGGGTCTGCGGGCGCATGTGTCACTGCGCCCCCGGCACCGGTTCACCCGCAATCCCAAGGGACTCCGGGAGCGGCTGTTGACCATGGGGAACGTGCTCTCCTGCACCCACGTCACCGGGGCGAACTGCTACGAGCTGGAGGTCGCGGTACGCGACGCGCACCACCTGGAGTTGGTGATCGAATGCCTCGCGGAACTGGGCGACACCACCACAGGGGTCGTGCTGTCCGAACCCGTCCACCCGCAAGACGTCGACGTTACCGCGTGGCTTGCGCACAGCCCCTGAACCCGGCATCTACGGCGCCGCGAACGGCACCGGCGGCGCTGTAGCGATGGGAACGCCGCCGTCAGCTTCTGGCGATCGTCTGGACGTCGTTGATGTTGTCGCCGACGATTATGGAGGCGGCGTTCGAGACGCCGATGCCGGACGCGAACTGCTTGTCGCCGGCGACCGCGTTCCGGCTGGTCCTCCGCGTCGACACGGCCGCCGCACGCGCCGGACGGGAGTTCCCGCTGCCCGTGCCCGCTGACCCCGCTCACCCGGGCGACGTGGTCGTGTCCTGGACCTCGTCCTGGAACTCGGCACGGTGCAGCTGACCGGCACCCCGTCCGACGACCAGCTGTGGTGGTCAGGGCGGTGTTGATGCGAAGTCCTGGCAGGCTGTGCATTCCTGGATGACGGGGTGTGAGCATTCGAGGACATGGTTGAGGAAGTTGATGGTTCGTTCAAGTCGTGCGCGTTGGGAGTTGATTGCGTCGCGTTGCTCGGTGACGAGGCGTCTGCGTTGTCCGCGCCCGCCGTTCAGCAACTGGGCGATCACGCTCAGGGGCATGCCGGCCTTCTGGCACTTGGCT
>NZ_JBEZFP010000162.1:0-19877 GCF_040649515.1 Streptodolium elevatio
AAGCCTGGGGCACCGCCGGCGCCGTCGCCGTCATCGCCCTCATCGCCTGGAACTTCCTCTACTTCTACCCGATCTACACCGGCACCACGATCCCGACGACGGACTGGCACGACCGATTGTGGTGGCCGACGTGGACGTGATCCGGGGCACCTGATGCGGCGCACTCGATCCGGCTGACCTGACGGGCGGTCATCAGGAATCAACCTTTCCTATTAGCCGCCTACTGTCGTTCTCGGACAGCAGCACTGGCTACGTCAGGAAGGCGCTCGCATGCCGGTCGCACACAAGCCCGAGGGCTACACCGCGGTCACCCCGTGGATCATTTCGCGGGACACCGCCGGACTGCTGGCGTGGATGGCCGAGGCCTTCGGCGCCGAGGAGATCGGCCGGTTCGTGGGCCCGGACGGCAGCATCGGGCACGCCGAGACCCGCGTCGGCGACGCGATCGTCATGGCCTTCGACGCCCCGCCCGACTGGGCGCCGACCCCGGCGTTCCTGCGCCTGTACGTCGAGGACGCGCACGCGGTGCACGCGGCGGCGGTCGAGGCGGGCGGCGTTTCCGTCACCGAGGTCACCCACCTGTTCTTCGGCGACCTGGTCGGCCGCGTACGCGACCCCTTCGGCAATCTCTGGTGGATCCAGACCCACATCGAAGACGTGACCGAGGAGGAGGTCGCCCGCCGGCTGTCCGACCCGGTGTTCACCGAGGCCATGGCGTACGTCCAAGGCGCACGCATCGTCGAAGGCGACGCGTGAGCGGCTGAACTCCCGCCCGGCACCCGCGCTATCGCTGGGTGCCGGCGAGGGCGGCCACTTCCGCGGCGGACAGGGTGCGGTCGAACACCTGCACGTCGGCCACCGATCCGTTCAGGCGGTCGACGCCGCTCGTGGCGCGTCCGATCGTGAGGGGGCCGGCCGCCTTCCACGACTTCGCGGCCACGGCGGAGCCCTGCGCGACGCCGTCGACGTACAGCGTCATCTGGCCGGTGGATGCGTCATACACCGCGGCCAGGCTGGTCCAGGCACCGATCTTCGCGGGCTGCGACGCGGCGGCCGTGTACCACTGCGCGGGGTTGGCGGCGTCTTCCGACGTGCGTACGAACGCCCATGTGCGCGCGTCCTTGTTGTAGTGCAGGTAGAAGCCGCTGACCTGGGTGCCGTCCTGGGCGACGATCGTCTGGTGCGCCTTGGTCTCGGTGACCTTCGCCCAGGCGGCGATCGTGAAGCTCCGGGTCGTGTCGACGACGGGCTCGCGCGTCTGGATCGAGCCGCCGCCCGCGAAGAACGCGCTGCCCGACTGCTCGGGCGACCAGGTGACGATCCCGGAGGTGGTGCCGTGGAAGCGTTCCCCGGTGTCCGCGGCGCCCTGGTCGAGCTCCCAGTGGGCGACGGCATCCGCCGGCACGGCGACCGGAGGTGCCGCAGCGGGGGCGGTGGGTGCGGGAGTCGCCCCGGGGGCGGGGACCGCGTTCGAGGCGGCGGGGCCGCCGGACGGGTCGGCGGAGCCGGAGGCGACGGGCGGGGACGCGTCGGCACCGGGCGACTTCTCGTCGTCGTCGCCCGACGCGCCGAACAGGAAGCCGAAGACGGTCGCGGCGATCGCCACGACACCGAAGGAGACGGCCGCCCCGATGCGCTTCTTGCGACGGTCCGGATCGACGACCTCGAACACCACCCGTTGCGGAGGCGGTGCCGGAGCGGGTTCCGAGGACGCCAAGGCCGCGGCGGCAGGCCACACGGAATCGGGGGCGGCGGTCGGAGCCGGGGCGGCCGGACCTGAGCCGACCGGGCCCGTGTCGGCCGGAACAGGCGTGGACGGCACCGGAGTTGACGGCGCATCAGCGGATCCCGCGGGCGCTCCGTCGGCGGGCGTCGACCCGTCGCCGACGGACGCGACCCCTTCGCCTTCGGCCCCGATGGGCCGCGTCTCGTCGGTCCACGCAGAGCCGTCCCACCACCGCGCGGTGCCCGTGTACCCGTGTGGGTCCTCGTACCATCCCGCAGGCTTTGCCCCCGTTGTCATGGGCATCGAGCCTACGGGCTGAACAGGCCGTCGCATATGGGGGCTTGGCGCGATCCCGCGGCCACTGGCCGGAATGCGCGGGGCTACCAGAAGGACGGGACTTCGTACCAGCATCCGACCGACTTCCAGGCGCCCTCGCCGGACCCGAGGTCGATGACGGTGTGCATCACGCTGCCGACGAACGGATCCACGACGCCGTCCTGCGGCAACCCGAGCAGCCGCTCGAAGCGCTTGGTGTCGGCGGTGGTCTCGGGCCCGTAGACGGCGTCCGGGTAGAAGTCGCTGAACCCGACGGAGTAATAGAACGCCTGGACGCACTGCGCGCCGAATCCGGTGGCGCTCGGACCGATGTCCGGCAGTCCGGGTGCGGCGTGCGCGGGAGCGAAGGCGCCGGACGCGCCCACCGCGAACAGCGCGGCCGCGGCGGCGCCCGCCACTCGTCCGCGCGCCCCACCGTGCCGCCGGCGGTCGGGGGCCTGTTCGCGCGCTCGGTCGGGTGCGCGGGTTGCGGAGTCGGTTGCGGAGTGCGGTGTTCGGGGCGTGATCGCGGGGTCCACCGTGTGCTCCTCTCCGGGGCCATGCGGCCCCGTCCCGGAAGCAGCGTGCGGGCGCCGGACGGCGTACGGAAGGAGCTATGCCGGATCGGTCGGGTTCCCGGCGCCGCGCGTCACTCGAAGTACGTGTCCGGTGTCCGTCCGCCGGTCTGCTTGGTGACGAGGCGTGCGGTGGCCGCCAACCGGTCGCCGTGGGCGGTGACCTGACGGCCCGTGACCTGGCGCAGGCCGTTCAGCGTCATGGCGAGGGCGACCTGTCCCCGGGCGTCGAAGACCGGCGCCACGATGGTGGTGATGTCGTACGTCGCCTCGGCCTCCACCCCCACCAGCTCGTAGTCCTCCTCGCCCAGCGCCGCCGCCAGTTCGGCCAGGCGGTCGCGCAACCTCGGTGCCTCGCGCGGGCGGTCGGCGAGGCGTTCCAGGGTGGCGCCGATCTCGGTGCGCGTCGGGCTCTCGACCGTGATGGAGTACCCCCGCTCGCGCACCGCCGCGAGGGTGACCGGCAGGTGGATGCGGGCGGTGGCCTGCATGCGCCGGTCGAGGCGGCCCAGCCACGCGTCCACCTCGTGGGGCGGCGACCACGCGAAGAACACCTGGCCGAGCGGTGGTACCAGCGGCATGCGCTGGCCCACGCGTACGTCGGCGGACGACAGTTGCGGGCGCCCCTCCACCGCGAGGATCACCAACTCGTCGCCCACCGACACGCTGATGATCGCCTCGGTGCTGAACTCCTCGGCCAGCGGCCGCATTTCGCCGCGGGCCAGGTCGACGGCCCGGTTGCTGCGCAGCGCCGCGTCGCCGACCGCGACCAGCGACGGGCCCAGTTCGTACGTCTTGCGCCGCGGGTGCCGCACCAGGTACCCGGCGTCCTCCAGCGACTGGAGCACCGACAGCGCCGAGGCGAGGTTGATGCCCAGGGACGCCGACAGTTCCGAGAGCGTGAACGCGCCGCCGGGATGCGCCGCGAAGAAGTTGAGGATCTCGATCGCCCGGCTGGCGGCGAGCGCGGGACGAACCATGGCGGCCCCCTTGTGACCTGGGCGACATCGCGCCAAACTCATTATCGGATTTCGAATCAGTTTTCAGAATATCAAAAAGTGGAGCGTCACATGAAGCTCGACGTGTTGTACGAGGTCGACGTCCCCCGGCCCTGGCACGGGGATCACCCCTACGGCCAGCGGCGGGAGGAGCAGCGGGCGTACCGCGAGGCGGTCGAGCAGATCCGACTGGCCGACCGGATGGGCTTCAACACGATCTGGGCGGTGGAGCACCACTTCCGCGAGGGGCGCTCGCACATGCCGGCGTCCGAGGTGTTCCTCGGCCATCTCGCGGGGCTGACCGAGCAGATCCGGATGGGCTTCGGCGTCACCCTCACGCCGTTCGGGTTCACGCCGCCGCAGCGCATCGCGGAGAAGGTCGCGACGGTCGACATCCTGTCGAACGGCCGCGTCGAGTGGGGGACCGGGCGCTCGACGCCGATGGAGCAGACCGCGTTCGGCGTGGACATCGCCAAGTCGCGCGACGACTGGCGCGAGGCGATCGAGATCGTGTGCGGCATGTGGCGCGAGGAGTACTTCGAGTACGAGTCGGAGCGCTTCCGGTTCCCGCGCCGCATGGTGACGCCCAAGCCGTTCCAGGACCCGCATCCGCCCGCGTGGATGGCCGCGACGTCGCAGGGCTCGGCGGAGGTCGCCGGGTCCAACGGGCTCGGCATGCTGTCGTTCTCGATCATGCAGCCGCTGGAGACGATGGCCGCGCAGGTGGCCGCGTACCGCAAGGCCGCGGAGACCGCGACGCCGCTGACGGACGTGACGACGAACAAGGTCGCGGCGTACACCCTCGTGCACACCACGGGCAGCAAGCAGGTGTCGCAGAAGGTCTGGGACTCGGTGGCGTGGTGGTACAAGAACCTCGCGATGTTCACGCTCGAATGGGAGCTTCCGCACCTGGGCAAGGAGGAGCGGGACAAGACCTTCCCGCTCCTCAAGCCGCTGTTCGAGGGCGAGGTGCCGGTCGAGACGTTCGACGCCGCCGACATGATCGTCATCGGCGACGTGGACACCTGCGTCAAGAAGATGAAGCGGTACGCGGACCTCGGCGTCGACGAGCTGATCTGCTACGTGCAGTGGGGCTACCTCGATCACCAGGACATCCTCAAGACCATCGAGATCCTCGGCAAAGAGGTCATCCCGGAACTCGACCGCTACACCCCCAAGGTGCAGCCGCCGACGAGCTGAACCGGGACGGGATTCGGACCCGGACGGACCGAGGTGGTTTGCTGTTCGCCACCAAGAGCCCGCGCCGCGCCGCGGCCGGGCGTTCGTCCGAGTTCGAGGAGTGGTCATGGGGCAGGTCAACGCGGATGCTTCGCGCGACGTCGAGGGTGAGCCGGAGGCGGTCTTCGCGGCGCTCGTCGACTACGCCGCGACCCGTCCGAAGCTGTTGACCGAGCACTTCTCCGACTACGAGGTTCGCGAGGGCGGCCAGGGCGCGGGCACCGTCGTGCACTGGAAGCTCCAGGCCACCAAGAAGCGTTCGCGCGAGTGCCTGTTCGACGTGACGCAGCCCGCCGACCTCACGCTCGTGGAGACCGACCGCAACTCCACGATGGTGACCACCTGGACCGTGGCCCCCGCGGGGGAGGGCCGCAGCCGGGTCAACGTCAACACGCGCTGGCAGGGCGCGGGCGGCGTCGGCGGCTTCTTCGAGAAAACGTTCGCACCGTCCGGCCTGCGCAAGATCTACGATGGCGTGCTGGCCAAGCTCGACGACGTCGTCTGACCCACCGGCAAAACGCCGTCGCCCCGCCGCGAAGCCGACCGCGGAATCGACCGCGGCTGCGACGGCCGCCCGCAAGCGCGTAGGGTCCGCCACCCGGGTTTCCCGGGTGGCGGGCCCTACGTCGTACGCGCGCTGCCGGAACCGCGCCGCACCCGGCGGTGCCCGCCGCGCGTCAGGCGAGCAGCCAGCCCGCGGCGGTGCCGAACGCGGTGGCCGACAACAGGGCGAACAGCCCGACCCACACGGCACCGGGAATCCTGGTCAGCGTCGCCAACTGGTCGGCGTCGGACCACTGGGCCTGGCGCCGTCGGCGCAACTGCTGGAGCTCGATGACCGGCCGGATGCCGGCCGCCAGCAGGAACCACACCAGCAGGTACGCGAATCCGGCCTGCACGTCCGGTTTGGCGAGCCACGACACCGCGAACACGACGCCGCCGACGACGATGAGCGCGAACGCACCGTAGAGGTTGCGGATCATCAGCAGCATCAGCGCGAGCCACAGCAGCGTGACCCACAGGGTCATGGTGATGTGGCCGTTGACGAGCAGCGCCGCGCCGCCGGCGCCGAGGAACGACGGCGTCACGTACCCGGCGAACGCGGTCAGCACCATGCCGAAGCCGGTGGGCTTGCCGACCGAGACCGTCACGCCGGACGTGTCGGAGTGCAGGCGGATGCCGGTGAGGCGGCGGCCGGTCAGCAGTGCCGCGAGGGCGTGGCCGCCCTCGTGCGCGATGGTGACCACCGTCCGCAGCGGGCGCCACACGGGCCGGTAGAGCACCGCGAGGATCGCGGCGATGCCGGTCGCGGCGACGAGCCACCGGGGTGGGTCGGGCTGGGTGCCGACGACTCGATCCCACACCTCTTGCAGCGACATCGTCTCCACACTCGCTCCGCCCTGCACAGTGCTTTTGGTTGACCTTGACAAGTAGTCGTAGTACTGAGTGCGCTATGACGACGACGCACCCTGACGACGAGTTCCATCCGCCGACGAGCGACGACCCGTACTGGACCGAGACGTGCTGGTTCACGTTCACGGTTCCCGAGCGCAAATTGTCGGGCCAGCTCTACCCCTTCTTCCGGGCGAACCAGGGGGTTGCCGCGGGCGGCGCCTACTTCTGGGACGAAACAGGCCGGTACATCCACGACGCGCTGTACGCCAAGAACTTCTGGCACATGCCGATCCCGGACCAGCCGCTCACCGACATCACGCTGCCGAACGGCATCGCGTACCGGTGTGTGGAACCCCAGAAGGTCTACCAGGTCCGCTACGACGACCCCGACGGGGGCGACGAGATCTCCGTCGACCTCACCTTCACCGGCGTGCTCCCGCCGCACTACCTCGGCGACAAGCACGTGGACCAGCCCGGCCGCTACGAGGGCACGATCGTGCTGCGCGGCGAGGTGATCCCGGTCGACTCGTACGGCTTCCGCGACCGTTCGTGGGGCGTGCGCTCGCAGTTCGGCCAGGGCCTGATGACCTCGCCCGCGCGGCGCGGCGGCTACAGCTACGCGACGGCCTCCGACCGCGACGCCTTCCACGCGATCACGATGGACTTCGGCAGCGGGTGCGTGGCCATCCACGGCTACGTGCTGCGCGACGGCGTGTGGGCCAAACTCGCCAAGGGGCGCCGCGAGGTCGTCGAGCGCGACGACGTGACCGGCTGGGCGACACGTGTCGTGTTGGAGGGCGTCGACGAGCTCGGGCGCGAGCTGCACGCCGACGGGCGGACGGAGAACCGCCTCGGCTTCTTCCTCAACCCCAACCTGTTCACCGTCAACTGCCTCACCTCGTGGACGTTCGACGGGGTCACCGCCTACGGCGAGGACCACGAGAACTTCAGCGCCGCCGAAATCCGAAGCTTCAGTAGGGAGTTCCGCGGCGACAAGGCGTGATGCGGCGGTGACCCGGACCTGACGGATCGACAGAGAGTGGGTTGACGAATCCGTCCCGGGTGAACTTCTGCACCCCTTGAGGGCTTGAAGTTAGGTCATCCTTACTTCTAAGGTCTGGCCAGTGGCAAGGAAAGGCTTGCCTAAGTCCGCGGCCGAACGTAGCGATGACCTACTCGCCGGCGCCACGTCCTCGAAGGGGTCGACCACTCATGCGCATGCGCAATTCCCTGCGCCTGGCGGCAGTCGTCTTGTCCGTCACCGCGTTCGCGACCGCCTGCGGCAGCGACTCCGATGACGACGCGGGCACCAAGCCCGACAGCGCGGCTGCCGCCGGCGCGAGCGCGCCGGCCGCCGGCGACCCGGCCAAGCCGCAACTCCCGGTCACCGTCGACTCGGTGGGCGGCGGCAAGGTGACGGTGAAGGACGCGAACCGCATCGTGCCGCTCAACGGCGACGTCGCCGAGATCGTCTTCGCGCTGGGTCTCGCCGACAACGTCGTCGGCGTCGACACCTCGGGCTCGATCCTGCCTGAGGCCAAGGACAAGCCGAAGATCGGCTACCAGCGCTCACTGAACGCCGAGGGCATCATCGCGCTGAACCCGTCGGTGGTCGTCGCGACGCCGGACGCCGGTCCGGCCGCCGTGATCGAGCAGCTCAAGTCGGCCGGCACGCCGGTCGTGATCGTCCCGAAGGGCGCCGAGCTCTCGGACGCCGCGGTCCGCATCGAAGCGGTCGCGAAGGCACTCGGCGTCCCGGCCAAGGGCAAGGAGGTCGCGGCGAAGACGAACGCGGAGATCGCCGCCGCCCAGGCCAAGGCCGCCGCGTCCACCGGCAAGCCGCGCGTCGCGTTCCTCTACATGCGCGGCAGCGAGATGCCGCCGCAGCTCGGCGGCCGCGACTCGCGCGGCGACATCATGATCGAGGCCGCCAACGCGGTGGACGCGGGCGTCGAGGCCGGCGTCACCGGCTTCAAGCCGCTCACTCCCGAGGCGATGGTCACCGCGAAGCCGGACTTCATCCTGGCGTTCACCAAGGGCGTCGAGTCGGTCGGCGGGCCCGAGGGCGTCTTCAAGCTCCCCGGCGTCGGGCAGACCCCGGCCGGTGCGAACAAGAAGCTGGTCGTGATGGACGACGCCGAGCTCGGCAACCTCGGCCCGCGCACCGGCCAGGCGCTCGACAAGCTCGTCACCGCCCTGCACGGCTGATCCGCCGCGAGGACACGGAAGAACGACCGGGGGAGGGGCGGGCGATGAGCCTCCAGCAGCACACAGGCCGCGACGACACACCGGCGGGACCGGCGGCGGGGACGTCTGCGGCGGACGCCGTCGGCACTACCACGCCCGTGAACGCGCCGGCCGTGCCGGCCGTCCCCTCCGCCGCGGTCCTCCTCGCGATCGGTGGCGAGGAGGTGAAGGGCCCGCGAGCGGCACCGGTGGTGACGGTCGGCGAGCCGCGAACCGCCGTATGCGGGGCGCCCGTTGCCGGCGCCGGGCCCGACTCCTCGGCGCCGTCCCGGGAGGGCCGTCCGACGACCGGCCATGACACCTCGGCCTTCGCCACCCGGAGTCCGGACCCGGCGCCGACGAAGTCGGCCGGTTCCGCGGCAAGTTCGTCCGCCGTGCCCGGTTCGGCTTCGGCACCAGGTTCGGCACCGGGTTCGGCTTCGGCTTTGACACCGGGTTCTGCTTTGACACCCGATGCGCCTTCCGCCCACGTGCGGTGGCACGGGCGGTGGCTGATCCCCGGGCTCTTCCTTCTCCTCCTGGTCACCTGCGTGTTCGCGGCCGGGACCGGCGCGGTGCGCATCCCGGCCTCCGAGGTGATCGCCTCGCTGCTGCACAAGATGGGCTTCGACGTCGGCACCGTCTCCGACCGGAACCACTCGGTCCTGTGGGCGATCCGGTTCCCGCGCGTCGTACTCGGCATCCTCGTCGGCGTCTGCCTCGGCTGCGCGGGTGCCGCGATGCAGGGGGTGTTCGGCAACCCGCTCGCCGAACCGGCGGTCATCGGCGTCTCGTCGGGGGCCGCGCTAGGCGCCGTCGGCGCGATCGTGCTCGGCGTCTCGACCTTCGGCACCTGGACCGTCACCGGGTTCGCGTTCCTCGGCGGGCTCATCACCACGCTGACCGTCTACCTGCTGTCCCGATCCAACGGCCGTACCGAGGTCGTCACGCTCATCCTCACCGGCGTCGCCGTCAACGCCCTCGCCGGCGCGGGGATCGGCCTGCTGACCTTCATCGCGGACGACGCCGAGCTGCGCAGCATCAGCTTCTGGAACCTCGGCAGCCTGGGCGGCGCCAACTGGGACGTCATCTGGGCCCTGGTCCCGTTCGCCCTCCTCGGCCTGCTCGTGCTGCCCCGGTACGCCCGCGCGCTCGACCTCCTCTCGCTCGGCGAGCGCGGCGCGCGGCACCTCGGCGTCGACACCGAGCGCGTCCGCCTCGTCGTGGTCGTGCTGACCGCGATGCTGGTCGGCGCGGCGGTCGCCGCGGCCGGGGTGGTCGGCTTCATCGGCCTCGTCGTGCCGCACCTGATCCGCCTCGTCGCCGGACCGCGGCACGCGCTGCTGCTGCCGGCCAGTGCCCTGCTCGGCGCGATCGTCACGGTCGCGGCCGACCTCGCGGCGCGGACCGTCGCGCTGCCCGCCGAGGTGCCGCTCGGTGTCCTGACGGCGCTGCTCGGCGCGCCGTTCTTCCTGTGGTTGCTGCGTCGTACCCGTTCCAGGCAAAGGGGTTGGGCATGAGTCTGCTCGTCGGGGTGCGCAACAGGTTCACCGCGATGACGGGGCGGGACTGCCCCGCCGTCGAGATCGCACCGGGCACGGCCGCGATCGCCGCGCGGGACGTGACGTACGCGGTCGACGGCGGCACCAAGCTGGTCGACGGCATCTCGCTGGAGGTGCACCCGGGGGAACTGGTCGCGGTGCTCGGCCCCAACGGCGCCGGCAAGTCGACCCTGCTCGGCCTGCTGACCGGCGACCTGCACCCGACCGGCGGCGAGGTGCTGGTCGGCGGCCGCCCGATCGGGGAGCTGGGCGCCCGCGACCTGGCACGGCACCGGGCGGTCATGCCGCAGAGCACGGCGCTGGCGTTCCCGTTCACGGTCGACGAGGTGGTCCGCATGGGACGCGCCCCGTACCCGGGCATGCCGGGCGACGAGAGCGACGACGAGATCGTGGCGCGGTGCCTGGCGGAGACCGACACCGCGCACCTCGCCGAGCGGGTCTTCCCCTCGCTGTCCGGCGGCGAGCAGGCGAGGGTGACGCTGGCCCGCGTACTCGCGCAGCGCGCCCCGCTGCTGTTCCTGGACGAGCCGACCGCGGCCCTGGACCTGCGGCACACCGAGGACGTGCTGCGGCTCGCGCGCGCCCGGGCCCGGCGCGGCGACGCCGTCCTGGTCGTGCTGCACGACCTCAACCTGGCCGCCGCGTATGCCGACCGCATCGCCCTGCTCGCGCGCGGCCGGCTGGTGGCCTGCGGCGCGCCCGAGCAGGTGTGCACCGCGCCTACGCTGTCCGAGCTGTACGGCCACCCCGTCGACGTGCTGCCCCGGCCCGGAACCGGCGAGCTGCTGGTCCTACCGAGGCGCGACGCGGGGTGACCGGCCCACGACGCGGGCGACGGCGGAGCGAGCCGGACGCGCTCCGCGGCCGCGGCCGGACACGCTCCGCGACGACAAAGGGACAAATCCCTATATCGTGAGGTGAGTGAGCACCAAGCCGACCCCCGACCCGCCCGTGGCCGGTCGGCTCGGCACCCCGGCGACGCCGCCCACCGCGCGGTGGGTGTGGTGGGCTCCGTTCGCCGTCATCCTCGTCGACGTCGCGTTCGAGCTCGCCCTGCCGACCAAGTTCGCGTCGGGATTCCTGCTGATCGCGGTGCCGGTGCTGGCCGCCTTCACCCGTCCGGCGCGGACCGTCGCCGGGCTGGTCGTGCTGGCCTTGGCCCTCGAGGTGCTCTTCGCGTGGCGCTACGACCACTTCGACGAACTCCACCATGTAGGGCTCTACATCGCCACCGCCATCATCGGCGCGATCAGCGTCGAACTCGCCCGGCAGCGGCGGCGCGACGCCCGCAGCCTGGTGCAGGCTCACTCGGTCGCCGAGGCGCTGCAGCTCATGCTCCTGCGCCCGGTCCCGCCGCGGCTCGGGCCGGTGCGCGCGGCCGGGTACTACGAGGCCGCCGACCGCCGCGCGCTGGTCGGCGGCGACCTCTACGACCTGGTGGAGACTCCGTTCGGCGTGCGCGTCGTGATAGGGGACGTGCGCGGCAAGGGCCTGCCCGCGATCCAGCACGTCGGCACGGTCCTCGGCAGCTTCCGGGACGCCGCGCACGGCATAGCCGACCTCGCGGAACTCGCCGACCACATGGAACGCCGACTCGTCCGGGACACCGCGGCCGGGCCGCACGCCGCGGCGGACTTCGCGCCGGACACCGAACTGTTCGTCACCGCGCTGCTGCTGGAGCTGCCGCCCGACAGCCGCGAGGTGCGCGTCGTCGACCGCGGGCACCCGGCGCCGATCCTGCTCAGCCGGGGCCGGGTGACCAGGCTCGCGACGCGCCCCGGCGTACCGCTGGGCCTCGGCGCGCTCGCGGACGCGGCCACCGGGGCGACCACCCACCCGCTGGAGCCGGGCGACGTGCTGGTCCTGCACACCGACGGGGTGAGCGAAGCGCGCGGTCCGCAGGGCGCCTTCTACCCGATCGAGGAGCGGCTGTCGGTGCGGTTCGGGGGCCGCGACCGGGTGGACCCGGGCGTATTGGCCGCGTTCGTGCGCGACGACCTCGCGGACTACGCGGAGGGCACGTGTGACGACGTCGCGGTGATCGCCCTCACACGTGCCGATCCGGTCTGACGTCCGGGTACGTCCGACGCGCGTCCGTCACGCGCCCCCCAGGCGGTCCTCAGCCCTTGGCGAGGGCGTCGCGCAACGCCGCGTACGAACTGGCCGCGGCGTCGGCGCACGGCGGCACGAAGTCGGCGAAGCTGAGGAAGCCGTGGCTCAGGTCCTCGTGGTCGTCCAGCCCGGTGGGCACACCGGCCGCGCGCAGCCGCTCGGCGTACGCGACCCCCTCGGTGTGCAGCGGATCCTCGCCCGCGACCACGATGTGCGCCGGGGCCAGGCCGGACAGGTCGGCGGCGAGGCCGACGGCCCCGTACTCCCGGCGCTGCTCGTCGGTGAGCTTCGCGAAGTAGTGCTCGCCGAACCAGGCCAGCGCGGCCGCCGGGAGCAGCGGGTCGTTCGGCTTGGTCGCGTGCGCCCCGGCGTCGAGGCCGGTGCCCGGGTACCACAGGAGCTGGAAGGTCGGCTGCGCGATGCCGCGGTCGCGCGCCATCAGGCAGACCGCCGCGGCCAGCGAGCCGCCCGCGCTGTCGCCGGCGACCGCGACGCGGTCCGGGTCACCGCCGAGTTCCGCGGCGTGCTCGCGCACCCAGGCGTACGCGGCGTACGCGTCCTCGTGCGCCGCCGGATACGGGTGCTCGGGCGCGAGCCGGTACTCCACGGACACCACCACGCACTCCGCGGCCGCGGCGATCTTGCGCGCGACCGGGTCGTGGCTCGCGATGCTGCCGATGCAGAACCCGCCGCCGTGGTAGAAGACCGTGACCGGCAGGCCGGGTTCGGTGCTCGGCGCGTAGACGCGCACCGCCAGGTCGGGCGCGCCCTCCGGGCCCGGGACGGTGCGGTCCTCGATGCGTGGGACCTCGGTCATGACGGGCCGCATCGCCATGCCGGCGTCCATCTTCTCGCGGAACGCGGCCGGTTCGCCCTCGTAGCGCGGCAGCGGTATGGACGCGAAGAACGCGCCGAGTTCGGCGTTGAGCGGCATGGACGGACCCCCTGGACGCGGATTGAAACTGGCACGCAGTGCCAGCTGTGGGGGCACTGTACGGCTTACCGCACGCCACGTGAAGCCCGCCGTGCGGGCTCCGAGGTGCCGCCCGGACCGCGACCGCCTCGGCCGCGCCTGCCGCTCGTGTCGGCGGTCCCGGGCGGCCGGCGGACGGCCGTCGGGAGGTTGTCCGACGGCCTGTGACGTACCTCCCGATCCGACCCGAGGACCTGCTCATCCATGGGACGTAGGCCGGGATTCGCGGCTCCGACCCGAAAGCTGCTGTCCCGGTTTGTCCTTGGAACCACAGGCGTGGCGGTCAATAGTCCGTCAATCCTGATTTAGTCTGTTCGCTTGTGACAGACCAGAACAGCCGTCGGCACGGCGACGGACCCCGCGGCCCGGGCGAGCTCCACTACCAGCGTGAAGCGGACATCAAGGACAAGGGCCTCAGCCCCAACGCCATCGGCCTCGCCGGCAGCGTCGTCGTCGCGATCTCCACGGTGGCCCCGGTCTACACGCTCACGGGCGCTCTCGGGCCCACCGTGCGCGAGGTCGGCACACACCTGCCGGCGATCTTCCTCATCGGGTTCATCCCGATGCTGCTGGTGGCCTTCGCCTACCGCGAGCTCAGCAAGGTCGTGCCGGACGCGGGGACGTCGTTCACCTGGACCGTCAAGGCGTTCGGCCCACGCGTCGGCTGGATGTGCGGATGGGGCCTGGTGATGGCCACCATCATCGTGCTGTCCAACCTCGCGGGCATCGGCACGTCGTTCTTCTACCTGACCCTCGGCAAGCTGTTCGACAGCGACTGGGTTGCGGGCTGGGACGACAACAAGGCCATCCACATCCCGACCTGCATGCTCTTCATCGCCGTCGCCACCGCGATCAGCTACCGCGGCATGACGGTCACCAAGCGCGTGCAGTACATCCTGGTCGCGCTGCAGCTCGCGGTCCTCGCGCTCTTCATCGTCATGGCCATCACCAAGGCGCAGCAAGGCGACTTCGACACGTCGCTGTCGTTCTCCTTCGAGTGGCTCAACCCGTTCGGGATCGACAACTTCGCGGCGCTGACCGCGGGCCTGTCGCTGTCCATCTTCATGTACTGGGGCTGGGACACCGCGCTGACCATGAACGAGGAGACCGCGGGCGGCCCCAAGGTGCCCGGCCGGGCCGCGATGGTGACGCTCGTCGTGATCGTGTGCGCGTACCTGATGACCGGCATCGCGACGCTCATGGTCGCGGGCGTCGGCGACACCGGGCTCGGCCTCAACACCGACGACGAGAACATCTTCGCGAAGCTCGCCGACCCGGTGCTGGGCTCCGGGCTCGGCATCCTGCTGTTCATCGCCGTGCTCGCCAGCTCGGTCGCGAGCCTCCAGACGACGTTCATCCCGGTGGCCCGCACCGCCCTGGCGATGGCGACGTACGAGGCCCTGCCGGCCGCCTTCGCGCGCGTGCACCCGCGCTTCAAGACCCCCGGCTTCGCGACCATCGCGGCGGGCATCGTCACCGGCGCGTTCTACACGGTCATGACGCTGGTCAGCACGTCGGTCCTGGAGGACACGATCGCCGCGCTGGGCCTCATGATCTGCTTCTACTACGCGCTGACCGCGTTCTCGTCGGTGCGTTACTTCCGCAAGGACCTGCGCCGGTCCGCGCGCGAGCTGTTCATCAAGGGGCTCATGCCGCTGGTAGGCGGCCTGATGCTGAGCGCCATCTTCGTCAAGACGCTGATCGACGCGTGGAGCCCCGACTACGGCAGCGGAAGCTCGGTGCTCGGCATCGGCAGCGTGTTCGTCATCGGCGTCGGCGTGCTGCTGCTCGGCGTGGTCTTCATGGAGGTCACCGCCCGGCGGTCGCCGCGGTTCTTCCGCGGCGAGGTGCTGCGGGTGGACACGCCCGTGCTGGTACCGGAGGACGAGACGGTCTGACGCGCGGCGCCGACGCGTCGCGCGCGGCAGCAGCCGTACGGGCCCGCCGCGGGGATGCGGCGGGCCCGTACGGCTTCGGTCCGAGGACCGGTGGAGGCGGCTTCGCGCCCGGAGACGGCCGCGGTCAGCGGTTCTGGATGGCGTCCATCGCGACCGCGACGCACAGCCCGAGGCGGCGGTCCAGCGTCGGGTCGGTGAACGTCACGAAGTACTGGTCCCGCAGCTTCATCTGGCGCTCGATGTGCAGCATCGGGGTCTGCGTGTCGTCGCCCACGAAGTCGAAGTGGTACGTCGGGGCGGGCAGGAACGCGCCGACGTACGGGATGAAGCCCCACACGCGCCGCAGGATCGCACCGAAGAGGCTGCGCTCCTGGCCGGTCGAGCGCTCGGCGCCCGGCCGCTCCAGGTGCCACGTCGAGCGGATGAACGACTTCTTCACGTTCTTGGAGAACATGCCCAGCGGAGTACCGTCGACGGCGGTGACGTCGTGCTGCGCATGGATGTCGAGCATCTGGCGGGCCTTGAAGCGGGCGAGCTCGTACTGCTTCGAGTCGTCCGTGTAGAGGATGACCTCTTCCTTGAGCTTGCCGCGCTTCTGCTGGGCGTAGGCGACGACCTGGCCGTGCGTCCCGTCCGGGTTGACGAGGTGCACGACGTACTGGTTCACCATCAGGCGGAAGTTCTGTCTGATGATGAGCTGCGACTGCGCCTGAAGCAGGGCTATGTCCATCGGGTTTTGCCTCCTGGGCAAGAAAATTGCCAGCGTGGTAGACACGTGGTTAGCGTGATGGTATGCCCGGAACAACGTCCGTGTCGCAGCCCCCGGCCGAACCGGTCTCCGAGACCGCGGCGCCGGGCCTCGGCGAACGTCTGAAGCAGGCCCGGCTCGGCCACGGGCTGACGCTCGAGGATGCCGCCGGAGTCAGCGGCCTGTCGATCGCTTATCTCTCCCGCCTCGAGAACGAGCGGCGCCAGCCGTCGCTGCCCGCCCTCCTCACCCTTGCGCGGGTGTACGCCACGACCGTGTCGATCCTGCTCGGCGAACGCGCCGGCGGCGAGGAGACGGTCATCCGTGCGAAGAACGCGGAGCCGTTCCGCGCGCACGGCTGGACGTACTGGCGGGCCGGCAGCCCGCGGCGCGGCATGCAGGCGCTGCGGGTACGCGTGCCCCCGGGCCGCGCGACCGGCCCGGCCCGCGTGCACCCGGGGGAGGAGTGGCTGCACGTGCTCAAGGGCCAGCTCCGGCTGACCCTCGACGGCACGACGCACCTGCTCGCGCCCGGCGACGTCGCGCACTTCGACTCCGCGATGCCGCATGTCATGGAGTCCGCCGACGACCACGTGCCGGTCGAGTTCCTCATGGTCCACGCGGCGCCCGCGATGGTCGCCTTCACCGCGTGCGTGCCGTCGGCACCACCCCACTGACCGACACGTGCCGCCGCAGGAAAGGACGCCCCCATGGCCAACTCCGAGTCCGAGAAGAGCCGCGAGAACGGCATGTGGATCCGACTGTCGGTCTACGTGCTCGGCTTCGCGGTGATCTTCGGCACGCTCATGATCGTGGCCGCCGCCAACCGCTGAGGCCGGCACGGCACTGATCGCCGGGTCCCGTACCGATCGCCGGGTCCTGTACCGATTGCCGGGGCCGCACCGAGTCGACGCGAGGCCGCACCGCGCGCACCGCGCAAAACCCGTACGCCGCCGCGCGTACCGTGCCCGATACTCGTGCGCATGACCGGGGAACTGCTGGTGGGCGTGGTGGGGTCGACGGCATACGGCCTGGCGACCGAGGGCTCCGACGAGGACCGGCTCGGCGTCTACATCGCCGCGCCCGCGGAGGTGTTCGGGCTGAGCGGGCCGAGCGTGCTGACCGGTTCCCGCGTCACCACGCACCCGGACGTCACCATGCACGAGCTGTACAAGTTCGCCACGCTCGCGCTCAAGGGCAACCCGACGGTGAGCGAACTGCTGTGGCTGGACTCCTATGTCGTCGCCACGGATGCCGGCCGCGAGCTGATCGCGATCCGCGAGGCGTTCCTGTCGACACCGTGCGTGCGCGGCGCGTACGGCGGCTACGCGCTCCAGCAGTCCCGCAAGCTCCTGTCGCGCCACGAGGCCGGCAAGGAGGGCTTCTCGGCGGACACCGCGCGCCGCACGGCCAAGCACGGGCGGCATTGCATGCGGCTGCTGCGCCAGGCGCACGGGCTGCTCACGACCGGCCGCCTGACCATCGACATGTCGGCGCGGCGCGACGAACTCTTCGCCGCCGGCGAACTCGCGGCCCGTGACCCCGAGGCGTTCTCGGCGCTGTTCGACAAGGAGATCGCGGCGCTCGACGCGGTCGATTCGGTACTGCCCGAGCGGCCCGACAGCGGGCGGGTCGAGGCGCTCCTTGTGGAGCTGCGCACGGCGGCCCTCCGGTAGCCGCGGCCCGGGCAGTATCATTTGACCAAGTCAAGTGCACTTGCCGGGTGAAACCGCAGGCCGAGGGAGCCGCCGTGACGTCCTTGTTCGCCTCTCCGGAGGATGTGCGGAGCCGCCTGGCCGAGGGCGAGTACCTGGCCGACGGGCACATCGCCACCACCGTCTTCCTGGCCGACGCCCTCGGCAAGCCGTTGCTGGTCGAGGGCCCGGCGGGGGTGGGCAAGACCGAGCTGGCCAAGGCCGTCGCGGCGGCGACCGGCGCCGACCTGGTACGCCTCCAGTGCTACGAAGGGCTCGACGAGGGCCGCGCGCTCTACGAGTGGAACTACCGCAAGCAGCTGCTGCGCATCCAGGCCACCCCTGAGGGCCAGGACTGGTCCGACACGCACGACGACATCTTCTCCGACGAGTTCCTGCTCGCCCGGCCGCTGCTGACCGCGATCCGCCGCACCGAGCCGACCGTCCTGCTGATCGACGAGACGGACAAGACCGACGTCGAGGTCGAGGGCCTGCTCCTCGAGGTGCTCTCCGACTACCAGGTCACGATCCCCGAGCTGGGCACGGTGAGCGCGATCCGCCGGCCCTTCGTGGTGCTGACCTCCAACGCCACCCGCGAGCTGTCCGAGGCGCTCAAGCGCCGCTGCCTGTACCTCTACCTCGACTACCCGACCCCGGAGCGCGAGCGCGAAATCGTGCTCGCCCAGGTCCCGGGCATCACCGAGGCGCTGGCCGAGCAGCTGGTGCGCACCGTGGCGACGCTGCGTGCGCTCGACCTCAAGAAATCGCCGTCGATCGCCGAGACGCTCGACTGGGCCCGGACCCTGCTCGCGCTCCAGGCCGACACGCTCGACGAGGACGCCATCGCGCGTACCCTCGGCGTGGTCCTCAAGCACGTGTCGGACCAGAACCGCGCGGCCAAGGAGCTGGGCCTTCCCATCGCCGGGCTGGGCTAGCGGCATGGCGCTCCTGGAACGGCACGTGGGCTTCCTGGACGCCCTGCGCGGCGCCGGGCTCCCCGTCTCGCTGGCCGAAGGCCTGGACGCCGCACGGGCGTTGACGGTGTTGGACCTGGTCGACCGGCAGGCGATGCGGGCCGCGTACGCCGCGACCCTCGTCAAACGGCCCACCCACCGGGCCACCTTCGACACGCTCTTCGACCTGTGGTTCCCGGCCGCGATCGGGGACGGCGCGGCGGGGCCGCCGCCCGAGCGGCCCGAGCGCCCGCGCGGCGGACCGCGTCCGCCCGACCCGGTGGCCGACGAGATGCGCGAGCGGTTGTTCGACCTGCTGCTGGACGGCGACGAGGCCGGGATGCGGCAACTGGTGCGGGAGGCGGTGGCGGCGTACGGGAGGTCGCCGGCGGGGGCGCCGCGGCAGACCTGGTCGGCGTACACCGTCGGTGCTGCCCTCGACCCGCGCACCCTCATGGCCGGGCTGCTGCGCGCGGTGCTGGCCGGCCAGGAGCGCGGCGGGCTGGCCGAGCGCACCGCGCGGCGCACCCTGGAGGACCGCCTCACGGCCCTCCAGGACATGATCACCGCGGAGGTCCGGCGGCGGCTGGCCGAGGACACCTCCGTCGAGCGCGTCGCCAAGGTCGCGGTGCGGCCGCCTCTGGAGAACATCGACATCCTGCGTGCGACGCGCGCGGACCTGGCCGAACTGCGGCGCGCCGTCCATCCGTTGGCGCGGCGGCTGGCCACCAGGCTGGCGGTCAAGCACAAGGCGGGGCGGCGCGGGCGGCTGGACTTCCGGCGGACCGTGCGGGCGTCGCTGTCGACGGGCGGCGTGCCGGTGCGTACGTACCACCGCCCGCGGCGGCCGCACAAACCCGAGCTGGTGGTGCTGTGCGACGTGAGCGACTCCGTGTCGTCCTTCGCGCACTTCACGCTGCTGCTGGCGTACGCCCTGCGCGAGCAGTTCAGCAAGGTCCGGGTCTTCGCCTTCATCGACAACCTCGACGAGGTCACCGGCTACTTCGCGCCGGGCGTGGACGTCGCCGACGCGATGAAGCGCATGACCTCCGAGGCGGACCTCGTGTGGGTGAGCGGGCGCACCAACTACGGCCGCGCGTTCGAACTGTTCGCCGAGCGCTACCCGGACGTGGTCGGCTCCAAGACCGCGCTGCTCATCCTCGGCGACGCGCGCTCCAACTACGGCCAACTGGCCCTGCCGGCCCTGGCCAAGCTGGCCGACACCGCCCGGCGCGCGCACTGGCTGAACCCGGAGCCGCGCCGTGACTGGGACACCGGCGACTCGGCGTCCTCGACGTACGACCGGATCGTGCCGATGGTCGAATGCCGCAACCTCGCCCAACTAGCGGCCTTCATCGAGGACTTGGCCTAGGTCGTGTCTTCAAATTCTCGCCGGGCCCGCGAACCGTGGCACGCACGCTCGCCGCGTTGCGGACCTTGCCCGGCCAAACCCAGGCCGAGCT